>NZ_JBVHTO010000014.1:0-340276 GCF_055565855.1 Streptomyces sp. NPDC028308
CGCGTCAAGGAACGCGAACTCCAGGGCTACACCTACGAAGCCGCCGACGCCTCCTTCGAACTCCTCCTGCGCGAAGAGGTGGAGGGCCGCGCCCGGTGCTATTTCCGCGTCGAGTCCAGGCGGGCCATCGTGGAGGACCGCCCGGACGGCACCCACGCCAACGAGGCCACGGTCAAACTGTGGGCGAAGGGTGAGCGCATCATCGCGACCGCCGAGGGGAACGGGCCGGTCAACGCCCTCGACCGCGCCCTGCGCGTGGCCCTTGAGCGCATCTACCCCCAGCTCGCCAAGTTCGGGCTCGTGGACTACAAGGTGCGCATCCTGGAGGGCAGGCACGGCACGGACTCGGCCACCCGGGTCCTCATCTCCACGACGGACGGCCAGGAGGAGTGGTCCACCGTGGGCGTCGCGGAGAACGTCATCGCCGCCTCCTGGCAGGCCCTGGAGGACGCGTACACCTACGGGCTGCTGCGCGCGGGCGTCGAACCGGTCGAGTAACGCGAAGGAGGGCCGGGGCCGATCCCCGTATGCGGCCTCCGGGTCCGTCTCGGCGCCATTCGGAGTGCGGCCGTTCCGGTGTCCGGTCCGCAGTCACGAGCGGCAGCGGGCACAGTTCGGGTGGCCTCGCGTGGCACCACTTGGCGCCACATGGTGCTGCCGGGCGTCACCACCTGCCTCCAGCAGCACGGAAACACCGGTGGTGCCACTCTGAACCGAGGTGCAGGCGTTACGTTTCCGCAGGTGAGGTGGGTGGTGGCCAAACTCGTCCGCTACGGAGTACCCGTGGTGCTTGCGTGTGGTGCCATCATGGTGCAATCATGGCGTCATGGACCTCACGCCGTATGTCGACACCCTCCGCCGCGAACTCGCGGTGGCCGCCGAAACCGGCGGCGACGAAGCCCGCGAGCTCGCCGAGCGGCTCACCGTGCCCCTGGAGTCGGCGACCCGGCTGACTCTGCTCAACGTGCTCTCCGCCGCGATGGACGAGATCACCCGCGAACTCGCCCCCGGCTCCGTCGACGTACGGCTGCGCGGACTCGACCCCGACTTCGTCGTGACCCTGCCGCCGACTTACGCCGACACCCCGGCGGAACCCGCCGCGCCCGCCGAACCGTTCCGGGCCCCCGTGCCCGCCGACGGCGACGAGGGCGGCACCGCCCGCGTCAACCTGCGTCTGCCGGCCCATCTCAAGGCACGTGCCGAGGAGGCCGCGAGCCGTGAGGGCCTCTCGGTCAACGCGTGGCTCGTACGGGCCGTGGCGGCGGCGGTCGACGGCGGCACGCGGCCCCGGCCGACGGAGAAGGCCCAGACCGTCGGCCAGAGCTTCACGGGCTGGGTGCGCTGACCGCGCCCGCGCACGCACCCCTTTCATCCACAACACGTCCCACCAGCGGGGACGCCCTAGGACCCAAGAGGACGGGGCAGCCATGCCTTCTTTCGACACTCCCGCAGCGATCTCGGTCACGGCGCACGTGGACGCCGGTTCCATCCAGTTCACCGCGAGCGAGCGCGCCGACACGCTCGTCCAGGTCACGCCTCGCGACCCGAAGAAGGACCTGGACGTGCGGACCGCCGACCAGACCGAGGTCAGGCACGCGAGCGGCGCGCTCACCGTCAGGACGCCCAAGACCAACCTGTTCGGCCGCACCGGCACCGTCGACGTGACGGTGGAACTGCCCGAGGGCTCCCGCATCGACCTGACCGGCGCCTGGGTCCAGGTGCTCGGCGAGGGCCGGCTCGGCGAGGTCCGTGTGAAGACCTCCTCCGGTGACGTCCGCCTCGACGCCACCGGGCCGCTCCAGCTGAAGGCCTCGCACGGGTCGATCACCGTCGAACGGGTCGAGGGCTCGGCCGAGATCACCACCAGCTCCGGCAGCGTGCGCGTCGGTCTGCTCGACGGCCCCGCCGTCCTGAAGAACTCGCACGGCACCACGACCGTGGCCGCCGCGACCGGCGAACTCCGGGTGAGCGGCGCCAACGGCGACATCGAGATCCGGCGCGCCGAGGACTCGGTCACGGCCACCACCGCCCACGGCACCCTGCGCGTGGACGAAGTGGTGCGCGGCACCGTCCAGTTGGAGACCTCCTACGGCGCCATCGACATCGGCGTCCGCGAGGGCACGGCAGCCTGGCTCGACGTCAGCTCGGGCTCCGGGCAGGTACGCAACACCCTCACCGTGTCCGAGGCCCAGGACGGCGGCGAGAACACCGTCAGGATCCTCGCCCGCACCCGGCACGGCAACATCGACATCCGCCGCGCCAAGGCGTGACCGCCCCTCGGGCCACCGGTCGCATCCACCGCGCCGCCGTCCGAGTACACCTCTTCGACAACAGGACGCAGCCGCCCGGTTGAGGCATGAGCGCCCTACGCGGCAGCCGGTCCCGCACCGATCCATCACCCGAGTACCGGCTCGGCGACCGTCATACCGGTGCGGGCCGAGACGTCGGCGCGGCCCGGTGATCGGCCCCACCGCCCGGGCGGAGCGGTCGGTGCCGCTACGGCAACAGGGCTTCCTGTCGCGCCAGTTGGCATACCGCGACAGCTCGTACCTCCCGGCACGGCACCACCCGGTGAGCGTTTCACAGCATACGAACCGTCAACACCCGCTCGTGGGCGGGCCCGTCGCCCGCGCCGGAGCGACGGCACCACCTCGGCGATCCGCCGCACCACCCCACCACCTCGCCTCGAACGGAGGGCTCCCATGCCTTCTTCTGTCATGCCCATGTCCAGGCAGGCTGACGGCCGTCCGTCACCGGCCGCCGTCTCCGCCGTCGGCCTGCGCAAGTCGTACGGCGACAAGGCCGTCCTCGACGGCATCGATCTGCACATCCCGGCCGGGTCCGTCTTCGCGCTGCTCGGCCCGAACGGTGCCGGCAAGACCACCGCCGTCAAGATCCTCTCCACCCTCATCACCGCCGACGGCGGGCAGGCCCAGGTAGCCGGGCACGACATCGCCGGCTCACCCGACGGCGTCCGCGCCGCGATCGGCGTCACCGGGCAGTTCTCCGCCGTCGACAACCTGATCACCGGCGAGGAGAACATGCTCCTCATGGCGGACCTGCACCACCTCCCCCGCGAGGAGGGCAGGCGCGTCACCGCCGAACTGCTGGAGCGGTTCGACCTCATCGAGGCCGCGAAGAAGCCCGCCGCCACCTACTCCGGGGGCATGAAGCGCCGCCTGGACATCGCGATGACGCTCGTCGGCGATCCGCGCATCATCTTTCTCGACGAACCGACGACCGGCCTCGACCCGCGCTCCCGCCACACCATGTGGCAGATCATCCGCGAGCTCGTCACCGGCGGCGTCACCGTCTTCCTCACCACGCAGTACCTGGAGGAGGCCGACGAACTCGCCGACCGCATCGCCGTCCTGCACGACGGCAGGATCGCCGCCGAGGGGACCGCCAAGGAACTCAAGCGGCTCATCCCGGGCGGCCACGTACGCCTGCGGTTCACCGACCCCGCCGCCTACCGGTCCGCCGCCGCCGCGCTGAGCGAGGCCACCCGCGACGACGAGGAACTGGCGCTGCGGATCCCCAGCGACGGCAGCCAGCGCGAGCTGCGTTCCATCCTCGACTGGCTGGACTCCGCCGGCATCGAGGCCGACGAGCTGACCGTGCACACCCCCGACCTCGACGACGTGTTCTTCGCCCTCACCGACAGCCACACCGCGCCCGGCGCGGCCGAGCAGCCCAAGGAGACGACCCGATGAGTTCCCTGTCCCTCGCCGTGCGCGACTCGAACACGATGCTGCGCCGCAACCTGCTCCACGCCCGGCGCTACCCCTCCCTCACCCTGAACCTGCTGCTGACCCCCGTCATGCTGCTGCTCCTCTTCGTCTACATCTTCGGAGACGCGATGAGCGCGGGCCTCGGCGGCGGCGCCGACCGCTCCGACTACATCGCGTACCTCGTGCCGGGTGTGCTGCTGATGACCATCGGCTCCACCACCATCGGCACGGCCGTGTCCGTCTCCAACGACATGACCGAGGGCATCATCGCCCGCTTCCGCACCATGAACATCCACCGCGGCTCCGTGATCATCGGGCACGTCGTCGGCAGCGTCCTGCAGTCGGTCATGAGCGTGGTCCTGGTCGGCGCCGTCGCCGTCGCGATCGGCTTCCGGTCGACCGACGCCACGGTCCTGGAGTGGCTCGCTGCCTTCGCCCTGATCGTGCTGTTCTCCCTGGCGCTGACCTGGATCGCGGTCGGGATGGGCCTGATCAGCCCGAGCGCCGAGGCCGCCGGCAACAACGCGATGCCGCTGATCTTCCTGCCGCTGATCTCCAGCGCCTTCGTCCCCCTGCACACCATGCCGGGCTGGTTCCAGCCCATCGCCGAGTACCAGCCCTTCACGCCCGCCATCGAGACCCTGCGCGGACTCCTGCTCGGCAGCGGGATCGGCCACAACGGGTGGCTCGCCACGGCCTGGTGCGTCGGCCTCGCCGTGCTCGGCTACTTCTGGTCGGCCTCGAAGTTCAACAGCGACCCGGCCTAGCCGGCCTCCCACGGCACGGCTCCGGCCTGTCCCCGCTCCAGTACGGCGTACTCCGGCACCGGCCGGAGTGCGCCGTACGCGCGTTCACCGGTCCCGCGGCTCGGCTGCGGTGGCGCCGAGGTGTCACCGGCCTTCGCGTTCCTGTTGAACCCTTCGCAGCAACTCCTGCTGATCACAAACCAGTTGGTCGATGCGGGTCTGCAAGTGCGCCATCTGCGTCGCGAGGTCCGCGTGGCGCGGATGCCCGGCGGCGGGCGTGGGGGAGTGGTTGAGGATCGCCTCCATACGGCACCGCAGGGCCGGGCCCGGTTCGACGCCGAGGGTGCCGACGAGATGGCGGCGCGCGCGTTCGTAGACGCCGAGTGCCTCCGCCTCCCGGCCGCTCCGGAACAGGGCGATCATCAGCAGGTCGTAGAAGCGCTCACGCAGCGGGTGGTCCATGGTCAGCCGCTCCAGGTCGCAGGTGATCTCGGCGTAGCGACCGCAGTTGAGACTCGCCTCGTACAACGCTTCCAGGGTGGCCAGGCGCTGTTCCTCCAGGCGCTCCGCCTCGGCCGTGCAGATCGGCCCGTGACGGCTGTCCTGGAGGGCAAGTCCCTGCCACAACGACAGGGCGTGGCCGAGGAGTTCGGACGCGTACCGGGGGTTGTCGGGGACCGCCGCCCTGCCCTGTCTGGACAGCCGGGTGAAGCGCTCCACGTCGGTCGAGGCGTGGCCCAGGGTCAGCAGGTATCCGGTGGGGAGCGTGCTGATCCACTTGTGGCCGCGGGCGGGCAGCAGCCGGCGCAGCCGGGCGACATGCGCCTGGAGGGCGTTCGGCGCGTTGGCCGGGGGCCGGTCGCCCCACAGCTCCTCCACCAGCCGGTCCACGGGCAGGCGTTCGCCCGCGTGGATGACCAGGGTGGCGAGCAGCGCCCGCTGTTTGGCCCCGGTGGGTACGATGCCCGCCCCGCTCGACCCGTCGTGCACGACCACCGGGCCCAGCAGCCGGAACTCGGTGGGCTCGGCCCGCACCGGCGCCGGTGCGGCAACGTCGAGTACGGTCATCGGCGTGTCCCGGTGGGCGCCCGGCCCAGGAGCAGGGCGCGGTGCACGTCCTGCTGGATCCGCGCGGCGACCTCGGGGAGCCGGTCCTGGTAGTAGAAGTGGCCGCCGTCGAAGAGGTGCGCGCCCAGGAAGTGTTCGGTGGCGGCCGCCCAGCCCTCCATGCGGTGCGGCGGCGCCACGTGGTCCGCGGTTCCGCCGAACACGGAGAGGGGCACCGGCAGCGGCGCGGCGAGGGGGCTGGTGCGCCAGCTCTCGCTGATCCGCAGGTCCGCGCGGATCGTCGGCCTGAACAGGTCCCACAGTTCGTCGTGGTCCAGGACCGAGGAGGACGTACCGCCCATCGCCATCAACTCCCGGCGCAGGTCCGGGTCGGAGAGCAGATGCCGGCGCGCGGGGTCCCCGTCGGGGTGGAGGGTGCCGCGCGCGGAGATGCCGAGCCAGACCGGTGGCGTACGACCCGAGTCGAGGAGCAGGCGCGTCAGTTCGTACGCGACGAGCCCGCCCATGCTGTGCCCGAAGAACGCGAACCGGCCGGTCAGCCGGTCGTCGAGTTCGTGCAGGAAGTACTCCAGCAGGGCGCCCGTGTCGTCCAGCGGAGGGCGTTCGTCGCCGGGTCCGCGGCCGGGCGCGTCCGGGACCTGTACGTCCCAGCCGGCCGGGAAGGCGGACAGCCAGTCGCGGTACATCCGATGCGAGCCACCGGAGTGATGGAACACGAACAGACGCAGCTCGGGCTCGTCGGCCTTCGGCATGGCGACTCCATCGAAAGACACTCCGGCCCGGCCCGAGGACCTGGAACCCGGAACTGGGTCAGGAGTTGGGACGATACGCGGACTCACGCCGGTGGCAGCCGTGTGCTGGAGCGCGCTTCGAGGTGCTCTGCACGCGTTCTCAAGTGAGGCCGTCCGGCTGAGCGTTGCACCGAGCCGCGTGCCGCCCCGGTGAGCGCACGCTGCGTCCCGCGAGGTGAACTCCGCCTGACCACCCGCCGTTCGAGCTGTACGGCTGCTCACGAACTCGCCCCCGGCGGAGAGCCGGGGGCGAGGGGTGGCTGACTGGGGCGGCGGTGGTCGGGTCCGACGTCCGGGGCGCTCAGGCGGCGGGGCAGAGTGCCGCCGGGCCGGCCGGGGCCGCGGTGCGGTTGACGGCCGCGGACACGGGGGAGGCGGTGCGCTCGCGGACCGCGGACTGCGAACGGCCCCGGGCGAAGACGACCAGCCGCAGCACCGCGAACCGTGCGACGCCGGCGAGCGCGGAGGCGGACAGGTACACGACCTGTTCGAGCACCGCGCCGGGCGCCGCCACCAGCAGTTGCAGGACGAACATCGCCGCGCAGGTCACCGCGTACGCGGCCGTCGCGGACCCGGCCGACTGCAAGTGCTGGCTCCGGGTCGCGCGCCTGCCGGCGCCGAAGGTGAAGCGGGCGTGCAGCTCGGTGGCCAGCAGCGTGGAGGCCACCGTGATGACGGCGTTGGCCAGGACCCAGGTCGTCCAGGGTGCCAGGGCGGCCACCGCGAAGCTGGAGGCGACCCCCACCCCGCCACCGCAGAGTACGAAGCGGGCGAAGGCGGCGAGGGCGCCCGCCTGCTGTCGGCTCCGTGCTGTCTCCATGATCCGCCCCTTTGCCGTCCGGTCCCTGAGAAGCGCATCCGGCGGTGAAGCCGAGCGTGCGCTGCTGACAACACCATCATGACACATGAGTGGTGCCATGTGGAGCCGTTTATGTGCCAACAGTGCTGCGGGTGCTGTCGCGCCGCCTGTAGCCGCACAGTTCATGGCGGTGAAACGGCAGGTGAGCGCGCCGAGCGGGCGGTCGGCGGGCGGAATGGTCCGCGGCTTCCGGTTGTCGTGTCACTGCGGCGACCACGCAGTGGCTCGTAGTTGGCGCAGATTGATTCACGATGGCGCCAGATGTGTGCCATGATGGGGCCACGGAAACGGAGCGACGCCGGGAACGGTGTTCGACGTACTAAGGAGCCCCCATGTCTGTCACCTTCAGCGACCAGGACAAGGTCACCCTGCGCAACGCCGCTTACGGGGCCGTCACGCTGATGGCCGCCGCCGCCGGGGCCGACTCCCCGCACAAGGTGGCCACCCAGGGCAGCATCGCGCTGACCTCGGCGACCGGCCCGGTCGGGCACGTGCTGGCGGAGAAGTCGTCGGTGGGTGACCTGGGCGGCAAGTCCGCGGCCGAGATCGCCGACCGTGTCCTGCCCGCCCTCACCCAGGCCATGGACCTGCTGAGGAAGCAGGCGCCCGAGGAGGCCGGCAACTTCCGCGACACCGTCCTGGTCGCCGTCGAGGCCGGCGCCCGCACCGCCAAGGGCGGAACCGCCAACCCCACCCTGGCCGCCATGACCCGCAAGATCACCGACGCCCTCGACGCCGCCTGACCCACCGCCCGCGCCTCGGCGCGACCGGTGCCGTGACCGCGACGCGCCCCGGGGCCACGGCTCGCCTCCACCGCGAGCCGGGCCCGCCGGCGGCGCGAGGGCGGCCACGCATCCCCCCACGAAAGGAAGTCCGATGAGTCAGTCACCTCCCACCCCGCAAGGCCTCCCGACGGAGCGCGACGCGGGCCCCTTCAACCCGCCCCGTGACATCACCCGGCTGCGCGACACCCGCCCCGTCAGCCCGCTGGTGTTCCCCGACGGACACAAGGGCTGGCTGGTCACGGGCCACGAAGCGGCCCGCACGCTCCTGGCCGACCCCCGCTTCAGCTCCCGCCAGGACCTCGGCGCCCTTCACATCCCCTACGACGTCCCCGGCATGCCCGCGGTCACCGAGCCGTCCCCGCAGGTGCCGGGCCTGTTCATCAGCATGGACCCGCCGGACCACACGAGGCTGCGGCGGCTGCTCACCGGTGCCTTCACGGTCAAGCGCCTGAAGGAACTCGAAGAGCACATCGTCGACATCGTCGAACGGCAGCTGGACGCGATGGCACGCCTGACCCCGCCCGTCGACCTGGTCAAGGAGTTCGCGCTGCCGGTGCCGTTACAGGTGATCTGCGAACTGCTCGGCGTCCCCTACGCCGACCGCGAGAAGTTCCAGGCCGACATCGCCACCTTCCTCGAACGGGACGTGGCATTGGACGAGAAGATCGCCGCGTACACCGGCCTGACCGGCTATCTCGCGGAACTGGTCACCGGCAAACGCGCCGCCCCGGGCCAGGACATCCTGTCCGACCTGGCCGCCCGGGACGACCTCACCGTCGAGGAACTGACCGGCATCGGCTTCCTGCTGCTCCTCGCGGGCCACGAGACGACCGCCAACATGCTGGGACTCGGAGCCTTCGCGCTCCTGGAACACCCGGACCAGGTCGCCGAACTCCGCGCCGACCCGGGCCTGCTCCCCGACGCCGTGGAGGAGCTCATGCGCTACCTCTCCGTCGCCGACATCTTCTACCGGTACGCCACGGAGGACATCGAGCTCGGCGGCGAGACGATCGCCCAGGGATCGACCGTCGTCGTCTCCCTGCTGGCCGCCAACCACGACCCCGCGCGCTTCGAGGACCCCGACACCCTCGACGTCCACCGCACGGCCCGCGGCCACCTGACCTTCGGCCACGGCCTGCACCAGTGCCTCGGCGCGCAACTGGCCCGGATCGAGATGCGCGCCGGGTTCGGCGGACTGCTGCGCCGCTTCCCGACCCTCGCACTCGCCGTTCCCGCCGCCGAGGTGAAACTCAGGACCGACATGAACATCTACGGCGTCCACGAACTGCCCGTGACCTGGACCGGGACGGCTCCCTAGAGCCGCGGCGCGCGGGGCGGACCGGGCACCGGCGCCGGCGGCGAGGAGCCGGCCCACGTTTGCGGTCCGCTCATGGGGTACTTGCCGCTGGGTACGACACACAAGCTGCCGGGAGGTACGACATGGGCAAGCTGGGTGACATGGCGAACAAGGCCAAGAACATGGCCAAGGGCCACCCCGACCAGGCCGACAAGGGCGTGGAGGCAGCCGAGCGGGCGGTCGATCAGCGTACGGGCGACAAGTACGACGCCCAGACCGACAAGGCCGCCGACGCGGCCCGCCGCTCCTACGGGAGCGACGGCACACCGCAGCGCTGACCACCTCACCGAATCTGCCCCCGGCGCCCCGCGCCGGGGGCAGGCGCGCTCTCGGGCGAGGCCGCGCGGAGCCTGCGTGAGCACATCTTTTTCCCCGTGCCCGCCGAGGCGCGGTGCGTCAGACCGGCGGAGCCGTCACTCGACCGGGAGGGTCCCGACCATGAGCAGCAAGTTCACCGAGCTGGCCGTCGACTGCGCCGATCCCCACGCCCTGGCCCGCTTCTGGTGCGCGGTCCTCGACTACGAGGTGCAGGACGAGGAGGACGGGGTCGTCAGCATCGGCTCGCCCGCGGTGCCCGAGGGCAAGAGCCGGCCCGGCCCCGTGCCACCGGCGTTGACCTTCGCGCGCGTCCCCGAGGGCAAGACCGTCAAGAACAGGCTCCACATCGACGTCAACCCCACCGACCGGGAGCAGGACGACGAGGTCCGCCGCCTGCTCGACCTGGGCGCCCGGCACGCCGACGTCGGCCAGACGGGTGACGAGAGCTGGGTCACGCTCGCCGACCCGGAGGGCAACGAGTTCTGCGTCCTCGCGAGCCGCCAGCCCTGACCACGCGGTCCGCTCACAGGGGGCCTCCGCCTCTGAGACTGGGCACAGGACTGCAAGGACGGCACGGCGCTCGACGGCCCTCCGGGGTCACGACGACCCCGGCGGCCCGCCGTATCCGTCTCCGACTTCGTCACCGCACGTCGTAGGTCAGGTGCGTCACGGTCGACGTCGAGATGACACTCCGCTGGACCAGCGTGCGCGGAGTGCCGCCGGTGAACAGGGGCGTCCCCGAGCCGAGCACGACGGGCGCCAGGTGCAAGATCAGCACGTCGACCAGCCCCGCGTCGAACGCGGAGCGGATCGTGGCGCCGCCGCCCATGAGGACGACGTCGAGGTCCTTGCCGCTCGCCGCGGACGCCGCCTCGGCTCGCTCGCGTGCGGCGGCGACGGCGTCGGCCGGTCCGGTCGTGACGAACGTCCAGTCCAGGTTCGCCGTCCGCACCGACTTCGGGGGCGAGCCGGTGACGACGACGAACGCGGGCCTGCCGACCTCGCCGGCGCCGTAACCGACCGTGTCGTCCCAGCCTCCCGGGCCGTCCACCACGTCGAAGAGACGGCGGCCGAGGACTACGGCGCCGGAGCGCGCGGTCCCCTCGCGAAGGAGCCGGCGGTCGTCGGGGTCGTCGGAGAACGCCCACGTGTGCAGGGCCTCCCCGCCTGTGCCGAGGCCGTTGTCCGGTCCGGGGTCGGGCCCGGTGACGAAGCCGTCGAGCGATACGGAGATGTCGGCGATGATGCGTGTCATACCAAGGCAGACCGGCTCCGGCGCCCGAACTCATCGCCGCACGGACCCCACGTCTTCGCCGGGGACCCGGCGGGCCTCACCGCGTGCGTACGGGGCTTTCCCGCGCCGGCTCGGCCGGGTGGACGGGAGCGGTGCGGCCGAGGCGCCGGAGCCGAGGACGGGGGAGCCGAGGAGGGGGGAGTCGAGGAGGGGGGAGCCCAGGAGGGGGGAGTCGAGGACTGCGATGCGGTTCCCGCGTACCGGCACGGCGCGGAATCGGAGAATCCCCCCGTACGCGCGGACGGCTCCCGCCCTGTCTCCAGGGGAGGGAGCCGTCCGCGCGTGCAGAGGTCGTGTCGTCAGCGGCTTACGCGTGGCGGTGCGAGTGCCGGTTGCCGGTGACGAGACGGTAGATGAAGAGGAGGATCACGGAACCGACGATCGCGGCGATCCAGGTGGAGAGTTCGAAGAACCCGTCGACGGAGTCGACGCCGAAGACGACCTTGCCGAGCCAACCACCGAGCAGACCACCGGCGATGCCGATCAGCATGGTGATGATGATGCCACCCGGGTCCTTGCCCGGCATCAGGGCCTTGGCGATGGCGCCGGCGAGGAGGCCGATGATGATCCACGCGATGATGCCCATGGTGTGTCTCCGTTGATCG
This sequence comes from Streptomyces sp. NPDC028308, assembly GCF_055565855.1. Lineage (NCBI taxonomy): Bacteria > Bacillati > Actinomycetota > Actinomycetes > Kitasatosporales > Streptomycetaceae > Streptomyces > Streptomyces sp. NPDC028308. The sequence continues at coordinate 11,555 of NZ_JBVHTO010000014.1, forward strand.
TGTAGGTGTTGTGTCAGTTCACCGTCTGCACCGTCTTCGCCCGCACAAACGTCCAACTCACATCGCAGTTCGGAACCACTCCGGAGCCGCGAGCGGCGGGGTGGACGGGTCCGTTTCCGATGCGTGAGCAGCGGGAACACGGGTCCTTTTCGGGTACGCGAGCTGCGGGAGAGCGGGTCCTCTTCCGCTCGGGCGGCGGCTGGAGCGGTGCCCACGACTGGGCAGTGTCCGTCGCATGAGCTTCGCCGTCACACCGGACGAACTGCTGGAGACGTTCGGTCCGACCGGCGTCGTGTACTTCCCCCGCCACGACGCACCCGGCAACGAACTCGCCCCGCGCACCGCCGACTTCCTCAGCCGGGTCGGGCTTCCGGACAACGACTGCTTCAAGTCAAGCGCGGGCATCGGGATAAACGGCGCGCTACGGCAGCCGTCCCGCACCGTCGCCATCGCCATCGCCGCGGCCACCGTGCCACTCGCCCTGGCCGTCCTAGCCTGGCCTGCACCACCCGCCGGATGGCCACCCGACGCGACCAGGTGCACGTCCTGGTCGCCGACGCCACGAGGACGTACCGTCCGCACTGGCCGTCCCTCCAGGCTGGGGAGAGGTAGATGACGCGCCGCGCGTCCCTCAACTCTTCGGAGGAGGACGGCAGGTGACAGCGGGTTGCGGGGCTCCCCCCCAGCTCCCGCATAGTCGGCGGCTGCCCGTCACCGAGGCGGGCCACACCGACTCCCTGGAGGCCTCTCGTGTTCCCCGCCCTCGGCGCCGCCGGCTCCGCCCGCACCTCGGAGTGAGCCCCCGTCATGCCGCCGATCCTCGATCCGCCGGCCTGTGCACGTCTCTCACAGGAGCCGTCGTGCTCGCCGGCGGCTCCGCCGAATGGCGCCGCCTGCGCTCTAAGCCTGCTGCCACGAGACGTCAAAGATCCATCGGCGTCGAGTTGTCGTACTTTCGCCTCGATCCCGGTCCTCGGCTGGATCGTGGGCAGCGCGGCGAGCGCCACGATGCCGGCCCTCTGTTCAGCTCGTCCCGCCGATCGCCTCCGAGACGGCGTCATCCACGGTGCAGTGGAGGCCGTGCGGTCCGATGCGATCCGACAGAGCGTGCCGGGCCAGGTCCCGTTCGGCGCGTGCCCGTACGTGAGCCAAGTGCAGGGTGATGTCCTTCCTGGCCAGTTCCCCTCTGAGTTCGTCGAGCGTGTCGAGGACCGGGATGCCGAGCCGGTAGCTGCCGGTCAGGTCCAGGACGACGGCGCGCGATGGCGGGGAAGCGTCCGCGACCAGATCACGGACGGCGAGGCGAACGCGGTTGACATTGCCGAAGAACAAGCTGCCGTCGGGCCGTACGGCGAGCACGCCGGGGGTGGTGGCCGCGTCCGGGTGCTGTGCGGTGTCGGCGTACAGATGAGTGCCGGGCAGGCGTCCGAGGACGGCGACGTTGCGCCGGCTGGCGGCGGCGATGAAGAGAACGAGAGAGAGCGCCACGGCCAGCAGCAGTCCGGGAAGCAGGTCGAAGATGAGGACGCCGATCAGGGCGGTGAGCGCCACCCACAGGCTCTGCCGGTCCAGCGCGGCGTAGCGGCGCAGTTCGCCCACCCGCATGAAGCCGCGTACGGCCACGATCACGATCGCGCCCAGGACGGGTTCGGGCAGGTCGGTGAAGAGCGGGGTGAGGAAGGCTCCGGTCAGCAGGATCAGGCCCGCGGCGATCAGGGACACCATCGGGGTGCGGCCGCCCGCTGCGGTCGCCGCGGCGCTGCGTGAGGCGCTGCCCGAAACGACGAAACCCCGGACCAGGCCGACGGCGATGTTGCTGAGACCGACCGCGGCCATCTCGCGGTCGGCGTCGACCTCCTGGCCGTGTTCGCGCGCGAAGCGGTTGGCGATGCTGAACGCCTCGGCGAAGACCACCAGGGCGACGCCGAGCGCACCCGCCGACAGGGCGATCCAGTCGCCGGCCGCGATGCCCGGCAGGTGCGGTACGGGGACGGCCGCCGGAATCTCGCCGACGACGTCGACGCCGTGGTCCTTCAGGCCCAGTGGTGCAGAGAGAGCCAGTGCGAGGGCGAGCACGATCAGCGCGGCGGGCAGGCGAGGCACGAACCGTTCCAGCAGAAACAGCAGCGTCAGCGCGCAGGCTCCGACGGCGAGCGTGGCGAGCGACCAGTCGGGTGCCTTGCTCAGGATGGTCCACAGGCGCTCGAAGAAGTCGCCGTCCCCGCTGGAGACGCCGACGAGCTTGGCACCCTGCCGGACGACGATGGTCAGGGCCATCCCGAACAGGAAGCCCACCAGGGCGGGCTCGGCGAGGAAGTTGGTGATGAACCCCAGGCGGGCAACGCCGGCGATCAGCAGCACCGCCCCGACGATGACCGCGAGAGCGGCCGAGAGGCCGACGGCGTCCTGTGGATCCCCGCTGATGCCGGATACCGCCGCCGCGGACAGGACCGCCGCCGCCGACGTCGCCCCGACGATCAGGAAGTTGGAGCGGCCGAACAACGCGTACACCAGCAGAGCCACGGGGGCCGCGTAGAACGCGTTCTGCGGGGGCAGCCCGGCGATCTGCGCGTAGGCGACACTCTCGGGGACGATCAGCGCCCACGCGGTGAGTGCCCCCAGTACGTCCCCCCGCAGCAAGCCCGGACCGTAATGCCTCAGCCAGCCTGCCACCAGCCCGTTCGAGTGTTCCCGTCCGGCTCTCACCCCGACGGCCCCGGAGAGTATCTCGTGAGCCCCATAGCCGGCTCCTTCACTGTGCCCGGTTCGGTGCCCGAGGGACAGGGCCGCGGATGCGACCCACGAAGTAGCGTGACATTTTGGAGGGATATGTGCGCTCTGTGCGAGGAGGCCGGTGTGTCGGATTTGACGGTAGAGGAGGCGCGGAGGACCGCGGCCGAGGGATGGATCTGGGGGTACGCGCTCCTGGAGAACTACCGGACGATGTACCCGCAGGCGGTCGACTCCGACGACCCCCGTTACGTGGGGGGCTTCGGGTGTTTCCGGCACTACTCGCAGCCGTTCACCGCGGCCAACACCGACGTGGTGACACCGAACAACGACACCCCCTACTCGTGGGCCTGGCTGGACCTGCGCACCGAGCCCTACGTGATCTCGGTGCCGGCCGTGGACCGGTACTACGTACTGCCGCTGCACGACCTGGACACCTCCTACATCGGCTGCATCGGCTCCCGGACGACCGGCTCAAAGGCGGGTGACTACCTGGTCGCCGGACCCGGTTGGGACGGTGTCGTTCCCGAGGGCATCGCGGGCGTACTGCGCGCCGACACGTTCCTGGTCGGCATCCTGGGCCGCACCTATCTGGCCGGCCCCGAGGACGTACCGGCCCTGCGGGCCATTCAGGAGCAGTACGTGCTGCGCCCGCTGTCCGAGTTCACCGACACTGTCGCACCCCACCCGGCCGACGAACCCGTGTGGCCGCTCTGGCGGGAGGAGGACCTCGCGACCGTCGAGTTCTTCACCCTTCTCGACTTCCTGCTCCAGTTCTTCCCCGTCCTCGCCGGCGAACGGGAACCGCGAGACCGGCTCGCCGCGCTTGGTGTCACCGGCAGTGGCGAATTCGAGCCCGCCGCCCTGACCCCCGAGATCCGCGCCGCGGCAGAGCAGGGCATCGCGGACGCCCGCGCACACCTGGAGGAAGCGAAGAAGGACGCCGCTGACTCCACTCACTGGTTCGGCACCCGCGCGGAGCACGGCAACGACTACCTGACCAGGGCGGTCGGCGTCGACAAGGGCCTGTACGGACTGCCGGCGGCTGAGGCGTGGTACGCGGGGTGGATTCAGGACGACCAGGGCAACCGGCCGCCGAACGCCTCCACGCACGACCACGTCATCCACTTCGCCCCCGGCGCGCTCCCGCCGGCCCGCTACTTCTGGTCGGCCACGATCTACCGGCTGCCCGAGCGGCTTCTCGTCGCCAACGAGATCGACCGGTACTCGATCGGCGACCGCACCCCCGGACTGGTCCACGACGACGACGGCGGCCTGACCCTCTACGTGAGCAAACACCGCCCGGCCGACCCGAAACAGGAGGCGAACTGGCTGCCCGCGCCCGACGGGCCCTTCACCATCGCCATCCGCGTGTACGGCCCCGAGACCTCGGTCCTGGACGGCTCCTGGACCCTGCCCGCCCTGAGCGTCGACGTCTGACGGGAGCCGGCCATGACCAGCAGGACCAGCCAGAGCAGTGCGAGTGGCGCCGACAGCCTCACCGACCTGGCCGCCGACGCGTACGTCTACGGCTACCCCCTCGTCTTCGACGTCTCCATGATCTCCGCGTTCATGCACAAGGGCTTCGGCTCGCTGGCGCCGACCCCCTTCAACCAGTTCGGGCACTCCACCAAACTGGCCACCCCCGACGCCCACTTCGTGTCCGTGAACAACGACACCGTCTACTCCATCGCCCAGGTCGACCTGTCCGGCGGCCCCGTCCTGCTCCACGTCCCGGACACCGCCGGCGCGTACTACGTCCTGCAGTTCGTGGACGTATGGAGCAACAACTTCGCCTACCTGGGAAAACGCGCCACCGGTACGGAAGAAGGAGACTGGCTCATCGTCCCGCCCGGCTGGTCCGGCACCGCACCCAACCAGGTGCGCGGGGTGATCGAAGCACCCACCACGGTGATCTCCGTCGTGGGCCGCAACGCATGCGACGGCCCCGAAGACATGCCCCGCGTCCATGCCCTGCAGCAGCGGCTCACCCTCACCCCGCTCGACACAGCCACCCACCGCACGGGCCTGCCCGCACCCGATCCCGCCGTGCCCGAGGAACTGCGCTTCTACGAGCAGCTACGCCTCTGGATGGCCGACTTCCCGCCCGCCGGCCCCGACCAGGACTACCAGGAACGCTTCCAACCCCTGGGGCTGCTCGAAGAAGGCCCCACGCCGTACGTGAACGCCGACCCCTCCCTCGTCAAAGCCCTCACCGAGGGGCTAGCGGCCGGCAAGGCGCGGGTCGAAGCCGCGTCGAATCCCCCTGCCGACGACGGACGACCGCCGGGCGCCTGGGAAGCCAACCCGCACCTGTTCGACTACAACCTCGACCACCTCGGCATCGGGACGATCGACGCGCCGCAATGGAAAATCGCCGACCGGGAGGCGTCCTACCTCGTACGGGCCGCCGCGGCGCGGGCCGCGCTGTGGGGCAACCACGGCTACGAGGCGGTGTACGCCCATACCTTCACCGACTCCGACGGCGAACAGCTGAACGGATCCCGGTCCTACACCCTGCGCTTCGAACAGCCGCCGCCCGTCGAGTCGTTCTGGTCCGTGACGATGTACGACACCCCCGACTACTACCTCGTCGCCAACCCCGCGGGCCGCTACTCACTCGGCGACCGCACCCCCGGCCTGGCATACGACGAGGACGGCTCGCTGACCGTCGTCATCCAACGGGAACGGCCCGACAGCCCGGCCGAGGCGGCGAACTGGCTGCCCGCCCCGGAGGGCGACTTCCGGCCCATGATCCGCCTCTACACGCCCAGGCAGTCCGTCCTCGACGGCACCTACCAGCTGCCGCCCATCGTGGCGAAGGGCTGAGTCCACCGTGGGAGACGCCGTCGGGCAGATGCTCGCCTCCGCGATCGGCATCGCCATCAGCCCCCTGCCCCTGATCGCCGTGATCCTCATGCTGGCCACTCCCAAGGGACGGGCCAACGGCATTGCTTTCACGGCGGGCTGGCTGGTCTCGCTCGCCGCGCTGGTCACGGTCGTCGTCCTCGCCGGCTCGGGAGGCGGCGCATCCGGCGACGATGACGGTCCTGCCTCCTGGACGCTGTGGCTGAAGCTGGGCCTGGGCGTGCTGTTCCTGCTCATGGGCGTCAAGCAGTGGAAGGGCCGGCCGAGAGAGGGCCACGCGGCCGAGCCGCCGGGCTGGATGAAAGCGATCGACACCTTCACCCCCGGCAAATCGGCAGGACTCGCCGCCGCGCTCGCCGTCGCCAACCCGAAAAACCTTGTCCTGGCCGTCGGTGGCGCCGTCTCCATCGCCGCGAGCACGGCCTCGACGGGCGGGAAGACAGCCGCCGCCCTCCTCATGGTCCTGATCGCGTCCCTCTGCACCCTGCTGCCGCTCGGCGTCTACCTCCTTGGCGGCCAGAAGTCGGCGAAAGTGCTCGGCGAGTGGAAGGCATGGATGGCCGCCCACAACACGGCCATCATGACCACCGTCCTGATCATCCTCGGCGCGAAGTACATCGGCGACGCAATCAGTGGGCTGGCAGCCTGAACCCCCTGACAGCAGCGCGCGGCAGGCGATCGTGAAGGGCGCTGACGATGCCGGCGCCATGCGGCCGCCCCACGCGTCAGATGATCGTGGTCACCATCGCTCGACCCTCTCCCGTCGGCTGTGGCCCTGACCCTGCCGAGCCGGTCGCAGGCCATGACGGCCGTACTTGCGGAACAGCCCTTAGCCGCTCCGTGTCCACGGCCGTAGTTTCTCCGGGTTTCGAGTCGCCCAGATTCGGGTGACGCGCCGGTCGGTGATGTCGAACGCGGCTACGGTCATCACGATGCCGGACTGTTGGGCGACCAGGCCAGGTGCGCCGTTGACGGTGCGCCGCAGGAGTTGGAGTCCGGGGGCTCTGTCGGCGATGGCGATCATGTATTCGGCGATACGCGCGCCGCCCTCGACCGGGCGCAGGACGGTGCCGACCATGCCGCCGCCGTCGGCGGTCATCACGGCGGCCGGGTCGAGAAGACCGACCAGGGTCGCGATGTCCCTGTTCTCCCAAGCCTCTTTGACGTGTCTGACGACATCGGCCCGGCCCGTGGCCGGCACCGGTGCGCCCATGGGGTGCACTCGCCGGCGGGCGGAGGCCGCCAGCTGTTTGCAGGCCGCGGGGGTGCGGCCGAGGATGTCGCCGATCTCGGCGAACGGGTAGCGGAAGACGTCGTGCAGGACGAACGCGACCCGTTCGGCGGGCGTCATCGTTTCCAGGACGACGAGGAAGGCCATGGTGATCGTCTCGTCCAGGACGATCTGGTCGGCGGGGTCCTCGGGGCCGGTGGGAGCGCTGCCGGTGGGGGTCCATTCGGTGCGGTCGGGCAGCGGTTCGGGCAGCCACGCGCCGACGTAGCGTTCGCGGCGGGAGCGTGCCGAGCCGAGCAGGTCCAGGCAGATGCGGCCGGTCACCGTCGTCAGCCAGGCGCCGGGGGAGCGGATCTCCTGCTGTCGGCTCGGGGGCAGCGTGTACCAGCGGGTGTAGGCGTCTTGCACGGCGTCCTCGGCCTCGGTCAGCGAGCCGAGCAGCCGGTAGGCCACATTGATCAGTTGGCGTCGCTCGCCGGCTATCGCGTCCGTGCCGTCCCCGACGATCTCCATGTCGCGGCCCCCGCCTTACCTTTCGCAGCCCTGTGTCGTCGGGCTGGTGAGAGACCTTAATCGATCTGCTGCCCGAGGGCGGAAACGGGGACTGTGACATGGCCACTGAGGTGACGGCGACGACGACGGCGACCAGGGTGCAGGTCCGGCGGGGCCTCTCGTTCCTGCGGATCGCGATCGCTCTGCAGACTTTGACGATCTTCCTGCAGGCGGTCTCGGCCGGGCTCCTGCTGACCTCGTCGGTGGGTGAGACGCTGCACGGTGTCGGCGCCCGCGTGATGTACGGGGCGTCGATGCTGTACGTGCTGGCCGCGGTGCTGGCATGGAAGCCGGGCGGCGGTCCGGCCCGGCCCATCGGGCACGCGTCGGTCTTCCTCGTGCTCGCCTCGGTGCAGGTCGTGCTCGGCATCGCACACGTCCCCTCGGTCCATCTTCCTCTGGGTGTGCTGATGTTCGGCTTGAGCATGCTGGCGCTGGGTGCGGCGCTCAGGCCGGCAACCGGGGCTCGTGGGCGGTAGGGCCTTCCGTTGGGAGTAGGCCGGCCGCGGAAACGGTTCGGCCCGGCCGACCCGAGCCGGGGGATTCGGCGACCGACGACAACGCCGCAGCTATGCGCGCCAGAACCCGCGACGCCAGCATGATCCAGACGACGGACTCCAGCCCTGGGCGCGGAACCCCCTGTTCGCAGGAACCCCTCCGCTCTCGTTTCGCATCAGAGGCAACCGAATCCGTGCGGACGGTGGTCTGGAGGGCGAGGGAGGGTGCTCGATGCAGGCCGAACAAGAGGACCGGTTCCAGGAGTTCGTCAGAGCGCGGTGGTCACAACTGGTGCGGACCGCGTATCTGCTGACGGGGGACGTCCACCACGCGGAGGATCTCACGCAGACCGCGCTGGCCAAGGCGTACCGGTCCTGGTGGCGCATCTCGCGCACCGACAACCCGGAGGCGTACGTCCGGCGGATGCTGGTGACCTGCAACAGCGACCGCTTCCGCAAGCGCCGGGTCGCCGAGTCGCTGACCGCCGCTCCGCCGGACACCGCGAGGCGGGACGAGAACGCGGGCCGGGTGGAGGAGCGCGGTTCCCTGCTCGCCGGTCTGGCCCAACTGCCCGCGCGCCAGCGGGCGGTGGTGGTGCTGCGGTACTGGGAGGACCTGTCGGAGGCGGAGGTCGCCGAAGCGCTCGGCTGCTCGACCGGCACGGTCAAGAGCCAGGCGTCCAAGGGGCTGGCGAAGTTGCGTACGTATCCGGGGCTGGCCGCGGGCCGCCCGGTGTCCGGCGGTCAGGGAGGCGGCAGGTGAACGGGGCGGAAGACGAGCGGACGTCCGGCTTCGGGACTGACGGGGCGCGGGACGGGGACCCCGGCTTCGAGGAGCGGATGCGCGCGCTGCTGGCCGAGGACGCGTACACCATTAGGCCCTCGCCCGTGCCGTACACGGAGATCCGGCGGCGCGGTGTGAGCGAGCGCAGGCGGCGCGCGGCGGTGACCGGCGCCGTGCTGATGTCGTTGGTCGCGCTGCCCGTGGGGGCGTACGCCCTGGCCGGCGGAGACGGGGGGCGCGGCGCGCGGACGGCGGCGGTCGAACCGTCGGACGGCACGTCGCGGACCACGCCGGCGCCCTCGTCCGCGAAGGCGTCGGGACCCAACCATCCTGTCAGCGAGGGGCAGTTGCTCGACGGCATCACCTTCGCCGAGGCGGCGGCCGGACTGGAGACGTGCCTGACCGCGGAGGGCGCGGGGTCGTCCGGGCGCGGCCCCGATCTGGGGAAGGCCGAGGACTACCGGATCATCCTGGCGGCGAAGAGCACCGGTGGGCGGGCCACCCGCGACGGCTTCCATGTCGTCGGCGTGAGCGAGCGGTCGGCGGGTCTGCGGGTGGTCTGCGACATCGAGGACGGTGAGCCGTCCGGCATCAGCACGGGCACCCGCGACAGCGATCCCCCCGACGCGGGCCCGGTCGTGCCGGACGTCAACGCGAGCGAGCTGTTCCGGCAGCCGCTCGCCGCCAAGGGCGACTGGCAACTCCCGTTCCGCTGGGGGGTCGTGGGGACGGTCGAGCCCTCCGTGACCGAGGTGAGCGTCTCCTACGGCGGCGCCACACACCGGGCCGTCCTGGACCACGGATGGTTCGTGGCCTCCGGCGTCCTGGACCGGCAGGTCACGGCGGCGCCGCACATCAAGGGCTACGACGACGCCGGCGACCTCGTCTACGACTCGGACGAGGACACGTACTGGCCCCGGATGCTGCCGTGACGAGCCCGGGCCGGCCGAGGCGCCGCACAGGGGTCGTCGCGTCGGCCGGCCCGCGTACCGGTGCGCGCGGAAGAACCGACGGGCCCGTCGTGCCTTCCGCCCCGCTCCTGGCGTACCGGAATCCGTCAAGTGGCAGCGAGAGGTGACGAGATGGGGACGAGAGCACGTGGGAAGACGGCACGGCCACGCCTTCGCCACACCGGTGAACCCGGACGCCGCCACAGCCCGTACGGCGACGAAGGCCACCGCGTCCGGCCCGGGGACGAGTCCGCGGCGCGCGCCGAGTCCGCCCAGGAGGCCGCGAGAGGCACGGCGGCGACAGGGCCGGTGGACGGCGGGCACGGCAGACGCCCCAGGGGCAGCCGCAGTGCCCACAGGCGGCGCGGACACCGGGCCCTGCGCTGGTCGTTGACGGTCCTGGCGGTCCTGATACTCGGCACCGCGGGTGCCGGTTATCTCTACTACCAGCACCTGAACGGCAACATCAGGAAGGACGACCTGAACCTCGGCGACGAGAAGGACAGACCCGCCGAGGCCGAGGCCAACGCGGCGGGCCAGACACCGCTCAACATCCTCCTGATCGGCTCCGACGCGCGGGACACCAAGGAGAACCAGAAGCTCGGCGCCGCGAGGGACACCTTCGACGGCGTGCCGCTCGCGGACGTCCAGATGCTGCTGCACCTCTCCGCCGACCGCTCCAACATGTCGGTCGTCAGCGTGCCGCGCGACACGCTGGTGCACATACCGAAGTGCACGGACCCCGACGACGGCAAGGTCTACCCGGCCACCGTCCTGCCCACGGCCGTCAACCAGTCACTGGGCCGCGGCGGTCCCGGCTGCACCGTGGCGACCTGGGAGAAGCTCACCGGCATCCACATCGACCACTTCATGAAGATCGACTTCGCCGGTGTGGTGTCGATGGCGGACGCGATCGGCGGCGTCCCGGTCTGCGTGGACGCCAACATCCTCTCCAGGGACCGCCAGGGCCACGGATCGGGACTGAAGCTGGCTAAGGGCACCCACCCCGTCAAGGGGAAGCAGGCGTTGCAGTGGCTGCGTACGCGCTACGGCTTCGGCGACGGCAGTGACCTGATGCGCGCCCGGGCCCAGCACATGTACATGAACGCGATGGTCCGCCGGCTGCGAGAGAACGCCACCCTCACCAACCCGGGCAAGCTGCGCTCCCTCGCCGAGACCGCCACCGGCGCCCTCACCGTCGACGACGGCCTCGGCACGGTGAAGAAGCTGTACGACCTCGCCACCGAGCTGCGCAGGGTGCCCACCAAGGGCATCACGATGACGACGATGCCCAACCGGTACGCCGGTGCCCGGGTGAAGCCCACGGAGGACGCCTTCACGCTGTTCCGCCTCGTGCGCGAGGACATCGCGCTGACCGGCAAGGGCAAGCACAGCAAGGCGGCCGAGACGAGGGTCTCCGACGATCCGGCCGCCGACGAGGACGAGATCGTCGTGCGGGTGCGCAACGGCACCCGTACCGACACGCTCGCCCCGGTCGGCGGACGTGCGAGCGAGGTGACGCGGGTACTGACCGGGAAGGGCTTCACCAAGGCGAAGGCGGACACCTCGGGGGCGCTCGCCGAGGCCACGACCGCGGTGCGCTACCCGGACGCCGCACTGGAGGGCGACGCCCAGCGGGTGGCCCGATCCCTCGGAATCCCGCTGCGCGCGGTCACGAGGTCCCCGTCCGTCCCGGGCGTCACGCTCATCGTGGGCGCCGACTGGCGGTCCGGCACCACGTACGAGGCACCGAAGCGGGACGACGGACTCCCGTCCTCCGCGGACGCCCTGAACGCGGCAGAGAAGGGCAAGTGCATGCCGGTGAACCCGGACTACACCTGGTGACGCCGAGCCACCATCGCGCGCGGGGCCACCGTACGGCCGTCGCGTGCCGCCCGGTGCCGTTCAGCTGCGGAGGAATCCCCCGTACTGCTGCTGCTGGAGCTGGCTGTCGATCTGCTTCACGGTCTCGATGCCCACGCTCACGATGATGAGGATGCTGGTGCCGCTGAGCTGGTTGGCCCCACCGAAACTGGCGAACGCCACCGTCGGTACCAGTGCGACGAAGGCGAGATAGATGGAGCCCGGCCAGGTGAGCCTGTTGAGGACGTAGCCCAGGTACTGGGCAGTGGCTCGCCCCGCGCGCAACCCGGGGACGAAGCCGCCGGCCTGCTGGATGTTGCCCGCCACCTCGTCCGGGTTGAACGTGATGGAGACGTAGAAGAAGGAGAAGAACAGCGTCAGGAAGAAATAGGCGAGCAGGTAGTACGGATGGTTTCCCTGGGTGAAATTCCTTTGCACCCAGGTCGCCCATCCGGAGCCGGATCCCGAGAACTGCGCCACGAGCGGGGGGACGTACAGGATCGACGAGGCGAAGATGACGGGGACGATGCCGGCCTGGTTCACCCGGAGCGGGATGTAGGTCGATGTCCCGCCGTAGGACTTCCGGCCGACCACGCGTTTCGCGTACTGCACCGGAATGCGGCGCTGCCCCTGTTCCACGAAGACCACGACGCCCACCAGCGCCAGGCCGATGAGGATGACGCTGAAGAAACTGATCCAGCCGTCCGCGATCTCGCCGCTCTGCTTGATCGCCCAGAGCGTGCGGGGAAGCGTGGACGCGGTGGCGATGAAGACGAGCATCGACATGCCGTTGCCGATCCCGCGGTCGGTGATGAGCTCGCCCAGCCACATCACGCACGTCGTCCCCGCGGTGACCGTGATGACCATGACGGCGGCGGTGAACAGGGAATCGTCGGGTACGACCTGGTCGGCCACGGGGCAGCTGGCGAAGATGGCGCCGCTGCGGGCGGCCGCGACCAGACCGGCGCCCTGGAGGAGGGCGAGCGCGACCGTCAGGTAGCGGGTGTACTGGGTGATCTTGGTCTGTCCCGCGCTGCCCTGTTTCTTGAGGTCTTCCAGCCTCGGAATGACGGCTGTCAGCAATTGCACGATGATGCTCGACGTGATGTAGGGCAGGATTCCCAGCGCGAAAATCGTGATCTGCAGGAGTGCGCCCCCGCTGAACACGTTGGCGAGGCCGAGCAGGCCCTGCGAGGTGGATGCGTTGGTGCATTCCTCCACCCGTGCGTAACTGACGCCGGGGAGCGGGACATGCGTACCGAGACGGTAGATCACCAGAATGCCCAGCGTGAAGAGAATCTTGTTCCGCAGTTCGCGGTGCGTGAAGATCTGAGCGAATTTGGTGAGCATGTCCGGTCTCGTCCTTCCCTACCTCCGGCCGACTCGGGAAGTGAGGTCTGTGTGGGTCGATTCAGGGCAGCGCGATCACCCGCCCGACTCGGCCTGCGACGGGTCAAGGGGAATTACCGCGCGGCTCCGCCGAGAAGGGCGAGAACTTCATGATTGGAGCAGTGCAAGAGGCTCGCAACCCGGCTCCGGAGCGCGGAGCGGCCGAGATCGCGGTCGTACGAGGGGACGCCGCCGTCGGCCGTCGAGACCGGGGCCGGGCGCCGGGGTCGAGGAAGGGCGCACGGGGGATTGCTCGGCGTTACTCCGCCCAGGGGTGGAATCCGGAGGCGAGGACCCGTCCGAGTGAGGCGCGCAGACGCGCCGCGTCGCCGGCTCCGTACGCGGCCTCGAACCGGCTGTCGGTCGTCTCCAGCAGGGCCCGGCCGGCCTCCACCCGGGAACGCCCCTCCGGCGTCACGCTCACCACGCGGACGCGACGGTCGGCGGGCGAGGGCTCGACGGTCACCAGACCCTCCCGCACGAGCGGCTTGAGCGCGGCGGCCAGCGTGGTCCGGTCCATGGCGATCCTCTCGGCGAGGCCGGTGATCGTCATCGTCGGGACGCGGGTGAGTTCCCGCAGAACGCTGAGCTGCGTGGACCGGAGCCCCAGGGGAGCCAGCGCCTTGTCGTAGGCGGCGCCGAGGTACCGGGCCGCCCTGCGCAGAGCGAGGTTGTTGCACGTCTCGGCAAGGTCCCGTGTCCCTTCCATGGTGCCCTCCAGTTCCCGTCGCGATAATGCGAGTATATGCTCCTAGTGGGGGAGGTGGCGGGTGGCGTCGGTCACGAGATGTACCCCGCCGACGGCGCACGGCACGGAAGGCGCCGGTCACCTCGCTCGGCACCACGCCCACGTCTCACCCCGGGGGCATGGAGACGGCGCCCTGCCTCCCCGCGCAGGCGCCAGCCCTCCGGCGCGGCGGACACCCACCCGGATGCGCGCAGAGTCCGCATCCCGACCCATGACGCGAACACGGACCCCCGACCGGCTTGGTCGCGACCTGCTGGGGGATGTGTTGGAGGCGCACGGAGGGCTGGAGCGCTGGCGGCAGGTGGAAACCGTTCGCGCCACCATCGTCACGGGAGGCAGCCTCTGGGCGATGGAGGGACTCCGGCAGGATGCGCATCCGCGTGAGATGACCGTGTCCGCACACACCCAGCACGCCTCCGTGCACCCCTTCGGCGCGCCCGACCAGCGCACCGACTTCACCCCCGCCCGCATCGCCGTCGAGAAGCTGGACGGGCGAGTCGTGGCGGAGCGTGAGGATCCGAGGGCCTCATTCGACGGCCACGGGACGCTGACGCCCTGGGACCCGCTGCACCGGGCCTACTTCAACGGCTACGCCCTGTGGACCTACCTGACCGCACCGTTCCTCCGCGCCCTGCCCGGCGTCGACATCTCGGCACTGGCGACGCGGTGGGAGGAAGGCGAGCTCTGGCGGGGCCTGCGGGCGGTCTTCCCCGCCCACATGGCGGGCCACGGCCCGGTCCAGGACTTCTACTTCGGCCCGGACGACCTCCTGCGCCGCCACGACTACCAAGTCGACATCGCCGGCGGACTGCCCGCCGCACAGTACGTCTACGACTTCACCGGGACGGGCGGCCTGCTGTTCCCGACGGTACGACGCGCGTACCGTCGCACGGCCATGAGCGCACCGGTCTGGGCGGAGCTGCTGGTCGCGATCGACCTGAGTGATGTACGGCTGGACGTCGTGGTCAGCCGCTGAGCCTCGCGCGGGTGCCGATCGCCGGCCGTGGGATCGAGGTCGGCGGCACTTGGGCACGACATGGTGATGTCGAGGCTTCGGCCGTTGCCGTGTGCGGCCCGCAGAATGGCCGCCCCGGTGCCGACTCGCGACTCCCGCGGACCACAGCGGAGCCGAGGTCCGTCGTGCGGACCTCGGCTCGGTGGGACCGGTTCTATGGATCAGATATTGAGCATGTGGTGCACAAGTCGCCTGGGATCCAAGGGCTGTAAGGGTCAGACGCGTAGACCGTCGTCTTTGGACGTGTCCTGCAGAACCGCCGCCACCCGGGCCTGGGCCTCGGCGATGTACTGCTCACTGGCCTTCTTGAAGTCGGGGCTGGCCGCCACGGCCTTCACGTGAGCCTCCATGCCGTCGCGGATGACAGCGTTGGCAGTGGTGGACAGAACGGCGGCCAGGGCCTGGATGCGGTCGAGTAGGTGACTGGGAAAGCGGACAGACACAACGACTTGCTTGTCTTTTTCCTCTGTCTTGTTGCGCTCCGTGGACACACTGATTCCCTTCGTCGGGGCCCGGCCGCCCCGTTCGTGCCAGGGATCGGGGCGTGCCATTCCCGCTTCGCAGGTGCCGGCCATCGGGCAGCCCAGCACCTTCGCTGACTGAACTCGATTCAGACTACGGCACTACAAGGTGCGCAGGAGTTCCCATCGCGAAATGTGTTGAGCCGCACATCGGTGCGAAGTCACCTGCTGTACATCCGCTGGTGTGGCCTACGACACGACACGGGTTACACGGTGTCGACCACGCGAGATAGCCGTAGGTGCGATCCTCCTCATGGACTACAGATCGGTCATGACATAGTGGCCGTCACGTAGTGGATTCACTCGCGTACGCCCCGCGCACGCCGGGCGAAGTGAACCCGGTACATAAGGAGTTGAAGTGGACAATCTGCCCTTCGAAGGCAACGGGACCCCCGAGGCCCCCTACGGCGCCGACGCCACAACTGGCCTGGCCGCGTCGGCCGGTCTCCGCGCTCTGGACGCTTTCGCCCGCAGGGTGCACAACGGTCCGGACATCGACGAGACCCCCTCCGAAGCGGAAATGCTGGAAAAGGTCCGAGACCTCCACGAGATGCGGTATGTCCCTCCCGGAGCACCCCACAGGGAAGCCCACTGGGACGAGATGGCCCGGCGCTGCATGCGTGAGGTGACCGCCGAGGTCCGTCACGCCGTCACCGAGGTGGCGAACGTCTCCGGCCAGGTCCCTGCGGTGCTCGGGGACGAGGGCACCCTGGACGAGCGCCTCGCCGAGTTCCGCGCCTGCGTCCGCGGAGGCCGCCCCGTCGTCTCGGTCTCGGCCACCGGCTCCTTCTCCCGCTGGCTCGCGGCCCGCGACACCATGGCGATATCCCTGTCCACCTTCACCTACATACCCGAGCGGCCCGTCTACGCCGCCCAGGTGACACCCGAGGCCGCCCTCCTGTCGGACTGCGCCGGCTCCTGGCGCATGACCCTGGCCGACGGATGGCTGGCGATGAGCGGCGTCCCCCTCGTGGCCGACGAACACCCCGGATACGTCGTCCTGCCGCGCCCCCTCGAAGACCGGGCGCCTCAGCTGCGCAAGCACTACACGAGCCCGATGTTTCCCTACGACACCAGCAGCGCCATCGCGCAGGCCGTGCTCGGTGGGGCCGTGCCGGCCGCGGTCCACGTCACCGAGCACGTCCTGGACTCCGCGATCATCCCGGTCGCGATCGGGCACGGCATGATCGTCATGTTCCAGGACAGTGGCGAGATCCTCGAGAAGCCCTGGGCGGCGAGCAAGTACCTGTTCAAAGCCCTCAAGGGGGAGACCGAGTTCGGCGAGGGCCTGGTCGTCGCCCGGCGTCTGCTGGACGCGCGCCGCGTGATCCGGGTGGTGAGGAACGTGACCTCTCAGGACCCCGACCAGTTCGACCCGCTCATGCCCTTCGACGACATCGACGAGGACGACGGCTTCCGCTTCGACGGACCCGACGCCTGACCCTCCGTACGACGACGCCCGCCCCCGCCGACCTGTGCGCGTCGGCCGGACCCCTCAAGGACATGACAGTGAACAGCGAACACCTCACCCTCATCGACGTCGGTGATTCCCCCGCCCCCGCGGAAGCCACCACGGCGTGGTTCCGCGTGATCCCGCCGAAGGACGTCCGCGCCGAGCTCTACCGGAAGATCAAAGCCGTCCGTCGACCGACCGGGAGTCTCGCCCTCCCCGCGATAGCCACCACGGCCGGTCTGCACTTCAGCAACACCATCCACGACAGCGACAGCCTCATGGCCTTCGGCCTGACCGCGCTCCTCGTCGGCTACGACACCGTCAACGGCCTTTGCCGCACCTGGCTCAGGACGAAGACCGTCACCGCCACCCGCCAGGAGACCATCAACGGCAGGCGCGCGGCCTGACCCGAGGGGCCGGCGACAACGCCCCGCCCCCTCCACGACGACGCGGTGCTCCGACCCAGGTCGGGGCACCTTCTCACATCCCGACGAGGGGGTGAGGACCCTCTCGGACCTCTCCGGACCCACACCCGGGAAGGTGTCAGTTCCAGGGTTCCTGGTGGGGATCCTCGCCCAGCACCTCCGCGGCGGCCGCGCAGAGATGCCGGCCGTGGAGCTGGTTCCCGCCGTGCCCGGAGCCCCAGAGCTCGGACGCGGCCTGTGCCACAGCGCGCCAGCTGTAGTCGTCGTCGACTCGCCATCCGCGGATCTGCACGGCCATCTCCACCGTGACACTCCCCGGATCCACCGGGTCACGTGTCATTCGAAATCCCCCATATGTGGAAGCAACTACCCACCGGCCAACGGACGTTGATTTTGCAGCCATGACTCCGGCGCACCACGAGCACCGCCCCTACTCGGCCCAGGGCTCGAACCCCGTGTCCAGTACGGCGTTCAGGGCCGCGCGCAGCTGTGCCGCCTCGGTCGTGCCGAAGTTGTCCTCGAACTGGGCCTGGACCGCCCGCCACAGCGGCAGCGCCTCCTTGAGCCGGACGACGCCCTCCGGCGTGATCGCGGCGATCCGTGCCCGGCGGTCGGTCGGCGAGGTCTCGACGGTGACCAGTCCCTCCCGGGCGAGCGGCTTGAGGTTCGACGCCATGGTCGTACGGTCCATGGCGATCATGTCCGCGAGCTGAGTGATCGTCACTTCCCCCTGGGAGTGCAGCTTCTGCAGAATGCTGAACTGGGTCGACCGCAGGCCGACGGGAGCCAGGGCCTTGTCGTAGGTCGCGCCGAGATAGCGGGCGGCCTTGCGCAGGGCCAGGTTGTTGCACGCGTCACCGCGGTCCGTCGGCGTAGGGGTCATGGTTTCCTCCGTTGCGTCTCCCTTCCATGATATGAGCGGTTACTCGTAATCGCCGCGCCCGTTTCATTGGTGACTTGGCGGGTCGGCACCCCGGCGTGGCGGCGTGCCCGGAGTTTGCGCTGCGCAGTACTTTGTTGATCTACTTACTTGCGCAAGCAACAACCTCCTGGCCGTCCCGCCCTGTGGCTGCGATCCAGCACGCGGGGGGTCAGGGGCCGACGTACGCCCGAGCGCGCGATCGCCGGACCCGGGACACGCGGAGCGAGATCCGCGTATGACGGGCCGCCCGGACGGGTCCCCTTACAGGCCTGCCCCACCGGCCGCCGCCCAGGTTCCGGCCGCCGTGCCGCCGAGCGCGTATCCGACATCGGGGAACCTTCCCCCTCACCACCCCGGACTCTCCATGACAGCAACTAGAGGCACCCGCCCGCGCACCTCCCGACTGGCCATGCTGGCCTCGGTCGGGGCGCTCACCGTCGGCGGAGCGATCGTCCTGCCGATGACGGCCCAGGCCGCGAACGAGGCCCCGGCCGCCACCGACGACACCGGGCGGCAGCGGGACTTCGCCGCGGCGGCGGCCGAGTACCACGTTCCCGAGAAGGTGCTCCTGGCCGTCGGCTACCAGGAGTCGACCTGGGACGCCCACACGGGCCACAGCGCGAGCGGCGGCTACGGGCCCATGCACCTGACCGACGTCACCCCCGCGATGCTGGCCGCCGGTCCCGCCGGCGCCGCCGGGCGAGGCGACCTCCGTGAGCAGGCGGCCGAACCGTCGCTGCACACCCTCGAAGCGGCGGCCGAACTGACCGACCTGCCCGTCGGCACGCTGCGCAAGGACCCCCGGGCCAACATCCGCGGCGGCGCTGCCCTGCTCGCCTCCTACCAGAAGTCCCTGACCGGAACCACGTCGACGGACGCGGCGGACTGGTACGGAGCCGTCGCCCGCTACGGCCAGGCGACCGAACGCGAGGGCGCCGAGGCGTTCGCGGACCGGGTGTTCGCCACGGTCAGGCAGGGCGCGCGGCGGACGACCTCCGACGGACAGCGGATGGACCTGCCCGCCACGCCCCGGATCCGTCCCGCTACCGGACAACTCGACAAGCTGCGCCTGGCCTCCCGGGCGGCGGCGACCGCGACCGAGTGCCCCGACACGGTGAACTGCACCTTCGTTCCCGGCGCCGCCTCCAACGGCCAGGTCTCCAACCGCCCGGCCAACGGTGTCAGGATCGACTCCATCGTCATCCACGACACGGAGTCCTCCTACGAGTCCGCCATCTCCACGTTCCAGAAGCCGGGCGGGGGAGCGGCCCACTACGTGATGAGGTCCTCCGACGGCGCGGTGACCCAGATGATGGCCACCAAGGACATCGCCTTCCACGCCGGCAACTACTCCGCCAACATGCATTCGATCGGCATCGAGCACGAGGGCTACGCAGCGCACGGCGGCTCCTGGTACACCGAAGCGCAGTACGAGGCCACCGCCGATCTGGTGAAGTACCTGGCCGGCCGCTTCGACATCCCGCTGGACCGGCAGCACGTCATCGGTCACGACAACGTTGTCGGGCCGAAGTCGTCCCTGGTCTCCGGCATGCACTGGGACCCGGGACCGTCCTGGGACTGGGCGCACTTCATGGACCTGCTCGACGCGCCCACGGGGGAGCCCCATGGCGTCGGTGACATCGGCTCGGTGGTGACCATCGCCCCCGGCTTCGCCGACAACGAGCAGACCGTTCAGGTGTGCCCCGCCGACGATCCCACCGGTGCCACGACCGAGTGCGCGAACGTGGAGAAGCCGGCGAACTTCGTCTACCTGCGGACCGCGCCGAGCAGCACGGCTCCCCTCTTCGGCGACCAGGCGATCCACCCCGGCGGCGCCGGTACGCGCAGGATCTCCGACTGGGGAAGCACGGCTCAGGACGGCCAGCAGTTCGTGGTCGCCGACAAGGACGGCAACTGGACCGCGATCTGGTACAGCGGTCTCAAGGTGTGGTTCCACAACCCCGAAGGCCGCAACACCGTTCCGGCGCACGGCGTGACGGTCGTCCGGAACGCGGGATTCGCGCCCGCCACGCCGCCCGCTCCGGTGTACGGCACCACCTACCCGGACGCCGCCGAATACCCCGAGGGCCTCTCGCCCTCCACCCAGGCCCCGTTGAGCATGTACGGCCTCCCCGCCGGCCAGGCGTATGTCGCGACCGCCGCTCCCGCGGTCACCGACGACTACTTCGCCTCCAGCGGCAAGGTCGTCCTCGGCGCCAGGAAGATGTACACCATCCAGTACAACCACCGCCTGGTCTGGGTGTACGCGGACGACGTCTCCGCCACCCCTGCCGACTGACCCGGCCCGACGACGGGCCTTGTACCGACACCGATGGGCCGAGCGGCGATGCTCGGCCCATCAGGTATTCGGTCTGCACATCGCCGCCCGCTGTTCGGCGTCGGCGGACAGTGGGTCCTACTCGGCGGTGTCCCGAGCGGCCTGCTCGATGACGCGCGTGACGGCCTGGGGCCGCGAGACCGTGACGGCGTGGGAGGCCTTGACCTCGGTGGTGTGGGCGTGGGCGCGGCGTGCCATGAAGCGCTGGGCCGCCGGCGGGATGTTGTAGTCCTCGGTGGCGATGAGGGTGTAGGAGGGGATCGTCTTCCAGGCGGCGGCCGTGGCGCCTTCTTCCAGGGCGGACGAGGCTACCGGGCGCTGCGTGGCGGCCATCAGGTCGGCGACGCGGGCGGGGACGTCGGCGGCGAACTGGTGGTGGAACTTGTCGGGCTTGATGTAGAGGTCGGTTCCGGTGCCTCCGCCGGGCAGCGGGAAGGGCACCGCGTCGAGGGTGGGGCCCAGGGTGCTGCCGGGGTACTTGTTGGACAGTTCCAGCGCGCTCTCGCCCTTGTCGGGGCTGAAGGCGGCTATGTAGACGAGCGCCTTCACCAGGGGCGAGTCGGCGGCGGCCTCACTGATGACGGCCCCGCCGTAGGAGTGTCCGGCCAGGACGACCGGGCCCTTCACGTGGTCCAGGACGCTGTGGAGGTACTCGGCGTCGGAGGCCAGTCCGCGCAGCGGGTTGGCGACCGCGAGGACCGGATAGCCGTCCTTCCGCAGACGCTCGACGACCCCGTTCCAGCTGGAGGAGTCCGCGAAGGCGCCGTGCACCAGGACCACCGTCGGCTTGGCCGGGGAGGTGCGGGCTTCGTCCTTCCGGGCGCTGGCCGAGGCCGCGGGGGTCAGGGCGAGCGCCGCGACGGTGGCGGCGGCACCCAGCGCGACCACGTGCTTGCGGGTGAGGCGGAACGCGGTCTTCTTGACGGACATGGTGACTCCCCATTCGTACACGTCTCGTTTCGCCTTCCTGCCTGCTGGCCGGGGCGACAACGAGAAAGCTAGTGCACGAGTCCCTCGTGCACAAGTTAAGTGGGTCCGATAGAATCGGTTTGCCCGGCATGTCTGGGGGAGTGCGTCCGGCAGCACGTCGGAACAGAGGAAGAGGGGAACCAACCGTGATCGAAGACCCGCAGGCGCCGGACGAGTTCAGGATGCTCCTGGAAGATCACGTCTGCTTCACCCTCTACGCGGCCTCCCGCGCCGTCACCAGCGCGTACCGGCCCCTGCTGGACGCCGTCGGGCTCACCTATCCCCAGTACCTGGTGATGGTCGTGCTCTGGCAGCAGAAGACGGCCCCGGTCAAGGACCTGGTGGCCACGCTGCACCTGGAGTACGGGACGCTCACGCCCCTGATCAAGCGGCTGGAGGCCAACGGCCTGGTCCAGCGCCGGCGGCGGGCGGACGACGAGCGGGTCGTGGAGGTCGCCCTCACACCCGAGGGCGCCGCACTGCGCGAGCGCGTCCTCGACATCGCCCCGGCGGTCGGCGGCAGCATGGGGCTGACCGCCGCTGAACTCCAGACGGTGCAGAGCCTGCTGCGCCGGCTGACGGTGAGCGTGATGCAGGGTTCCGCCGCCGCACGCGACTGAGGTGATGCAGAGCCTGGTGCCCGGCGGCCACTTGAGACGCCCCCACGTGAACTGCCGTGCGCTGTACGGCAGTTACATGGGGCGGGAGGTCACTCCCACCCCCGCAGGGCCGGTGAGTCCAGGGTGACTGCGGCTTCGCCGCGAGGGCGCGCGGCACGGTCTCGGCCGCACGTGTCTACGTCGTGGCGGCATGCGCCTACCGGGACTGATCCTCCTGATCGCCCCGGGCGATCCGCGTCAGCACCTCGGCGGCGGCGGCCACGTCACAGCCGTCGAGACGGGAGAACACGTGCCGCCGGACGCTGGCCAGGTTGGTGGGCCATGCCTGTTCGAGCCGCGCCCGCCCCGAGTTCGTCAGTACGGCGAGCAGGGACCGTCCGTCCTTGGGGGACTGCGCCCGCAGGACGAGCCCCTGGCTCTCCAGCCGGTTGACGAGCCTGGACATGCCGCTGATGGAGAGCCCGCAGGTATTGGCCAGCTCACTCATGGAGAGTTGGTTGTGCTGGGCCTCGGAGAGGTGGACGAGCACCATGTACTCGGTGCCGGAGATCTGCTGCTCTTCGAGCATGTCGGCGTCGACGACGCGAGGCAGGAAGGACATCACCCTGCCGAGTGCCCGGAGGAAGGCTTCCTCGTCGGGGTTGAGGGGCTCGATCGCCGACACATTGACCATGCACACAGTGTAGGTGGGGCATGGTGGGCGTTCGGCGGGCCGTACCCCCGGCGCTCGCGCGGCTCCTGGCGAGTGTGTCGCAGTCGCGGGGCGGGGGCCGGGTGTCGGAGGGGGCCGCCGCGGTGACTTGTTCGTGGCCGACGTGCGGTCTGCGTGGGAATGACACGGGGCAAGATGCCTCGCCCGCAGCCGAAATGAAATGCGGCCCAACGGACGGGGGATGACCGTTGGGCCGCAGTGCTTACTTTACCCTACAACCTGATTCCTTCGAAATCGCCGAGTCAAGGGCATTGGTGGGAGGAATGCGCAGGTCAGGCGACTGGAGGGGGTGCGCCGCTTCCGCCGACCGGAGCGGCACACGCCCCAGTTTTATATTTGACCAGGCAAGTATAGATTTGGCAAGTGTGGGCCTCCTCGCTGCCGACGAGGTATTCCGGTGTCCCTTCTCGCCGTCCC
This sequence comes from Streptomyces sp. NPDC028308, assembly GCF_055565855.1. NCBI lineage: Bacteria > Bacillati > Actinomycetota > Actinomycetes > Kitasatosporales > Streptomycetaceae > Streptomyces > Streptomyces sp. NPDC028308. The sequence continues at coordinate 34,559 of NZ_JBVHTO010000014.1, forward strand.
CGCCGATACGGATGACGGTGCCGCAGGGTGGGCCCAGGGCTGTCAGACGATCGACCGGCTGAGAAGGTCGAGGCGTACGACGAGGATCGCCGCGACCGTGGCCACGGTCACGAGGGTCGCCGCCGTGAGGGCGATGTTGCGCCGCCTCACCTCCGGTCGCAGAGCCTGCTGTGTCGCGCTGGTCACCTTCCGCTTCGTCCAGCGCAGGACCGCCTGTGCCCAGGTGAACTCGCCGGCCCAGATGGCCACACCCGCGAAGATCACCACCCATCCCGGGCCGGGCAGGGGCAGCAGGATGATGCCGGAGCCCACCACGGCGAGGCCGGTGACGAAGACGCCGATCCGCCAGAACAGGTGCAGGAGTCTCGACCGCTTGATGAAGAGGGGCGCCCTGGAGCCGTACGGTCTCGCCGCGGTCTTCGTCGACGGGGTGACATCCTCGCCGGCCGGGTCCGCCGTAGCTGCCGACGGCCCGGTCTGTGAGCCGTGGCGCCTGGCCTGCTCCTGTACTGGACGACCTGCCTCAGTCATGAAATCCACCATCGTGTCTCGCTGCACAAGATCTGCTCGAAAACGGAGAGCCGGGGGCATTGCGATTCCCTTGCGTGCGGGGTTGCGCTCCGATCCGTGTGACGTGACCGGTGAGCCGCTACGGGCGCCGCACACCGGGCGTAACCCTTCCAAGGGGTGACTCTTCGCGAGTATTCCCGCTATAACGGATGCGGGGATGTGACCTTCTCCTCGGCGCGGTGAACGGCCTCGCGGGAGCGGGCGTCGCGGCGGTCCTCACATCGCGGCGAGGCGCGATCCGGAACTCAACGTCGTTGCACGTCAACGGGGTTGCGGAAGGGCACCGCCGCCTCGGAATCCTGCTGTTGCGCAAACCCGGTTCGAGAGAGTGACTGGAGTATGGACCTCAAACTCGAACTCGCCGTTCTGCCTGTGTCCGACGTCGACCGTGCGAAGGCCTTCTACGAAAAGGCCGGGTTCCGTGTGGACCTCGACGCAAGCCCCACTGACCAATGGAGGGCAGTGCATCTCACACCCCCAGGTTCCGAGTGCGCCATCCTGCTGGGCAAAGGCCTCACCTCTGCCCCGCCCGGTTCCACCCAGGGCCTGTACCTGGTCGTCACCGACGTCGAGGCGGCACGAGGGGAACTCGTGGACCGCGGCATCGACGTGAGCGAGGTGTTCCACGACGCCAAGGGGCTGCTCTTCCACGGTCACGCGGACGGTGCGGTCGTGCACGAGATCCCGGGCCAGGAACGCCAGGCGGGCCCCCACCCGGACCGCGCCTCCTACGGCTCCTACGCCACCTTCAGCGACCCCGACGGCAACGGCTGGGTCCTGCAGGAGATCACGCAGCGAGCCCCGGGCCGCTGACGTCCGCTCTCTCCGCCCGCGTAACAGGGGCTCGGACCGCCTCGGACGCGGCGGTCGCAGAACTGCGGTCGACAGCCGCACCGCAGTTGCGTGCGTGCCGGCTCGCAGGTGAGCGGCCCGGCTATCGCCCCTGCAACAGCTCCACGAACGACACCGGCTGGTCGTAGGGGTCGGCCGCGTCCGGCGCCTCCCGCTGCTCCACCGCACGGGCGAGTTCTCCGGCAGCTCGTTTTATGCGAGCGGCAAGCGCTCCCTGCGGGGTCGCGCCGCCGCCCCAGTCCTCCGGCGCGGCGAACACCGCGGTGGGCGTGACCGCCGCGTGCAGATAGGCGAACACCGGCCTGAGGGCGTGCTCCAGCACGAGTGAATGCCGCCCGGTGCCGCCCGTGGCCGCGATCAGCGTCGGCTTGTCCGTCAGCGCGGTGTCGTCGATACAGTCGAAGAACATCTTGAAGAGCCCGTTGTACGAGGCCGTGAAGGTCGGCGTCACCGCGATCAGCCCGTCCGCCGCGGCCACGGTGCGGAAGACCTGCTCCAGTTCGGGAGACGGATAGCCCGCCATCAGGTGGTTGACCAAGTCGTGGGCGTGATCCCGGACTTCGACGTACTCGATCTCGACCTGGGTGCCGCGCTGTTCCAGATCGTCCTGGACGGCGGCGGCGATCCGCTCGGCCAGCAGCCGGGTCGTGGACGGCAGTCGCAGTCCGGCCGAGACGATCGCGAGGGTGCGCTTCATCGCAAGTCCTCCTTCGCAAGCGAGCCCTGCGCCTCGGTACCCGGATTCTGCGCCCGCGCGGCGGCGGTCAGGGAGGCGTGAGTGGGGGCGTCGGGGACGTGGGCGGGGCGGCCGACGGCGAACTCCTTGCGCAGGACGGGCACGATCTCCCCGAGTAGTTCGATCTGCTCCAGCACGGTCTTGCGTGGGACACCGATGCCGTCGACGTTGAACAACTGACGCTGGTAGTCGCCGTCCGCGTGCTCGCGGAAGGACAGCACACGCTCGATCACCTGCTGTGGGCTCCCGACCACCATCGCGGTCTGCGCCATGGTCTCCTCCAAGGAGGAGCCGTTCCCGTACGCGGAGGAGCCGTCGAAGTACTGCCGGAACTCCCGTATCGCGTCCTGCGAGTTCGGTCGCACGAAGAGGTGCGCGGCAAGACCCACGACGGCCTGGTCGGCGGGTCCGTGCCCGTAGTGCTCGAAGCGGCGCCGATAGAGGTTCACCAGTCGGCGGACGTGCTCCTTGGGCCAGAAGAGGTTGTTGTGGAAGAAGCCGTCGCCGTAGTACGCGGCCTGCTCTGCGATCTCCGGGGTGCGGATGGAGGCGTGCCAGACGAACGGCGGTACGCCGTCCAGCGGGCGCGGAGTCGAGGTGAACCCCTGAAGTGGAGTACGGAAGTTGCCCTCCCAGTCCACGACGCCCTCGCGCCACAGCCGGCGCAGCAGCGCGTAGTTCTCCACCGCCAGCGCGATGCCGTCGCGGATGTCCTTGCCGAACCACGGATACACCGGGCCCGTGTTGCCCCGGCCCATCATCAAGTCCACCCGGCCGTCCGCGAGATGTTGCAGCATCGCGTAGTCCTCGGCGATCTTCACCGGGTCGTTGGTGGTGATGAGGGTGGTCGAGGTGGACAGGACGATGCGTTCCGTCCGCGCGGCGATGTGCCCGAGCAGCGTGGTGGGGGAGGAGGGGACGAAGGGCGGGTTGTGGTGCTCGCCGAGCGCGAAGACGTCCAGGCCCACGTCCTCGGCGAGTTTCGCGTAGTCCACGAGCGCCTTGATCCGCTCGTGCTCCGTGGGGGTGTGCCCGGACACCGGGTCACGGGCCAGGTCCCCCACACCGAAGATCCCGAATTGCATCTTGCACGTCCTGTCTGATGTGTCGATCGTCTTTTCGTCGACAGCGATGTCGATATCGACGGTGAGGGCGCTGTCGGTGGGGGGGCGGGTCGCGGTCCGGCAGGCTGGGCCGTGAAGCCGTGTGCTCCGGGCCGTTGCTCAGGACCTCACAGTGCTCCGGCGGTTCCTGCCGCCACGGTGTCGGCGACGCCGAACTCGCTCGTGAGGATGCCGACTTGATCGGGCGGGACGGCCTGCGCCTCGGCTGCGATGCCGCTCGGCACAAGAGCTTCGGAGGCCTTGAGATTCACGGTGAGGGGCCCCCAGTCGACGACCGTGCCGTCACTCCAGGAGTCCTGCTGTGCCGGTTCGGGGCCGTGGCTGCCGCGCCCGCCGGGTGCGTCCGGCCGCTGGACCAGGGGCGGGCGGGCGACTCGGCGGTGCCGGCCGTGCCCGGCCTGCGTACCGCTGCCGGGCAGGTATCGGTCGTCTTCGGCGCGCCTGCCCCGGTGCTGGCCGGTGCCCGAGCCCACGAGGGAGCCGGCCGGTCGCATGCAGTCGGGTTCGAGGTCGTCGGTCGCGTAGGGCATGTGGCTTCTCCCTTGTGGTTTCGCGGAGGGATCGGAACGGATGCCGGCTGGTGGTGACGGGAGGAGCGGCGCTCTCCCGTCCCGGGTGGGCCGAGGTGCTGCCGGCGACTGGCTCAGGCGGTGTGCCGTCGGGCCCGGGCGTACGAAAAGTTGAACATAAGTTGCTACGCGAAGCAAATATATGGCGGGAGAGCGTGGGTGCCCAACGGCAGTGCGGCGGCGCGGGTCATGCGGCAGTCGGACCGACGGCTCCCCGTCAGTGTGCCTGGCAGGCGGTTGTTCTCGTCGGTCGCTACGCCTGCTCGTGCAGCGTGGCGACAGCCGTACGCGCGAGGAACGCCTCGGCGTGGTCCCAGGTCCAGCCGTTCTCGACCACCAGCGCGCGCCAGCTGGAGGGGCCGAACCAGAACCACAGCCAGTCCGCGGTTTCCTCCTGAGTGCCGACGGGGGCGGGGGTCAGCGTGTGGAGATGGCGGGCGATGGCGACCAGGGCGGCCCGGTAGTCCGCCGTGGCGCGCTGCCACAGCGCCTCGCCGTTCTCGTGCACCGGCAAGGCCCGGTGGATCGCCTCGTGCGCCAGGAAGAGTTCCTCGTTGCCCGCGCGCGTACCTCCGGCGAGCACTCCCAGGACCGCCTCGGAGGTCCGCTGTTCGAGCACCTGGCGGACGGCGTCCTCGTAACCCGACGCGGCCACTCCGCGGGTGACGATCTGGTCCAGGACGTCGCTCTTGCTGCCCACGCTCGCGAACACCGTCTTCGACGACACGCCCGCGGCCGACGCGATGTCCGCGACGGTCACCAGCCCGTATCCACGACTCGCGAACAGCTCGGTGGCGCACTGGAGGATCTGCTCCCGGGTCCGCGCGGCGGCCTGCTCGCGCAAGGGGGAGACATAGGAGCGCTTGGGGGGCATCGCACCATCCTACGTCGGTACAATGATGCGCTAATGATTAGGTACGCTGTTACCTCAATAGGGTGATCGCGCCTCGCGGATCGCCAGGTGACGAGAGGGTTGTGACTGATCATGGCGATGGGTGCCACCGACCTTGCCCGAGGACTCTTTCGCGTCCTGGAGACCGGAGACGCGGACCTGGCCGCCGAGGTGGTCGCGGAGGACTTCCGTAACCGCGAGGCGGCCGTATCACCCGCGGCCTGCTCGATTCCGGGCCCCGCGGGCGTACTGGCCTCCAGCGCGTGGATGCGGTCGGCGTTCAGCGAGCTGCGCTTCCCCGTCACGGAGACGGCCGGCAACGACCACCAGGTCTGGGTGCGGCTGCGTATGCAGGGACGCCACACGGGGGCCTTCGTCCGCTACCAGGACGGCGCGCTCGACCAGGCCGTACCTCCGACGGGACGCGAGATCGACTTCGAGCAGATCCACGTCCTCGAACTGCGCGACGGCAAGGTCGTCGGCCACGAGGCGGTGCGTGACGACATCACCATGCTGGGCCAGCTCGGCGTCTTCCCGCCCACCCCGGCGGCCGCGCTGCGCATGGTCGGCTGGAAGGTGACCGGGCGGGCCGCCCGCGCTGCCACCGAGGTCGCGGCGCAGGCGGCCGAAGCCGCCGCCCTCGTGCGCCAGGCCGGCTGAGGAGGCGGGCGCCCGCCGGGTGGGGATGACCCGGAGAGCGCCGCACGCGGGCAGCCGCGCGGAGGAAGCGCGACGCTGCCACAGTGCGGAGGAAGGTCGCCGCTGCCAGGTCAGGGATGCCGTTGTCGACATGGCGACATGGACGGCGACGAAGTCCGGGACGCCGAGTCTGACCGGCCCGTCGGCGGCCACTGGACGATTCGGCGTGTCACCCGCCCATGAGGTGGCGGACGGGAGCGTCACCTTGGGCGGCCACCATTTCTACGTGACGTGCGTGTCTGTACCCGAGTCCCTGCGGGCCAGCAATTTCATTGATCGCCTCGGCTCTCTGGCGTCCTGAAGTGCACTTCTTGCATTCCGGTGCGTCACCGCCCAGCATGGTGACATGATGCACGCATTCGTTGGAGGTGCCCCGGCGCTCGATTTCGCAGGAACACTGCGCTACAGGCACCGCTCCGTACCTCGTGAAGACCTGCACTCGACCGAGAGCCTCGGCGTCTGGTTCCGTGAGAGCGGTATCACCGAGTACGAGATCCCCTGCGAGCTCTCGGACCTCCGTGAGGCGCTGGTGCTCAGGGAGGCGGTCTACCGGCTGATCCTCGACCGGATGTCCGGCAACGCCTACGACCCGGACGCCCTGGCCCTCGTGAACGACTACGCCCGTCGGCCCACTCCGGTACCGCAGCTCACGCGGGCCGGCCGTCAGGTCGAGGCGTCGCTCCAGCAGGCGTTCGCCGCCGTCGCCCAGAACGCCGTCTCGGTGCTCGGCGGACCGGAGGCGTCGCTGCTCAAGGAGTGCGGCAACCCCGAGTGCTCGCAGGTCTACATCGACCGGTCGCGGGGTGCGCTGCGGGAGTGGTGCGCCATGGACCCGTGCGGCAACCGGATGAAGGCCGCGGCCTACCGTGCCCGCAAGAGGCTGAGCGGCCGGAAGGCGACGGCGTCCGTGCGCCCGTAACGACGCGTCGGCGGTTCTCGTGTCCCCCTGTCGCAGCGGGCGCGCACGGAGGCCCGACCCAAGGGTGTGACACGCCTCTACGTGGCCACCTTCTGCAAGGCGGCGGCGAGTTCCTTCAGGTCCAGGTCCTTCAGGTGGGCGAGGAAGTGGCGGCGTACGGCGGCCAGGTTCGTCGGCCATGCCTCCTCCAGTCGCGCGAGACCGGCGTCGGTCAGTTCCGCCTTCCAGCTGCGGGCGTCCCGGTCGCACTGCACGCGGCCGATGAGGTCCTGGCTCATCAGCCGGCGCACGATGCGGGTCATGCCACTGCACGACATGGCGCACGCCTCCGCCAGCTCACCCATCCTCAGCCGCCGGTCGGGTGCCTCGGACAGGTGCATCAGCGTCAGGTACTCGGTGGCCGACAGTCGCTGCTCACGGGTCATCTCACCGTCGATGGCGTTGGGCAGGGCGTAGATGAGGTGGGGCAGGGACCGTACGACGGCCTCTTCGTCCGGGTCGAGCGGGCGCACCTCTTTCGGGCCTGGTGCCGAGTTCCGTGTCACGGGCGGTCTTCCTCCTACGTGGGCAGCGCGCCGCCTCACCGGTGGCGGGGCGGTTCAGGGCCCCGCCACGGCCGGACGGCCTCGGCTGCGGAGCGTCGCACTGCGCGGGCCTGACCGGTACCGGACTGGCGGCAGACCGGCAGAGGGGTCGGACAGCACCCATCATGCCATCATATTGCTACGCGAAGCAATTTCTTGTAGCGTGCCCCGGAGCAGTCGTGGGGCCTGCGATTCGCGGCTTGAGATTCGTGGTGGCGCCTGACAGGAAGTTCTGCGTCTGCCCCGTCTCGTTTCATCTCCCGGACTGAGCCCCCTGTAGCGAAGCGCACCATTCGGGAAACGCCGTTCGCCCCTTGGGTGTGGCGGGCGCAGAGATCTGGGTGGAACCCGTAAGCGTTCCGCCCGAATCTGGTTGCTCGGTAAATTTCCTTGGCCGAACAAGTAAAGTGGGTCCATGTCACGCGTCGCATCGCAGTCAGAGCCGTTGCAGCCCCTCACGCCGGAGGAGGAGGCCGTCGTACGGTCCCTCAGCCGCGTCGTCTACACCCTGCCGCGTGCCATCGACGCCGACATGATCCGCGAACAGCGGCTTTCCCTCATCGAGTACCTGGCGATGATGAACCTCTCCGAGGCCCCGAACCGGCAGCTGCGCATGAGCGACCTCGCCGGCGCGATCGACATGTCGCTCAGCGGGATCACCCGACTGGCGAGCCGGTTGGAGGCGCAGGGACTCATCAAGCGCGTGCGCTCCGAAGAGGACGCCCGCGGTTACAACGCCATCCTCACCGACGAGGGCTTCGCGCGCCTCGAAGAGGCGTGGCCCAGCAACCTGGCCTCCGTGCGCCGCCACTTCCTCGACCACCTGACGGGGCTCGACCTCAAGAAGCTCGCGGCCGCCCTGAGCAACATCGCCACCTGACCGGACGGACCGGGCGCGCCCCTGCGTCCCGTCCGCTCCCGCGTCCAGTTCTCCATCACCTCCACCGTTCGCGGTCACCCCTGCGCGCGAACCCCTCATGCCAGGAGGACCCGGCAATGCTCGAGGCGGCTGGCCTCACCCCCGCGGAGGAGACCGTCTACCGGCTCCTGGTCGCCACCTCGACGGCCTCGGTCGAGGAGATCGCGTCTCACTCCCGCTTCGCCCCCGTCGAAGCCGAGTCCGTTCTCGCCGCGCTCGTGGGCAAAGGGCTCGCCAGCACCAGTGACAGCGCGCCCGTCCGCTACGCCGCGTCCCCTCCGGACGTCACGCTGCTGCCGCGTCTGCAGCGGCGCGCCGAGGCGCTGGACGAGGCCCGGGCCGCCGTCACCGACCTCCTCGGCAGTTACCGCAGCAGCCGTCGGCACCAGGACCCCGGGCACCTCATCGAGGTCATCACCGGCGCCGAGGCGATGCGCCAGCACCTGCGCCAACTCCAGGGCAACGCCCGCCACGAAATGCTCTGGTTCTGCAAGGCCCAGTACGTGGCCATGTCGTCGGGGAGCAACCACGCCGAGTACGAGGCCCTCGCGCGCGGGGTCCGCTACCGGGTCGTCTACGAGCGGGCCTTCTTCGACGATCCCGGGGCCGTCGATAACGTTGTCTCGGGAGTGCAGGCCGGCGAGATCGCCCGCTCTGTGTCACATCTCCCGCTGCGGCTCGCCATAGCCGACCGGGAGATCGCCATCTGCCCGTTGGTGCCTGGAGGCCCGTCCGGCAGCCCAGGTGAGCCGACGGCCGCGCTGCTGCGGGGGAGCAGTCTCCTGGAGGCGCTGATCGCCCTCTTCGAGCGTTACTGGGAGGACGCCGTCCCCCTGAACATCAGCGCGTCCGGCGCCATCGACGGCGCGACAGGCGCCGATCACGACGAGGGTGCCGACGTTCTGCGGGAGACCGACCGCAGGCTGCTCGCCTTCCTGGTCGCGGGCATCACCGACAAGGCGATCGCCAGCCAGATGGGACTGAGTCGGCGTACCGTCCAGCGGCGCATTCAGCACATGATGGCCCTCGCCGGCGCGGTGACCCGTATGCAACTGGCCTGGCAGGCGGCCCGCCGAGGCTGGCTCTAGAGCCGTTCGGCGACCTGCCGGGCTGACTCTGTGGCGTGCCCAGGGGTCAGCTCCGCTTCGCAGCGGGGGGTCAGCTGGGTGCGGTCGCGCGGCCGGTTCCCGAGCGTGCGGGGCCCGGCTCGGCGAGCGCGCAGGCCCAGCGTCCACCGTAGGAGGCAGACGGTGAGAGCGAGCCCTTGCCATTCGACAGATAGGAGCATATGCTCCTATCTGTGATGCGGGCCGATGAGGCCGTGTCGGCGACAGCAGTCGGCCGACGGCATCGCAGCAGCCCGACAGAGGGCGCACCCATCACCCGGCGGCCGATCGAGCCGCAGGTCAGTCGCGTCCCCGCCAGAGCGGCAGACGCGACCCCGGGTCATCCAGGACCGCACATCCATGAGGAGCTTTGTCATGACTGTTGTGAAGGCAGCCGCGGTACAGATCAGTCCGGTGCTCTACAGCCGCGCCGGGACGATCGAGAAGGTCGTCTCGAAGATCCGCGAACTGGGGCGGCAGGGGGTCGAGTTCGCGGTCTTCCCCGAGACCGTCGTCCCCTACTACCCCTACTTCTCCTTCGTGCAGCCCCCGTACACGCAGGCCAAGGAGCACCTGCGCCTGCTGGAGGAGTCGGTGACCGTGCCCTCCGCCGACACCGAAGCGATCGGCGACGCCGCCCGCGAGGCCGGCATGGTCGTCGCCATCGGCGTCAACGAGCGCGACGGCGGCACCATCTACAACACCCAGTTGCTCTTCGACGCCGACGGCACTCTCATCCAGCGCCGCCGCAAGATCACGCCTACCTACCACGAGCGCATGGTCTGGGGTCAGGGAGACGGCTCGGGGCTGCGCGCGGTCGACAGCACCGTGGGCCGCATCGGCCAGCTCGCCTGCTGGGAGCACTACCAGCCGCTGGCCCGCTACGCCCTCATCGCCGACGGCGAGCAGATCCACGCGGCGATGTACCCCGGCGCCTTCGGTGGTGAACTCTTCGCCGAGCAGATCGAGGTCAACATCCGGCAGCACGCCCTGGAATCGGCCGGCTTCGTCGTCAACGCCACCGCCTGGCTCGACGCCGACCAGCAGGCGCAGATCGCCAAGGACACCGGCGGCCCCGTCCAGGCGGTCTCCGGCGGGTTCTTCACCGCCATCGTCGACCCCGAGGGCAAGCTCATCGGTGAGCCCCTCACCTCCGGCGAAGGCGAGGTCATCGCCGATCTCGACCTCGCCCTCATCGACCGCCGCAAGCGCCTGATGGATGCGAGCGGTCACTACAGCCGCCCCGAACTGCTCAGCCTGAACATCGACCGCTCGCCGGCACCCCACGTCCACGAGCGCGCCGCCCGGGTCGCGCCGGACACGTACCCGGCCGAGGAGGGGCGCCCCGCAGAGGCCAAGTGAGCTGCGAACAGGGCCACTTCACACACGGAACGGCCGGCCTTGCGAGGCAGGGTCCCTGGCGGGCGCGACACGCGTCCGCCGGGAACATACGACGTCGTCCCACGCCAGGTCCGTAGACCCGCGGTGGGGCCGGGAGCTTCCAGTGTGAAGGCACCCCGGGACGGCGGCGGGGGAGCGGATGGCGAAAAGTCCCGAACGGAAGCGGCATCCGTTCCCCGGTGGATGCCGCTTGCGTTCGGGACTCGCGGTCCGTCCGCCAGGCCTGATCCGAGCCGTCCGGTGCCGAGCACCAGGACCACCAGCTCGAACGGCAGGCCTTAGCGCAGGACGACGCCGAAGACGATCGTGAAGAAGGACTCGAACGGCTTCGCCGAGCGGTCGGTCCTGGTGGCGATCAGGGTGCCTTCCCACGCGTTGAGCACGAAGGCTGCCAGGGTGGCGGCGTCCTGCGCCTTGGACACCTCGCCCGCCTCCTGGGCGTCGAGGATGGCCACCGCGAGCGCCTCGCGCCAGTAGGTGAAGCTCTCGAACACGCTGGCCCGCAGGGCCTCGCTGTGGTCGGCCACCTCGACCGCCATGTCACCGACCATGCAGCCGCGGGCGAAACCGGCCTCCAGGTTCTCGTCGCGGAGGAACTCGAAGTGCCGGCGCACCCGGGCGAGGGGGGCCACCGAGTCGTCGGTCAGCATGTCCAGCCGGCGACTGGCGCCGTAGCGCTCCAGCGCCACGACGGCCAACGCTTCCTTGCTCTCGAAGTGGTTGTAGAAGGACCCCTTGGGGGCGCCGGCGGCATCGGTGATGTCCTTCACCCCCGTCGCCGCGTACCCGTGCGAATGGAAGCGGTCGACGGCTGCCTCGATGATGTTTTCGCGCAAACTGGCCCGAGCCACGATGACGCCTCCTTGTAAGATGGTCGATCGTCTTAGGTTACCACTCGCTGTCGCGGCACCCGAGGAGTGGCCGTCCGTATCGCTGCTCGCTCACGCCGTCGCCATCGCTGTGACGTGCCAGATGGGCGTTTTTTTGCCCTGCTCGTGGCCCGGCGTGGGCCGTGTCACGCCCCCGGCGACCGGGAGTCCGTTGCTTTTAAGACGACCGGTCGTTATGGTCGAGTCGTCAGTCCGGAACGGACACTCCACTGCGAATGAGGACCCCATGACCGACCTCACCACCACTGTCATCGACGCCCACGGAGGCCTGGACCGGTACAGGGCGTACCGCACGGCCACGGTCGCCTTCCGTACCGGCGGCGGCCTGTGGGGACTCAAGGGGAAGAGCGGAATCCTCGACTCGGCCACCGTGCGGGTCGGTCTCGACCCCCGTGAGCAGTACGCCAGCCACAGCCCCTTCACCGCGCCCGACCTGCGCACGTCCTTCACGGCCCAGCGCGTGGCCGTGGAGAACGACCGGGGTGAGGTGCAGGCCGAGCGGCTCGACCCGCGCGCGTCCTTCGCCGGCCACACCCTGGAGAGTCAGTGGGACGACCTGCACCTCGCCTACTTCGCCGGCTACGCGATGTGGACCTATCTGACCAGCCCGTTCACCTTCGCCTCGCCCGAGTTCAAGACCGAGGAGCTGGCGCCCGTGGCCGAGGGGGGCGCCACCTTGCGGCGGCTCAAGGTGACCTTCCCCGACAACATCGCCACGCACTCCAAGGAGCAGGTCTTCTACTTCGACGAGGCCGGGCTGCTGCGCCGGCACGACTACACCGCCGAGGTTCTCAACTCCGGGCCGGCCGCGCACTACAGCTTCGACTACAAGGAGTTCGGCGGGATCATGGTTCCGACCAAGCGGCGCGTCTATCCGATCGGTGAGGACGGCGCCCCGATCCGGGACATCGAGCTCGTCACGATCGACATCGACGACGTCGTCTTCGCCTGATCGACCCGAGCGGGCCTTCCGGCCCGTATGTGGACAGCAGGGGACTGCGACGCGGTGCGGAACGCTCCGGGCTCGCAGTTCCCCGTAAGGGGTTCACTTCTCCCGACCTCCCCTACGCGCTGTCGGCCCCGAGATGGCTGCACTGTGCGTCGGTCACCTGTCGATACGGTGACCAATTGCATCGCGTCGGGCGACTCACCGATGAGCCGTTGGGACGACAACTCGGGGCTCAGACCGTCCGTCCGTAACCCGCGAACCCGGCACCAGTGCCTACGGCTCGGGTGACGGTGGGCACACTGTCACCGCATTGACTGGTGACGAATCAGCGTGGCAGCATGCGTACACCACTTCAGGGGGTGACGAGTCGCTGTCGACGGAGTCTGCTGTCGACGTCGGCAACGAGCGGCGGACGTCCGCTCGCCGTCGGTGTCAGGGCAGCCGGATCGGGCGCTGCCCGGCACCCCCGCCGTACGAACCCGCGCACACCCACGGCCGGCACGGTGGCCACGTATGCGCCGCGATCGCCGCGAGGCGAAGGACTGGTGGTCATGACTGGGAAGTCGAAACGTCCGGCCGACGGAGCGCCGATCGCGCGCCGGGCCATGCTCGGCATGTTCGCCGCGGGTGCCGCCGGCCTCGCCGGTGCCCCCTATCTGCAGAACGGCTGGGAGCGGTTCCTCGCGTCCTCCTCCCAGGCCGACCCGACCGGCCTCACCGGCCTCCTGCCCAACCCGGGCGGTTTCCGGTACTTCAGCGTCGTCACGTCGGTCCCGCACAAGGACGCGACGGACTACGAGCTGACCATCGGCGGCCTGGTGGACCGGCCGAAGACCTACACCCTCGATGAGCTGCGCGCGATGCCGCAGACCCGGGTCGTCGCCGACGTGCTGTGCACCGACGGGTGGCGCGTGGACGACACGCCCTTCAGCGGCGTGAAGTTGTCGGACCTCCTGGACGCCGCGGGGGTGCGCGCCAAGGGCACGGCCGTCCACTTCACGTGCTTCGACGGCGCCTACACCGAGAGCCTCACCCTCGAACAGGCCCGCCGGGCCGATGTGTTGGTCGCGCTGGACATGCAGGACAAGCCGATCACGCACGCCCACGGCGGGCCGGTCCGCCTCTTCGTCGCGCCGATGTACTTCTACAAGTCGGCCAAGTGGCTGTCGGGCATCACGGTCACCAGCAAGGTGGAACCCGGTTACTGGGAGGAACGCGGATATGACGTCGACGGTTGGCTCGACGGGGCCGACAGGGGCAAAGCCGCGGCCTGACGCCTCCGGGAGGGTCCGGCGCTTCAGCCGCGCCGAGCGCCTGGTGCACCGCACGACCGGCTGGCTGGTGCTCGTCTGCCTGCTGACGGCCGCTTGCCTCTACATCGGGCCCCTCGCCCAACTCGTGGGCCAGCGTTACCTGGTGTCCACCGTGCACAAGTGGTCGGGGATCCTCATCCCCGTCCCGGTGCTGCTCGGACTCTTCTCGACCGAGCTGCGGGCGGACCTGCGTCGGCTCAACCGCTTCGCCGAGTACGACAGGCAGTGGCTGCGCGCCGCCCGCCACCGGCTGATGTCCCCCGGCGCGCGGCCGGCCGGCAAGTTCAACGCCGGGCAGAAGCTCTACGCGGGCTGGATCGCCGGTGCCGTCCTGGTCATGCTGCTCACCGGACTGCTGATGTGGTTCATGGGCTTCCTGCCGTTCATCTCCCGCACCAGCGCGATCTTCGTGCACGATGTCGTCGCCTGGGCGATCACGTTTGTCGTCCTCGCGCACATGCGGAAGGCGCGGGCGGACCCCGGGGCCTTGCAGGGAATGCGGACCGGATACGTCGACCGCGCCTGGGCCGCTCGACTGCACCCCCGGTGGCTCTCGGACGACCCCGCCCAGGACAAGGACCGACCCGAGTCCCAGGACAACAAGGGCCGGCTCCGGTCCCACGGTGAGGGCCGACCCGAGTCCCGGGGCGAGGACCGGCCCGCGGGCCAGGACGAAGACCCGTCCACGGAATTCAGGAACTGATTCCACCAAGGAGCCCGCGGGACGACAGGGTTGGCGCGGCAACACGGAATCGAGCGGCAGAGGCCGCCCCACCGCGGTCGGTGGGGCGGCCTCTTGCTGTCGGCAGGGCCGGAGTCGCCCCTGTGTCCGCTCGGGGCAAGAGGCGTGAGGGTCGGCGTCCTGGTGCACGGCCACGCGCAGGCCCCGCACGCGCGGGGTGCGTGTGCGGGGCCTGCGGGGCGGGGGAGGGGCCGATTGCGCCGGCCCGGTGGGGTCAGACGGCGACGGCGTTGATGGTGACGGGTATGTTGCCGCGGATCGCCTTCGAGTACGGGCAGATCTGGTGGGCGGCCTCGGCGAGTTCGGTGGCCTGCTCCTGGGTCACACCGCCGACCTGGAGGTTGAGGACGGCGGCCAGGGAGAAACCTTCGTCGCCGTGGTTCAGCGTCATGTCGGTGTCGATCTCGGTGCCGGCCAGACGGATCTTGCGCTCGGCCGCCGCGATCCGGACCGCGCCCAGGAAGCAGGCCGCCCAGCCGGCCGCGAACAGCTGCTCGGGATTGGTCGCCGTACCGGCCCCGCCCAGTTCCTTCGGCAGCGCCAGGTCGGTCTCCAGCAGGCCGTCGTCGGACCGGGCGCGCCCGCCGTTGCGGCCTTCGCCGGTGACCTTCACGTGGGCGGTGTAGTTCGGCATGACGAATCCTCTTCGAAAGACGGGGACGCGGGGGAGACCCGTACGTCGGTGAACCTCTCGGCGGGACGCTTCCTCGCGTCACCCGCTCGACCGGTGACCACATAGTGGCAATCTCGTGCGTCACCTGTCAAGGAGGTGACGCACGGAGGGTGGTGCGGAGCAATGTCGCCGCCCCGCCGGGTTTCTCCCGGCGGGGCGGCGACATTGAGGGGTCTGTATGACGGTCAGGCGGCGGCAGCGGTGCGGCGTCCCTTCAGGCGGGGACGCAGGGCCAGCGCGGTCCCGGCGACGACCGCCCAGGCGGCCAGCGTGAGCACTGGGGTGACCAGGTGTGCGCCGCCGTAGTAGCTCAGGTCGGCGATGGCGCGGACGGCGGCGCCGGGCGGCAGTAGCGCGGAGATCGCCCGGGCCCCGGCGGGCAGCAGGTCGGCGCCGATGACCGCGCCGCTGGTGGCATTGCCGACCGTCAGCAGGAGCAGCGTGGTGATCGGCAGGCCGATCGGACCGAGCACGGTTCCCAGCAGGGTCGTGGTGAACGCCGCCGAGGCCGCCAGCAGGGCCAGGACGAACATGAGGGGGATCAGGGGTGCCGGGGCGGCGCCCAGGACCGGGCCGACCAGGATCGCGCCGACGACACCCACGGCGGCCGAGGCGCCGGCCAGCAGGTAGATCCGATGGCGCAGGCGCATCGCGGCGGCCAGGCCCAGGACGTTCGAGCCGAGGACGAAGCCGGCCAGGGAGACGCCGAAGGCCACGTAGAACCCGGCGAGGCCCCGCGCGTCGTGGTGGACCAGCGGGACGACGTCCTCGGTGGTGAACTGTGCGCCGGTCCCGTGGGCGTACGCGCCGACCAGGTGACTGACGGCCGAGGTGGTGGAGTTGCCGGCGGCCCCGGCGATCTGCAGGTTCAGGTGGTCGGGGGTGTCGGCGCCGAGGACCGCCACGACGTCGTGGTGTTCCAGGGCGGCCCGTGCCGTCGCGGCGTCCGCGGCGGGGTGGACCTCGACGGCGCCGCCGAGTGCCCTCTGCACCTCGCCCGGCAGGCTGGGGCCGGTGACGGCGATGGGCACGTGGTGTGGCTGTGGATCGCGCTGGAGGCCCACGTAGGACGCGATGAAGGCCGCCACGACGACGAGCGAGATCAGGAGCGGCTGGAGCCATGCCTTCAGAGGCGGTCGGCGGGGGCCCTGGCTCGATTTCGGAGCTTGCTCTGCCGTGGCGGGAAGCGTGTGCTCGCGCTCAGCAGTAGTCATGGCGTGACCTTTGGAGAGGGGGCAGGTGGAAGGGGAAGGGAGGCGCGGTGCCTCGGTTCGTGATACGAGCATATGCTCCTATCTTGGAGTTGGCAAGGGCTGCCCGGTCGGGGATGGTCGCCGTCGAGTCGTCGCAGGCCGCCCGTTGCGGCACTTTCTTCGTCCTGTTCGGTCGAACTGTCCTGTCTGTAGGTGCACTTGGGGTGCGGGATGGCGTCGGGTGGACCTCTGCTCGATGTGCTCCGTGGTGGCGATCGGTCACGGTGTCGTGTCGCGGGCGCCCGTGCGGCGGTCGCCGCCGTCGCTTGGCTGATCTGTCCGATCTTCCGGCACTTCTGGATCTTGGTCGGCCTTCTTCAAGTGTCTGACCTGGAGGGATGGCCGTTCTGTGGTCCCGCACCGCCTCCGCAGGCGCCTCGGTCACTGCGTCACCGCCTTGACAGGTGACGCTTCAGGGTGCACGCTCGGCACCAGTCGAGCCGGTGACGATCCCCGCCCCGGTCATCGACCTCACGGAACCTGAGAGAAGACATGAAGCTGAAGCTCGAACTCCTCGTCCTGCCCGTATCCGATGTCGACCGCGCCAAGGCCTTCTACGAGAGGGCCGGCTTCCGCCTCGACCTCGACCGCGCTCCGGTCCCCGAGTGGCGCGCGGTCCACCTCACGCCCCCCGGGTCGGAGACGTCGATCATCTTCGGCAAGGGCCTCACCTCCGCCGAGCCCGGCTCCACGCAGGGTCTGTACCTCGCCGTCACCGACGTCGAGGCGGCCCGTCAGGGGCTCCTGGAGCGAGGCGTCGAGGTGAGCGAGGTGTTCCATGACGACAAGGGGCTCCTGTTCCACGGTCACGCGAAGGGGACCGTCACCCATGACGTTCCCGGCCAGGGCCGTCTCGCCGGCCGGCACCCCGACGGCGCCTCCTACGGCTCCTACGCCACGTTCAGCGACCCCGACGGCAACGGCTGGATCCTTCAGGAGATCACGCAGCGAGCCCCCGGCCGCTGACGCGACGACCGACCGCACGAGTCACGGCGTCGTCCCCGGGCCCTCGGCCCGGGGACGACGCCGTGACGGCTGATCCCGGGCTCTCCCTCACCCGTTGCCGGAGAGGGAGAGCCGCGACTGTCAGCGCCTGCCGGGATGCAGGTAGGCGCGGTCCACCCGCTGCTCGACGGAGTTGCCGTCGGCGTCCTTGGCGGTCACGCGCAGCGTCACGTACGCGTCACCGCGCACGCGGGACGGACGCTCCACGGCGGAGGTGAAGCCGTGGCCCTTGCGAGTCGTCGTGGCGACGACCCAGGTCCGCCCGTCGTCGTAGGACGCCTCCACCTGGACCTTGACGCCCTGTGGCGACGCCATGCCGTCCTGCATGCGCACGGCGAGCTCCAGACTGTGCGTCTTCGCCCGGCTCACCGCGTTCCGCGCGTCGACCGGTACGTCGTAGTCCACCTGGAGCAGCGGCAGCCGGGACTTCTGCGCCGTGGTGTCCGACCGGAACGCCCACGAGGTGTGGGTCCTCGTACCGAAGGCCCAGTCGCCCGAGTCGCGGCCGGTGGTGAGGTCCAGCCGGTATGCGGCGTCGCCGGCGGGGACCTCGATGTCACCCCACGCGCCGATGCCCGACTCGGCGATCTGCCGGCCGTCGCGGTACAGCCGTGCCGTGGCCAGGTCGGCCTTGCCGAAGTAAGGGGCCTCGGCCACCGAGTAGTGGACGGCGCCGGAGTCGGTGAACTCGGGGACGAACACGGACAGGGTGTCGCCCTCGCGGACCGACGGCCAGGCCGCCTCACGCGGGATCGACGGCCGCACCACGGCCCCGAACCACCGCTCCGTCGCGGTTCCGCCGGCCCGGTAGGTGTGGGGACGGTCCTGCATGCCGAGGCGTAGCACGTCGTCGGGCTGATCGATGATGTCGTGGTGCACGGTGTGCTTCCACAGCGTGTCCCCGCTGCTGACGTACTCGGTGCGGGTCATCCCCACCGGTACGTAGCGGCTGTGCTGGTTCCAGGCGGTCTCCTGGTACGGCCGCCACCCGAAGCGCTGCTCGCTCGCCCAGGCCGACTCGCCCGTGCGGGTGTAAGTGGCCTGTACGACAGTGCTGTTGCGCTTGGAGACGGTGTGCACCAGGTTCGCGGGAATCTCTCCCTTCGAGACCTGCGCCACGTCGTACAGGTAGGGGCTGCGTACCGTTCCGGAGAAGTCCACCGTCGTGGTGCGCTCACGCACCCGCTTCAGCAGGGCCGAACCCTGCGTGTACGAGATGCGCATGAGCGGCACGGCCGTTCGCGGGCCGTCCGGACGCCACCTGGTCCAGGGGAGCTCGTTCTCCGGCCACACCATCAACAGCGCCTCGGCGCCCGCCAAATGGGCCTTGCGTGCCAGCTCCCTGGTGTTCTCGGCGATCGACTGGACGCGTATGACGGCCAGTTTTCCGCGCGTGCCGCGGAACGCGGGTGCCTCGGCGGTGCCGGCGTCCGCGGCGGCCAGGTGCGCGCCCCGGTCGTCGAAGACGGCGGACTCCGGTTCGTAGTAGGGAGTCAGGGCCGGCGAGTCGCCGGGCATACGCGCCTGCAGCTGCGGGGCGACCATCTGCCAGCGGGAGTGGAACTCGAACGTGCCGTCGGTGACCGGGGCGACGCGGCTCACGTACAGGTGCTTGACGAGGTCGAACATCAAGTGGCCCTGGATCAGCCCGCGTCCGTCGATCCGGCGGTAGAAGGTGTCACCGAGCACACCTCGCTGTTCGGCCGGGCGGGGCGTGCGGATCTTCACCTCGGTCACGTCCGAGGCGTCCAGTGTCACCGTCGTGTCCTCGGTGACCTTCACGTCGGGGCTGACGATCTCACCGACCTCGGCACCGTCGGCGTTCTCGTCGTAGAAGCTGTACGTGAGGTGGTAGGTGCCCTCCTCGACGACGGCGACGGCGGCGTCCCGGTCCGTGTAGGTCACGAAGCCGTTCCCCTCGCTGCCGCCCCAGATGTTCGGCAGTGCGCCGGGCACGATACGTCCGTCACGGCCGCGGTAGACGACGGTCAGCCGGTGCTGCTTGCCCCTGACCACGAGGGCCAGCGTCGTGTGGGCCACGACGGTGCCGTCGGCCGAGGTGGCGGTGACGTACCCGTAGTACTCGCCGCGGACGGCCTTCGAAGCGTCGACCCGCAGCGGGACCTCGGTCCTCGCGCCGGGCGCCAGTTCCGCGGTGCCGGAACCGAGACGGACGGCACCCTCGGGGAGCGCGCGTCCGGCGGGGGTGGCCAACCGGACCGCCAGGGTCAGTGTCAGCGGCCGGTCACCGGTGTTGGCGTAGTGGACGGTGCCCGCGTCCGTCCGGTCCTGGTCGCCGGCCCGGAGGGTCGGCAGGGTGAGGGAACCGGTGGCGGTCACCGGACCCATGGCGGTGGCCAGGTCGACGCGGCCCCCGCCCTGTTCGGTCACCTTGGTCCCGGGCACCGTGTGGGAGGTGCTGACCAGGGCGTCCTTGAGCTGCTGCGCCTTCCAGTCCGGGTGCTGTTGCGCGAGCAGCGCGGCGGCGCCCGCCACGTGCGGAGTCGCCATCGAAGTGCCGGACGACGCCGTGTAGTTGGCGTCGACGGGCTTGCCCATGGCGGTGCCTGCCGCGCGGGCGGCGACGATGTCGACGCCGGGGGCGGTCACGTCGGGCTTGGCCGCGCCGTCACCGGAACGTGGACCTCGGCTGGAGAAAGGCGCGAGGGAGTCGTCGCGGTCCACGGCACCGACGGTGAGGGCGGCGTCGGCGGCGCCGGGGGAGCCGATCGTGGCCGGACCCCCTTCGCCCGCGTTGCCGGCGGCGACGACGAACAGCGTGCCGGTCGAGGCGCTCAGGGTGTTCACGGCACGGCTCATCGGATCGGTGCCGTCGCTCGGGCTCTCCGAGCCGAGGCTCATGTTGACGACCTCGGCGTGCTGACCGGCGGCCCACTCCATGCCGTCGACGACAGCGGACTCGCTGCCGTAGCCGTCGTCCCCCAGCACCTTGCCGATCAGCAGGTCGGCCCGCGGCGCGACACCCCGCCGGGTCCCCGAGGACGCGGCACCGGTGCCGCCCACGGTCGAGGCGACGTGCGTGCCGTGGCCGAACATGTCGTTCGTGCCCGCGCTGGTGGAGAAGTTCCTGGCCTCCGCAATGCGTCCGGCCAGGTCGGGGTGGTTCGCGTCGACACCGGTGTCCAGGACGGCCACCTTGACGCCCTGGCCCTCGTACCCCGCCTTCCACGCGGCCGGCGCGTTGATCTGCGCCGTGCTGCGGTCCAGTACGGCCCTCACCCTGCCGTCCAGGAAGACGTGCGGAGCGACGGCCGCTCGGGCGCTGTCCGTCCCCTCGGGGGCGTTCAGCGTCTTCCAGAACCGGCCCAGGTCCTTGCCGGCGATCCGCACGGACCGCGCGTCGATGCTGCTCAGGGTGCGCGCGTGGCCGGCCGGGGCGTTCAGCGCCGTGAGCCGGTCCGCCGTCGCGGCGGCGGACCTCGACTCCCGCGCCGTGCGTGCGGTGCCGTCCGCGGACGGCTGTGAGGAGACGATCAGCGGCAGCGCGGACGAGTGGGCCTCGTCGTACTTCTGGGCGATCAGTCCCGTCACGTCGAAGAGGCGGCGGTCCAGGGCGCCTCCGGTCACCAGTGCCTCGGCGTCCGAGGGCAGCACGGTCAGTGCCTTGTCGTCTCCCTCAAGGGTGCGGAAGGAGACGTGTTCGCGTCCCGGGCCCGGCCGCACCGACGCGGTGCGGCGTCCTCCGGGCACGGACGTCACGGTCACCCGGTCGCCGGTCAGCAACCGCACGGTGGCGGACGCCGCCTTCTGGCCGGTGCCGGTGAACTCCTTCGTCCCCTCCGCCTCCGTGCTGGACGAGGCGGGCGACACACTGCCCAACGTCACCACCAGCACGGTCGATATCGCCGCCGACAAGCGGATCCATGCCATCAGTCAACAACCTTTCGTACAGCACGAAGTCAGGTGCTGTACGACAGAATCTGCGCACGCCAGAGGCCTGTCAGCACCCTCGCCTGGCGAACAGGCGACATGTCGCAACGGCGACACGGACGCGGGCGCACCGCCCTGATGGTCCTGCCCGGCGGGCTGTCCGTCGGGGTCGCCTCGACAGAAGCGGCGGTATCGGGCGGGGCGGACGCGGCCACCGGGCACGGCCGTCATGGCGGTGCCGGGCGGGGCGGGGGACGGCGCCTGCCGGTGAGAACGGTGCGGACACCGCCACCCTCGAGGCGTACGTCGACCTGGACGCCACCCGGCCGATCCAGCTGCTCGACACCGACTGCGAGGCGACCGGCTGACCGGCACCCTCCCGTTCGGGTCCGCCTGTTTGATTCCCGCCGTCGGACGGGCGGACCGGCCGCCGTGCACCAGGGGACGCCGTACGCCATCGGCCGCACCCCGTGCCCGCCGACGCCGTACGCCGATCCGATGCCGCCTCACAGGTCGGTGAACGAACCGCCCCTCCCCGCACCCGCCGTGAAGCGGGCGGCGCCCTCCACGCTCTCGTTCAGTACGCCCATTCCGTAACGGAGTTCACCGCGCAGCGCCGCCGGCTCGTCCAGGCCCTCCTGGTCGAGCACGGAGGCACGGTCGCCGCGCAGGCAGGACTGCGGGAAGCGGGCGATCTCCGCGGCCAGCGCCTCCGCCTCCGTACGCGCCCGACCTGTTGGTACGAGACGGTTGGCGAGACCGATCTCGTAGGCCTCCGCGGCGGGCACCGGACGGCCGGTGAGGATCATGTCCATCGCCCGGCTCGTGCCGATCAGCCGGGGCAGCCGCACGGTGCCGCCGTCGATGAGCGGCACACCCCAGCGACGGCAGAACACACCGAAGACGGCGTCCTGTTCGGCCACCCGCAGATCGCACCAGAGCGCCAACTCCAGTCCACCGGCGACGGCGTGCCCCGCGACCGCCGCGACGACCGGCTTCGACAGCCGCAGCCGGGTGGGTCCCATGGGCCCGTCGCCGTCCTCCGCCACCCGGTTGCCGCGTGTGGTCCCGATCGCCTTGAGGTCGGCACCCGCGCAGAACGTACCGCCCTCGCCCCACAGCACCGCCACCCGCGCCGACTCGTCCGCCTCGAACTCCCGGAAGGCGTCGGCGAGCGCGGCGGCCGTGGGACCGTCCACCGCGTTGCGGGCCTCGGGCCGGGACAGGACGACGGTGGTGACGTGACCCTGACGTTCGATCCGTACCGGCATCGGCCGCTCCTCTTCCCGTTCGACTCCCGCTCGGATGCGGCAGGTTACCCGGGGTGCGCCGAGCCGCCCGGTACGCCCGCTCCGCTCCGGGCGTCAGATCACCCGCAGCCGTACCAGCGCGCCCAGCGTCAACGCCCCCGGGAGCAGCGGCAGCCACACGGTGATGATGCGGTAGCCGAGGACCGCCGCCGTCGCCAGGGCCGCCGGACTCCCCGCGGCCACGAGCGTGACGATCAGCGCCGCCTCCACGGAACCGATGCCGCCCGGAACCGGCACCAGCGCCACGGCGACCGTCGCCGCCAGATACGCGACGGCCAGATGCGCGGGCGGCACCGGCACGTCCAACGCCCGCCCCACCGCGGCCAGTCCGGCCGCCTGGAGCACCGGGAACGCCAGCGCTCCGCCCCACAGGGCGAACGCCCGCGCGGGACTGACGTGGACGGACCGCGCCTCACCGAGCGCGGTGCGCAGGAAGGAACCGACGGCCGTCCGCACGCGACGCACGAGAAGCAGCACCGCGGCCACGGCACACACGGCCGCGGCCCCGGCGAACAGCAGCGGGCCGACCGCGTCCGACGGCACGAGTGTCCCCGGCCGCAGCGCGTCCGGGAACACGAGGAGCAGCACGAGCAGCAGGCCCAGGCGGCTGACCGACTCGGCGAGCAGATACAGCGCGAGGGCGGCGGAGGCGCGGGGGAGCGGCACACCGCACACCGTCATGAAACGGAGGTTGACCGCGCCCGCGCCGAGCCCCGTCGGCAGCAGGTGGTTGGCGGCGCCCGCCGCGAACTGCGCGGCGAGCAGCCGGCGCGCGGGCAGCCGCTCGACGACCGCGCCCTGCCGGGTGAAGGCGGCGGCCACCCAGGTGAGACAGGTCGCCGCGGCGGCCACCGCCAGCCACGGCCACTCGGCGCCCCGCAGCTGCCCGAAGCCCTCCTGGAGCACCGAGCGGTGACGCAGTGAGACCCACACCACGAGGGCGATCGGAAGCAGGCACAGGACCTTGCGGACCGGCACGCGTCGGGGAAGCGATTCGGGAAGGGATACGGCAGTCACATCCGGAGAGGTTTTCCACACCGCACCAACGTGGGGTTGCGCGCGCGAGGACGCCGGCTGACACGCGGGGCAAGGCGCGGAGGAACCGTACGCCGACCCCGTACGGCCCGGTGTACGAAGAACGGGTGAACGGGCCGGAGGAGCCGGGTCAGCCGCACGGGAAGCGCGGGAACACCGCGGACCGGACGGGAGGGAAACCGGTGAACGGTTGACCTCAAGCTTGCTTGAGGTCCTACCGTCTCCTCCATGAGCATGGAGACCACAGCCTGGACACAGTTGCACAGCGTCATGAACGCGCAGCAGGAGCGCCGACCCCTCGCCCGCGCGACCCTGCGCCGCATCACCGCCTTCGCCCGCCCGCACCGCCGCCGCATCGCCTGCTTCGTGCTGCTCAGCGTGGTGACCGCCCTGCTCGCCGTGGCCACCCCGGTTCTCGCCGGGCACGTCGTGGACGTCATCGTGTCCGACGGGGACGAGGACACGGTGGTGCGCCTGGCCGTCCTCATCGCGGTCATCGCGCTGGCCGAGGCCGCGTTCGGGATCGTCGGCCGCTGGCTGTCGTCGACGCTCGGCGAGGGACTCATCCTCGATCTGCGCACGGCTGTCTTCGATCATGTGCAGCGCATGCCGGTCGCGTTCTTCACACGTACCCGTACGGGCGCGCTCGTCAGCCGACTCAACAACGACGTGATCGGTGCCCAACGGGCCTTCAGCAACACCCTCTCCGGCGTCGTCAGCAACGTCGTCACGCTGCTGCTGACCCTCGCCGTGATGCTCACCCTGTCCTGGCAGATCACCCTGCTCGCCCTGGTGCTGCTCCCGGTCTTCGTGGTCCCGGCCCGCCGCATGGGCAGCCGCATGGCCAGGCTCCAGCGCGAGGCGGCCGACCTCAACGCCTCGATGGGCACCCGGATGACCGAGCGTTTCTCGGCTCCCGGTGCCACCCTCGTCAAGCTCTTCGGCCGGCCCGGCGACGAGTCCGCCGAGTTCGCGGCCCGGGCCGGCCGGGTCCGGGACATCGGCGTGCGGACGGCCATGGCGCAGTCCGCGTTCATCACCGCGCTGACCCTCGTGTCGGCCCTGGCCCTCGCGCTCGTGTACGGACTCGGCGGCTGGTTCGCCCTGCGCGGCAGCCTGGAGCCGGGCGCCGTCGTCTCCCTCGCCCTGCTGCTCACCCGCCTCTACGCACCTCTGACCTCCCTCGCCGGGGCCCGGGTGGAGGTCATGAGCGCCCTCGTCAGCTTCGAGCGGGTCTTCGAGGTCCTCGACCTGCGCCCGCTCATCGAGGAGAAGCCGGACGCCAGTGTGGTCCCCGCGGGCCCGGTGTCCGTGGAGTTCGACGACGTCCGCTTCGCCTACCCCTCCGCCGACAAGGTCTCCCTGGCCTCGCTGGAGGAGGTCGCCGCGCTCGACACCCGCGGCGGGGCCGAGGTCCTGCACGGCGTCT
Source organism: Streptomyces sp. NPDC028308 (assembly GCF_055565855.1). Lineage (NCBI taxonomy): Bacteria > Bacillati > Actinomycetota > Actinomycetes > Kitasatosporales > Streptomycetaceae > Streptomyces > Streptomyces sp. NPDC028308. The sequence goes on from NZ_JBVHTO010000014.1 coordinate 59,420, forward strand.
CCTTCCGCGCCGAACCCGGCCAGACCGTCGCGCTCGTCGGGTCGTCCGGCGCCGGCAAGTCCACCATCGCCCAACTGCTGCCCCGCCTCTACGACACCGACGAGGGCGCCGTCCGCATCGGCGGCGTCGACGTGCGCGACCTGAGTGCCGAGTCGATGCGCGAGACCCTCGGCATGGTCACCCAGGACGGCCACCTCTTCCACGACTCGGTACGGGACAACCTGCTGCTCGCCCGTCCGTCCGCGACCGAGGACGACCTGTGGGACGTGCTGCGCCGGGCCCGACTGGAGGACCTCGTACGGTCCCTGCCCGACGGCCTGGACACGGTGGTCGGCGAGCGCGGCTACCGGCTCTCGGGCGGTGAGCGCCAGCGCATGACCATCGCCCGGCTGCTGCTCGCCCGCCAGCGTGTCGTGATCCTCGACGAGGCCACCGCGCACCTGGACAACACCTCGGAGGCGGCCGTCCAGGAGGCGCTCACCGAGGCGCTGGAGGGGCGGACGGCCGTCGTCATCGCCCACCGGCTGTCCACGGTGCGGGCCGCCGACGTCATCCTCGTCGTGGAGGCGGGACGCATCGTGGAGCGCGGCACCCACGAGGAACTGCTGGCCGCCGACGGCCGCTACGCGGAGCTGTACCGGACCCAGTTCGCCAAGGCGGGAACCGCCCACGAGGACGCGGCGGGCAGGTCCGGCCCGATCGCGGACGAGGTGACGGAGACGGAGACGGCGGTGGTGTGAACGGTGGCATCGACGGCCCGGGTCGAGCCGTCGGCTCGGTCACGGGCCCGTCTGCTCCGGTCGGCCGAGCGGAAGAAGCACGGTGAACACCGTCCCGCCCGGCTCGGTGCCCAGCTCGATGGTGCCGCCGTGCGCCCGCACCAGGGAACGGGCCACCGCGAGGCCGAGACCGCTGCCCCCGCGGTCACGGCTGCGGGCCTTGTCGACGCGGTAGAAACGGTCGAAGACCCGCTCCCGGTCGGCGGCCGGGACGCCCGGACCCGCGTCCGCCACGCGCACCCGGACCTGCCCGGCGGCCACGGAGACGGCCACCGACACCGGTGTACCCGCCGGGGTGTGCACGGCGGCGTTCGTCAGCAGGTTGTCGAGAACCTGGCGGACGCGCTGCGGATCCAGGCGCATCCGCAGACTCTCCGGCCCGGCCGCCACCGTCAGCGGGCGGTCGGGGTGGCTCGCACGGAAGGCGTCCGCCGCCTGCGCGACCAGCTCCACCAGGTCCGCGTCGGCCGGGCGCAACGGGGTCTCCGCCTCCGCCGCGTCCAGCCGGGCGAGCAGCAGCAGATCGTCCAGCAGGACGCCCATCCGCGCGGCCTCGGCACGCAGCCGCGCCAGGTGCCGGTCGCGTTCCTCGGGCGCGTTGGCGGCGGCGTACTGGAAGAGGTCCGCGTATCCCCGTACCGACATCAGGGGCGTGCGCAGCTCGTGGGAGGCGTCCGCGACGAACCGGCGCAGCCGTTGCTCGGCCTCCGCGCGCACCGCGAGGGAATCGTCGATGTGCTCCAGCATCGTGTTGAACGCCGAGCGCAGCTCCTCGACCTCCGGACCCCCGTCCCGCCCGTCGGCGCGCAACGGCAGCCGCGCCGCCGACTCCGTCAGATCGTGCGAGGTGATGCCGTGCGCGGTGTGCGCCATGTCGCTCAGCGGCTTCAGCCCGCGCCGCAGCATCCGCCGGCCGAGGACCACCAGCGCCAGCAGCGCGACCGCGAACGCCACGACCTGCACGGTGATCAGCTGCCGGATCGTGGCGTCGATGTCCCCGGTGGGCGCCGCGCTGACCAGGACGACACCGGGCTCGACCTCGCAGGCGCGCAGCAGGTACGTGCCCTGCCCGTCGATCCGCACGGTGCGGGTGACCTCGGTGTCCGAGTCCGCCATCGCCTCGGCCACGGCGGTCAGCCCACGGGTGTCGGCGGGCACGTCCGCGGGGGTACGCAGGTCGGCGGCGCCGCCCGACACGTCGTACACCGCGGTGTACCAGCCGTAGTAGGGCTGCCGCCGCACGGTGCCGTGCGCCTCCGCGTCCTTCGACTGCACGACCTGCACGAGCTTCAGCTGGTCGCCGAGCTGACGCTCCAGGTAGTCCCGCATGTACGTCGTCAGCGCGGTGCCGACGACGGCGAACACGATCAGGGCCAGCACCCCGAGGCCGAGGGCGAGCCGGGTGCCGAGGCGCAGCCGGCGGTACGTCGTCAGCGGCCGACGCGGGAGCGCCGTCACGTGGCCGCCCGCCGTATCACGTAACCGAAGCCGCGGACGGTCTGGATGAGCGGGTCCCCCTCGGCGTCGACCTTGCGGCGCAGCCGGCTGACGACGAGCTCCACGACGTTGGAGCGGCCCCCGAACCCGTACGCCCACACGTGGTCGAGGATCTGCGCCTTGGTCAGTACGGTCGGCGACCTGCGCAGCAGATAGCGCAGCACCTCGTACTCGGTCGGGGTGAGCGTGAGCAGCGTCTCGCCGCGCCGCACCTCACGGGTGTCCTCGTCCATCGTCAGGTCCGCCACCCGCAGCACCGAGCGCTCGAACCCCGGCCCCGCACTGCGCCGCAGCACGGTCCGCAGCCGGGCCATCAACTCCTCCACCGCGAACGGTTTCACCAGGTAGTCGTCACCGCCGCGGGTCAGCCCCGCCACCCGGTCGGCGACCGCGTCACGGGCGGTCAGGAACACCACCGGCACCATCGTCCCGGAGCCGCGCAGCCGGTCCAGGACACCGAACCCGTCGACGTCGGGCAGCATCAGGTCCAGCACCACGATGTCGGGGCGGAACTCGGCGGCACGCCGCAGCGCCTCCTCGCCGGAGTTCGCGGTCACCGCGTCCCAGCTCTCGTAGCGGGCCACCGTCGCGACGAGATCGGCGATCGGCGGGTCGTCGTCCACGACGAGGAGTCGTACTTTTTCCACCCGCTCATACTGCTGCACCCGCCCACCGCCCCCGAGGGCGGACGGTCCCCGTGGCCACATCGATAACCACTTGAAAGTCGTACGACAGCTGATCGACAGGTTCCGACGGCCAAGCTCGGTGTCCCAGGACCCGATCGAGGAGCTCTGTCCGTGACGACCGTCCACGCACCTCCCGCGCCCCCCACGGCGATACGCCCCCGGGTGGTGGCCCGCACGGCCCTGTGCGCCCTGCTCGCCGCGAACGTAGCCGCGGTCGCGTACTTCTTCGCGCAGGCCGGATTCGCCTCCAACGCCCTGATCGTGCTGGGCCGCCTGGCCGGCCTGTACGGCGCCCTGCTGATGGCCCTCCAGCTCCTGCTGGTGGCCCGGCTGCCCTGGCTGGACCGCCGTATCGGCATGGACCGGCTCACCTCGTGGCACCGCTGGACCGGCTTCGGCATCCTCTGGACGCTGCTCACCCACGCCGTCCTCATCACCTTCGGCTACGCCGAGTCGTCGACGCTGGATCCGGTGAACCAGCTGGTCGACCTCGCCGAGACCACCGAGGGCGTCCTGCGCGCGATCACCGCCCTCGCGATCCTCGTCACGGTCGGCGCCGTCTCGGCCCGCTACGCCCGCCGCCGCCTGTCCTACGAGACCTGGCACTTCGTCCACCTGTACACCTACGTCGCCGTGGTGCTGGCCTTCACCCACCAGGTCGCGGCCGGGACGACGTTCACCTCGTCACCCGCGGCCACCGCCTACTGGTACACCCTGTGGGGCGCCTCGCTCGGCTCGGTCGCCCTCGGCCGGGTGGTCCTGCCGGTCCGGCGCAACCTGCGCCACCGGCTGCGCGTGAGCGCCGTCGTCCCCGAGTCCGACCACGTCGTCTCCGTGTACGTCACCGGCCGCCACCTGGACCGACTGCCCGCCCGGGCAGGGCAGTTCTTCCTGTGGCGGTTCCTCACCCGGGACCGCTGGTGGCAGGCCAACCCCTTCTCCCTGTCGGCCGCCCCGGACGGGCGCACCCTGCGGCTCACCGTGAAGACCGCGGGCGAGGGAACCGCCGCCCTGCGGCACCTGAAGCCGGGCACCCGGGTCTTCGCCGAGGGCCCCTACGGCGCGTTCACCGCGCTGCACAGGACGCGCCCGGACGCCCTGCTCATCGCGGGCGGCGTGGGCGTCACCCCCATCCGCGCGCTGCTGGAGGAGCTGCACGGGCACGCCGTGGTCGTCCACCGGGTCGCCACCGACCGGGACGCCGTCCTCTACGACGAACTGCGTGAGCTGGCCCGCGCCAAGGGGGCCGAGCTGCACCTGGTGACCGGGCCCGCCGCGCCCGACCGACTGGCACCGGACGAGCTGGCGCGCCTCGTGCCGGACGTCAGGGACCGGGACGTCTTCCTGTGCGGACCGCCGCCCATGATGAACGCGGTGCTCGGCAGCCTGCGCGAACTGGGCGTACCCAAGCCGCAGATCCACTTCGAACGCTTCAGCCTGGCGGGATGAGGAGCACACCGTGAAACGAGCACTGCCCGTCCTGGTCCTGAGCGTCGCGGGCCTGATCCCGGTCTGGCGCTACGAGGCGTCGCCCGACAGCTCCGCAGCCCAGGCGCCCGCGGCGCCGCCGAGTCCCACGTCCTCCACGTCCTCTTCGGCGCCCTCGGCGTCCTCCCGGGTCGTCGCGGGCCCGACCGTGGACACCGAGAAGGGGCCCGTCCAGGTCGAGGTGACCTTCGAGAAGGACCGGATCGCCTCGGTGCGGATGCTCCGGCAGCCGGACCATCCGCAGACCGCGGCGGCCGTCCCGAAACTGGTCGCGGAGACGCTGCGGGCGCAGAGCGCGGACGTCGACACGGTGTCGGGCGCCACGGTCACCAGCGACGGCTACCGGAAGTCCCTCCAGGCCGCGATCGACGCGGAGGACGCCTGAGGTGCGCCGCGTCGAGCACGTCATGGGCTTCCCGGTGTCCCTGCGGATCGACGACGAGGACGCCCCCGACGACGTCCAACAGGGCGCCGCGGACGCGGTGTTCGGATGGCTGCGGGAGGCCGACGCCCGCTTCAGCCCGTTCAGGGCCGACAGTGAGGTGTCCCGGCTGGACCGGGGCGAACTCACCGCCGACGGCATCTCCGCGGACCTGCGGGAGATCCTGGACCTGTGCGAGCACTACCGGGAGGCGACCGGCGGCGCCTTCGACGTCCGCCTGCCCGGCCGGGGCCTGGACCCCTGCGGGGTGGTCAAGGGCTGGGCGGTGCAGCGGGCGGCGGACCTGCTGACGCGGGCCGGCGTCCGCGTGTTCTGCCTCAACGCGGGCGGCGACGTGGTGACTTCGGGCGGCCCCTGGCGCGTCGGCGTACGGCACCCCGAACACGCCGACCGGCTGTGCACGGTCCTGCACCTGACGGACGGCGCGGTCGCGACCTCCGCGCGCTACGAACGCGGCGACCACATCATCGACGCCCGCACGGGCCACCCGTCGACGGACCTGCTCAGCTTGACGGTCCTGGCCCCGACACTGACCACCGCGGACGCCGTGGCGACGGCGGCGTTCGCGATGGGGCACGAGGGAGTGACGTGGGCGGCGACCCAACGGGACTGCGAGGTCTTCGCGGTGGACGCGGGGCGACGGGTGTTGAGGACGGAGGGGTTTGCGGGGGAGGGGGTGTCGCCGAGGGCAGCAGTTCCGTAAAGCAGCAAGATCCCGTTCCCGGGACGTCGGATCGATGGAGGCCCGGGTGAGGCTTCGCACTGACAGCGGTGGGTACATCCGCAAGCATGGACGTCGGCGCATGGATATCGCTGATAGCTACGGGGATCGTCTTGCTGATCGGAGCGGGGCTCATCTGCTACGAGCATTGGGGATCCGGCGCGAACCAGAGCCGGGAGTACGACCTCGGTCCGGACAACACCAGCGGCGGAGGCGGAGGCGGCTGACGCCCATGGTTCGGCCGAACCTGCCGTCGATCTCACGACCGCGCTGCAGCACAGCATCGAACAACGGCCTGGATCTCGTCGGACTCCCACCGCGATAGGTCGGTCGCGCCGAAGCCCGACGCGCACGATCGGCGTCGGACGGGCACGAGGCGGACGTAGTCAGATTCGGCCGAACCTCGGTTGCCAGCAGCGGTGTTGGGTCAGCCACGGGACCAGCTCACTGGGCAACGGGGGAAGGGACCACGGCCGTGGTGTCAGTCGGCTCCAGTAGGCTTCCCGCCACCGCTCGTCAAGTCGAAGGACCTTGAGAATTGTCTGCCCTGTCTGCCTTCCCGCTGCCCTTTCATGCCTCTCGTTCCATAGGCTTCGCGACACCGCGCACGTTGCGGGAACTTCAGATGATGGAGTGCAGCTCGCACATCCGGGCGAAGTCGCAGTGGTTCGAGAAGATGAACGACGACGGCATCGTCGCCCGGTGGACGAAGGAAGCGCTCGCGCAGGGTCTCACCGAGGCGCAGGTCCGTTACGTGCTCGCCGAACTCCATCACTACGCGGCGCTGCGGGACAGGCGGACCGGCGTCGAGGTCTCCGCGGTCGACGGGGTGTGGCAGTCGGACACGCTGGTCGACGACCGGCTCAGGTCCCGGCTGCGCGAGGCGGTCCGGGTTCTGGAGGAGGTTCCCGAAGCGGAGAAGGACTGGCACCCCGGATCGGACGGCCAGGTCCTGGATCTGGTCCACCCCTCTCTGTTCTGTCTGGTGAGGGACGTGAGCGGCGCGCCCGAGCGGGCCTGGCAGAACCCGACGAACCGCTACTCGAAGTACGAGTTCTCGGAGAGGTTCCAGTGGCTGCCCACGGACGTCGACGTCAGTGATGGCGGCGAGGTCGCCTTCCGCTCGTACGTCAACAACGTCCACCCGGAGAAGCATCGCGAACTGGCCTCCGTGCTGCCGGACTTGTTCGCCCGCATGCTGCCGCTGCTGGAGAACGTGCTCACCGACCTGCGTCACCCGCGGCCGCCGCGCATCGAGGCCGACCCTTACGGCTGGTACGACTCGGAGCCGCAGTACCCGGACAAGGCCGCCTACAGTGACGACGCGGCCTACGAGGAAGCCGTCACTGCCTATGAAACGGCCCAGGACGACTGGTGGGAGAACCGCCGCCCCGTCGTCCCGGACGCCCCCGCCTTCACGCCGCCCGCCCTGCCCGACGCGGCCGAGCGAGTCGTCCTGCGCGGCCGCAGCCTCCAGGTCATCGTCAAGCTCGCCACCATCCAACTGGCCCCGGACAAGCCCGAGTACGCGGGCGGTTCGTGGCATGTCGAGGGGATGCTGAACGAGCGGATCGTCTCGACCGGCCTCTACTACTGGGACAGCGAGAACATCACAGAAAGCCGGCTCGGTTTCCGGGCGGCGCTCGACGACCCCTCCTACGAGCAGAACGACGACAACGGCCTTCGCGAGGTCTACGGCCTGGAGGACGAGGACGCGCTGAACCAGGTACTGGGGTCGGTGGCGACCCCGGCCGGCCGCTGCCTGGCGTTCCCGAACGTCCTGCAGCACCGCGTCAGCCCGTTCCGCCTCGCGGACCCCACCCGTCCGGGGTACCGCAAGATTCTCGCGTTCTTCCTGGTCGACCCGGCGGAAAAGATCGTCTCGACGTCCGACGTGCCCCCGCAACAGCCGTGGTCCGAGACGTCGACCATGACCCTCGACCAGGCCAAGGCGTACCGCGAACAGCTCATGCAGGAACGCAAGTTCTTCGTCGCCGAACACAACGAGCAGCTCTACGAGCGGGAGTTCTCCCTCTGCGAGCACTGAACGGCTCGGAGGGGTGGGGATCCGTCCGGCCGAGGGATGACCTGGAGTGCTATGCCGTACTTCTCGTGTTGTGCGAGTGGCACGGCATGGCCGTTCTGGTGCGGTCGGGGGAGACCCAGGGTATTCGGTGCCGGTGTTCTCCCACAGGCGCGCACGTCTGACGCAGCGTGGGCAGAACTGTCGGGTCGAGAGCCACTCGCCATGGCGGAGTCAGTTCGAGTGGCCACCCGTGTGCCGACCCGATCGGAGCGGATGGTCGCAGTGCCTGGGGGAGGCGTGAGCAGTCGCCTGGCGATGGCGTCGAGCTCCCGGCGCTTCATCGATGACGAGGCACCACACCAGCAACAATGTTCTCATTCGGGGCTGTTGCTAACGTTTGGCATGGAGTCAGTGATCGGAACGGGGGAGACGATGACGTTCGGCGACGAGTGGGAGCAGCTGGTCTCTATGGCCAGGCAGCGCCAGTCCGCGGGGATGCGGCTCAATCAGCTGGAGCCGGGATCGGGCGCTACGAGTGGCGAGGCCGGCACGGACCTTGTGGTCAGGCAGGATGATCTCGGGGCGGTCGGGCATGAGGCGTTCCTGCTCCACGGCGAACTACACAAGAGAGTCGACATCGTGGGTGCGGGCGCCGACCGGAACGGAGAGGGCTCCACTGCACGGGCCGCCAGGGAACTCGCGGACCGCAACCTGGCCATGGGTGGCGAGCTCTATACCACGCTGTCCGTATGGGACTCCCAGGTAAAGACCGTCTTGCAGATGTGCGCACATATCTCGAACCACCTGGACTACTCGAAGAAGCTGCACGCCAACGATGACGCGGCGATCGCGGCTGCCGTTCGTGGCCGGGACGGAGCTGCCATGCCGGTCTCCGAGATCTCCAGGTACGTGCGCTGACGAGAGGGTGGCACATCGATGGGTACGTTCACCTATTCCGATCTCATCGCGTTGGACCTCGGCAGGCTCAGCACCGCCGTCACCGACTGGGAGACGACGGTCGGGAACCTTGCCACACTGCATTCCAATGCCAGGGACGGTCTGCTGAAGAAGGCCGAAGCGGCCCGTTGGCGCGGCGACAACGCGACCGTGACCAGGGATTTCGTGCGCAAGACCGCCAAGGAGTTCGGTGATCTCCTCAAGGAGGCTCAGAGCATCCACGCCGTGCTCGCCGACGCCCACACCGAGCTCTTGCAGATCCAGAAGAGGGCGAAGGCGCTGACAGACGAAGCGCACAGAGGCGACCCGGACCGATCCCCCGACCCCGACCGCGGTCTGGTCGTGACGGACGGCGGAAGCGGGACGGTGAAGGTCATCGAGGCGGTTTGCGAAGTGAACGGAACGTCCCAGCGCACCAAGGACAGGATGCAATGGTACGCGGACACCCTCACCGGCCTTGTCGCTCACGCATCCGAGATAGACGCCGCGGTCACCCGAGCTCTCCGAAAGTCCCACGGCGGCGACCCGCATAATGCGGGCCATGCCACGTACACCTCGCTCGATGAGGACCAGCTGCCGCGAGCGATGAAGCTCGCCTCGCTCGGCGAGGACGCGAGCGACAGACAGCGGGAGGAGTTGCGGCGGCTGTGGCAGTCGCTGAGCCCCGATGCCCGAGGCGAGCTGTGGGGGAAACACAAGGGCGATCTTCTCGCCGCCGGGATCCTCACGCCCCGATCGAAGCGCATCGCCGCCGACCCAGGGGCGGGTGAGTACGACGTCCAGGCTCCCACCGCACACGACCAGTGGATCCAGGCACAGGCGGTGGCGATGTCGAACGCGGGCGACGTGATCGGGAACACCGATGCTGCGCATCACATGGATCACTACCTACGCGGGCTCGGCACCCCGGTGGATCTGGACGTGGACCGGATGCTCACAGACGACGCGGCACTTCGGCAGACCGCGGAGTACGCCATCCAGGATGAACAGGAGAAGTGGCGGGAGCAGGCTCTCGCGGCTTTCGAGAAGTCGGGCGGTGAACCCGTGGCCATCCCGGTGGAGACCCGGCCGCAGAGCTACACCCACAGCGACCGCAACTGGTACCTGGCTGTTGGCAGCGGCATGACCAATACGACGGGTACGGTCACGGTCGTGCCAGGTGAGAACGGTGAGCCAAAGGTCGGTCTCGACTACCAGGTGAACGTATGGGACCGGTACAACTGGGACCCCGGCAAGGAGACCCCCATCGGCCCGACGACGGTGACCGACGCCGACATGGCCCGGTTGCACACCACAGGCCTGGCCAGGGAGTTCGACATGCGAGGCAGCGGATCGGTGCAACATCACGACCTGGGTTCGAACGGCAGCCTTCCCGTCCCAGCGGACCCGGGACGCGACGGAACACGCACCGATCCGAGTCGGAACGGGGACGCCCGATGACGCGGACACTTCACCGTTCGCGAGTAAGGTACGTCGTCCGCGCCGCCGGCGCCGTGGCCGTACTCTCTCTGACCGGCCCGCTCCTCGGCGGCTGCACGGCCGCGACCGAGTCCGGGTCGGCCGACAGGACCAGCGAAGTGCCCGACTGGGACGACAAAGCCACCCCTGCGACGGTCAGCCGGCAGATGAACGTCGACCTTCCCTCCAAGGCCGGCGATGTACGCGCGGCCCGTCAGAACGGATTCCAGGACGACGGGCTGCTACTGGCCTTCACCCTCCCCACCTCCGCGGTGAACGGCTTCGTGGAGCGGCTCCGGCCCGAGAGGGAGCTGAGGCAGCGCGACGAGCCCCGCAAGAGCGTCGCGAAGCCCATGACCCCCTTCTCGCACCTCGGACTCCCCGAACCCGAGTCGTTGCCGGGCGTACGGGAAGGGCAGGTCTGCGCCCCCTGCGGCGGAGACTTGAACTCCCTGGCGATCGCGGTGCACAGGCTGGACGACAGCCAGAGCCGGGTCTACCTCAAGGCTGTCGACTGACGAGCGCGCTCCACGGCACCCTGCAACGAGTCGAACGTGCCGTCTCAGCGGCCGAGCCCCCTTGCGCGCGGCGGTCCTCTCCTGCGGCGCCGTGGTGTAGGTCGCCGTCGCCCAGCGCGACCGCGCATCTGCCCCCGGCGCGCTCTCGGCGCGGTCCGCTCGCTCCTCCCGGCCTCCCTGCGACGCATGTGACACCGGTTGTCTGGGGGGCTCGGCCCTGGGTACCCGGTGCGGGTCGCGTGACACGGATCCGCGGCCGACGGGAGGCACGAGATGTCTGCGGAATCGGCCAGAGCGATCGCACTCCCCTCCGGAGAGGAGATCTCGGCGCTCGGGCAGGGCACCTGGTATCTGGGTGAGGACCCGGCCCGGCGTACACAGGAGATCGCCGCGCTGCGGCTGGGCGTGGACCTGGGCATGACCGTCGTCGACACGGCGGAGATGTACGGCGACGGCGCAGCCGAGGAGCTCGTCGGGGAGGCCCTCCGGGGACGCCGTGACGAGGTCTTCCTCGTCAGCAAGGTGCTGCCCGGCCACGCCGACCGGAAAGGCACCGTCGCCGCCTGCGAGGGCAGCCTGCGGCGGCTCCGTGCGGAACGGCTGGACCTGTACCTGCTGCACTGGCGCGGACGGTGGCCACTCGAGGAGACCCTCGCGGGATTCACCGACCTGATGGAGGCGGGGAAGATCCGCTACTGGGGCGTGAGCAATCTGGACGTCGCCGACATGGTCGAGCTCACCGCCCTCCCCGGCGGCGACGCCGTGGCCGTCGACCAGGTGCTGTACAACCTCTCCCGGCGCGGCATTGAGTGGAATCTGCTCCCGTGGTGCCGCGAGGCCGGCGTGACGGCCATGGCCTACTCGCCGATCGAGCAGGGGCGACTGCTGAAGGTCGAGACCCTGGAGGCCGTGGCTCGGGACCTCGACGCCACGCCGACCCAGGTGGCACTCGCCTGGGTGCTGGCACAGGGAGTGGCCGCGATTCCGCGTTCCGGATCACCCGACCACGTTCGGGAGAACCGCGGCGCTGCGGACCTGGACCTCCCCGCCGAGGCGCTCGACGCCCTCGACGCGGCGTTCGCGCCGCCCAGCGGGCCCACGCCCCTGGAGATGCTCTGAGGGAGTCGCAGGACGGCGCGCTTCCCGCGCGTCGTAGGCGCTCGCCTGTGGACGCCGCTTCGGAACGCCCGCGCGTTCACGCTGCTCTGCCGGGCGAAGAGGGAGCGACCTTCGAACTCAAAGGAATGAGCTGCGCCGCCGTCGTGAAGCAGTTCGCCCTGGCGCACCACTCCGTACCGGGCTGACCAGGCGCCGGCTGGGTTGCCGGAAGCGCGGCATCAGACAGTAGGCAAGGGGTCGGTGTGAGCCCCGGAACATCCCGAGGCAGCTGACCGGACATGCGAACCGTTGTACGCTCCGGAGACCGCCCTTGACCTGCAGAGGCAGGCAGGGAGCAGACGACCCGGGAGCTTCGCCATGTTCCGCACCATGTTCAAGTCCAAGATCCACCGCGCCACCGTCACCCAGGCCGACCTGCACTACGTGGGATCGGTGACCATCGACGCGGACCTCCTCGACGCCGCCGACCTGCTGCCCGGTGAACTCGTGCACATCGTCGACATCACCAACGGCGCCCGCCTGGAGACGTACGTCATCGAGGGTGAGCGCGGCTCGGGCGTCGTCGGTATCAACGGCGCCGCCGCCCACCTCGTGCACCCCGGCGATCTCGTGATCATCATCAGTTACGCTCAGGTGACCGACGCCGAGGCGCGGTCGCTGGAGCCGCGCGTCGTGCACGTGGACCGCGACAACCGGATCGTCGCCCTGGGCGCCGATCCGTCCGAGCCGGTGCCGGGTTCGGACCAGGAGCGCAGCCCGCAGGCCGTCCCGGCCTGAGCCGCACTTCGCCGTCCGGGTCCGCACCCCATCCCGAGGAGTGCACCATGAGCGACATCCGGATCCGCGACGACCGGGGCGCCGGCCGTCTGGAGGCCCTCGCCGGGGACGAAGTGGTCGGCCGTATCGAGTACTTCGTCCTCGACGCCCCCGAGCGCGCCCTCGTCCCGGTGCACACCATCGTCGAGCCCGCTCACGAGGGCCAGGGCATCGCCGGTTCCCTCGCGCGTGAGCTGTACGCCATCGCCGGGCGCGAGGGCGTCCCCGTCGCCCCGCTCTGCCCGTACGTCGTCAAGTGGGCCGCCCGCCACCCCGAGGAGGCCCCGGCCGCCGACCCCGCACTGGTGCAGGCGGCGATGGACTGGCTGGACGCCCACCCGGGCCGGTTCTGATGCCCGGACCAGGCACACTCGCCCTGCTCCACACCTCGCCCGCGCACATCCCCGTCTTCGACGCCCTGCGCGACGAGTTCCACCCGGTGCTGCGACTGCGGCACCTCGTGGCCGAGGACCTGCTCGCCCGCGCCCGCGTCGAGGGGCCCGACGCCGTGACCGGTGACGTGCGCGCCGCGCTGGACCGGGCCGTCGCGGAGGGGGCCGGTGCCGTGCTCTGCACGTGTTCGACCATCGGCGCGGTCGCCGAGGCGGCGGGCGCCGGGGTGCCGGTACTGCGCGTGGACCGGCCGATGGCCGCCGCCGCGGTGGCCGTCGGCCCGCGCGTCGTCGTCCTGGCCACGGTGGAGAGCACCCTCGCGCCGACGGTGGCCCTGGTGGAGGAGGAAGCGCGCCGGGCCGGACGCCCGGCCGACGTCCGTACGTTCCTCGTCGACGGCGCCTTCGCCCGCTTCGAGGCGGGCGACACGCACGGTTGTGCCCGGCTCGTCGCGAAGGCCGCCGACGCGGTCACCGACGCCGACGTGATCGTCCTCGCCCAGGCCTCCATGGCCCCCGCCCAGCACCTGACGACGACCGCCGTACCGGTGCTGGCGAGCCCCCGGCCGGGCCTGGCTGCGGGAGCGGACGCGTTGCACCGACGGTGACGGGCGCCGTGTGTCGGAGGTCCTGCATGCTCCGCACCAGCGGTGACGCCCTCTACGACGGACGGCCCCCCGCCCCCTCCATCCCCACCCCATGCCTCCGATTGGCCCCACCCGGTCGGCTTCCGTGGGGCGACGGGGTGACTGGGGGCGGCGGGGTCGGGTAGGCGTGGGAAAAGTCCAGGGCCGACGTACCGACTGGCTGGAGGACATCATGAGCGAGCCGTTCCCCACTCCCGTACCGCCGAGTCCCACTCCGGGACCGGTCCCCGACCCGCAGCCGTTCCCGGATCCGGCGCCGCCGAACCCGACCCCTCCGCCGAACCCGACCCCTCCGCCGGGTCCGGGCCCCGGTCCGCAGCCCACTCCGGAGCCGCCGTCTCCGTCCCCCGTGCCGAAGCCGCCGGGGCCGGACCCCGTTCCGGAGCCCGAGCCGCAGCCGGGACCCCTCTCCTAGGAGGGCGCACGCGCGGCACACGGGCCGCCGGTCGCGCCTGACGGCCCGTCCCACGACGGCCCATGCAGGCGCACCCACCCACCCCACCCCACTGCACCGATGGCCCGGTACGGAACCCCTTCCGTACCGGGCCATCGGTCTGTCCCGCAGCGGCGTCCTACGCCTCGACCTCCGACCGGTCCCCGCCCCACAGCGTGTGGAACGAGCCCTCGCGGTCCGTGCGCCGGTAGGTGTGCGCGCCGAAGAAGTCGCGCTGGCCCTGGGTGAGGGCGGCGGGCAGACGCTCCGCCCGCAGCGCGTCGTAGTAGGCGAGCGCCGCCGCGAAACCGGGCGTCGGGACACCCTGGAGGGTGGCCGCGACGAGCACCTCGCGCCAGTTGTCCTGCGCGTCGGCGATCTCCCGGGCGAACGTCTCGTCGGAGAGCAGGCTGGGCAGGTCGGCCCGGGCGTCGTACGCCGCGCGGATGCGGTCCAGGAAGGCGGCACGGATGATGCAGCCGCCGCGCCAGATGGAGGCGACCGCGCCGAGGTCGATGTCCCAGCCGTACTCCGCGCTGCCCGCGCTGATCTCGTGGAAGCCCTGGGTGTACGACACGATCTTCGAGGCGTACAGCGCCTGCTCCACGCGGTCGGCGAAGGCCGCGGCCTCGCCCTCTCCGAGCTTGGCCGCCTTCGGGCCCGCGAGGTCGCGCGAGGCGGCCCGCAGGTCGGCGTGGCCGGACAGCGAGCGGGCGAAGACCGCCTCCGCGATGCCGGACACCGGGACGCCCAGGTCGAGGGCGATCTGCACGGTCCAGCGGCCCGTGCCCTTCTGCTCCGCGCGGTCCTGGACGACGTCCACGAACGGCTTGCCGGTCGCCTCGTCCACGTGCGAGAGGACCTCGGCGGTGATCTCGATCAGGTACGAGTCGAGCCGGCCCGTGTTCCAGGTCCGGAAGATCTCCGCGATCTGCGCGGGGGAGTACCCGGCCACGTCTCGCAGCAGCTGGTAGGCCTCGCCGATCAGCTGCATGTCGGCGTACTCGATGCCGTTGTGGACCATCTTCACGAAGTGCCCGGCGCCGTCGGGGCCGCAGTGCGTCACACAGGGGGAGCCGTCCGACGCCTTCGCGGAGATCTTCTCCAGCATCGGGCCCAGCGACGCGTACGACTCCTCGGAGCCCCCGGGCATGATGCTCGGCCCGTGCAGGGCGCCCTCCTCGCCGCCGGAGATGCCCGTGCCGACGAAGTGGATGCCCTGCTCGCGCAGCTCGCGTTCCCGGCGGCGGGTGTCGGCGAAGTGGGCGTTGCCGCCGTCGATGATCATGTCCCCGGGTTCGAGGAGCGGGGCGAACTCCTTGATCACCGCGTCGGTGGGGTCACCGGCCTTGACCATGATCACCAGGCGCCGCGGGCGCTCCAGGGCCGCCACGAACTCCTTCGCGGTCTCGGCCGCCACGAAATCGCCCTCGTGCCCGAACTCCTCCACCAGGGCGTGCGTCTTGGAGGAGGTCCGGTTGTGCAGGGCGACCGCGTAGCCGTTGCGGGCGAAGTTGCGGGCGAGGTTGCGGCCCATGACCGCGAGGCCCGTGACGCCGATCTGCGCTGAAGTGCTCATAGGTACTCCTGAGAGGTCCTGTTGCCGCTGATGCCGGTCGTGCTCGTCGTGCTCGTCAGTATTGCCCTCCGGACATCCTGACTCGCCGACGGTGTGTACGCAGAAGAACCCGTCCGCGCCTCATCGGGCGGCACCGACACACGGCATCGGGTTTCGGCCAGACCGTCCGCCGCTGACCTGAGCAAACCCTTGAAAGGGCAACAGCACGGCCGATTGCCGCCTTGTCATGGCCGGGAAGACGCGCTTACTTTTGCCGCTCCTGACGGGTGTCGAGGGGGGCTTCATCATGGCCGTGCGCGGCCGGCATCGCCGGTATCAGCCGAACAGGATCAACCGGGCCTCGCTCACCGTCACGGCGGGCGGCGCGGGCATGGCGATCCCGCTCATCGGCGCCGGTGTCGCGGACGCCGCGGACGTGGGGACCTGGAACAAGGTCGCCGCCTGCGAGTCCACCAGCAACTGGAGCATCAACACCGGCAACGGCTACTACGGCGGCCTGCAGTTCAGCCAGTCCACCTGGGAGGCGTACGGCGGCAGGGTGTACGCGCGGCGAGCGGACCTGGCCACCAAGGACCAGCAGATCGCCATCGCGGAGAAGGTGCTCAAGAGCCAGGGGCCCAAGGCCTGGCCGGTGTGCTCCGCCCGGGCGGGTCTCACCCGGGGCGGTGAGACGCCCGCCGTCGACACCTCGCCGCGCACGCCCAAGCGCACCGTCAAGGACGTGCAGCCGCAGACCACGCCGCAGTCGCAGGCGGGCACCGCCGAGATGTACACCGTCGTCCGAGGCGACACCCTCTCCGGCATCGCCGACGCGCGGCGGGTCCAGGGCGGCTGGCAGCGGCTCTACGCGGCCAACCGCGCGACCGTGGGCGCCGACCCCGACCTGATCGTCCCGGGCCAGCGGCTGAACCTGCGCGCCAAGGCCCCGACGCACACCGCGGACACGAAGGCGCCGGCCCGGAAGCCCGCCACCGGGAAGCCCGCCGAGCACAAGGCCGCCACCAAGAAGCCGGCGCCCCAGAAGCCGGCGTCGGACACGGCGACGAGGACCCACACCCTCGTCGCGCCGGTGAACGCGTCGACCGGCACGCCGTACCGCGCCGCCGGTTCCTCCTGGTCGAAGGGCTACCACACGGGCGTCGACTTCCCCGTGGCCACCGGGACCTCGGTGAAGGCGGTCGGGGCCGGTCACGTCGTCAGCGCGGGCTGGGGCGGCTCGTACGGCTACCAGGTGGTGATCCGGCACTCCGACGGGCGCTACAGCCAGTACGCCCACCTGTCCGCGATCTCCGTGCGCGGCGGGCAGAACGTGACGGCCGGGCAGCGGATCGGACGCTCCGGGTCGACGGGCAACAGCACAGGGCCCCATCTGCACTTCGAGGTGCGGACGGGACCCGGCTTCGGCAGCGACATCGACCCGGTCGCCTATCTGCGCGCGGGCGGCGTCAGGATCTGACGCGGGTGCGCCGGTGGTTGCGCCGCGGCAGCGGCACGAACGGCGCGCCGTGGAAAGGGCTGAAGTAGTCCGGCATCTCGTCGTCGGGGGCTTCCCGGTCCTCGTGCGCGCCGTCCGGGGCGGGCACCGGGACCGGTACGAAGACGTCCTCGGGGACCGTCACGACGGGGAAGACGTCCGCGGGGACCGTGGCGAGGGGCTGCTCCGCCAGCCGCGTCAGCAGTTCCTCGATCACCTCGGACGCCACCAGCCCGTCCCGCCCGGCGAGGCTCTCGGGCACGGCGAGCGCATCCGGTGCGGGGAACCCGCCCGGGCCGACCGGCGCCCGGGGGCCCGCGAACGTGTCCGGGACGACCGCGTCCGGCACGTCCACCGTCTCCGGCTCGGCGGCGGGTGCGCCGGGGGCGGCCGCCTGCGGGTCCGCGCGGCGGACGCCGCCCAGCCGCTCCGTGGTGAGCAGGATGAGTCCGCCCGCGGCCACGACACCACAGCCCAGCGCGAGCGCCGTGCCCGTGCTGCCGTAGCGGAAGGTCTCGCCGAACATCGTGATGCCCACCGCCGCCGCGACGACGGGATTGACCACCGTCAGCGTGGCGAGCGGGGCGGCGAGGCCGCCGCCCCGGTAGGAGGCCTGCGAGAGCAGCATGCCGGCCGTGGCGAGGACAGCGATGACGCCCAGGGACGGCAGGTCCGCGAGGGAGACGCCGCCCGTCCAGTCCACCGCGACCGTCTTGGTGAACACCGACGAGATGCCGAAGGCCAGACCGGCCGCGACCGCGAGCAGCACACTGCGCACCGCCGGGTGGCGGTGGGCCGCGCGGGCCGCCACCATGAGCGTCACCACCGCGCCGCCCGTCACGAGCGCCAGGACCACCCGCTGGGCGCCGCCCAGGGAATGCGATTCGGCGGTGCCGACCAGCGACAGCAGACCCGCGAGACCGACCGTCGCCATGATCGCGCCGCGCCAGGCGGTCGACCCGGCCCGGCGGCCGACGAACAGGGCGGCCATCGGGAGCGCGAACACGATCGTCAGCGCGCCGAGCGGCTGTACGAGGCTCAGCGGGCCGTAGGCGAGCGCCACCACGTGCAGCAGCCCGCCGAGGCCGTTCAGCGCGACGGCCGCCCACCAGCTCAGCCTGCGCAGCGGGGCGTAGGTCCGGTCCGGGGACGTGACCGCGACCTGCTCCTGGACGATCGCCCCGCCCGCGTAGGCGACGGCGGAGACGAGCGAGAGCACCACGGACAGCGAGAGGGCGTTCACGAGTCCCTCCTCTGCGTGCGGCGAGGGCGCTGTGCCCGGCGCGACGAACGGTCGGCTTCCATGGTTAACAACGATGCCTCGCGAAACAGTCCATGTCGTCGTCCTTGAGCAGGCATTGAGTCCTACTGCCGATGGAGTAGAGCGGGGCCCCCGTCCTCCCCAGGGTGGGTGACAGCGGCCCCCTCCCCCCGGGTGTGACCCCCTAGGGGGCTTGGTACTACTGCTGTTCGTGGACCTCGACTTCGATCTCGCCGCGCTTCGCACCCTCGGCGGCTTCTCCGTACTACGCACGGGCGTACCCCCGGGCAGCCTTCTGCCCACCCTCGCGCGGGCGTACGCACCGCCGCCGGACGACGGCGGATCGGATGTTTACGGAGATCCGATAATTTTCCGTGTCCGGAAGGTCGCGAAAAGTCTCCGGGCGCCCGAGACCAGGATCGTGGTGTCGGTGGCGCAGCAGGCGCTCGCGGCCCGGCTGTGGTCGGTCTCCCTCGGCGCCGCCGCGCTGTACGGGGCCCTGCCCGATCTGGACCCCCGGCTGCTGGCCTGGGATCCGGACGCGAGCACTCCGGAGGAACTGTGGCTCTCCGAGGTGCGCGCCCTGCCCGCGACCGCGCTCGGCGAGATGGTGCTGGACGGCCACCTCGTGCCGCTCGCGGCCGCCCTGCGGGCCCGGTACACCGTCTCCGCGCGCCTGCTCTGGGGCAACGTGGGCGCCGCCCTCGCGGGGGCCGTGCGGCTGCTCGACCGGTGGGCGCGGGAGACCGGCCGGCCGGAGGCGGCGGAGCGTGTCCGCGCCCTCGCCGCTCCGCTCCTCGCCCACCCCGACCTGTCGTGGACGCTGGCCCCCGGCACGCTCCGCCGCCGCAGTTGCTGCCTCTACTACCGGCTGCCCGGCGCGGGCCTGTGCGGCGACTGCTGCTTCGACCGGGTGCCGCGCACGAGGGCCGGTTCCCGGACACCGCGCTCTTCCCCAGGGGCCACATCTGAGTGACCATGAAGGAATCCGGCCGGTTCGACGGGAGGTTCTGGGTGCGTGTGGGACTGCTGACACGGGAGTATCCACCCGATGTCTACGGCGGCGCGGGGGTGCATGTCGAGTTCCTCGCCCGCGAGTTGAGGTCCCTCGTCGACCTGGACGTGCACTGCTGGGGCGAGGGCGCCGCGGGCGGGGTGGTCCGCCACCGGCCCTGGCCCACGCTCGACGGCGCCAACGACGCGCTGCGCACCTTCTCCGTGGACCTGGCCATCGCCGCCGCCCTCGAAGGCCGCGACCTCGTCCACTCGCACACCTGGTACGCCAACCTCGCCGGCCACTTCGGCAAGCTGCTGTACGGCATCCCGCACGTGATGACCGCCCACTCCCTGGAGCCGCTGCGCCCCTGGAAGGCGGAGCAACTGGGCGGCGGATACGCCCTGTCGAGCTGGGCGGAGCGCACGGCCGTCGAGTCGGCGGACGCCGTGATCGCCGTGTCCGGCGCGATGCGCGAGGACATCCTCGGCTGCTATCCCGAGCTGGACCCCGCCAAGGTGCGCGTCGTGCACAACGGCATCGACACCTCCCTCTACCGCCCGGACCACGGTACCGACGTCCTGGCCCGCGTCGGCCTCGACCCGGACCGCCCGTACGTCCTGTTCGTCGGCCGCATCACGCGCCAGAAGGGCGTGCCCCATCTGCTGCGCGCGGTACGGGACATCGACCCGGCCGTCCAGGTGGTGCTGTGCGCCGGCGCCCCCGACACCCCTGAGATCGACCGGGAGTTCCGCGACCTGTTCCGGGACCTGAGCGGCGTACGCGAAGGGGTGCACTGGATCCCGCAGATGCTGCCGCGTCCGGACGTCATCCAACTCCTCACGCACGCGGCCGTGTTCGTCTGCCCCTCGGTGTACGAGCCGCTCGGCATCGTCAACCTGGAGGCGATGGCCTGCGGGACGGCCGTGGTGGCCTCCCGGGTCGGCGGCATCCCCGAGGTCGTGGACCACGGACGCACCGGCCTGCTCGTGCCGGTCGAGGGGGACTTCGAGGCGCGGCTGGCCCAGGCCCTGGACTCGGTGCTCGCCGACCCGGAGACCGCCCGGCGGATGGGCGAGGCCGGACGGGAGCGGGCCGTGCGGGAGTTCGGCTGGGACGCGGTGGCACGCCGGACCGTCCAGTTGTACGAGGAAGTCCGCAAACCGGGGTAGCCGTCAGACAGGCTTAGTCGAGGAAACCGGAGCCGGCTCGATCCACGGGGCGCGGCCCGACCGGGCGTAGAGGGGCGGCGGTATGCGGCGCGGTGGACCTTCGGTGCTGGGCATCGTACTGGCGGGCGGAGAAGGCAAGAGACTCATGCCGCTCACGGCGGACCGCGCGAAACCCGCGGTCACCTTCGGCGGCACGTACCGCCTTGTCGACTTCGTGCTGTCCAACCTGGTGAACGCCGACATCCTGCGCATCTGCGTCCTGACGCAGTACAAGTCGCACTCGCTGGACCGGCACGTCACGACGACCTGGCGGATGTCGAGCCTCCTCGGCAACTACGTGACACCCGTCCCGGCCCAGCAGCGGCTCGGCCCGCGCTGGTATCTCGGCAGCGCCGACGCGATCCTGCAGTCCCTCAACCTCGTCCACGACGAACAGCCGGACTACATCGCGGTGTTCGGCGCCGACCACGTGTACCGCATGGACCCGCGGCAGATGCTGGAACAGCACATCGACGGCGGTGCCGGGGTGACCGTCGCGGGCATCCGGGTGCCCCGCGCCGACTCCTCCGCGTTCGGGATCATCACGCCGGGCTCGGACGGGCAGACCGTGCAGGGCTTCCTGGAGAAGCCCGCCGACCCGCCGGGCCTGCCGGGCGACCCCGAGTGCGTCTTCGCGTCGATGGGCAACTACATCTTCACCACCAAGGCCCTCATCGAGGCGCTCCACCAGGACGCCGAGGACGAGAACTCCGTGCACGACATGGGCGGTTCGATCCTGCCGATGCTCACCGAGCGCGGCGAGGCGCAGGTGTACGACTTCAGCGAGAACCACGTGCCCGGTGAGACGACCCGGGACCAGGGCTACTGGCGTGACGTCGGCACCCTCGACGCGTACTACGACGCCCACATGGACCTGATCGCGGAGCGCCCCGCCTTCAACCTCTACAACCGCAGCTGGCCCATCTACACCCACTCCGGTCAGCTGTCCCCGGCGCGGTTCAACGCCGGCGGCATGGCCAGCGAGTCGATCATCAGCGCGGGCTGCCTCATCCGCGGGCAGGTCACCCGGTCCGTGCTCTCGCCCGGCGTCGTCGTCGACCCCGGAGCCGTCGTGCAGGGTTCGGTCCTGCACGACAACGTCCACATAGGGCGGGGCGCGGTGGTGCGGGGCGCGGTCCTCGACAAGAACGTCGAGGTGCCTCCCGGCGCGACGATAGGCGTCAACCCCGAGCGCGACGCGGAGCTCTACACGGTCTCCAAGGGCGGAGTGATCGGCCTGGGCAAGGGCCAGCGCGTCCCGTAGGCCCGTGCGGCGGTGCGGCGGGCGCCGCTGTCACAGCACCCGCCGCCTGCGGCCCAGCCAGGTCTGGGCGATCACCACGACCGCGAGGAACGCCCCGCTGACCACCTGCTGGTAGGCGGAGTCCAGCGAGCCGATTTGGTTGATGACGTTCTGGATGACCTTCAGGAGCAGGACCCCGACCAACGAGCCGCTGATGAAGCCGAATCCGCCGGTGAGCAGCGTGCCGCCGATCACCACCGCGGAGATCGCCTCCAGCTCCATGCCGGACCCCAGGATCGTCACCCCCGACACCAGCCAGGCCGCGTTGAGGGCGCCAGCGAGTCCGGCGCACAGTCCGGACAGCGTGTAGACGGCGATCTTCGTACGGGCCACGGGGGCGCCCATCAGCGCCGCTGCGTCCTCGTTGCCGCCGACCGCGTACACGTACTGCCCGAAGCGGGTGCGCCGCAGCACGAGCGCGCCGAGGACGAACAGCGCGACGGTGATCCACACGGGCACGCCGATGCCGAGGATTGCGCCCTGGCCGAGCGTGGCGAAGAACGAGTCCGTGTCCACCCGGTAGGTCGTCGAGCCCTCGTCGGTGACCGCGAGGAGGATGCCGCGGGCGCCCAGCATCGCGGCCAGCGTGACGATGAAGGGGGCCAGCCGGGAGCGGGCGATCAGCAGCCCGTTGACCACGCCGATCAGCCCGCACACCGCCAGCGGGAGCAGCAGCGCGACCACCGTCCCGTACCGGGAGCCCCAGGCCGCGAGGACGCCGCCCAGCGCGAACAGCGAGCCCACCGACAGGTCGATGCCGCCGGTGATGATCACGAAGGTCATGCCGAGGGCGACCACGGCGAGGAACGCCGAGGACAGGGCCATGTTCCTGAGGTTGTCGCTGGTGAGGAAGGTGTCGAAGCCGATCGACGCGGCGATCATGGCGACGGCCAGGGTGACCAGGGCGCCGTGCTGCTGGGCGAAGGCGCTGAGCCGTTCGGAGCGGCCGGCGCCGGCCGGCTCCACCTCGGGGGCGGCCGGCGCGTGCGGGGGAGTGTCCACTTCGGTCGTCATCGCTTTCCCCGTTCCCTGGCCGCGTAGACGGCGAGGACGATCACCACGGCCTGGGCGATCTGGGTCCACGACGGCGGCAGATCGTGCTTGATGAGCGTGGTGGTGAGCAGCTGGATGAGGGCGGCGCCGGCGACGGTGCCGCCGATGCGGACCCGCCCCCCGCTCAGCGGGGTGCCGCCGACCACGACGGCGGTGATGGCGGACAGTTCCATCAGGTTGCCGAGGGAGGTGGGGTCGCTCGCGGTCAGGCGGGCGGTGGCCAGCACCCCGGCGATCGCGGCGAGGACGCCGGAGGCGACGTACACCAGGATCAGCACGCGGCGTACCGGCAGACCGGCGAGCCGGGCCGCGGGCCTGCTGTCGCCTATGGCCAGCAGCTGCCGGCCGAACGTCGTGCGCCGCATCACGAAGGCGACGAGCAGCGCGAGCGCGGCGGCGATCAGCACCAGGTACGGCACCCCCAGCACGGCGCCGGAGCCCAGCTCGGCCATGCCCGGGTCGCGGACGTCCTTGAGCTGGGGGAGCAGGACCAGGGCGAGTCCCCGGCCGGCGACCATCAGGGCGAGCGTCGCGACGATCGGCTGGACGCCCACGAAGGCGATCAGCGAGCCGGACGCGAGACCGATCACCGCACCGCCCACCAGCGCCGTCAGGGCCGCGACCCACGGCCCGTACCCGAGATACAGGGACAGCAGGGAGGTGGACAGGGCCATCACGGAGCCCACCGACAGGTCGACGCCCTCGCTGCCGATCGCCAGCGCCATGCCGAGCGCCACGATCAGCACCGGCGCCACCTGGACGGCCTGGGTGCGGAAGTTCTCGGCGGACAGGAAGTGCGGGGTGAAGGCCAGGTTCGCCAGGAGCAGGACGGCGACGCCCAGGTAGACGCCGTAGTCCTGGAGCAGGCGCAGCAGCCGGTCGCGGTCCGCGCTCACCCGGCCCAGGCTCAGGTCAGTCATCGTGTTCTCCGGTGCCGGGGGAGGCGGGCGGGGTCTTCTCGGGGCCGGTCGCGGCGGGCGGGCCGCCTGCCGCGACCACGGTCGCGGGGGCCGGTGTCGTGCGGGCGGTCGCGGCGGGCGCCGACGCGATGGCCCGCATCAGCCGCTCCTCGGTGACGGCGTCGCCGGTGAGCTCGTCGATCACCGCGCCGTCTTTCAGGACGATCACCCGGTCGCTGCCCTCGATGAGCTCCTCCGTGTCCGAGGAGATCAGCACCACGCCGAGGCCGTCGTCGGCCAGTTCGTCGATGAGGCGCTGCACCTCGGCCTTGGCCCCGACGTCGATGCCCCGGGTCGGCTCGTCCAGGAGCAGCACCTTGGGATGCATGGCCAGCCAGCGGGCCAGCAGGACCTTCTGCTGGTTGCCGCCCGACAGTTCGCCGACCTTCTGGTGCGGGCCCGCGGCCTTGATGCGCAGCCGCTTCATGAAGGTGTCGACGATCCGGTCCACGCGTGCCTCGTCCACCAGGCCGAACCGCGACAGCCCCGGCAGCGCGGCCAGCGCGATGTTCTCGCGGACCGAGAGCCCCGGCACGATGCCCTCCGCCTTGCGGTCCTCCGGCAGCAGGCTGATGCCGGCCCGGATCGCGGCGGGCGTCGAACCGGTGCGCACCGTCGCGCCCGCCACCACGACCCGCCCGGAGTCGACGGGCAGCGCGCCCGCGATGGCCTTAGCGGTCTCGCTGCGCCCCGATCCGAGCAGCCCGCCGAGCCCCACGACCTCGCCGGGCCGTACGCTCACGGACACCGACTGAAGGTGGTGGCGGACCGTCAGTTCCATTGCCTGCAAAACGGGTTCGGCCTGCGCGTCGTGGCCGCCGGTGAACTTGGTCAGCCCTTCGTCCCGTACGTCGCCGACGTCCCGTCCGAGCATGAGCGAGACGAGCCTGAGCCGGTCGAGGTCGGCCATCCGGCCGGTGTGCACGACCTTGCCGTCACGCAGCACGGTGACGGCGTCGCAGATCTCGTACAGCTCGTCGAGGCGGTGGCTGACGTAGATCACCGCGATCCCGCGTTCGCGCAGCATGCGGATCACCCCGAACAGGGTCCGCACCTCGCGGGGTTCGAGTGAGGAGGTCGGCTCGTCCATGACGACGACCCGGGCGTCGACCGACACCGCGCGGGCGAGGGCCACCATCTGCTGTGCGCCGACGCCCAGTTCGTGCAGCGGCCGGCGGACGTCGACCCGGATGCCGAGGCCGCGCAGTGCGTCGTCCGCCTCCCGGTGCATGCGGCGGAAGTCGATCAGGCCCAGCCGGCCGCGGGGTTCGCGGCCGAGCAGGAGGTTGCGGGCCACGCTCATCAGCGGGACGAGGTTGACCTCCTGGTAGATGGTGGAGATGCCCGCGTGCTGGGCCTGGAGCGGCGTGGCGAAGCGGACCGGGGAACCGTCGTAAACCACCTCGCCCTCGTCGGGACGGTAGACGCCGGTGAGGACCTTGATCAGGGTCGACTTGCCCGCGCCGTTCTCGCCGACGAGCGCGTGCACCTCCCCGGCGCGGGCCGTGAAGTCCACCTGGGACAGGGCCTTCACGCCGGGGAAGGTCTTGGACAGACCGGTCACCGACAGCATGTCAGTAGGCCTTGCCCAGGTCCGACTCGGCGTTGTCGGTGGTGTAGGCGCTGTCCTGGATGACGACGTCCTGCGCGACCTTGTCGCCGTTGGTGAAGGTGTCCAGGGTCTGGAAGGCGAGCGGCCCGAAGCGCGGGTTGGACTCGATGACCCCGTCGATCCAGCCGTCGACGATGCCCTGGACGGCGTTGCGGGTGCCGTCGATCGTCACGATCTTGACGGCGCCCGGCTTCTTCCCGGCACCCTTGAGGGCGTTGACGGCGCCCAGGCCCATCTCGTCGTTCTCGGCGTAGATACCGGTGATGCCGGGCTTGGACTGGATGAGGTTCTCGGTGACCGACTGGCCCTTCTCGCGCGCGAACTCACCGGTCTGCTTGAAGACGACCTTGAGACCGGGCGCCTTCTCCTTGACGCGGTCCTCGAAGCCCTTGGTGCGCTCGGTCGTCACGTTGTTGCCGGCCGCGCCGAGCAGGATGGCGATGTCGCCCTTGCCGCCGGTGGCCTCGATCATGCGGTCCGCGGCCCGTCTGCCCTGCTCGACGAAGTCCGAGCCGATGAAGCTCACGTAGTCCTTGCACGCGGTGGCGTTGATCTTGCGGTCGATGGTGACGATCGGGATGTGCTTGGCGGAGGCGGAGCGCAGCACCGGTTCCCAGCCGTCGGAGTTGAGCGGTGCGATGACCAGGAGGTCGGCGCCCTTGGCGATGAGGTCCTGGACGTCGCTGATCTGCTTGGAGAACTGCGACTGGGCGTTGGCCGTCAGCAGTTTCACGCCGCGCTTCTTGGCCTCGGCCTTGATGGAGGCCGTCTCCGCGATACGGAAGGGGTTGGCCTCCTTCTCGGACTGGGAGAAGCCGACGGTGGCGGTCTTGAGGTCGATCTTCTTGCCGCCGTAGGCGTCGATGGCGCAGGTCGGTCCGGAGCCGGCGTCGGGCGAGGCGACGACCTGGCCGGAGTCGCCCTGGCTGGTGGAGTTCTTGTCCTTCCCGTCGTCGTCCTCGGACTTGGCGCATCCGGAGACGAGCGCGAGGCTCGTGACGAGGCCGGTGGCGAGGAGGGTCCGGACGGAGGTGCGGCGGAGGAATGCGGTCGGCTTCATGGAGTCCCCAAACGGCGCGGCCCCGGCGCTGAGAGCGCTCCCGGGGATGTTCGGCTCTTGCGGTCAACTCTGCGTGCACGTCGTTCAGGGGAGGTTTTTACATCGTTGGAAGGAGGCTGTAAAGCCTTCTGTCCGAAATCCCGTCAGCGCCGGCCCAGCGTGCTCTCCCGCTCAACGAGCCTGAACTCGGCGGTGAGTTCACGCCCGCCGGGGTCCGTTCGGCCCGACAGGCTGCGCAGCAGCGAGGCCACGGCCATCCGCGCGATGGCCTGCTTGTCCGGCGAGATCGTGGTCAGCGTGACCGCCCCGAACCGGCCCTCGGCGATGTCGTCGAACCCGACCACCGCCACGTCCCACGGGACCCTCAGCCCGCGCTCGTGCAGCACTCTCATCGCACCGATCGCGACCAGGTCGTTGTACGCGAACACCGCGTCCGGGCGCACCCCCGAGTCCAGCACCCGGGCCATCGCGCGGGCGCCCTCGTCCCGGTCCCAGCCGCCGACCGGCACCACCAGCTCCTCGGGAGCGGGCACCCCGGCCGCCGCCAGCTCCGCGCGCCAGCCGGCGAGGCGCAGATGGGCGGGCCGGTTGGCCGAGTCGGTGCGGGCGCCCAGGTAGGCGATCCTCGTCCGCCCGCGGCTCAGCAGATGCCGAACGGCGGCGCGGGCCGCGGCCACGTTGTCGATGGCGATGTGGTCGTAGGGCAGGTCGTACTCCCGCTCGCCGAGCAGGACCAGCGGCACGTCGTCGGTGCGGGACCGCAGGTCCTCGGCCTCCAGCTCCAGCGGGCTCAGGATCAGACCGTCGATCACGTTGGCGCGGAAGCCCTGGCTGACCAGCACCTCCTGCTCACGGTCGCCGCGGGTGTGGTCGAGCAGCACGGTGAACTCGTGCTCGGCGGCGGCGTCGATGACGGCGCCGGCCAGCTCCGCGAAGTACGGGTTGCCGAGCTCGGGCACGGCCAGCGCGATGATGCCCGTACGGCCCTTGCGCAGGTGGCGAGCCGTCAGATTGGGGCGGTAGCCCAGCTCGTCGATGGCCTCCTGGACCTTGGCCCGCATGGCGGGAGTGACGTGCGGATAGTTGTTCACGACGTTCGAGACCGTCTTGATCGAGACGCCGGCGCGCTCCGCGACGTCCTTCAGGCTGACCCGCAAGGGATCTCCTCCGCATCGATGTACGCCCCTCTCACCGGGGCGTTTGTCATGACCCTGGACAGCGGCCGGGAGCCGTGCTCTCATGCCAACTGCCGTCCCTTCCAACGTTGTACAGACTGAAGCACCGAGCCGCCACCCTTCCTCAGCAAGGAGGATCCGTGCGCATCAGACGACTCAGAATCCGAATGGCCTTCCTGCTCGCGGCAACGCTCGGGATGGCGGGACTCACCGCCACCCCGGCCGCGACCGCCGCCGACGACCCCGTCGAGGTCCACGGGCTCAAGGGCGAGTACTACACCCAGTCCGCCCCCGGAGCCTTCGACTTCCACGAGCTCAAGGCCACCGGCTTCGACACCCACCTCGACTTCGACAACCTGGAGCCGCGCCTGGACTTCGCCACCGGACAGTCGGACGACGTCAACGTCCGCTGGACCGGCCGGATCGTGCCGGAGAAGACCGGCGCCCACACCTTCGCGATCACCGGCGACAACGGCTTCCGGCTGTGGATCGACGGGAAACCGGTCATCGACCACTGGGTCGACGACTGGGACCGCGAGCAGACCTCGGCCCCCGTGGACCTCACCGCCGGACGCGCCTACGACATCAAGGTCGAGTACTTCGAGCACTTCGGCGGCTCCAACCTCCACCTGCGCTGGACCGAACCCGGCGGCACCAAGGAGGCCGTGCCGCAGTCGGCGCTGCGCCTGCCCGCGGGCTACGACTACGACGGCGCCATCAGCACCACGGTCCTCAAGGACGGCCGCACGCTCCGCCTCGACTTCGCGCAGAAGCTGAAGGCACCGCCCGCCGGCCTCACCGACCACGTGGAGGCCGTCATCGGCGGCGCCAAGTGGCCGCTCGGCAAGGCCACGCTGGACCGGTCCGACCCCAAGGCCCTGAACATCGCGCTGAAGGAACCGGTCGTCGGCAACAAGACCGGCACCGCCCGCGGCACCGCGGACCTGCGCTACGACGGCCAGGGCGGCCTGCTCGGAGCTGACGGCAACGTTGTCAACGCGTTCTGGAGCAGCGGCCCCAACCACTCCACGTACGAACTGCGGACCAAGTGGGCGGACGACGTCGGGCCGCGCAACGCCCTGCCCGAGTACCCCCGGCCGCAGCTCACCCGCGACGCCTGGCGCAACCTCAACGGCTCGTGGCAGTTCGCCTCCGCCAAGGCGGGCGAGCAGCCGCCGGTGGGCCGGAACCTCGCCGAGAAGATCCTCGTCCCGTACCCGGTGGAGTCCCAGCTCTCCGGGATCGAACGGCACGAGGACCGCATGTGGTACCGCCGCACCTTCACCGTCCCGGCCGACTGGAAGGTCGGCTCCGGCAAGCGGCTGCGGCTCAACTTCGGCGCCGTCGACTGGCGGTCCGAGGTCTACGTGAACGGCACGAAGGTCGCCGAACACAAGGGCGGCTACGACAAGTTCAGCGCCGACATCACCGACGCGCTGAAGCCCGGCCGCACCCAGGAGCTGATCGTCGGCGTCTACGACCCGACCGACGCGCAGGGCGGCGAGAACCCGCCGGTGGGCAAGCAGCGCCTGGACCCGAGCGGCATCTGGTACACCCCGTCCTCCGGCATCTGGCAGACGGTGTGGATGGAGCCGGTCGCGGCGGACCACGTCGACGCGCTCAAGCTCGTCCCCGACGTGGCCAGGAGCCGGCTGACCGTCGAGACCGAGGGCGTCCGCGACGGACTCGCGGTCACGGCGACGGCGTACGCCGGGAAGCACAAGGTCGCCACGGTCCGGGGACGCACCGGGCAGCCGCTGGTCCTGAAGATCGACGACCCGCACCTGTGGTCGCCCGACGACCCGTTCCTGTACGACCTGAAGGTGAGCGTCGGCGGCGACCGCGTCGGCAGCTACTTCGGGATGCGGTCCATCGCCGTGGAGAAGGTGGGCGGCACCCCGCGCACCGTCCTCAACGGCAAGCCCGTCTTCATGATGGCCACCCTCGACCAGGGCTTCTGGCCGGACGGACTGCACACCGCCCCGACCGACGAGGCGCTCGCGTACGACCTGAAGCTGCACAAGCGGATGGGCTTCAACTCCGTCCGCAAGCACATCAAGGTGGAACCGGACCGCTGGTTCTACTGGGCCGACCGGCTCGGCCTGCTGGTGTGGCAGGACATGCCCGCCATGACAGCGGGCGTGAACCCGGACGCCGCGTCCCGCGCCGAGTACGAGCGCGAGATGAAGCAGATGATCGACGAGCACATCAGCAGCCCGTCGATCGTGATGTGGGTGACCTTCAACGAGGGCTGGGGCCAGTACGACGAGGCCCGCATCGCCGACCAGGCCAAGTCCTGGGACCCGACCCGGCTGGTCAACAGCATGTCGGGCATCAACCTCGGGGTCGACGGCGGCACCGGCGACATCATCGACGAGCACGGCTACCCGAGCCCGGCGCTGCCACCCCACCCGGACGGTGAACGGGCCCTGGTCAGCGGCGAGTACGGCGGTCTCGGCCTGGCGGTGCCCGGTCGCGCCTGGTCGGTGCAGCAGTCGTACGTGGACGTGGACCCCTCGACGTACACGGACGACTACCTCGCCCGGCTCGCCGAGGTGCAGAAGCTGACCTGCAAGGGAGGCAACGGCGCCGTCTACACCCAGATCTCCGACGTGGAGGGCGAGTTGAACGGCCTGGTGACGTACGACCGCAAGGTGGTCAAGCCCGACGTGCGGCGGCTCAAGGCGGCCCATGAGGCGCTGATCGGCGGCGCGTCGCAGCCGGCGCCGGCGGGCTGCTCCTGACGGCGAGGGCGCTCACCGGGCGGCACCTCCCCGCCTCCCCGGTGAGCGTCCCGCCCCCGGCCCGCCGACGGGTCGACGGCACGGTCCGCCCTCCCACAGGGGGCGGGCCGTGCCCGACCGGCGCGGCCCCGACCAGTCACCTCCCGACAGGAGCATCCCCATGCCCCTCGGCAGACGTCACTTCCTGCGGACCGGCTCCCTGACGCTGGGCGTGCTCGCCCTCGGCGCCACCGCGCCGGCCACCGCGGCCGGCCGGGCCGACGGTGTCCTGCCCGACGCCTTCACCCGGCTGCCACCCGGCAGCATCACCGCCCGCGGATGGCTCGACGGCCAGCTGCGGCTCCAACTCGCGGGCCTGTGCGGCCGCTACGCCGAGCGCTCGCACTTCCTCGACCCCGCCACGAGCGGCTGGACGCACCCGGAGAACGCCGGCTGGGAGGAACTCCCTTACTGGCTGCGCGGATACGTCCCCCTCGCCATCGCCACCCGGGACTCCGCGGCCCTCGACGCGGCCCGCCGCTGGATCGACGCGATCCTCGCCACCCAGCAGAGCGACGGCTTCTTCGGCCCCCGCGCCCTGCGCACCTCGCTGAACGGGGGCCCCGACTTCTGGCCCTTCCTCCCGCTGCTCCAAGCCCTGCGCAGCTACGAGGAGTACGCGCACGACCGGCGCGTCGTGCCCTTCCTCACCCGCTTCCTGCGGTTCGTGAACGCCCAGGGACGCGGCGCGTTCGACACCAGCTGGGTCTCCCTGCGGTGGGGCGACGGCATCGACGTGGCCCTGTGGCTCCACCGCCGCACAGGGGACGCCTTCCTGCTCGACCTGGTCGACAAGATGCACGCCTACGGCGCCGACTGGACCGGCGAGCTGCCCACCCCGCACAACGTCAACATCGCGCAGGGCTTCCGTGAACCGGCCCAGTACGCCCAGTGCTCCGGAGCCGACGAGCTGACCCGGGCCACCTACCATATGTACGACCAAGTCATGCGCGCCTACGGTCAGTTCCCCGGGGGCGGGATCGCCGGCGACGAGAACCTCAGGCCCGGCTTCGGCGACCCCCGGCAGGGCTTCGAGACCTGCGGAATCGTCGAGTTCATGGCCAGCCACGAGCTGCTCACCCGGATCACCGGCGACCCCGTCTGGGCGGACCGCTGCGAGGACCTCGCCTTCAACCTGCTGCCCGCCTCCCTCGCCCCC
This sequence comes from Streptomyces sp. NPDC028308, assembly GCF_055565855.1. Taxonomy (NCBI): domain Bacteria; kingdom Bacillati; phylum Actinomycetota; class Actinomycetes; order Kitasatosporales; family Streptomycetaceae; genus Streptomyces; species Streptomyces sp. NPDC028308. The sequence goes on from NZ_JBVHTO010000014.1 coordinate 91,022, forward strand.
GAGGGCCGCGCGGTGCACTACGTCACCAGCGCCAACAGCGTCGACCTGGACAACTCCCGCAAGACGCAAGGGCAGTTCCAGAACGGCTTCGCCATGCAGGCGTACCAGCCGGGCGTCGACCAGTACCGCTGCTGCCCGCACAACTACGGCATGGGCTGGCCCTACTTCACCGAGGAGCTGTGGCTGGCCACACCCGACCGGGGGCTGGCCGCCGCCATGTACGCACCCTGCCGGGTCGAGGCGCGGGTCGCCGGCGGCACGACCGTCACGGTGACCGAGGACACCGACTACCCCTTCGGCGAGACGGTCACCTTCACGATGGGCACCCCGCGCCGCGTCGCCTTCCCCCTGCTGCTGCGGATCCCGGGCTGGTGCACCACGCCCGCCCTCCAGGTGAACGGGCGCTCCGTGCCGGCCCCGAGCGGACCGGCGTTCGTCCGCGTCGACCGCACCTGGGCCGACGGCGACACCGTGACGCTGCGCCTGCCGCAGCGCACCACCCTGCGCACCTGGCACGGCAACCACGACTCCGTGAGCGTCGACCACGGACCCCTCACCTACGCGCTGCGGATCGGCGAGGAGTACGTCCGCACCGCCGGGAGCGAGACCTTTCCCGAGTACGACGTCCACGCCACCAGCCCCTGGAACTACGGCCTCGTACCCGGCGGTTCGCTCGACCTCCGGCGGGCGGACGGACCGGTCGCGGGCAATCCGTTCACCCACGCCACCAGCCCGGTCCGCATCACCGCGCAGGCGCGCCGCATCCCCGAATGGGTCGCGGACGACGAGCGGGTGGTCACGCCCCTCCAGCAGAGTCCGGCGCACAGCGACGCGCCCGTGGAGAGCGTCACGCTGATCCCGATGGGCGCGGCGCGGCTGCGGATCACGTCCTTCCTGACGGCCGCGCCGGAGGGGAAGCCGTGGACGCCGGAGCCCGCCTTCCGGCGCATCCAGAACAAGCACAGCGGGAAGGTGCTGGCGGTGGACAACATGTCCACGGTGAACAGCGCCCGGGTGGTCCAGTTCGACAACTCCGGTACGGGCGACCACGCGTGGCAGCGGATCGACCGGGGCGACGGCTGGTTCCTGGTCCGCAACGGCCACAGCGGCAAGGTGCTGGGGGTGGACGGCATGTCGACCGCGAACAGCGCCCGGGTGGTGCAGTTCGAGGACAACGGGACCGAGGACCACCTGTGGGCCTTCGACGACCGGGGCGACGGCTGGTTCCTGGTGCGCAACCGGCACAGCGGCAAGGTGCTGGGGGTGGACGGCATGTCGACGCAGAACAGCGCCCAGGTGGTGCAGTTCGAGGACAACGGCACGGACGACCACCTCTGGCGCTTCCTCTGACCTCGCACGACCGGGCTCGTCCGACCGACCGCGGGGCGGGCCCGGCCGCGACTCTTGACGAGTACACGTACACGACGAAGAATGAGCGCGCTGTGCGCTTGACAACGTTGTCCAAGCTGAGGAGGCGTTCCCGCCCATGAGATGGACCCAACGGCTACGCGGTGCGGGAATGGCGGTCGCCGCCGCCGCACTGCTCGGCGGCTCCCTCGCCGCACCGGCCGCCCAGGCGGCGGACCGGCAGGCCGGCCCGCTGACCGACCTGGTCAATCCCTTCATCGGTACGGAGAACGAGGGCAACACCTATCCGGGGGCCGCGGTCCCGTTCGGCATGGTGCAGTTCTCGCCGGACACCGGCCACAACACCGGCTACGACTACTCGCACGACCACATCCGCGGCTTCTCCCTCGTCCACCTGTCGGGCGTCGGCTGCGGCCTCGGCGGCGACCTGGCCGTGCTGCCGACGACCGGGGACGTCACGCGGACCGACTACGCCGCGTACCAGGCCGAGTTCGGCCACGACGACGAGAGCGCCACCCCCGGCTACTACCGGGTCGGCCTGAAGACCGGCATCGAGGCCGAGCTGACCGCCACGGAACGCACCGGCGTGCAGCGGTACACCTTCCCGGCGACCGACAAGGCCAACGTCCTGCTGAACGCGGGCCAGTCGCTGCACCGGGGGATCACCACCGAGGTCGAGATCCTCGACAACCGGACGGTGCGCACCGCGATCACCGGCAGCGGCTTCTGTCAGGACACGAAGCCCTACACCGTCTACACGGTCACCCGCTTCGACCGGCCCTTCGAGACATCCGGCACCTGGAACGGCGACACCGTCACCACGGGTTCCAGGAAGTCGGTGAGCACCGGACGCAACGGCGCCTTCGTCCGCTTCGACACCACCGGCGACCGCACGGTCGAGGCGACCACCGCCCTGTCGTACGTGGACGCGCGGGGCGCCGCGCTCAACCTCCGCTCCGAGGGCGGCCGTTCCTTCGACGCGGTGCGCGCGGCGGCCCACCGTTCCTGGGAGGACAGGCTCGACGACGTACGGGTGAAGGGAGGCGGCGACACCCTGCGCCGCACGTTCTACTCCTCCCTGTACCGGTCGTTCCTCGCGCCCAACATCGGCAGCGACGCCGACGGCCGCTACACCGGCTGGGACCAGCGGATCCACCGCGCGAAGGGGTTCACGTACTACCAGAACTGGTCGCTGTGGGACACCTACCGCACCCAGTCGCAACTGCTGTCCCTGCTCGCGCCGCGTGAGGCCCGCGACATGGCGATCTCGGTCGTCAGGATCGACGAGGAGAGCGGCTGGCTGCCCAAGTGGGGCTACGGCACGGTCGAGACCAACATCATGACCGGCGACCCCGTCACCCCCTTCCTCACCAACGCCTACCAGCAGGGGCTGCTCAAGGGGTACGAGGAGCGGGCCTACCGCGCGCTGAGGAAGAACGCCGACGGGGTGCCGCCCGCCGACTCGCCCGCCGTCGGCCGCGAGGCCAACAAGGAGTACCTGGCGAACGGCTTCGCGCCCTACGTCAAGGGGCGCCCGCACGTGAAGCCCGGCGACTCGGACTACGACCACGGAGCGTCCGCGACCCTGGAGTACGCCCTGTCGGACGCCATGCTGGCCGAGATGGCGCGCGACCTCGGGCACGAGGCGGACGCCGCGCGTTACGCCGGACGGGCGCAGAACTACCGGAAGATCTTCGACGACTCGACCGGGTTCTTCCGCGCGCGGGACGCCGCCGGCGCCTTCACCGGACCGGAGGACCCGGCCCGGAGCGAGGGCTTCCACGAGGGCACGTCCTGGCAGTACCAGTGGCTCGTCCCGCAGGACCTGCCGGGCATGGTGGACCTGATCGGCGGCAAGCAGGCGGCCAACGAACGGCTCGACTCGTTCTTCGCCTACGAGGAGCTGCTGAAGGACCCCGCGAAGACGGCACGCGAGGTGTGGGTCAACGGTCCCTACGACTACTACAACGCCGACAAGTACAACCCGCAGAACGAGCCGGACCTGATCGCCCCGTACACGTACCTGTCCACGGGTGAGCCGTGGAAGACCACGGACGTGGTGCACGCGGCGCTCACCCTGTTCACCGACACGCCGACCGGCATGACGGGCAACGACGACCTGGGCACGATGTCCGCCTGGAACGTCCTGTCGTCCATCGGTGTCTTCCCGGTGCAGCCCGGCTACGACAGCTGGGGCCTGTCCACCCCCGTCTTCGAGCGGGTCGACCTCACCCTGGACCGGCGCTACTACCCGCGCGGCGCCCTCACGGTGACGGCGCCGGGTACCTCCGACGACGCCCGGTACATCCAGTCGGCGCGCGTGGACGGCGACGCCTACGACCGCACGTATCTGACGACGGACGGGCTGCGCGACATGCGCTCGCTCGCCTTCACCGTCGGCACCGAACCGTCCGGATGGGGGACGTCCGAAGAGGCGGCACCGCCCGCCCTGAACTGACCCCGCACACCTCCCGCGGCGCCTGCGTCCCGCCCCTCCTCGAGGGGCGGGACGTAATCTGCTGTTAACTGAGCGTAGCTTGATCGTACTTGACCGTAATCGCCTGTCAGGGGTTGACTGCTTGTGCACCCGTCCGTCGACGCGAGAGCAAGCCTTTGACCTCTGACCTGCTCGCACCCCTCGACCTGGCGTTCTGGAACATCGAGTCCGCCGAGCACCCCATGCACCTCGGTGCCCTCGGGGTCTTCGCGGCCCGCTCGCCCACCGCGGGCGCGCACGCGGCGGACCTCCTCGCGTCCCGCGCGGCCGCCGTGCCGGGGCTGCGCATGCGGATCCGCGACCTGTGGCAGCCGCTCTCCTTCCCGCTCGCCTTCGGCGGGGCGACGCGCGAGCCCGTGCCCGACTTCGACCCGCTGCAACACGTTCGGCTGCACGCGCCCACGGCGGATTTCCACACGGTCGCGGGCAGGCTCATGGAACGCCCGCTCGAACGCGGCCGGCCGCCGTGGGAGGCCCACGTGCTGCCCGGCGAGGACGGGGTGTCGTTCGCCGTCCTCTTCAAGTTCCACCACGCCCTCGCCGACGGGCTGCGTGCGCTCATGCTCGGCGCCGCCCTGATGGACCCGACGGACATGCCGGAACCCCGGCCGCGCCCCGCCGCGCCCGCCCGGAGCCTGCTCCCCGACGTGCGCGAGCTGCCCGGACTCCTCCGCGGCACCCTTTCCGACCTGGGCCGGGCCCTCGACATCGGCGCGTCCGTCGCCCGCGCCACCTGGGACGTCCGCTCCTCGCCCGCCCTGACCTCCGAGGCCACCGGCACCCGCCGCACCGCGGGCGTCGTCATCGACCTCGACGAGGTGCACCGCGTCCGCAAGAGCGTGGGCGGCACCGTGAACGACGTCCTCATCGCGGTCGTGGCCGGCGCGCTGCGGCGCTGGCTCGACGAGCGGGGCGACGGCAGCGAGGGCGTCACGCCCCGGGCGCTGATCCCGGTGTCCAGGCGGCGCCCGCGCACCGCCCACCCGCAGGGCAACCGCCTGTCGGGCTACCTCATACGGCTCCCGGTCGACGACCCCGACCCGCTCGGCCGGCTGCGCGCGGTGCGCACGGCCATGGACCGGAACAAGGACGCCGGACCACACCGGGGCGCGGGAGCCGTCGCGCTGCTCGCCGACCACGTGCCGCCCCTCGGGCACCGGCTCAGCGGACCCGTCGTCGGCCAGGCGGCCCGGCTGCTCTTCGACATCCTCGTCACCAGCGTGCCGCTGCCCAGCCTCGGCCTGCGACTCGGCGGCTGCCCGCTCACCGCCGTCTTCCCGCTCGCGCCCCTGGCGCGCGGGCAGTCCCTGGCGGTCGCCGTCTCGACGTTCCGCGGGCGCGTCCACTACGGGCTGGTCGCCGACGCGAAGGCCGTGCCCGACCTGGAGGTGCTGGCCCGCGCCCTGCACGAGGAGATCGCCGAACTCGTCGAGGCGAGCGCGCCCAGGGCCGCTGACGGCCGGAGCTGACCTCTCGCGGGGGCCCCGCGCGCAGGCGGGTGACATGCGGCCATTTTGCTGACACCCGCCGCGTCAGTATGCTCGCGAGCTGGCGGGATGTATCGAGCAGCGTATAGGGTGCCGCCTTTTGGGAACCGCCGCGGCCGTCCGGGCACGCGGGCACGAGTGACACGAGGAACACAGCGGCGATGACGGTGACAGAGGACAGCCAGGCGGGTGCCACGGACATCGCGGAGGTGTCATGGGGCCCGGGCGTCGACCCGGAACGTCTCGCCGTCTGCCTGAGCGTGCTCGAAGAACTCGACAAGCTGGACGTCGACCACCCCGACGCCATCGCGGTGCGCCGCGCGACCGCGGGCATCTACCGCACGGTCAAGCAGCGCCGCCGCCAGGAGCGCCGGGCCGCCAAGACCGCCCACGACAAGGCGGTCACCGAGTCCACGGCCACCGGCTCCGCCCAGCGCATCGACGACGAGACGGAAGGCATCCTGCCTTCGTCCGTGACGGACGCCGGCGAGATCGCCGGGGTGCTCCAGCGCCCGCGCTCCTGCTACATCTGCAAGACGCGCTACGTCGAGGTCGACTACTTCTACCACCAGCTCTGCCAGCCCTGCGCCGCCGAGAACCGCTCGCGGCGTGAGGCCCGCGCCGACCTCTCGGGCAAGCGCGCCCTGCTCACCGGCGGCCGCGCCAAGATCGGCATGTACATCGCGCTGCGGTTGCTGCGCGACGGCGCCCACACCACGATCACCACGCGGTTCCCGAACGACGCCATCCGCCGCTTCAAGGCCATGCCCGACAGCGACGAGTGGATCGGCCGGCTGAAGATCGTCGGCATCGACCTGCGCGACCCCGCCCAGGTCGTCGCCCTGGCCGACTCGGTCGCCGCGGAGGGCCCCCTCGACATCCTGATCAACAACGCGGCCCAGACCGTACGCCGTTCCCCGGGCGCCTACAGCGAGCTGCTGGCCGCCGAGTCGGGGCCGCTGCCCGCCGGTGAGCTGCCCCCGGCCGAGGTCATCGGCACCTTCGGCTCCGGTGCCGTCTCCGCGCTCCCCGTCGCCGGCGGGGGCGCCCTCACCGCGCAGGACGTGACCGACCTCGCGCTGGTCTCCGGCTCCGCCTCCCTGGAGCGGATCGCGGCCGGCACGGCGATCGACGCCGGTGGCCTGGTGCCCGACCTGCACGACACCAACAGCTGGATCCAGTCCGTCGAGGAGGTCACGCCGGTCGAGCTCCTGGAGGTCCAGCTCTGCAACTCCACGGCGCCGTTCATCCTCATCAGCCGCCTTCGCGCGGCGATGGCGGCGTCGCGGGCCGAGCGGACCTACATCGTGAACGTCTCCGCGATGGAGGGCGTCTTCAACCGCGGCTACAAGGGCGCGGGCCACCCGCACACCAACATGGCCAAGGCCGCCCTGAACATGCTCACCCGCACCAGCGCCCAGGAGATGTTCCAGAAGGACGGCATCCTGATGACCGCCGTCGACACCGGCTGGATCACCGACGAGCGCCCGCACCCTGACAAGATGCGGCTCGCGGACGAGGGCTTCCACGCCCCGCTCGACCTCATCGACGGCGCGGCCCGCGTGTACGACCCCATCGTCCGCGGCGAGCAGGGCGAGGACCTGTACGGCGTCTTCCTGAAGGACTACGCGCCGGGCAAGTGGTAAGCCCTCAGGGCTGACGAGGGGCGCGGTCCCGCAGGCGCTCGTGGACGGCGTACGCCGCCGGGTCGGGCCGCGCCGGCCGGTACGCCGCCCGGACCCGCGTCCCGCCGTCCACCAGCAGGTCCGCGCCCGTGATCCAGTCCGCGGCGTCCGAGGCCAGCCACACCACGGCGCGGGCGACGTCCGCCGGTTCGCCGATGCGGCCGAGCGGGAGGCCCGCGGCGATCTCCTCCTCGGAGTCCTCCCAGACGAAGCGGGCCAGCTCGGTCCTGACGAGGCCGGGGGAGACGGAGTTGACCCGGACCCGGGGCGCGAGTTCGCCCGCGAGCTGCCGGGTGAGGTGCAGGAGCGCCGCCTTGCTGGTGCCGTACGCCCCCACGTGCGGGCCGGGATGGACGGCGCCCTCGGTGCAGACGTTGACCACCGAGCCGCCGTGCTCGCGCATCCACAGCCGCCAGGCGCACCGCACGAGCCGCAGCGGTGCCTCCACGTTGACGGTGAACGCCTCGCGCCAGCGGTCCGGGTCGGCGTCCATCAGGGGGCCGTACGGTTCGTTCGTCGCGGCGTTGTTCACGACGACGTCCAGGCGTCCGAACTCCCGCAGCGCCAGCTCCGTCAGCGCCGCCAGGTGCGCGGGGTCCGCGACCGTGCCCGGCAGACCGACGGCGCCCAGCTCCTCGCAGGTCCGCCGCAGCCCGTCCGGGTCCCGTGCCGTGACGCACAGCCGTGCCCCCGCGCGCGCGAACTCCTCGGCGACCGCCCGCCCTATCCCGCGGGAGGCACCGGTGATGAGGACGGCCCTGCCGTCGAGTCCGTACGGCCGCGTCATCCGCGTACCGTCTCATGACGGACCGTCAGACAACAGGGCGCCGGCCGTCCCGCTGTCGTCCGGCGGGGCCGCGCCCGCGGCGGTCCGCCGGCCCGCCGGTACCGCCCTGCGGGCCTGCGGCGGGGCGCAGTTCCGTGCCCGCCCGTCCCGGTCGTCCGGCTTGTCCTGTCCGGGTTCCTCTGTCCCCCAGATGTGTTCTGTCCCGCAATTTCTTTCGCCCGCTGGGCCGAACGGGTGGCGGCGAATCGGGGCAGCATGTTTCAAATCACCGCGTATCGTGGGTGGATGGACGCTGAACGACTCAGGACGGTTACCTCGTGTTTTCAGCCCCATCGAGCGGACGTCCGCTCATCTGGTTACTCTGTAGCCGACGGACAGACAGCCTGGGTCCCACCCACACCCACGGTCCGTCCCGGGACATGCCGGTCATCACGGCCTGCTCTCTCGCGAGTTACCGGCGCCACCGCGTCCGAACTGCTTCGACTCAGACCCGAGCGGGCGTCAGGCGCGCAGCAGCACACTGAGCCAGTACGTCCCGAGGGTGACCCGACACATAAGGAGTGCGCGGTGACACCGGACAAAACGAACCTCGATCAACGTTCCAAGGAACGCCTGGAGCGAGCGGGCCTGCCCGAGAAGAAGCTCGGCAGCCTCGACGTGTGGGCCAGGTCCGCCCCGATCCGCCTCGCGGGCTACGAGGAAGACCTCGCGGAGCCCCATATCCTGCCCAGCGTGGACTGACCACCCCGCGCCTCGCGGGGACCCGTCCCGACAGCTGACGGCATGGGCGTGCCACACTCACGCCCATGCTGATCAGAGAAGCCGCGGCCGACGACTGGCCGCGGATCTGGCCGTTCTGGCACCGGATCGTCTCCGCCGGCGAGACCTACGCCTGGGACCCGGACACCTCCGAGGAGGACGCCCGCGCCCTGTGGACGGCCCCCGGCAAGCGGGTGTACGTCGTCGAGGACGACGCCGGCGCCGTCGTCGCGTCCGCCTACGTCACGCCCAACTACGGCGGCCCCGCCGCCCGTATCGCCAACGCCGGCTTCATGGTCGACCCCGACCGGTCCGGGCAGGGGTTCGGCCGCGCGCTCGCCGAGCACCTCCTCGCCGCCGCGAAGGCGGACGGCTACCGAGCCATGGTCTTCAACGCCGTGGTGGAGACCAACCCCGCCGTCGGGCTGTGGACTTCGCTCGGCTTCACGATCCTCGGCACCGTGCCCGACGCCTACGAGCACGCCCGGCACGGTCTGGTGGGACTGCACATCATGTACAAGGCCCTCTGACTCCGCGGCCGCCCGCCCCGCTCACTCGTCGAGCGGTGCCGTACGCCGCCACGGCCGCAGCGCCTCCAACCACCCCGCCACGTCGAGCAGTACGCCCTCCGAACCCGGCCGCGCCACGAGCTGCACGGCGCACGGTGCCCCCGAGGGCAGCGTGCCGAACGGGACGGACATCGCGGGCCAGCCGGTCAGGTTCCACGGCGGTGTCAGCGGCGAACAGGCGGTGTTGGCCAGCAGGTTGCGCAGCCAGCCCCGCTCGTGCCAGGCCGCCGCGGCCGGTCCGCGCCGGGCGAGCGCCGGGGTCAGCAGCACGTCGTGCTCCGCGAAGAACGGCTCCAGCCGGCGGCGCAGTTCCTCGCGCCGGTCGCCGGCGCGCACGCTCCGCACGAACCGGCGTCCCACGGCGGCGTGGACCCGGGTGCGCCGGGCGAGCCGCCGCGGGTCGAGGTCCTCGGCGTCCACGGCGGTGCCCGCCGTCCAGTGGGCGAGCGCGGTGGTTCCGAGCCACCACGGGTACGGCGGGTCCGCGGGCCGTACCCGGTGACCGGCCCCGGCCAGCAGTTCGGCGGCCTCCCGTGCCGCCGTCGTATACGGCCGGGTGACGCTCACGCCGAGGAGCGGACTGCGCAGGGAGAGGGCGATACTCGGGCCCGCCGCGTCGCCGCCGCCGGGCGCCGCGCCCGCGTCCGGGCCGGCGAGGACCGCGAGCATCAGGCGGGCGTCCTCGACGGTGGTCGCGAGCGGCCCGTTCTCCGACATGCCGAACCAGTCGCCGTGCCCGATGCCGGCCGGGACCACCCCGAAACCGGGCTTCAGCCCGACGAGACCGCAGTGGGCGGCCGGGATCCGCAGCGAGCCCATCCCGTCGTTGCCGAGCGCCAGCGGGACCAGGCCGGCCGCGACCGCCGCCGCGCTGCCGCCCGACGAGCCGCCCGCCGTGCGCGAGAGGTCCCAGGGGTTGCGCGCGATGCCGTGCACCCCGTCCGTGGTCCCGAAGACGCAGAGCTCCGGCACGTTCGTCAGGCCCACCACGACGGCGCCCGCCGCGCGCAGCCGGGCCACGGTCACGTGGTCCTCGTCGGCCAGGGTCGCCGGCGTCGCCGCGCTGCCGTTGCGGGTCGCCTCGCCGCGTACGGCGAGGTTGTCCTTGACCGCCACCGGGACCCCCGCCAGGGGGAGTCCGGCCAGGTCGGGGCGGGAGCCGACCTCGTCGGCCTCGGCCAGTGCCGCCTGGGCGCGCACGGTCCGGAAGGCGCCGATCCGGGCGTCGAGCCGCTCGATCCGCGCGAGGTGCCAGGCCACCACCTCGCGGGGCGTCACCCGCTTCTCGCGTACGGCGGCGGCTGTCTCGACGGCGGTCCGGCCGGCCCAGCTGGTCACGGGCGCTCCTTGTCGGTACGTGCGCCGCGGCGGCGGGCACGGAGGGGCCCGCTCGCTGCGCACGGCGGGCTTACTCGCGAGTAGTAAGGAGCACTGTGCCCGCAGAGGAGGCCGCGCGTCGAGAGGTGACGGCGACGAATCCGGACGACGCGTGCCCGCCGTCCGAGCGCCGCCGCCGGGACGTCACTCCGGGCAGGGCCCCGTGCTGTCCCGCTCGATCAGCCGGGGCACCGGGACCTGCACCGTGCGCGCCGGGCCCCCGTCCAGCAGCGCCGTCAGCTCCTGCGCGGCCGTCCTGCCGAACTCCACGGTGTCGCGGGAGAGCGCCGACAGCCACGGCTTGACCATGCGGCACAGCGCGGAGTCCTCCCAGGCGACCACCGACACGTCCCCCGGCACCGAGAAGCCGAGCTCGGCCGCGGCGGCCACCCCGGCGACCGCCATCACGTCGTTGTCGTAGACCAGCGCGGTCGGCGGGGTGTCCTGCTCCAGGACGCGGCGCGTGACGGCCGCGCCCTGCGCGTCCGAGTAGTCCGTGGTCACCGAGCGGACCTCACGCAGGTCGCGCCGGGCGGCCTCGGCGCGCAGCGTGCGGATCCGGCGCTCGGTGTGGGCGAGGCCCGGCAGACCCGCGATGTGCGCGATCCGGCGGTGCCCGAGCGAGTGCAGCTCGCCGACGACGGCGGCCATCGCGCCGGCGTCGTCCGCCCACACGACGGACAGCCCGGGGTGCCGTGCGTCGGGGACGCCGCCGATGACCACGGCGGGCAGGCCCAGCTCGTCGAGGAGGTCCGGCCGGGGATCGTCGGTGCGCGGATCGACGACCAGGACGCCGTCCACACGATGCTCGGCCCACCACCGCCGGTACACCGCGCACTCGGCGTCCACGTCCTCCACCACCTGGAAGAGCAGGCCGAGATGACGCTCGGCCAGCACTTCCTGGATGCCCGAGATCAACTGCAGGAAGAAGGAGTCCACCCCGAGTGTGTCCGCCGGGCGGGCCACCACCAGGCCGACCGTCGCCGTGCCCTCGCCGGAGAGCTGCCGTGCCGCCGTGCTGGGCCGCCAGCCCAGCTGTTCGGCCACTCGACGCACCCGGTCGCGGGTGACCTCGGAGACTCCCGGCCGGTCGTTCAGCGCGAAGGAGACCGCGCTCTCGGAGACGCCGGCCCGCTGCGCGATGTCCTTCATCGTCGGCCGGCGCGCCGGGGATCGCTTCGCTGACACACCTGGCCCCTTTCCCATGGCTTGCGGGCGACAGCGTACCGCAGACGTGCACGCACTAAAGCGCTTGAGTGATCACGAGCTAAAGCGCATTAGTGGCTGGTTGTAGTTCCGCTTCCACGCGTCTCTGACCTGCTGCTTTATGGGCGCTTCGAATTTACTGCGGGCTAATGCATTGACTTCCCGTGGAACCTGCGTGCAAGGTCTGCGACGGCACCCGTTCATCCCCCCTGCGAAGGAGCCCCTTCCGTGCGTATCTCCCGCAGAGCCCTCGCTGTCGCCGCCACCGTCGCCGTCGTCCTGCCGCTGAGCGCCTGCGGCTCCGGGGACGACGGCAGTGGCTCGACGGACGCCTCCGGCAAGATCGAAGGCGACATCACGTTCCAGACCTGGAACCTCAGGGCCAACTTCAAGCCGTACTTCGAGGGCGTGATCGCCGACTTCGAGAAGAAGTACCCCGGCACGCACGTCAAGTGGGTCGACCAGCCCGCCGAGGGCTACGCCGACAAGATCAGCGCGGACGCGGCCGGCGGCACCCTGCCCGACGTCGTCAACGTCTCGCCCGACCTCGTCGCCCCGCTGGCCAAGGCGGGCCTCGCGCTCGACCTCGACAAGGCGGCCGCGAAGTACAAGAAGGAGTATCTCGACGGCGCCTGGGCCAGCCATCGGATACCGGGCATGACCGGCACGTACGCGTTCCCCTGGTACCTGAACACCGGCCCGCTCTTCTACAACAAGAGCCTCTTCGAGCAGGCCGGGCTCGACGCCTCGAAGCCGCCGAAGACGTACGACGAACTCTTCGCCGACGCCCTCCGGCTGGCGAAGAAGAGCAAGGGCAAGGTGGCCACGCTGGCCAACGTGCCCACCATCGAGGACTTCGGGCGCTACGGCGTCCAGCTGATGAACAAGGAAGGCACCGCCTTCGCGTTCAACGACGCCAAGGGGGTCGAACTCCTCACCAAGTACAAGGAGTTGTACGACGCCAAGGCGCTCGACTCGCAGGCGCTCACCGCGACCCCCGAGTCCTCGGGCAAGAAGTTCCTCACCGGGGCCGTCGCCATGAACCCCGGCAGTGCCCTGGACCTCGGCAACTTCAAGAAGCAGGCGCCGAACCTCTACAAGAACATCGGCATCACGGACCAGATCACCAGCACCGGCAAGGTCAACATGTACGTCATGGGCGTGATGGTGAACTCGCGCACCAAGGAGAAGCCGGCCGCGGTCGCCTTCGCGCACTACGTCACCGACGCGAAGAACCAGATGTCCTTCGCCAAGAAGGTCGCGATCTTCCCGAGCACCGCCGGCTCGCTCGACGACCCGTACTTCACCGAGCAGGACGGCACCGACGAGACCCGGGTGCGCGTCGCCGCCGCGCAGTCCCTGAAGAACGCCGTCAACTACACGCCGGTGCTGTTCAGTGAACAGATGAAGACCGCGCTGCGCAACGAGGTCGCCAAGGCGCTCCAGGGCAAGCAGAGCCCGAAAGCAGCTCTTGACAACGCTGTCAAGGCCTGCGACCGGCTCCTCCAGCAGCAGGGCTGAACCGGCATGGCGAGTCCCACCCTGTCCCGGGTGAGCCGTCCACGCGGCGAGCGGCCGAAGGAGCCGGGCGGGCGTCCGCGTCGCGTGCGACGCCATCTCCCCTTCAGCCCGTGGCTGTTCGCCGCACCCGGGCTGCTGATCACGGGCGCGTTCATCCTCTACCCGTTCGTCTCCACGCTGGTCAACGCCTTCACCGACCGCCGGACCCTGATCCCGGGCCACTTCGTGGGCCTGGCCAACTTCCGGGAGCTGCTGCACGACGAGATGTTCTGGATCGGGCTGCGCAACAGTGCGCTGTACGTCGTCGGGGTCGTCCCGGCGCTCGTCCTGCTCCCGCTGCTGCTCGCGCTCCTGGTCCAGAAGAACATCCCCGGCATCACCTTCTTCCGGTCGGCCTTCTACACCCCCGTGGTCGCGTCCATCGTCGTGGTCGGACTGATCTGGGTGTGGCTCCTGGACGAACGCGGCCTGGTGAACTCGCTGCTGGAGGCGGTCGGCGTCGGCAAGGTCGGCTTCCTCAGCGACCAGTGGCTGCTCCTGCTGAGCGCCATGGCCGTCACGGTCTGGAAGGGCCTCGGCTACTACATGATCATTTATCTGGCGGCGCTCGCCAACGTGCCGCGCGAACTGCACGAGGCCGCCGCCGTGGACGGCGCGGGCGCGGTACGCCGCTTCCTCACGGTCACCGTGCCCGCCGTCCGCTCCACCATGGTGCTGGTCGGCGCGCTCTCCTCGGTCGCCGCCTTCAAGGTGTTCTCCGAGGTCTACCTGATGGCGGGCCCGGACGGCGGCCCGGCGGGCGAGGACACCACCCTCGTCATGCTCGTCCAGCGCACCGGCACCGGCCTGACCGGCCGGGTCGGCTACGCCTCCGCCATCTCCGTCGTCGTCTTCGTCGTCACCGTCGCGCTCATGCTGCTCGTGCTGCGCGCCGACCGGAAGGAGGACGCGTGAGCACCGCCGAGAAGACCCCCGAGGCCCGCGAGACGCGGCCCGCCACCGGGACCGCCCCCCGGAGGCGCGTCACCGACGAGCGGGGCCGGCAGGTCCGCGCCTGGGAACTGGCCCTGCGCTACCTGCTGTTGCTGGGCGTACTCGCCCTCACCGTCGGACCGTTCGTCTGGCAGCTGTCCACCTCGCTCAAGGGCCCGACCGAGGACATCTTCAGCTCGCCGCCCCGCTTCCTGCCCAACGACCCGACCCTGCACAACTACGGCCGGGTCGCCGACACCATCCCGGTGTGGGACTACGCCCTCAACTCGCTGAAGGTGGCCGCGGCCAACGTCGTCACCAACTGCGTCGGCTCGGCGCTCGCGGGCTACGCCCTGGCCCGGCTGCGCTACCGCGGGCGCTCGGCGGCCACCCTGGTCTTCATCCTCGCCATGCTCGTCCCCGTCGAGGGCATCATCATCGCCCAGTTCACGACCATGCGTGAGCTCGGCCTGAACAACACCCTCATCGGTGTCGTCCTGCCGGGCTGCATCGGCGCGATGAACGTGCTGCTGATGCGCAACGCCTTCCTCAACCTCCCCTACGAGATCGAGGAGGCGGCCGTCGTCGACGGGGCGAACACCTGGCAGCGGTTCCTGCGCATCGCCCTGCCGTCGGTGAAGGGCACCCTCGCCGTGGTCGCGATCTTCGCGTTCATGGGCGCCTGGGACGACTTCCTGTGGCCGCTCATCGTGCTGAGCGACCCGTCTAAGTTCACGCTCACCATCGGCCTCAACTACCTGCACGGCACCTTCGCCAACGACGAACGGCTCGTCGCCGCGGGCACGATCATCGCCGTCGCACCGCTGATCGTCCTCTTCGCCTGCCTCCAGCGGTACTTCTTCCGAGGCGTGGGCGAGGGCGCGGTCAAGGGCTGAGCCCCGCCGCACCCGCGGTGCTCACGGCCGACCTCCCCGCCACTTCCCGATTCGCAAGGATCCCGTATGCCTTCTGCCGTGCGCTTCGGCGTCAACTACACCCCGAGCGAAGGGTGGTTCCACCACTGGCTCGACTTCGACCTCGACGCCGTCCGCGCCGACCTCGACTCCATCGCGCGGCTCGGCCTCGACCACATCCGGGTCTTCCCGCTGTGGCCCTACTTCCAGCCCAACCGCACCCTCGTCCGCCCGCGCGCGGTCGAGCAGCTCGTCGCCCTCGCCGACGCCGCCGCCGAACGCGGGCTCGACGTCAACGTGGACGGCCTTCAGGGCCACCTGTCGAGCTTCGACTACCTGCCGGCGTGGACCCGGACCTGGCACCGGCGGAACATCTTCACCGACCCCCAAGTGGTGGAGGGGGAGGCGGAGTTCGTACGCACCCTCGCCGCCGCCCTCGCGGACCGGCCGAACTTCGTCGGCATGACCGTCGGCAACGAGATCAGCCAGTTCGCGGCCGACCCGCACCCCGACCCGGACCGCGTCACGCCCGCCGAGGCCGAGGCCTGGCTGCTGACCCTGCTCGGCGCCTGCGAGAAGGGCGCGCCGGGCAAGCTGCACCTGCACGCCTCCTACGACGCCACCTGGTACCAGGACGACCAGCCCTTCACACCCGCCCACGCGGCACGGCTCGGCGCGGTCACCGCCGTCCACTCCTGGGTGTTCAACGGCACCGCCCAGCGCCACGGCCGCACCGGCACCGCCACCGAACACCACGCCGCCTACCTCATCGAGCTCTCCAAGGCGTGGGCGGACGACCCGCACCGGCCCGTCTGGCTCCAGGAGGTGGGCGCCCCCGCGCCGTTGATCCCCGCCGAGCACGCCGCCGCCTTCACCGAGGCGACCGTCGCGAACGCGCTGGACTGCCCCGACCTGTGGGGTGTCACCTGGTGGTGCTCGCACGACGTCAGCCGCGGCCTCGCCGACTTCCCCGAACTCGAATACGGGCTCGGCCTGTTGACCAACGACCGGCGGACGAAGCCCGCGGGCGAGGTCATCGCCCGGATCGCCGCCGAACGGCGGACCCACCGCCCAGCCCCGCGCACCACCGCGCTCGTCGTGGACACCACGCCGGGCCGCTCGGTCTGCGCACCCGGCGGACCCGTCTTCGAGGCCTTCGCGCGGCTGGCCGGCGACGGCGTCCGCCCCACGACCGTCCTCGCGAGCCGCGCCGCCGACCAGGACCACCTCACCGCCCGCGGCATCACCGAGGTCCTCACCCCCGGCCAGGTCATGTCGTAGCCGGGCGCACCTACAGCACCCCCCCGCAAGCACCGTAGTCCGTCCCCCAACGTTACGGAGCACACCGTGAACCTCAGCAGACGCACCGTCCTGCTCGCCGGAGCCGGCGTCGCCGCCGGGCTCGTCCCCGGCCTGTCCACCGCGGCCGCGGCGGCCACCGGCGACCTCCAGCCGTACGCCTCGTACTGGTACCCCGACTCGCTGCCCGCCGGCAGCCCCGGCGCCGGCATCACCTGGCGCAGCCTCAAGGCGTGGCGGGCCGAGGACGACCCCGACCTGCCCTTCAACACGGCGTCCGTACCGCTGGCCGCGCGCTTCACCCCGACACCGACGAACCGTACGGCCCGCGACGGCCAGGCCCGGGTCCAGTCCCTCGTCTCCTTCGGCCCGACCGCGGGCAACCCCTCCCAGGGCGCGGCGACGGCCGACTACTACGCCCTCACCCACTGGGCGTACCTCGACGAACTCGTCTTCTGGGGCGGCTCGTCCGGCGAGGGACTGATCCTCGCGCCCAACGCGCCGATCGTCGACGCGGCCCACCGCCACGGCGTGCCCGTTCTCGGCAACGTGTTCCTGCCGCCCGCCGCCTACGGCGGACAGCTCCAGTGGACCCGTGACCTCGTGCAGAAGGACGCGTCCGGGCACCACCCGCTGGCGGAGCGACTCGTCGCGGTCGCCGCCGCGTACGGCTTCGACGGCTGGTTCGTCAACGCCGAGACCGGCGGCGGCGACGCCGCCCTGGCCGTCGACATGCTCGGCTTCCTCGCCGAGCTCAGGACGCTCGGCACCGCGAAGGGGCAGCGCGTCACCTGGTACGACTCGATGACCACGAACGGCTCGGTCAGCTGGCAGGGAGCGCTGAACGACCGGAACAAGGCGTTCTTCCAGGCCGCCGACTCCATGTTCGTCGACTTCCGCTGGTCACGGAGCAGCCTCTCCTCTTCCGCCACGACCGCCCGGCAACTGGACCGCATCCCCTACGAGTTGTGGGCGGGCGTCGACGTCGAGGCCAACGGCACGAACACCTCCGTCGACTGGGACGCCATCGTGCCCGCCGACAAGGACCACGTCGTCTCCCTCGGCCTCTACCGGCCCGAGTGGACCCGCAACCACCTGCCCGCCGGCCGCACCCCCGGCGACTTCCACGCGGCCGACGACGCGTTCTGGACCGGCGCCTCCCTCGACCCCTCCCGGCCCGACACCGGCGCCGCCTGGCGTGCCCCGGCGCTCTCCGTCGCCGACCGCTCCACCGTCACCGCCGTCCCCTTCGCCACCACCTTCAACACCGGGCACGGCCTGAAGTGGTACGACGGCGGCAAGGTCACCTCGGACGCGGCGTGGAACCACCTCGGTCTCCAGGACCGGCTGCCCTCCCGCCGCTGGGTCGTGCGCACCACCGGGAGGCGTCCCGCCGTCGCCTTCGACTTCGCGGACGCCTGGCGCGGCGGCAGCAGCGTGCTCGTCGACGGCACTCTCGACGCCCCCGTCACCCTGGACCTCTACGCCACCCGGCTGCCGCTGAGCGCGGACACCGTGGCCGAGCTGACCTACCGCACCGACGCGGGCGCGGTCAGGGTCGAGCTGGGCGTCGCCACCGCCGAACCCGGCACGCCGGGCGGGGCCCCGCCGTACACCTGGTTCCCCGTCGAGGCGGGCAGCGGCGGCTGGCGGACCTCCACCGTGCGGCTGAGCGGGCTGTCCGGGACCGCGCACGCCATCGCCGTCCGGCTCACCCCGGCCCGCCGCGGATCCTCGGTCCGCCTGCGGCTGGGCGGGCTCGCCGTCCGGAACGCGAAGGTGATCCCCGCCGCGCCCACCGGCCTGCGCGTCACCGACGCCGACGGCGGCAGCCTGCGCCTGAGGTGGCAGGCCGCCCCCGGCGCCGTACGCCACTACGAGCTGCACCGCGTCCTGCCCGACGGCACACGCCGCTTCCTCGGCGGCACCTGCCAGCGCGCGTTCTTCGTCAAGGGCCTCGCCCCCGCACAGGGGGAGGCCGCCGCGCGGTTCGAAGTACGCGCGGTGGGGGAGCTGTTCACCATCTCCTCAGCCACCACGACCACCCATACCTGGTAGCCCGCACCCACACCCACGGAGCACTTCATGCATGACGACCGCACCCTGGTCGAAGCCCGCCTCAAGCGCGTCCTCGACGAGCGCATCCGCCCCGCCGTGTATCCCGAGTCCGTACCGCTGGACGTGGCGGTGTGGAACGCGCCGGGCGAGCCCGTGCCGGTCGCCGAGGGCCTGGCGGCCGACCCGGCACCGATCGAGGTCGGCGCGCGCTGGGGTGCTCCGTGGGGCACCAGCTGGTTCCGGGTCACCGGGACCGTCCCGAAGGAGTGGGCGGGACGCCACGTCGAGGCGATCCTCGACCTCGGCTTCGACGAGAACATGCCCGGCTTCCAGTGCGAGGGCCTCGTCTACCGGCCCGACGGCACCCCGGTGAAGGGGCTGAACCCCCGCAACCAGTGGGTTCGGATCGGTGCCCCGGCCGAGGGCGGCGAGGAGGTCCTGCTGCACGTCGAGGCCGCCTCCAACCCGGTGATCCTCGACTACCACCCCTTCGTGCCCACCCCCCTCGGCGACAAGGAGACCGCCGGCACCGAGCCGCAGTACACTCTCACCCGCATGGACCTGGCCGTCTTCGACGAGACGGTGTGGAACCTCGTGATCGACCTGGAGGTGGCCGGCGAGCTGATGGCCGAGCTGCCGGTGGAGTCCGCGCGGCGCTGGGACCTGCTGCGCGCCGTCGAGCGCGCTCTCGACGCCGTCGACCTCCAGGACGTCAACGGCACGGCGGCCGCCGCGCGCGCCCGGCTCGAAGGGGTGCTGGCCGAGCCCGCCGTACCCTCCGCCCACCGCATCAGCGCCGTCGGTCACGCGCACATCGACTCGGCGTGGCTGTGGCCGCTGCGCGAGACCGTGCGCAAGGTGGCCCGCACGACGTCCAACATGACCGCGCTGCTGGAGGACGAGCCCGACTTCGTCTTCGCCATGTCCCAGGCCCAGCAGTGGGCCTGGGTCAAGGAGCACCGGCCCGAGGTGTGGGCGCGGGTGAAGAAGGCCGTCAGCGACGGGCGGTTCGTGCCCGCCGGAGGCATGTGGGTCGAGTCCGACACGAACATGCCGGGGTCGGAGGCGATGGCCCGTCAGTTCGTGCACGGCAAGCGGTTCTTCCTGGAGGAGTTCGGCGTCGAGAACGAGGAGGCGTGGCTGCCCGACACCTTCGGCTTCGCCGCGGGCCTCCCGCAGATCATCAAGGCGGCGGGCTCCAAGTGGCTGCTGACGCAGAAGATCTCGTGGTCGCAGACCAACAAGTTCCCGCACCACACCTTCCAGTGGGAGGGCATCGACGGCACCCGGATCTTCACCCACTTCCCGCCCGTCGACACCTACAACTGCTCCATGAAGGGCAGCGAGATCGCGCACGCCGCGAGCAACTTCAAGGACAAGGGGGTCGCCCGGCACTCCCTGGCGCCCACCGGCTGGGGTGACGGCGGAGGCGGCACGACACGCGAGATGGTCGCCAAGGCGGCCAGGCTGCGGAACCTGGAGGGCTCCGCGACCGTCGTCTGGGAGACCCCCGAGGAGTTCTTCGAGAAGGCGCAGGCCGAGTACCCGAACGCGCCGGTCTGGGTGGGCGAGCTGTACCTGGAGCTGCACCGGGCCACGCTCACCAGCCAGGCCAAGACCAAGCAGGGCAACCGCCGCAGCGAGCACCTCCTGCGGGAGGCCGAGCTCTGGGCGGCGACCGCGGCCGTCCGCACCGGGTTCGCCTACCCCTACGAGGACCTGGACCGCATCTGGAAGACGGTCCTGCTCCACCAGTTCCACGACATCCTGCCCGGCTCGTCCATCGCCTGGGTGCACCGCGAGGCCCGCAGGACGTACGAGCGGGTCGCCGAGGAGCTGAACGCGATCATCGACGCGGCGCAGCGGGCGCTGGCCGGTGAGGGTTCCGCGCCGCTGGTGTTCAACTCGGCGCCGCACACCCGCGACGGGGTCCCGGCGGGCGGCGCCCGGACCCCTGCCGTCCTCGGCGAGACGGCGCTTGAGCCCCGCCCGGACGGCGGCTATGTCCTCGACAACGGGATGCTGCGGGTCGAGATCGACGCGCGGGGCCTGGTCGTCTCCGCGTACGACCTGGCCGCCGATCGCGAGACGGTCGCACCCGGACAGGCCGCCAACTTGCTGCAACTGCACCCCGACTTCCCGAACATGTGGGACGCCTGGGACGTCGACGAGTTCTACCGCAACACCGTCACCGACCTGGTCGACGCCGACGAGGTGGCGCCCGGCGACGACGGTGTCTCGGTACGGGTCGTCCGCTCCTTCGGCGCGTCACGGGTCACCCAGGTGCTGTCGCTCGCCCCCGGCGAACAGCGACTCGGCATCGACACCGAGGTCGACTGGCACGAGACCGAGAAGTTCCTGAAGCTCGCGTTCCCGCTCGACGTGCACGCCGAGCGGTACGCCTCCGAGACGCAGTTCGGGCACTTCCACCGGCCGACGCACACCAACACCAGCTGGGAGGCCGCCAAGTTCGAGGCCTGCAACCACCGGTTCGTGCACGTCGAGGAGCCCGGCTGGGGCGTGGCCGTCGTCAACGACTCGACGTACGGCCACGACGTGACCCGTACCGTGCGCGACGGCGACTCCGGTACGACCACCACCGTGCGGGTCTCGCTGCTGCGCGCCCCGCGGTTCCCCGACCCCGAGACCGACCAGGGTGTGCACCGGTTCCGGCACGCGCTGGTGCCGGGGGCGGCGATCGGTGACGCGGTGCGCGAAGGGTGGCGGATCAACCTGCCGGAGCGGCGGGTGTCGGGCTCCCAGGAGGTCGCGCCGCTCGTCACCGTCGAGCAGGACGCCGTCGTGGTGACGGCGGTCAAGCTCGCCGACGACGGGAGCGGGGACGTGGTCGTCCGGTTCCACGAGTCCCGGGGCGGGCGGTCGCGGGTCACCCTCACGGCAGGGTTCCCCTTCGAGGACGTCACCGTGACGGATCTGCTGGAGCGGCCGCTCGCCGATGCGGTGGGGCCCGAGCGGGACGGGGGGCGGCTTCGGATGCCGTTGCGGCCGTTCGAGTTGGTGACGCTTCGGTTGAAGCGGGGGTGATCACCTTGCGGTGAGGGCCCTTCGGGGGTGTCCCGGGGGTTCCTTGCCGGGTGGCGGCGGGTTCAGTCCCGACGTGCGGTGTCGCGGCTGGGCCCTGCCTTCTCCGGCGCCGGAGGGGGTGGGTTGCGTGACCGGGGTTCCCCGCTCGGGGTCGGCTTCGGTCCCGACGCGGGGCTCTGCCCCGGGCCCCGCTCCTCAAGCGCCGGAGGGGCTGGATTTGTGCGCCCGGGCTTGTGGAGTGACGGGGTGGCTCCGGTCCCGACTCGGGGCTCCGCCCCGGGCCCCGCTCCTCAAGCGCCGGAGGGGCTGATTTTGTGCGCCCGGACTTGTTGCGTGACGAGGTGGCTTCGGTCCCGACTCGGGGCTCTGCCCCGGGCCCCGCTCCTCAAGCGCCGGAGGGGCTGGGTTTGTGGACCTGGCCTTTCGGCCCCGCTCCTCAAGCGCCGGAGGGGCTGGAGCTGCGCGCCGCATGCTGTTCAGCCGGCCACGGAGAACCCTTGCCGTTCTCACGGCTCCAGCTGGCTGCGTAGCCACTGTTCCACCTCGCCCACGTGGGCTGCCGCCGCCGCTCGGGCCGCTTCCGGGTCGCGGGCCACGAGGGCGCGGTGGATCGCGGCGTGCTCGCGGCGGGTGCGCTCGAAGGCGCCCTCCTCCTGGTAGCCGCGCCACACCCGGGCGCGGAAGGTGCGGGAGGAGAGCCCCTCCAGGATCGCGGCCATGGTCTCGTTGCCCGCCGCGGCGCCGATCGCGCGATGGAAGGCGAGGTCGTGGGCGAGGATCTCCTCGGGGTCGTCCGTCGCGTTCATCGCCAGCAGGTGCTTCTCGACCTCGGCGAGCTGGTCGGGCGTGATGCGCGCGGCGGCCAGGGCGGTCGCCGTCGATTCGAGGACGCGGCGCACTTCGAGGAGTTCGACGAGCCGCGGTCCCCGGGAGAGGTCGGCCACGACACCGAAGGTCTCCAGCAGGTCCCCGGCCTCCAACTGCGTGACGTAGATGCCCGATCCGTGCCGGGCCTCCAGGACGCCGAGGACGGTGAGCGCCCGGATCGCCTCGCGCATCGAGCTGCGGGACATGCCGAGCTGTGCCGCGAGGTCCCGCTCGGTGGGCAGCCGCTGGCCGGGCTCCAGGCGGCCCTCGCCGATCATCGCCTTGATCCGCTCGATGGCGCGCTGCGTCACGGTGCCCTTCGGCGGTGCCGTCTGCGCTTCCCGAGGCTGGCTCTCGTCCACGCCGCTTCCTCCTGTTGCCGGGTGCGCGCAGTCTAATCACCCAGGTGGTCGGACCACTACGGCCGGAAACCGGGAAAAGTTGGCTCCGGAGGGTGTTGTGGCTCCCAAGTGGTCTGATAAATATTCGTCGCGGTCGGCAGAGGGACTTCCGGCCGGGGCCGTGCCGGGGTCGTAGGCCCACGCGCTCGACCAGCATCCGATCACTGCTCGATCACGCTCGATGAGGAGCCGTCAGATGGCCGGCAGAACTGTGCGGAACAGGCGAGGCACGTCACGGGCGGTGCGTGCGGCGGCTGCGGCCGTCTGCGTCGCCCTCGCGCTCACGGCATGCGGGAGCACCAAGGACACCGCGGCCGGCGGCGGCGGGAAGGGCGACGGCAGCGGCAAGGTCGGGGTGATCCTGCCCCTGCTGACCTCGCCGTTCTGGCAGTCGTACAACGACTACGTGCCGAAGATGGCGAAGTCCGAGGGCGTGGACGCGCTGAAGACGGTCAACTCCAACAGCGATCCCTCGCAGCAGATCACCGACATCAACAACCAGCTGAACCAGGGCGTGAAGGGCCTGGTCGTGGCCCCGCTGGACAGTGCCGCGATCGCCGCCGGGCTGGACCAGGCCGAGCGCAAGGGCGTCCCCGTGGTCGCCGTCGACGTCGCCCCCGAGAAGGGCAAGGTGGCCATGGTCGTACGCGCGAACAACGTCGCCTACGGCGAGAAGGCCTGCGACTACCTGGGCAAGCAGATCACCTCGGGCAAGGTCGTGCAGATCATGGGCGACCTTGCGTCCGTCAACGGCCGGGAGCGCTCCGAGGCGTTCCGCACCTGCGTGAAGAAGAAGCACCCGAAACTGAAGGTCCTGGAGATCCCGGCGAAGTGGGAGTCCGACACCGCCGCCTCGAAGCTGGACACCCTCCTGAACGCCAACCCCGACATCAAGGGCATCTACCTCCAGGCGGGCGGTGTCTACCTCGCCCCGACCCTGCAGACGCTCAAGTCCAAGGGCATGCTCAGGACGACGGGTGCCAAGGGCCACATCACGATCGTCTCGAACGACGGCATCCCGCAGGAGTTCGACGCCATCCGCAAGGGCCAGATCGACGCCACCGTCTCGCAGCCCGCCGACTCGTACGCCAAGTACGGCATGTACTACATCAAGGCGGCGATGCGCGGGAAGACGTTCGAGCCCGGTCCCACCGACCACGACTCGGAGATCGTCAGGCTGCCCGGCGGAATCCTGGAGGACCAGCTGCCCGCGCCGCTGGTGACCAAGGACAACGTCGACGACGCCGAGCTGTGGGGCAACACGGTCGGATGAGCACACCACTTGTGGAGGCGCGGGGGATAGCCAAGCGGTACGGTCCCACCGTCGCGCTCCGGGACGGCCGGCTCACCGTCATGCCGGGGGAGTCGCACGCGCTCGTCGGACGCAACGGCGCCGGCAAGTCCACCCTGGTCGCCGTCCTCACCGGCCTCCAGGCGCCCGACGAGGGGACCGTCCGCTTCGACGGCGAGAGCGCGCCGCCGCTCGCCGACCGCGACGCCTGGCGCCGCAGAGTGGCGTGCGTCTACCAGAAACCCACCGTGGTACCGGAGTTGTCGGTCGCCGAGAACCTCTTCGTCAACCGGCAGCCGGTGGGCCGCGGCGGGTTCATCAGCTGGCGCAGGCTCAGAGCACAGGCGGCCGAGGTGCTGGAGACCTGGGACGTGCGTGTCGACCCGGACGCCCGGACCGCGGACCTCAAGGTCGAGGACCGCCAAATGGTCGAGATCGCGCGGGCGTTGAGCTTCGGCGCTCGGTTCATCGTCCTGGACGAGCCGACCGCGCAGCTCGACAACCGGGAGATCGACCGCCTCTTCACCCGCATGCGCGCGCTCCAGGACTCCGGCGTCACCTTCCTGTTCATCTCGCACCACCTCCAGGAGGTCTACGAGGTCTGCCAGACCGTGACCGTGCTGCGCGACGCCCGATGGATCACCACCGCACCGGTCGCCGAACTCCCGCGCCCGGCACTGGTGGAGGCGATGGCCGGGGAGTCCCTCGCCGTCGCCGAACGGGCCGCGGTCCGCACGGCCGCGGTGGACGAGGACGCGCCCGTCGTGCTCGACGCCCGGGGGCTCTCGTCCGAGGCGTACGCGGAGGTCGACCTGAGCGTCCGCCAGGGGGAGGTCGTCGGCCTCGCCGGGTCCAGCGGCAGCGGCAAGATCCAGCTCGCCGAGTCGTTCGCGGGACTGCACACGCCGACCGCCGGCACCGCCCGACTGGACGGCGAACCGCTGCCGTTCGGCGACGTGCGGGCGGCGCTGCGGGCCGGGGTCGGCTGCGTCCCCCGTGACCGGCACGAGCAGGGCCTCGTCCCCGCGATGAGCGTCGGCGACAACGCCACCATGACCGTCCCGGACCGTCTCGGCCGCCACGGCTTCATCGGCACCGACCGCAGACGCGGCCTCGCCGGCGAGCTGATCCGGCGCCTCGGCATCCACACCGAGGGCCCGGAACAGCCAGTCTCCGACCTCTCCGGCGGCAACGCGCAGAAGGTCGTCATGGCCCGCGCCCTCGCCTCCGACCCCCGGCTCCTCGTCCTGATCAACCCCACAGCGGGCGTCGACGTGAAGTCCAAGGAGTCCTTGCTCGCCCGCATGGACAGCGCCCGCGAGGACGGCACCGCCGTGCTCGTCGTCTCCGACGAACTCGACGACCTGCGCCGCTGCGACCGGGTGCTCGTCCTCTTCCACGGCCGCGTCGTCGCCGAGCACCCGGCCGGCTGGCGCGACCACGAGCTGATCGCCTCCATCGAAGGAGTGGACCATGGCTGACACGAAGGCCCCGTCGGCCTCGACCCCCGCCTCCGTCCGCGCGCCCGCGGGCCGCGCCGGGCAGTCCGTCCTGCTGCGCCGCGCCCGCGAACTCGCCCTCGTCCCCGCGCTGTTGCTGCTGCTCGTCCTCGGCGCCGTGCTCAACGACTCCTTCCTCACCGAGCGCAACCTGATCTCCGTCCTGGGCGCCTCCGCCGCCCTCGCCATGGTGGTGCTCGCCGAGTCTCTGGTCCTCATCACCGGCAAGTTCGACCTGTCCCTCGAATCCGTCGTCGGCATCGCGCCGGCGGTCGGGGCGCTCCTGGTCCTGCCCGCCGCCCAGTCCGGCTGGGGCGCGGAGCTCCCCGCCGCGCTGGCCCTGCTCGCGATCCTCGTCGTGGGCGCCGCCATCGGCGCCTTCAACGGCATCCTCGTCGTGAAGTTCAAACTCAACGCGTTCATCGTGACGCTGGCGATGCTGATCATCCTGCGCGGCCTGCTGGTCGGCGCCACCAAGGGCAAGACGCTGTTCGGGATGCCCGACGCGTTCTTCTCCCTGGCCACCACCACCTTCCTGCGCGTCCCGCTGTCCGTGTGGCTGGCCGCCGTCGCGTTCGGCGTCGCCGGGCTGGTCCTCAAGTACCACCGGGTCGGGCGCGCGCTGTACGCGATCGGGGGCAACGCGGACGCGGCCAGGGCGGCCGGCATCCGCGTCGAGCGCGTGATGCTCGGGGTGTTCGTCGTCGCGGGAGTCCTCGCCTCGGTCGGCGGGATCATGCAGACCGGTTACGTGGGGGCGATCAGCGCCAACCAGGGCAACAACATGATCTTCACCGTGTTCGCGGCGGCGGTCATCGGCGGCATCAGCCTCGACGGCGGCAAGGGCACCATGTTCGGCGCCCTCACCGGCGTCCTGCTCCTCGGTGTCGTGCAGAACCTGCTCACCCTCGCCCAGGTGCCGTCCTTCTGGATCCAGGCCATCTACGGCGGGATCATCCTCGTCGCCCTGATGATCGCCCGCCTGACGACGGGACGCGCCCAGGACTGACCCCCGGCCGACGCCCGCACGCCCCGAGTCCCGGACCGAAAGGCCTCCCGTGTCCCCAACCGCCGCCCGCGTCACCGCGGTCGACACCTACGACATCCGCTTCCCGACCTCGCGCGAACTCGACGGGTCCGACGCGATGAACCCCGACCCCGACTACTCGGCGGCGTACGTCGTGCTGCGCACCGACGCGGCCGACGGCCACGAGGGCCACGGCTTCACGTTCACCATCGGGCGGGGCAACGAGGTCCAGGTCGCCGCGATCGAGGCCCTGCGGGCACACGTGACCGGACGCCCCGTCGACGAACTGTGCGCCGACCCGGGTTCGCTGAGCCGGGACCTGGTCGGCGACAGCCAACTGCGCTGGCTCGGGCCCGAGAAGGGCGTGATGCACATGGCGATCGGCGCCGTCGTCAACGCCGTCTGGGACCTGGCCGCCAAGCGCGCGGGCAAGCCGCTGTGGCAGCTCCTCGCGGACGCCGAACCGCGGTGGCTGGTCGGGCAGATCGACTTCCGCTACCTCACGGACGCCCTCACCCCCGAGGAGGCGCTGGCGCTGCTGCGCCACGGCCGGGAGGGGGCAGCGGAACGCGCCGCGACCCTGCGGGAGAAGGGCTTCCCCGCCTACACCACCTCACCCGGCTGGCTCGGCTACAGCGACGAGAAACTGACCCGCCTGGCCGCCCAGGCCGTCGCTGACGGCTTCACCCAGATCAAGCTGAAGGTCGGCGCGGACCGCGCGGACGACGTACGCCGGCTGCGGGTGGCGCGCTCGGTGGTCGGTCCCGGCATCCGCGTCGCGATCGACGCCAACCAGCGCTGGAACGTCGACGAGGCGATCACCTGGGTCGACTCCCTCGCCGAGTTCGAGCCCTACTGGATCGAGGAACCGACCAGCCCCGACGACGTCCTCGGCCACGCCGCGGTCCGCAGGGCCGTCGCCCCGGTCAAGGTCGCCACCGGCGAACACGTGCAGAACCGCGTCGTCTTCAAGCAGCTGCTCCAGGCCGGCGCCGTCGACATCCTGCAGATCGACGCGGCCCGCGTCGGCGGCGTCAACGAGAACCTCGCCATCCTGCTGCTCGCGGCCAAGTACGGCGTACCCGTCTGCCCGCACGCCGGCGGGGTGGGGCTGTGCGAACTCGTCCAGCACCTGTCGATGTTCGACTACGTGTCCCTCGCCGGCACCACCGACGACCGGGTCATCGAGTACGTCGACCACCTGCACGACCACTTCGTCGACCCCGTGGTGATCCGCGGGGGTCACTACGCGGCGCCCACCGCACCCGGCTTCTCCGCCACCATGCGGCCCGAGTCCATCGCGGAGTACACCTTCCCCGGAGGTACCTTCTGGGCAGCCGACCTCGCACAGCAGTCACGCACCGACCCGAAGGAGAAAGCGGCATGACGGCCTCTCAGGAACGCGGGGACTTCACGGGTCTCAGGGCGCTCGTGACGGGCGGGGCCTCCGGCATCGGCCGGGCCGCGGCCGAACTCCTCGCCGCCCGCGGCGCCCGCGTCGCCGTGCTCGACCTCGAACCGGGCGGGGTGGCCGCCCCGCTGCTCGGGTACCGGGCCGACGTCTCCGACGACGCGTCCGTGCGGTCGGCGGTGGCCGCCGCGCTGACGGAGCTGGGCGGACTCGACGTGCTCGTCAACAACGCGGGCATCGGCGCCCAGGGCACGGTCGAGGACAACGACGACGAGCAGTGGCACCGGGTCCTGGACGTCAACGTCCTCGGCATCGTGCGCACGACCCGCGCCGCCCTGCCCGCCCTGCGGGAGTCCGCGCACGCGTCCGTCGTCAACACCTGCTCGGTCGCCGCCACGGCGGGCCTGCCCCAGCGCGCGCTGTACTCCGCCTCGAAGGGCGCCGTCCTCTCCCTCACGCTCGCCATGGCCGCCGACCACGTCCGCGAGGGCATCCGCGTCAACTGCGTCAACCCCGGCACCGTGGACACCCCCTGGGTGGGACGCCTGCTCGACGCGGCTCCCGACCCCGGCGCCGAGCGGGCCGCGCTGGAAGCCCGGCAGCCCACCGGACGCCTCGTGTCGGCGGCCGAGGTCGCGGGGGCCATCGCGTACCTGGCGAGCCCCCTGTCCGGCGCCACCACCGGCACCGCCCTGGCCGTGGACGGCGGCATGCAGGGGCTGCGACCGCGTCCGGCCGCCCGGTGAGCCCGCTCGGGCGCAGCGGCGTCGAGACCGGCCCCCTCGGCTTCGGCGCGGCGGGCATCGGCAACCTGTACACCCCCGTCGGCGAGGAAGAGGCACGACGGGCGGTGGACGCCGCCTGGGCGGCCGGCATCCGCTACTTCGACACGGCCCCGCACTACGGCCTCGGCCTCTCCGAGCGCCGCCTCGGTGCCGCCCTGCGCGACCGGCCCCGCGCCGACTACGTCCTCTCCACCAAGGTGGGCCGCCGCCTCGAGCCCACCGACGCGGGCGGCGACGACCTCGCCAACGGCTTCGCCGTGCCCGCCGGCCACCGCCGGGTCTGGGACTTCGGCGCCGACGGCGTGCGGCGCACCCTGGAGGCCGCGCTCACCCGGCTCGGCGTCGACCGCGTCGACATCGTCTACCTCCACGACCCGGACGACCACGCCGAGCAGGCGTTCCGCGAGGGCTACCCCGCGCTCGAGAAGCTGCGCGCGGAAGGCGTGGTGCGGGCCATCGGCGCGGGCATGAACCAGACCGCGATGCTCACCCGTTTCGTGCGCGAGACGGACGTCGACGTCGTGCTGTGCGCCGGCCGCTACACCCTGCTCGACCACGGGGCGCTGGCCGACCTGCTGCCCGCGGCCCGGGAACGCGGTACCTCCGTCGTCGTCGGCGGTGCCTTCAACTCGGGCCTGCTGGCGGACCCGCGACCGGGAGCGACGTACGACTACGCCGCGGCGCCGCACGAGCTGCTGGAGCGGGCCCTGCGCCTGAAGACCCTGGCCGAACGGCACGGCACCACGCTGCGCGCCGCCGCCCTCGCCTTCCCCGCGGCGCATCCGGCGGTCGCGAGCGTCCTCGTCGGCGCCCGCTCGGCCGCCGAAGTACGGGACTGCGCCGAGCAGTTCGCGACGCCGGTGCCGGCCGCCTTCTGGCAGGAGCTGCGCGAGCAGCGCCTGCTGCCCGAGGACGCCCCCGTCCCCGTACCGGGGGAGCAGCCGTCGTGAGGGTCGCCCTGCACACCAGGGTCCGCGCGGACGCCGTCGCCGCCTACGAGGCCGCCCACCGCGAGGTGCCCGAGGAGCTGACCGCCGCGATCCGGGCCGCCGGGGCCACGCGATGGACGATCTGGCGCAGCGGCACCGACCTGTTCCACGTCCTGGAGTGCGAGGACTACCGGCGGCTGCTCGCCGAGCTGGAGAGGCTGCCGGTGAACGTCGCCTGGCAGGCCCGCATGGCCGAACTGCTCGACGTCGTCCACGACTACTCCCGCGCGGGCGGCGACGCGGGCCTGCCCGTCGTGTGGGAGCTGCCGTGAGCGTCGACGCGCACCACCACCTGTGGGACCTCTCCGTCCGCGACCAGGACTGGATCACCGGTCCGGAACTGCTGCCGCTACGGCGGGACTTCACCCTCGGCGACCTCGAACCGCAGGCAGGCGCCGCGGGCGTGGAACGCACCGTGCTCGTCCAGACGGTGACCGTCCCCGAGGAGACTCCCGAACTCCTGCTCCTCGCCCGGGGCAGCGAGCTGATCGGGGGAGTGGTCGGATGGGCCGACCTGACCCGCCCGGACATTGCCGAGGAACTGGCACGGCTGGCGGAACTGCCCGGCGGCCGGTACCTGCGGGGCGTCCGGCACCAGGTCCAGGGGGAGCCGGACCCGGCCTGGCTGCTGCGGCCCGAGGTGCGGCGGGGACTGGCGGCCGTCGCGGCGGCGGGACTCGTGTACGACCTGGTCGTCCTGCCGCGGCAGCTCGCGGCCTGCGTCGGGGCGGCCGCCGCCCTGCCCGGGCTGACGTTCGTCCTGGACCACCTCGGCAAACCGCCCGTCGCCTCCGGCGAGCTGGAGCCCTGGGCCTCCGGCGTCCGGGCTCTCGCGGCCCTCCCCAACACCGTCTGCAAGCTCTCCGGCCTGGTCACCGAGGCGGATCCCGCCCACTGGAGTACCGGCGACCTGCGTCCGTACGCCGACACCGTCCTGGACGCCTTCGGCCCCGGCCGCCTGATGTTCGGCTCGGACTGGCCGGTGTGCACCCTCGCCGCGAGCTACGCCGAAGTGGTCGACTCCGCACGCGAGTTGACGCGGGAGCTGAGCGCCGGTGAACGCGCCGACGTCCTCACCCGCACCGCCACCCGCGTCTACCGCCTCTGAGAGCCCGCGTCCAGCCGCGTCGGCGGCAGGAACTCCCGCACGTATGTCCGGTGCCAGCACGCGCCCGTCTCGCGCAGTTCCCGCCAGGTCGTGTAGCGGTAGCGGAAGAGACGGGCCCGCACGAACCGCGGGGGGCTGTCCGAGGGGAACGGCGAACGGCGCAGGAGCCGCAGCGTGGCACGGTCGTTCTCCAGCAGCCGCTCCACCAGCACCCCGAACCACGGCCCGGCGTACGCGGGGGACAGGCCCACGAACCACATCATCCAGTCGAGCCGCAGATGGTACGGGGCGAACTGCCGTGGCCAGCGCCGTGGATCACCCGGCTTGCCGCGGAACTCGTACTCCCGCCAGTTACCGTCCTCCCGCGCCGTCTCGTCGGCGGTGCCCTCGACGACCACCTCGTAGCGGACGCGGCTGACGCTGCCGAACGCGCCGTAGGTGTTGACCAGATGAAGTGGGTCGAAGGAGCGGTTCATCACCTGGCGCCGGGACACGAGGTTGCGCGCCGGGCGGTAGCTCAGGGCCAGCAGCACCACGGCGACGGCCAGGACGACGACCTCGTACCAGAGCGGCGGCGCGGAGGTGTCCGGGGCCGACACGGGGAACTGCACTGCGGACAGCGCCAGCACGATCGTGATCCAGTTCAGCCAGGAGAAGTTGCCCGACAGGACCAGCCACAGCTGCGTGAGGATCATCAGCGCCGCGGCCGCCGTCGCGACCGGCTGCGGCGCGAACAGCAGTACCGGGACCACCAGTTGGGTGAAGTGGTTGGCGGCCACCTCGACGCGGTGCACGGGTCTGGGCAGGTGGTGGAAGAACCAGCTCAGCGGACCCGGCATCGGCTGCGTCTCGTGGTGGTGGTCCAGGCACGTCAGTTTGCGCCAGCACTCGTCGCCGCGCAGCTTGATCAGCCCCGCGCCGAACTCGACCCGGAACAGCACCCAGCGCAGCAGGAAGAGGACGACGACCGGCGGCGCCACCTCGTCGTTGCCCAGGAACACCGCGAGGAACCCGACCTCCAGGAGCAGGGACTCCCAGCCGAAGCCGTACCAGGTCTGGCCGACGTTCACGACCGACAGGTACAGGGCCCAGGGGACCAGCCACAGCAGCATGCCGCCCCACAGGGGCAGACGCGAGTCCAGCCCCGCGAGCAGCGCCGCCGACACCGCGCAGCCGGCCCAGCACCAGAGCGCGAAGAACCGGTCCGAGTAGTGGAGGTGGAACACGCTCGGCGCGCGGCGGAACGGCACCCGGGCGACGAAGCGGGGCACGGGCAGCATCCCGCGCTCCCCGAGAAGCGCCCGGAACTGGAGCGCCGCCGTCAGGAACGCCACCAGGTACACGCCGGCCAGCGAGCGCTGGAAGACCGCCCGGCTCAGCCAGTACCCGGATGCCGAGAACCACTCCACGACCGCCTCCTCGTTCCACCTCCAGTGTGACGCTGCGTTACCGCTGTCGGCACCCGCCACACTCACCCG
This sequence comes from Streptomyces sp. NPDC028308, assembly GCF_055565855.1. NCBI lineage: Bacteria > Bacillati > Actinomycetota > Actinomycetes > Kitasatosporales > Streptomycetaceae > Streptomyces > Streptomyces sp. NPDC028308. The sequence goes on from NZ_JBVHTO010000014.1 coordinate 123,422, forward strand.
GACGCCGCAACCGGTCCCGGCGGCGTCCCGGAGCCCGCGGGAGACCGCACGAAGGGCGCCCATAAGTCGAACAATCGGGTAAATCCTGGCAAGGTGGGCGCATGGTTGATCGGGGAGCGAGCGCCCTGTCACTCCCGGACGACTGGCCCGCCCACCCGGACCCGATCATGGCGCTCAACCGCATGGGTAGCTTCGACTGGGACCTGGACACCGCGCTGATGTACATGGACGCCCAGGCCCTCGCCGTGTTCGACATGAGCCCGCAGGAGTACGACGGCCACCCGCAGACCCTGGGCACACGCGTCCCGCCCGCCGACGCCCACGGCCTCGACACCATGGTCTCCCAGGCCCTCAAGGACGGCAGCGCCAACTACGGCGCCTACTTCCGCGTCCGGCACCGCGACGGCTCCCTGTGGTGGACGCACACCCAGGGCTACATCCACCGCGACGAGACCGGCCGCCCCCGCAGGATCCTCGGCATCGTCCGCGACGCCACCCACGAGCTGAGCGAGAGCGCCGCGCGGCGCGAGCAGGCCGCCGAGGACCGGGCCCGCCGGCAACAGACGAGCGTCGTGCAGATCACCACCGCGGCGCTCGCCCACGCCCGCACCGTCCAGGACGTGATCGACGTCCTGGAGAGCACCCACGGCATCACCCACCTGGGCGCCACCAGCCTCGTCATGGGACTCCTGGAAGCCGGCCGGGTCCGCCTGGTCGCCGCCGGCCCCGAGGACAGCTACGTGCCCGGCACCCGCGTCACCCGCCTCGACGAGCCCTACCCGATGAACGAGGTCGTACGGACCCTGGTCCCGCACTTCATCGAGTCGCCGCAGGAGTTCGCCGAGTCCTACCCCCTGCTGTGGCCGAACATCACCGACCTGAAGATCACCTCCGCCGCGTACCTGCCGCTCATCGTGCAGGCCAGGCCCATCGGCGCCATCGGACTGCTCTACAACGACCGGCGCGGCTTCTCGGCGGAGGAGCGCAACGTCCTCGTCGCCCTCGGCAGCAGCATCGCCCAGAGCCTCCAGCGGGCCATGTTCTTCGAGCAGGAGAAGGACCTCGCCCAGGGGCTCCAGCAGGCCATGCTGCCGCGCTCCATCCCCAGCGTGCCCGGCGCCGACCTCGCCGTCCGCTACCGCTCCGCCGCCCTCGGCCGGGACATCGGCGGCGACTGGTACGACCTCATCCCGCTGCCCGGCGGACGCGTCGGCGCCGTCATCGGCGACGTCCAGGGCCACGACACGCACGCCGCCGCCGTCATGGGCCAGCTGCGCATCGTGCTGCGCGCCTACGCGGCCGAGGGGCACACGCCCGCCACCGTGATGGCCCGCGCCTCGGTCTTCCTGCACGAACTCGACACCGACCGCTTCGCCACCTGCCTGTACGCGGAGGCCGACCTGTCCACCGGCGTCGTCCAGGTCGTCCGGGCCGGGCACATCGACCCGATGCTGCGCCACACCGACGGCACCTGCCGCCGCCTGCCCGTCGAGGGCGGCCTGCCGCTCGGCCTGTCCGCGGAGTTCGGAGGCCTCACCTACCCCGTCGACACCGTCGAACTCGATCCCGGCCAGACCCTGCTGCTCTACACCGACGGACTCGTCGAACAGCCCGGCATCGACCTCGACGAGGGCATGCGGACCCTGCGCGAGCTGGTCCGCTCCGGGCCGGACGACGTACGCGCGCTCGCCGACCGGCTCATCGACGTCGCCGAGGAGCGCGGCGGCGACGACGATGTGGCCCTCCTGCTGCTGCGCCGCCGCGGCCCCACCCGGCAGACCGGCGGACGGCTCCAGCAGCACGTCGCGCCGGGCGACCCGGAGGCCCTTCGCGAGGCCCGCCACATGATCCGCGCCGCGGTCCGCGCCTGGGGAGCGGACGACCGCGCCGACGAGATCGAACTGGTCGCCGACGAACTGATCACCAACGCCCTCATGCACACCGAGGGCGCCGCCGTCGTCACCCTCCGCGCGCTCACCGGCGGCGCCGACCGCAGGCTCCGGGTGGAGGTCGAGGACTCCTCCAGCGCGCTGCCGCGCCGCCGCGAGGCCGGGGAGTCCGGAGTCTCCGGCCGCGGCCTCCTGCTCGTCGATCTGCTCACCGACGGATGGGGCGTGGAGGCCCGAGGCGGCGGCAAGTGCCTGTGGTGCGAGTTCACCGTCCCCGAGCGGGACTGACGTGGCGCCGCCCGCGCCGGGTGGCACTCTGGACGTATGCCGGAACTGCCCGAGGTCGAAGCACTCAAGGACTTCCTCGCCGACCATCTCGTCGGCCGCGAGATCGTCCGTGTCCTGCCCGTCGCGATCAGCGTCCTGAAGACCTACGACCCTCCGCTCACCGCGCTGGAGGGCCGCGAGGTCACCGCGGTGCACCGGCACGGCAAGTTCCTGGACATCGACGCGGACGGCCTGCACCTCGTGACCCATCTGGCCCGGGCGGGCTGGCTGCACTGGCGCGACAGCCTGCCCGACGGTTCGCCCCGCCCCGGCAAGGGCCCGCTCGCCCTGCGGACGGCCCTGGAGACCGGGGAGGGCTTCGACCTGACCGAGGCCGGCACGCAGAAGCGCCTCGCCGTGTACGTCGTACGGGATCCGGCGGACATCCCCGGCGTGGCCCGGCTCGGCCCCGACCCGCTCGCCGCCGACTTCGACGAAGACCGGTTCGCCGGGCTCCTCGCGGGCGAGCGGCGGCAGCTCAAGGGCGCGCTGCGGGACCAGAGCCTCATCGCCGGCGTCGGCAACGCCTACAGCGACGAGATCCTCCACGCGGCCAGGATGTCGCCCTTCAAGCTGGCCGCCTCCCTCACGCCCGAGGAGACCCGGCGGCTGTACGAGGCACTGCGCGCCACGCTCACCGAGGCCGTCGAGCGCTCGCGCGGCGTGGCCGCGGGACGGCTCAAGGCGGAGAAGAAGAGCGGGCTGCGGGTGCACGGCCGCACCGGCGAGCCCTGCCCGGTGTGCGGCGACACCATCCGCGAGGTCTCCTTCAGTGACTCCTCGCTGCAGTACTGCCCCACCTGCCAGACCGGCGGGAAGCCGCTCGCGGACCGCCGGCTGTCCCGGCTGCTCAAGTAGGCGCCGGCCGGTCAGCGCGGCTTCAGCGTCACCAGGCGCTCGCCGTCCCGCGTGCGCACCTCGAACCGGCTGATCTCCCCGGGCCTGAACGCGGCGCCGCCGTGCATGGCGGCGGCGCCGGAGCCGTGCGCCGGAGCCGTCCAGCTCGTCACCGTCTGCTCGGAGCCGTCCTTGCCGACCACGACGAGCCGGCAGGCCCGCGGGCCCTCACCGTCCTTGACCTGCACGTCGAACTCGCTGCCCCAGACCCGGTCCGCCCAGGTGACCTGCGCCCACACCCCGGTGCCCGCGTCGGTCGCGGCGACCCGGTCGGCGGGGGAGTCGTGCGCCGTCACCACGGCGACGGCGGGTCCGCCCGCCGCGAGCACCACGACGGCGGCCACGGCGTACAGCAACCGCCTGCGTCCGGCCCGGTGGCGTGCGGCCACCTCGCCCAGCAGCCGGTCGAGGAAGCGCGGCCCGGGGGCCGCGAAGGGATGCACGGCACGGGGCGTCGCCCGGCGGTACAGCAGCAACTGCCGCGCGGCGGGGCCGAATTCGCTCACGTGCGCGGTGCAGCTCGGACACCCCATGAGGTGGTCCTCGAAGCGGAAGGCATCCGCTTCGTCCAGCACGCCGAGCGTGTAGGCGCCGACGTCGCGATGGCGTTCCAGGGACCTCATACCAAATCCTCGTGCCGGGGGGCTGGGTGGGGGTGGTGTTGCTGTTGCCCACCGGTACGCACCGGACCGCCGAATCACTCAAGGCCCCTGAGGAAACGGGAGAGATATTCGGAGCGGAGCGGCCCGCGGATTGGTCGGATTCGAAGAACTTTCCGTTCCTAGAAGAGATGGATCGCCAGATGCCCGAGTGGCAGCCCCAGTTGCCAGGCCGGGGTCCACACCTTGGGTCCGTCGTCCTCGCCGGGAACCGGGCCGTCGCCGGGGACCGCGTCCAGGTCGGGGGCGAGCAGCTCCGTCTCCTCCAGCCAGCGCCGGGCGGCCGCCGCCAGCTCCAGGTCGGGGGCCGGACCGCCCGCCTCGGCGGCCTCCTTCTCCATGCGCGCCATCCGCTCGCGGACCCAGTCCTGCCACGGCTGGTCGTACGCCGTGAGCGACAGCCAGTTCTCCAGCTGCGAGACGACGCGGATGCCGGAGAGCTCGCCGCCGGTGTCGGACAGGAAGATCGTCAGCGCCAGGGCGTCGCGCCCGGCGCGGAACTCGAAGGACGTCGGCGGCATCAGGTCGCCGGTTCTCAGCAGCTCGTCGGCGATGTACTCGGCGTACAACCAGGCCATCGGGACGGCGAGTTCGCCGCCGTCGGTGCCGCCCGTGCTCTCTTGACCTCTGTGCAGCATCCCTTCCTGCCCTCCTCCGGTTCGTGCGCGCAGCCCGACCCGGGTCCCAGTCCGGAAACACGGATGAGGACAGCTGATGGCCCAACCATGGTCCTCAGCAAGGCGCTTTACGAAGGCTTGACTGATCCTTCGGTTTCACCGCAGGTCGGCCGCGTATCCCGGGAGAACCCGGCGCAGGGCGCGCAGCGCGTAGTACGCGCGGGACTTCACGGTACCGGGCGGAATCCCGAGCGCCTCCGCGGCCTCCGCCACACTCGCCCCCCGGAAGTACACCTGCACCAGGACTTCACGGTGCTCGGGAGTGAGTGTCTTCACAGCCTCCCGCACGTCGAGCGTCGCCGCGGACCGTTCGGCGTGATCGGCGCACACCCGGGCGCTCTCCAGCACCTCGTCCCCGACCTCGGCCGGACGCGCCTGGCGGGCCCGCCGCGCGTCGATGGCGAGCCGTCGCCCCACGGTGAGCAGCCAGGGGCGCACGGAGGCGAAGTCGTCCGCACGCAGGGCCTCGGGGTGCTGCCAGGCGCGGACGAGCGTCTCCTGGAGCAGGTCCTCGGCGCGCTGCCGGTCGCCGTCGGAGAGCCGCAGCAGCAGCGCGAAGAGCGGTCGCCCGTGCTCGCGCTGCAACGCGGCCAGCTCGTGCTCCGCGGTCGTGCCGCGGGTGATGGTGGTGGTTCCGGCCGTCATGGCCTGTATGCCAGCGGGTGGCGCCCGGCGGGGACAGGGGCCGGGAGCGGATGTGCGGTGGGCGGTCGATGCCGTCGGTGAACGGTACGACGAACGGTCCGCCGGGGCGGCGAGAGGGCCTCGTGTCGCGCGGGGCCGGGTGCGCGCGGTCTCCAGGGGCCCGGGTTCCGGGCGCGCACGGTGGGGCGCCGGCGGGCTGACCGCGTGCGCCCGCGGGGGTCCTCCGTTCGGGGCACGGGCTGGGGTGGCGCGTTGACTTCGCATCGCCCGTGTATGTGCATGTGTGTCAATAAATATGATGATCCGATCACATCGGGGCTCGCTATGACCACACGTGCGCGACTGGCCGGAATCGGCCTCGGCGCGGTACTCGTCGCCGTCGCCGCCGGCTGTCAGGCCGCCGAGAAGCCGCCGGCACCGCATGCGGGACACCCGGCGGCGCCCGCGACGGCGCGCGGCTTCACCCTCGTCGCCTCCGGGGACGTCCTGCCGCACAGCTCGATCATCGAACGGGCACGGGCCGACGCGGGCGGCGGCGGCCACGACTTCGTACCCATGCTCGCGGGGGCCCGGCCCGTCGTCTCGCGCGCCGATCTGGCGATCTGCCACATGGAGACGGTGTACGGCGCCGACGGCGACTACAGCGGCTACCCCGCCTTCAAGTCCCCGCCCGAGGTGGCGAAGGGCCTCGCCGCCACCGGCTACGACGGCTGCTCCACCGCCTCCAACCACAGCCTCGACGACGGCGCCGCCGGCATCCACCGCACCCTCGACGCCCTCGACCGGGCCGGCGTACGCCACGCGGGATCCGCCCGGACGGCCGCCGAGGCGAGCGCCCCGACCGTCATGCGGGCCGGCGGCGCCGACGTCGCCCACCTCGCGTACACGTACGACACCAACGGCTACCCGCTCCCGGACGGGCGGCCCTGGGCCGTGAACCTCATGGACCGGGACCGGATCCTCGCGGACGCCCGCGCCGCACGGGCGGCCGGCGCCGACGTGGTCGTCGTGTCGGTGCACTGGGGGACCGAGTGGCAGGACGAGCCGGACGAGCGGCAGCTGACCCTGGCCCGGGAACTCACCGCCTCCCGGACCGGCTCCCGCCCCGACATCGACCTGATCCTCGGCACGCACGCCCACATCCCGCAGGCCTACGAGAAGGTCAACGGCACCTGGGTCGTCTACGGCATGGGCGACCAGATCGCCGGCCAGATGGTCGGCCACGACGGCCTCCCGGACCCGCGCGGCAACCAGAGCAGCATCGGACGGTTCACGTTCGCCCCACCCGCGCGTCCGGGCGACCGCTGGGAGGTGACGCGGGCCGAGTTCCTCCCGCAGTGGTTCGACGTCCGCTCCGGACGCGTGGTCCCGCTGCACACAGGCCGTCAGACCCCGGACACCGCCGCCGTACGCGACCGGATCCGGGGCGTCGTCCTGAGCCGGGGCGCGGCCCAGGACGGCCTCGTCATGGGGAAGTAGAGGAGCCAGGGGAGTCCGCGGAGGAGGCCCTCGCCGGCTACGGCACCACCGTCACCGGCCAGCGCCCCGCCTTCACCAGGCGGATCGCCACCGAGCCGACGATCCGGTGCCCGGCCTGCTCGGACGCGCCGACCACCACAGCGTCCGCCTTGAGTTCGTCGGCGGCCTTGACGAGGCCGTTGTAGGGGTCGCCGCGGAAGGTGTGGAACTCCCAGCGCACCGCGAATATGTCCTTGACCCGCTCGGTGGCCTCGCGGATCTGCGCGATCAGACCCTCCGCGATCTCGTCCGTCGTGTCGGCGACCGGGACCCCGAGCGCCGCGCCCGCCGCCATCACCGGCTGGACGTAGACGACCGCGAGCAGCGCGTGCTGCCGGCGCGCCAGGCCACCGGCGTACGCCGCCGCACGGAGCGAGGAGTCGGAGCCGTCCACGCCGACGACGATGACCTTGGGCCCGTCCGTGCCCCGCTCGAACTGATGCGAGTGCTGCTGATCCGTCACGGCGGTGAGGTTATCGGACGCCCGGTGCCCGGCGACCGGCCGCACCGTCCACGGAACACCGGCGGCCCCGCCGCCGTGGCGCCGGCGAATGGTCCCATCGGGTGTTTTCGGGGGTCCCCAGCCGTGTTGCTGGGCCGCGCCGACGGTCAAATGGGCGACTGATGAGTCATGAAAAAGGATCAGCTGCTCACGCGGCGCACGGCGCTGCTCGCCGGCGCCGCGGTGCTGGGCGCGGCCGGGGCGGCGGGCACGGCCCGCCTGCTCACCGCCGACCCGGGCGCGCACCCGGTGCCACGCCCCGCCCCGGTCTCGGGTCCTCAGGCGCGCCGCGCGCTGAAGCCCTCCGCGTACCGTCTCCAGCCCATCACCGGCTACGGCACGCCGCACCGCAGCCCGGCCAGGACCCTCGTCCGGCACGAGCCGTTCCTGCGCATGTCCGGGCGCGGCCGCAGCATGGTGCTCACCTTCGACGACGGCCCCGACCCGCGCTACACCCCCGACATCCTGCGCACCCTGCGCACCCACGACGTCCGCGCGATGTTCTTCGTCTGCGGCGAGATGGCCGCCTACAACAAGGACCTGCTGCGCGAGATGGCCGACGACGGACACATCGTCGGCAACCACACCTGGACGCATCCGCTGCTGACCCGGCTCTCCCGCTCCGCGATCCGCTCGGAGATGGAACGCACCTGCGAGGTCATCGACAAGGCGTACGGGGAGCCGCCCCTGTGGTTCCGGGCGCCCTACGGGGCCTGGAACCGGGCGGCCTTCCAGCTCGGTGCCGAACTGGGCATGGAGCCGCTGGCGTGGACGGTCGACACCCTCGACTGGACCACGCCGGGCACCCGCAGGATCGCCGACCGGGTGGAGCACGGCGCCGCACCCGGCGTCGTGGTGCTCTCGCACGACGCGGGCGGCGACCGTTCGCAGAGTGTGCAGGCGCTGCGCGAGTACCTTCCGGAGCTGCTGGACTCCGGCTACCACATCACCGTCCCGCGAAGGCAGTACACATAATGCGGTCCGCATAAAGTGGTGCATTAAAGCGGTGCACATGAAAAAGCGCCCGGGCGGACATTCCGCCCGGGATCGCCGAAGGGCCTCGCCCGCCCGCTCGGGGAACGCTCAGCGAACCTCGGTCAGGCGGGCGAAGACGACCACGTTCCCGTCATAGCCCTGCTGCTTGGAGAAACCGCCTCCGCAGGTGATGACACGCAGTTCCGGGCTTCCCTTGCTGCCGTACACGCGGTCGCCGGGGAAATTGCTCTTCTCGAAGACCTCGATTCCGTAGATCTCGAAGACGGCGGTCTTCCCGTCCTTGCGCTGGATCTCGACGCGGTTCCCCTTCTTCAGGGCGCCGAGCCCGTAGAAGACGGCCGGCCCCAGCCGGTTGTCGACATGGCCCACGACCACGGCCGTGCCCTTCTCGCCGGGCGAGACCGCGCCGGTGAACCAGCCGGCGAGATTCGGGTCCTCGGGGGGCGGCGCGTCGACCCAGCCCTCGGTGTCCAGGCCCACGGGCATGGCGGGGGCGTCGACCTGGATGCCGGGGATCCTGACGCGGTCGACCTCGGAGTACGGCAGCGGGTCCGGCGTGGCCTTGCGGAAGGTGCCGCCGTTCTGCGTGCGGGTGTCCGCGGCCGCCGCCGTCGCCGGCTGCGGCGGTCCGACGTCGAACTCCCCCGAACCGTTGCGGATGAGAGCGAGGCCGGTCAGCAGAACAAGCGCTATCACGCCCCACGGCGCGCGCTTCTTCTGCCGCTCCTCCTCCTCGGCGAGCTCGGACGAGTGCATTCGCAATCCCCTCTCGACGCAGCCGTCGCCGCGTCCGTCGCGCATATGAGAACGCTAAGCGCAGCGCGCTCGGCGGGCGACGGGAGAACGTGCGAACGGGTGGTGACGTACATCGGCGTGCGCCATCCGAGTTGCCATGCGCACAAAATTTCTGACGGTCCGTGACCTGCGGCAACATCGCCCTGCGTGGAATTCCTTCGGCGTGTCCTCTCACCAGGACGGACCATTCCCGAAATGCGGCCCTGAGCAGCGCATCTGAGGGTCTGTCTGGGAGGCGCTTTCTCGCCGATCGACCGGGGACGGTTCCCGGGGCGCCTTCCGCGGAGGAACACATGCGTACTACTCGTGCCCTGGCGGTCTCTGCCGTCGCGGCCGCGGTCGTGGGGCTCGCCGCCCCCGCGGCCACGGCGTGGGAAAGCCCCAGCAACATCGTCGCCATGCCGAGCGTCATCGCCCGGGGCGGGCAGCTGACCGTCACCGTGGACGGCTCGTCCTGCCAGATGCCCGGCAGCACCGTCTCCTCGCCGGTCTTCCCGACCACGCCGCTGCACCACGTCAGCGGCAGGACCTCCACGGCGACGGTCACCATCGACCGCAACGCCCGACCGGGTTCGTACGACATCACGGCCCGTTGCGGGGAGCACAAGACGCTCACCCGGCCGGCCGCCTTCACCGTCATCGGCGGTGTCCGCGGCGGTCTCGGCGGCAGCAGCTCCAGCGGGGCGACGCCCACCGACATGGCGATCGGCGGCGCGCTCGTGGCGACGGCCGCCCTGGCCGGCGGGGTGTTCTGGATGCGCCGCAGGACCGAGAACCGGATCTGACCGGCGGCCCCGCCGGAGCGCGCACGTGACGGCCGCTCGCCCCGGACCCTCCCGCAGGGGTCCGGGGCGAGCGGCTGTGCGGTGTGCCGTCAGGAGTCGCCGGTGGCCCCGCGGCGGCGGGACACGTACCACGCAGCGCCGACGGAACCGGTGATGAGCGCGGCCCCGAGCCCGATCTCGTGGAGGTCGAACCCGGCCACGCTGCCGCCGACGCCCGCCTTCACGCCCCGGTGCACGGGGGCCGGCGGGCGGGTCAGGTCGGCCGGACGCCCGGCGGTGATGCCGAGGTCGGTGTGACCGCTCACGCCGTCGCACGTGAACGTCACCTGGTACACCGCCCCCGGCTTGGCGTCCCAGTCCACGGTGGCCGTGGCCGTGGACTGCCGGCGCGGGATGGTGACGGTGTCGAAGACGCCCGAGGAGACGGTGGCGTTGCCCTTGCACCCTCCGTCCCGTCGCAGCAGCAGTGTCACCTGGCCGCCCGGGGCGACGGTCGAGGGCTGGACGCTGAAGCCGAAGGGCGTGATGTTGCCCTCCTCCTCGCCGACCGCCACCGCGGTCGGTGCGGTCAGGGTCAGGGCGGCCACGCCGAGCAGTGCGGCCGAAGCGACGCCTATCGCGCGCATGGTGATCCTCCGGGTCCCCGAGGAGCCTGCTGCGGACTTTTTCCGCCTGCGTCAGAAATGCACCTCGATGACCGAAACGCTAGAAAGGTGTGCGCGAGGGCGCGATCCGTGTCGCGCGAATGGGGCAACGGTGTGGGCCGCACAGGGGACGCCGTACGTGCGGAAGGGGGACGGACGCGGCGTGGCGTCCGTCCCCCGGTGGCGGCTCCTGAGTGCGGGTCCCTCACCCGTGGAGATGCGGGAACAGGGTCCGGAAGGGTTCCGCCGAGGCCGCGATGCCCCGGCTGTAGGGCGCGTCCAGGTCCCAGATCAGGAAGAGCAGGAACGCGATCAGGGCGGAGAAGAGTCCCGCGAGGATCAGCTCGCGCGTCGTACGTCTGATCTGCAGCGCGAAGATCATGCCCACGGTGACCACGGCGCCGGTGATCAGCCCGAACCACACCACGCCCGGCATGGTCGCCCCCGAGGACGAGCCGCGCCCGTTGCGGGCGTCGTCGGCGGCGGTGACCTGGTCGAGGAGGGGCTGGTAGGCCTGCGCCTCGAAGTCCGTGCGCGGTTCGTAGTCGGTGACGTCCTGGCGGATCCGCTCGAAGAGCCGGCCGGCCTCGGGGCTGAGCTTCTGCTCGTCCGCCATCGACTTCCACTCGGTTGTGACGACATGACCGACATAGGTGTTGACGTCGTCCCGGATGCGGTCGCGGACGTCCGGCGGATACACCCGCACCCGCTCCGAGATCTCGTGCAGGGCCTGCGCCTCCGCCTGTACGTGGTCCTGGGCGATGCCGCGGCCCTCCCAGACGCCGGCGATGGCCAGACCCAGGACGATGGCGTACACCACGCCGATCATCATCGTCATGTACTCGATCACGTCCGGCGTCTCGGACGGGTCCTCGTCCTCCCGGGCTCTGCGGTGCCGGACGAGGGTCACGACGAGGACGACCACGCACGCGGCCACCATCGCGAGGGTGAGAACAAGCCAATCCGACAAGAGTGTCTCCAGGGGTCAGCGAGGACGCAGCGCGGCGACGGCCAGCACGGCGGGCGCGGTGATGAGCAGGGTGAGCGAGACCAGCGGCGGACCGCCGCGCGGCGGGTGCTTGCGCGGCGAGGTGCGGTACTCCGGATAACTCACCGGGGACGGCGACGCCTTGGGTGGTGGGCTGGGCTTGCGGGAGCGCGTCGGTGACGGTCTCGGCGCGGGCGGCGGCTTCGGCGGCGGGGCCGCGAGGTGCGGCCTCGGGGCCGGAGCCGGCGGCGGTGGCGGCGCCGGCGGCTCGGGCCGGGGCGTGGGCCTGGGCGGCGGGGGAGGCGTGGGCTTCGGCGGTGTCGGTTTCGGAGGCGTCGGCTTGGGCGGCGGGGGCGGCGGGGGCTCCGGCGTGGGACTGGGGCAGGGGGGCGGGATCACCGGAGGCGGACCGCACCAGCCCGAGCCGGCGACCGCGACCGCGTCCACCGAGCCGTCCGGACCGATCGACGCGTACGCGCACGCGTCGGCGGACGCCTCCCCGGCCGGCGCGCCACTGAGGAACCAGGTCAGCGCGAGCAACGCCAATACCCGTACGGCGAGGGCGGATCGGGTCCGTTGGGGTGGATGCACGCCGAGATCATGGGTCTCCCGGGGGCCCGGCACGCCGGGGCGGCGGGGAATTGCCCCGAAGGAGGGACATCCGCGTTGACAGGGTTTGCCGGGCGACGCGCAAGATCTCCCGGACTGCGTACATCTGCGCGATCCGTGACGGGCGGAACGCGATCTCCGGGAAGAAATCTGTGAGCGGATTGAACACTTCACCCGCCCCCGCTCGTACCTAGGGCCATGAGCGGCGCACTAGGACGCTGCAACACCCAAGCGAACAGCGGGAGTTGACATGAAGACCTCCTGGCGGAGCGCCTCACTCGTAGCGGCAGCTGCGGCGGTACTGGCGCTCACGACGGCGTGCGGTCAGGAACAGGGCACCCAGTCGACGGGAAGCCAGAACGTGGGCGCCGCACCGGCCGCCGACGGTTACGGGTCCAGCTCCAGCGACGGCTACGGCGCCGATGCCAAGGACGAACAGGGCACGGCGGCCGAGGCGGAGACCGCGGGCCAGCTCTCCGTGACGGAGAACGTGAAGCTCGGGAAGGTCGTCACCGACAGCGCCGGCATGACCCTCTACCGCTTCGACAAGGACACCGCCGAGCCGCCCAAGTCCGCCTGTGACGGCGACTGCGCCAAGGCCTGGCCGCCCGTCCCCGCGGACGGTGCGACGGCCGCCACCGGCGTGGACAAGTCGCTGCTCGGCGAGGTCACCCGCACCGACGGGACCAAGCAGCTGACGATCGCCGGCTGGCCGATGTACCGCTACGCCAAGGACGCGAAGGCCGGCGACACCAACGGCCAGGGCGTGGGCGGCACGTGGTACGCGTCGGCCCCCGACGGCAAGAAGGCCTCCGCCGCCGACCTGCCGGGTCTGTCCGTCCGCAACGACCCGAAGCTCGGCGAGGTCGTCGTCGACAAGAACGGCATGACGGTCTACCGCTTCATGAAGGACAAGGCGTGGCCCGACTCCGTGTCGAACTGCAAGGGCGCCTGCCTGGAGAAGTGGCCCGCGGTCGCGCCGGTCGAGGCCAACGACACCAAGGGCGTCACGAAGAAGGGCCTGATGGCCTTCACTCGTCCGGACGGTGTCAAGCAGATGACGGTGGACTGCTGGCCCATCTACACCTTCTCCGGTGACAAGGCCCCCGGGGACACGAACGGTCAGGGCGTCGGCGGTACGTGGTACGCCGTGTCGCCCGACGGAAAGCCGGTCGGCGCGTCGAAGTGAGGATCACCTCCCCAGGGTTGATCGTCTCGCCCGCACAACGACGAAACGTGGAAGGGAGTTGACGACAAGGCACCGGGTGCCCGACGAAACGGAACAACGCGCGCGACCTCGGTCCGCCCCCTCCGCACCGCACGGAGGGGGCGGGCCGCTGCCGTGCGCGCGCCGCCGTCCGCCTGCGCGCGCCCGATTGGGCGGGAAAGTCCGCCCCTCCGCATGAGGGCACAATGCGGCACGTGCCGGAGGCAGTGACCGGTAACGGATGGTCAATTTCCGTTTTGGCTCGCCCCTTTGGCGGGCGATCAGTAGCCTCAGCTCGAACACCGGATCGCCTACGTGTCGTCTACGCCTGGAGAGATAGATGGAGCGTCCCGCCTGGGCCCCCCGGAGCATCGACATCTCGGTGCCGAGCGTGTCCCGCATCTACGACTACTACCTGGGCGGTTCGCACAACTTCGAGGTCGACCGGGAAGCGGCCCGCAGGGCGATGGAGTTCATGCCGGGGCTTCCGAAGATCATGCAGGCCAACCGCGCCTTCATGCGGCGGGCCGTCCGGTACGCCGTCGGCGAGGGGATCACGCAGTTCCTCGACATCGGCTCCGGCATTCCGACCTTCGGCAACGTCCACGAGGTCGCGCAGGCGGCCAGTCCCGGCGCGCACGTGATGTACGTGGACCACGATCCGGTGGCCGTCGCCCACAGCCAGGCGGTGCTCCAGGGCAACGAGCACGCGGACGTCCTCGCCGCCGATCTGCGCAAGCCCCGCGACATCCTGCAGAACCCCCAAGTCCAGCGCCTGATCGACCTGAACCGTCCGGTGGCGCTCCTGCTCGTTGCCATACTTCACTTCGTGGAGGACGCGGACGACCCGTACAGTGCGGTGGCCGAGCTGCGCGACGCCCTGGCGCCGGGCAGCCTGCTCGTGCTCACCCATGCCTCGTACGAGGGGATCCCGCTCCCGCCGGAGCGGGCCGAGGGCGCGGTCGACGTGTACAGGAAAGCCCGCAACCCGCTGATCATGCGCTCGCGCGAGGACATCGCGCGGTTCTTCGAGGGGTACGACATGGTGGAACCCGGACTGGTGCCGATGCCGGACTGGCGGCCCGACACGGGACCCGAGGAAGAGGATCCGTACTCCTATTCCGGTTTCGCCGGCGTGGGGCGCGCGGCGTGACCGCGGAACCGGACGGACCGGAGGACAGACTCCGCAGGTTCGCGACGATCTGGAGCCGGGCGGTCTTCCCGGTGACCTCCACGTCGCTGACCCGCCCCGAGTTCGAGGAGCAACTGCTGCCCCTCGCGCGCCGGTTGAGCGACGCGCTGCTGGCCAGGTCCTACGACGCGACCGAGGGCAGGGCGGTCGGCGCCGCCCTGGTCGGCGCGCACTGCACCGACCCGGAGGCGCTCAGCCGCTCCCTCGACTGCGTGGACGCCTACCTGGTCCTCTACTGCGGCGGCGACGGCAACCGCGAGGCCCTGCGGACCCGTTCGGCCCGGCTCCAGCACGCGATCGCGGCCGGATTCGCGCAGGCCCTGCGGGACCGGACGCTGGCCGAGCAGGAAGCCATCTCCCACGCCGCCCTGAACGCGCGCAGCGTGGTCGCCGAGGCCCTGCACGCGAGCGAGGCGCGCTTCCGTGCCGTGTTCGAGGGCGCGGCCATAGGAATCGGCATCGCCGACCTCGAGGGCAACATCCTCCAGGTCAACGGGGCGTTGCTGCGGATGTTCGGCGGTTCCGAGCAGACGGTGCGCGGCCGCCGGGTCAGCGACTGGACCCACCCCGACGACGCTCCCCAAGTCTGGCGCCTCTACGACGAGTTGGTCAGAGGCGAGCGTGAGCACTACCACGTCGAAAAGGCCTTCTACCGGCCCGACGGCACCGCCCTGTGGACGAACCTGACGGTCTCCCTGCTGCGCGACGCCGACGGCCGGCCCCAGTACCAGCTCGCGCTGATGGAGGACACCACCGAGCGGCGGCTGCTCAATCTCCGCCTGCGGTACGAGGCCACCCACGACGCACTCACCGGCCTGCCCAACCGGACCCTCTTCTTCGAGCGGCTGGAGAAGGCCCTGTCCGCCGGTGAGGGCCAGCGCTTCGGGCTGTGCTACCTCGACCTCGACGGCTTCAAGACCATCAACGACAGCCTCGGCCACGCGGCGGGCGACCGGCTGCTCGTCGAGGTCGCCGACCGCCTCCAGTCCTGCGCGACCGCTCCCGGCGAGATGGTCGCGCGGCTCGGCGGCGACGAGTTCGTGGCGCTGACCACCGGGCCGCACACCGAGCGCGAGGTCGACGAACTCGCCGGGCGCATCATGAACGCGCTGGTCACGCCGGTGAGCATCGACGGACGCGAGCTGACCGTGCGCGGCAGCATCGGCGTCGTCGAGGGACCCGCCGGGGAGCGCGGCCCCGCCGAGGTGCTGCGCAGCGCCGACATCACGATGTACCGGGCCAAGTCCGCGGGCGGCAACCGCTTCGAGCTCGCCGACCCCGAGGCCGACCTGCGCGCCATCACCCGGCACGGGCTGACCACCGCGCTGCCGGCGGCGCTGGACAGGAACGAGTTCTTCATCGAGTACCAGCCGCTGGTGCACCTCGGTGACGGCAGCGTCCGGGGCGCCGAGGCGCTGGTGCGCTGGCTGCACCCGCAGCACGGGGTCCTCGGTCCCGACCGGTTCATCCCGCTCGCCGAGCACACCGGGCTGATCGTGCCGCTCGGCCGCTGGGTCCTGGACCAGTCGGTCCGCCAGGCCCGGCAGTGGCAGGAGCGGCACGCCGACGCGGGACCGCTGCGGATCAACGTCAATCTCTCGCCCTGCCAGCTCACCCATCCCGGTCTCGTCTCCGACACCGTCGACATCCTGGAGCGCGCCGGCCTCGAACCGGACGCCCTGTGCCTGGAGGTGACCGAGTCCGCGCTGATCGGCGCCGACGACGATCTCCTCAAGCCGCTGCGCCGGCTGGCCGAGATGGGCGTCGACATCGCCCTCGACGACTTCGGCACCGGCTACTCCAACCTCGCCAACCTGCGCCGGCTGCCGGTGAGCGTCCTGAAGCTGGACCGCTCCTTCACCCAGGGCATGCAGCAGTTCCCGGCCGACCCGGTCGACCTCAAGATCGTCGAGGGGATCGTCTCCCTCGCCCACAGCCTCGACCTCGCGGTCACCGTGGAGGGCGTCGAGACGGGCGCCCAGGCCGAGCAGCTGCGGATACTGGGCTGCGACACCGCCCAGGGCTGGTACTACGCCCGCCCCGGCCCGCCGGAGCGGCTGCACGAGCTGGCGCTGGTGGACGCCACGGGCTGACGTACCACCCGCGCGAAAAGGGGCGCCCGCTCGGGCGCCCCTTCTCCACGTCGGGGCGGCTTCGGTGCCCCTTCTCCGCGCCGGCACGGGGCTCAGACGCCCCCTCCGTGCCCGGACGGGGCTCCGGCGCTCGCTCCGCGCCGGGGTGGGACTCGGGCGCCCCTCCTCGCCGGCGCCCCTCACCCTCGCTGGGGCGAGAGACAGGCGCCCCTTCTCAGCGCTGGCGCGGCTTGGGCGTCCCCTCCGCGACGGGCTCCGGTGGCCGTCTCCGGTGTGCTCCCGGTGCCGGATCTCGGGCCGTCTCCGCGTGGGGACCGGGCGCGGTCGCCGTTCAGCGTTCCAGCAGCATCCGCTGGAGTTCCCGCGCCGCCCGCGGCGGAGCCACGTCGCTGCGGTGAGCCAGGGCGATCGTCCGGTGCAGTCCCGGTCTGGCCAGCGGGGTCACCCGCAGTCCGCGCCCCGAGCGGGTGGCCACCATCCGCGGGACGACGGCCACCCCCAGGCCCGCCCGGACGAAGCCGAGCACCGCGTCCATCTCGCCGCCCTCGACGGCGAAGTCCGGCTCGAAGCCCTCGGCCCGGCAGGCGGCGACGGTCAGCTCGCGCAGGTCGTAGCCGTGCCGGAACATCACCAGACGCTCGCCCTCCAGGTCGGGGATCCGTACCGTGCGGCCCCGGCCCGGCGCCGGCGCGTCCGGCGACGACACCACCACCAGGTCCTCCCGCAGCACCTCGACGGTGGTCAGCGCGGGGGACGGCGTCGGCAGCGGCAGGACGACCAGCGCCAGGTCCAGGGCGCCGCGTGCCAGCTCCCGTACGAGATCGTGGGAGCCGCCCTCCTCGATCAACAGCCGGATGCCCGGATAGCGGTCGTGGAAGGCCCGCAGCACGTCCGGGAGCAGCCCGGTGCACAGGCTCGGGGTGGCCCCGAGACGGACCCGGCCGCTGCGCAGCTGGGCCAGCTCCTGCACCTCGTGCCGGGCGGTGTCCGCGTCGGCGAGGATGCGGCGCGCGAGCGGCAGCAGCGCCTCGCCGGCGTCGGTCAGCGTGATGTTGCCCCGCGCCCGCTGGAACAGGTCCGCCCCCAGCTCCCGCTCCAGCGCCTTGATCTGCTGGGACAGGGAGGGCTGGGCGACGTGGACCAGGTCGGCGGCGCGCGTGAAGTGCCGGGTCTCGGCGACCGCGACGAAGTACTGGAGCTGGTGGAACTGCACGAAGCCAACGATAGGCCATGCCTATGGAAACGAGCCGCACCATGTCTTGGACCGATCGGGGTTCCGGGGCCTAGCGTTCCGTGACATGGCTCTGGCAACGCGGACGGACCGACGACCGTCCATCGCACGCACGGTGTGGGACAGCTCCGTCGGGAAGAAGACGGTGATGGCCGTCAGCGGCCTGATCATGCTGCTCTACCTGGTCGTCCACATGATCGGCAACCTGAAGATCTTCTTCGGCGAAGGGGAGTTCGACCACTACGCGCACTGGCTGCGCACGGTCGGAGAGCCCTTCATGCACTACGAGTGGACGCTCTGGCTGGTCCGCGTCGTCCTGGTGGCCGCCGTCGTTGCCCACGCCACCGCCGCGTACCAGCTGAGCCGCCGCGACATCAAGGCCCGCCCCACCAAGTACGTCCACAAGAAGCCCCGGTCGAGCTACGCCACGCGCACCATGCGCTGGGGCGGGATCATCCTCGGCCTCTTCATCGTCTGGCACGTCCTCGACCTGACGACCGGCACCGTGCACTCCGGCGGTTTCCAGTCCGGGCACCCGTACCAGAACGTCATCGACACCTTCTCGACCTGGTACGGCGACGTCGTCTACATCGTCGCGATGCTCGCGCTCGGCCTGCACGTCCGGCACGGCTTCTGGAGCGCGGCGCAGACCCTGGGTGCCGGGAGCCGCACCCGCGACCGCGCCCTCAAGGCCACCGCGAACGCCCTCGCGCTGGTGCTGACGCTGGGCTTCGTCTCCGTACCCGTGGCCGTGATGACCGGAGTGGTGAGCTGACATGAACTCCTATGCCGAGTACACGACCGGTGAACCGGCCGTCGACACCAAGGCCCCGACGGGCCCGGTCGACCGGCGCTGGGACACCCGGCGCTTCGAGGCCCGACTGGTCAACCCCGCCAACCGCCGCAAGCACACCGTGATCGTCGTCGGCACGGGCCTGGCCGGCGGTTCGGCCGGCGCCACGCTCGCCGAACAGGGCTACCACGTCGTGCAGTTCTGCTACCAGGACTCGCCCCGCCGGGCGCACTCCATCGCCGCGCAGGGCGGCATCAACGCGGCGAAGAACTACCGCAACGACGGCGACTCCGTCCACCGGCTGTTCTACGACACCGTCAAGGGCGGCGACTTCAGGGCCCGCGAGTCCAACGTCCACCGGCTCGCCCAGATCTCCGTCGAGATCATCGACCAGTGCGTCGCGCAGGGCGTCCCCTTCGCCCGCGAGTACGGCGGCCTCCTCGACACCCGCTCCTTCGGCGGCGTCCAGGTCTCCCGCACCTTCTACGCCCGCGGCCAGACGGGCCAGCAGCTCCTGCTCGGCGCCTACCAGGCGCTGTCCCGGCAGATCGCCGCCGGCAACGTCGAGATGCACCCGCGCACCGAGATGCTCGACCTCATCGTGGTCGACGGGCGGGCCCGCGGCATCGTCGCCCGCGACCTGATCACCGGCCGGATCGACACGTACTACGCGGACGCCGTCGTCCTCGCCAGCGGCGGCTACGGCAACGTCTTCTACCTGTCGACGAACGCCATGAACTCCAACGCCACCGCGATCTGGCGGGCACACCGGCGCGGCGCCTGGTTCGCCAACCCCTGCTTCACCCAGATCCACCCCACCTGCATCCCGCGCACCGGCGAGCACCAGTCGAAGCTCACCCTGATGAGCGAGTCGCTGCGCAACGACGGACGCATCTGGGTCCCGAAGGCCAAGGGCGACACCCGCCCGCCGAACGAGATCCCCGAGGACGAGCGCGACTACTACCTGGAGCGCGTCTACCCCTCCTTCGGCAACCTCGTGCCCCGCGACATCGCCTCCCGCGCCGCGAAGAACGTCTGCGACGAGGGCCGCGGCGTCGGCCCCGGCGGACAGGGCGTCTACCTGGACTTCGCCGACGCCATCCGGCGCATGGGCCGCGCCAAGGTCGAGGAGAAGTACGGCAACCTCTTCGACATGTACGCCCGGATCACCGCCGAGGACCCGTACACGGTGCCGATGCGGATCTATCCCGCCGTGCACTACACGATGGGCGGACTGTGGGTCGACTACGACCTCCAGACCACGATCCCCGGCCTGTTCGCGATCGGCGAGGCCAACTTCTCCGACCACGGCGCGAACCGGCTCGGCGCCTCCGCCCTGATGCAGGGCCTCGCCGACGGCTACTTCGTGCTGCCGTCCACCATCAACGACTACCTCGCGCGCAACCCGCACCACGAGGACGTCACGGACGAACACCCCGTCGTCCAGGAGGTGCTGGCGGAGACGGAGGACCGGCTGCGGCTGCTCCTCGCCGTCGACGGCGACCGCACCCCGGACTCCTTCCACCGCGAAGTGGGCGAACTGATGTGGGAGTTCTGCGGCATGGCCCGCAGCGAGAGCGGACTGCGCAAGGCACTGGAACGCATTCCGCAGATCCGCGAGGAGTTCTGGCGGCGCATCAAGGTGCCCGGCACCGGCGAGGAGTTCAACCAGTCGCTGGAGAAGGCCAACCGCGTCGTCGACTACCTGGAACTCGCCGAGCTCATGTGCCTCGACGCACTGCACCGCTCCGAGTCCTGCGGCGGCCACTTCCGCGAGGAGTCCCAGACCCCCGACGGCGAGGCCGCCCGCAAGGACGACGAGTTCTCGTACGCCGCCGCCTGGGAGTTCACCGACACCGGCGAGGCACCCGTCCTGCACAAGGAAGACCTCGTCTTCGAGTACGTCCACCCCACCCAGCGGAGCTACGCATGAAGCTCACCCTGCGCGTCTGGCGCCAGCGCGCCGCCGACGCCGACGGAGCGATGTCCACGTACGAGGTGGACGGCATCTCGGCCGACATGTCCTTCCTGGAGATGCTCGACACCCTCAACGAGGAACTCATCCTCAAGGGCGAGGACCCCGTCGCCTTCGACCACGACTGCCGCGAGGGCATCTGCGGCGCCTGCTCGCTCGTCATCAACGGCGAGGCGCACGGCCCCGAACGCACCACGTCCTGCCAGCTGCACATGCGGTCCTTCCGGGACGGCGACACGATCGACGTCGAGCCGTGGCGCGCCTCCGCCTTCCCGGTCGTGAAGGACCTCGTGGTGGACCGGTCGGCGTTCGACCGGATCATCCAGTCCGGCGGCTACGTCACCGCCCCGACCGGCGCCGCGCCCGAGGCCCACGCGACCCCCGTGCCCAAGCCCGACGCCGACTTCGCCTTCGAGCACGCCGAGTGCATCGGCTGCGGCGCCTGCGTGGCCGCGTGCCCGAACGGCTCGGCGATGCTGTTCACCTCGGCGAAGGTCAACCACCTCAACGTGCTGCCGCAGGGCGCCCCCGAGCGGGAGACCCGCGTGCTCGACATGGTGGCGCGGATGGACGAGGAGGGCTTCGGCGGCTGCACCCTCGCCGGCGAGTGCGCCACCGCCTGCCCGAAGGGCATCCCGCTGGTCTCCATCACCGGCATGAACAAGGAGTGGCTGCGCGCGACCCGCAAGGCGGGCAGGCGGTAGCCCTCTCTTCACAGGACGTTCGCCGACAGGGTGCGGACGGGCGGGACCGGGAGTGGTGCTCATCCCCGGTCCCGTCTCGCACTCCCCGGGCCCGCAGTCCGCACGCGGCACGGGCGCCCCCGGGCATTCAGCATCCCCACATCCCGGCTCCTGGCACAGGTCACGCGCACGCCAACCGGCATCGGAAGAACAGGAGCGCGTAGACCGCACCGATCCGGTCTGCGCCGCTCCGCCGAACCGGCCCGTGACCAGGAGAGTGCCATGACCGGCGTTTCCACCCTCGCCAGCCCGCCGCAGCCGACGTCCCCCGCCCGTTACACCGTCACCCTGGCCCGCGACGAGGCCGACGTGCGGGCCGCGCAGCGGCTGCGCCACGAGGTCTTCGCGGGGGAGATGGGCGCCCTGCTCGCCTCCCCGCAGCCCGGCCTCGACATCGACCCCTTCGACGCCTACTGCGACCACCTGCTGGTGCGCGACACCCTCACGGACCAGGTCGTCGGCACCTACCGGCTGCTGCCCCCGGAGCGGGCGGCGATCGCCGGACGGCTCTACTCCGAGAGCGAGTTCGACCTCGGCCCGCTCGCCGCGATCCGCCCCGGCCTCGTCGAGGTCGGGCGCTCCTGCGTGCACCCCGACCACCGGGACGGCACGGTCATCGGACTCATCTGGGCGGGCATCGCCCGCTACATGGTGGAGGGCGGCCACGACTGGCTCGCCGGTTGCTGCTCCCTCCCGCTCGGCGACGGCGGCGCACTCGCCGCGAGCACCTGGGAGCGGGTGCGGACCAAGCACCTGGCCCCCGAGGAGTACCGCGTACGGCCGCTGCTGCCGTGGTCGCCGGACACCGCCGGGTCCGCCCGCACACCGGCGCCGGGGGTCGGGCGCCGCGACCTGCCCCCGCTGCTGCGCGGCTATCTGCGCCTCGGCGCCTGGGTCTGCGGGGAGCCCGCGCACGACCCGGACTTCGGCGTCGCCGACCTGTACGTGCTGCTGTCGATGCGCCGGGTGGACCCGCGCTACCTGCGGCACTTCCTCTCGCTCGTCCCCGCGTGATGCGGGCCCCCACGGCCGGCGCGGTGCGGCTTCCGCACCCGCGCGCGCCGCGTCCGCCGTCCCGGGTCCCGGCCGTCCGCCCGGCCGGGACCCCCGCGGCCGCGAGCGCCTGGCTGCCCAGCGCGCCCTGCTCCCCGCCGGCCTGCGTCCCGGACCCGGGCGGCGTGGCCGCGGCGCCGCTGGCCGCCCTCCGGCTGGCGGCGGTACTGGCGCTGACCCTCACGGGGATCGCGCTCGTCCCCGTCCTCGCCAGGACGCCGGCGGGCCCCCGGGACCGGCTGGTCCGACGCTTGTGCCGGCTCGTGGTCCGGGCCTCGGGCGTCCGCGTGCGCATCACCGGCACGGCCGCGCCGACCGGCGGTCTGCTGCTCGTCGCCAACCACATCTCCTGGCTGGACATACCGCTCCTCGCCGCCGTCCGCCCGGGCCGCATGCTGGCCAAGTCGGAGGTCGGGCGGTGGCCGGTGGCGGGCGGGCTCGCGGCGCGCGGCGGCACCCTGTTCATCGAGCGCGACCGGCTGCGGGCGCTGCCGCACACCGTCGCGCGGATCACCGAAGCCCTGCGCGCGGGCGCCGCGGTGGTGGCCTTCCCCGAGGGCAGCACCTGGTGCGGCCGGGCCCAGGGCCGCTTCCGGCGGGCCGTCTTCCAGGCCGCGCTCGACGCCGGTGTCGCCGTCCAGCCGGTGCGCGTCCGCTACCGGCTCGCCGGGGGAGCGGCCACCACGGCGCCCGCCTTCGTCGGCGACGACTCGCTGCTGGCCTCGCTGTGGCGCGTGGCGACGGCACGCGGGCTGGTGGCCGAGGTGGAGGTACGCGCCCCTCTCGCCCCGGGCACCCACACCGACCGGCGCGCCCTGGCCCAGGCGGCCCAGCGGGCGGTGGAGCCGGGCGGCGCGGTGCCGCCGGGGACGTCCGGATGGATCGCGTCGCCGAGGGCGGGAGTGCGGCGGCTGTCGTCCGGGGGCGCCCCAACGGGTTGGCGCTCGCCGGCGCACGGAGGGTGAGCCCCGGCTCGGTCGTCATGGCTGTTCGGCGGGCGGTGCTCAAGCGTCCGGGGTCCTCAGCGCGGGGTCAGGCTCCGTGTTGCTCTGCCACACCCCGCGAGCCGAGCACCGCGCCGAGCACCTAGGACGCCCCGGCCTCGTCCGGGGTGGTCGGTGGGCGTGGGTTCTCAGTCGGGCGGGGTCGCGGGCGGCGTACGTGTGAGGTGGGCGGCGAGGTGGCGGGCCGTGCTGCTCTCCCGTACGGCCGCCACCTCGGCCGGAGGTCCCGCCGCGACGATCCGTCCGCCCGCGTCGCCCCCGCCCGGTCCGAGGTCGATCACCCAGTCCGCTCCGGCGACCACCGCCATGTCGTGCTCGACGACCACGACGGTGTGGCCCGCGTCGACCAGCTCGTGCAGCCGGCGCGTCAGGACCTCGACGTCCGCCGGGTGCAGTCCGGTCGTCGGCTCGTCGAGAAGGTAGAGCGTGGAGCCGCGCCGCACCCGCTGCAACTCACTGGCCAGCTTGATGCGCTGCGCCTCACCGCCGGACAGCTCCGTCGCGGGCTGGCCGAGCCGCACATAGCCGAGCCCCACGTCGAGCAGGGCGGAGAGGCTGCGGGCGACGGCGGGAGTGTCCGCGAAGAACTCGGCGGCGCCCTCCACCGTCAGGTCGAGCACCTGGGCGATGTTCCGCCCGCGGTACGTCACTTCGAGCGTCTCGGGGTTGTAGCGGGCCCCGCCGCAGTCGGGGCACGGGGCGTACGTGCTCGGCAGGAAGAGCAGCTCGACGCTGACGAACCCCTCGCCCTGGCAGGTCTCGCAGCGTCCGCCCGCGACGTTGAAGGAGAAGCGCCCCACCCCGTACCGGCGCCGCTTCGCCTCGTCGGTCGCCGCGAACACCTTGCGCACGACGTCGAACAGACCGGTGTACGTCGCCAGGTTGGAGCGCGGCGTCCGCCCGATGGGCTTCTGGTCGACGCTCACGAGCCGCTCCACGCCCGGCAGTTCACCGGTCAGCTCACCGATCAGGGTGGACTTCCCGGACCCGGAGACGCCGGTGACCGCCGTGAAGACCCCGAGCGGGAACTCCGCGGTCACCCCGCGCAGGTTGTGCCGGCTGACGGGCCCGACCTTCACCTGCCCGCGCGTGCGGCGTACCTCCCGCGCCGGCTCAGGGGAGCGGTGGAAGAGGTGGCGGGCCGTCGCCGAATCCGCCACGTCGGCCAGCCCGGCGACCGGCCCGCTGTGCAGGACGCGTCCGCCGCGCTCGCCCGCGTGCGGGCCGACGTCGACCACCCAGTCCGCGCCGCGCACCACGTCGAGGTGGTGTTCCACCACGAACACCGAGTTGCCCGCCGCCTTCAGCCGCTCCAGCACCGTGAGCAGGGCCTCGGTGTCCGCCGGGTGCAGCCCCGCGGACGGCTCGTCCAGGACGTAGACGACACCGAAGAGCCCGGAGCGCAACTGGGTGGCCAGGCGCAGCCGTTGGAGCTCGCCGGCGGACAGGGTGGGGGTCGCGCGGTCCAGGCTGAGATAGCCGAGACCCAGTTCGACGACCGGTGCGATCCGCGCCCTCAGGTCGTCCGTCAGGACCCGCGCCGTCTCCCCCCGCGGCTCCAGCGACGCGGCCAGCTCGGTCAGCGGCAGCGCGGCCAGCTCGGCGATCGTCCGGCCGCCGAACGTCACCGCCAGCGCCTCGGGACGCAGCCGCCGGCCGCCGCAGACCGGACAGGGCGCGCTCTCCAGGAACCGCTCCGCCCGGGCCCGCAGCGTCGCGCTCCTGGAGTCCGCGAACGTCTTCATGACATAGCGCCGGGCGCTCATGTACGTGCCCTGGTACGGGCGTTGGATGCGGTCGGCGTCGCGCACCGGATGCACGGTCACGACCGGCTGCTCGTCCGTGAACAGGATCCACTCCCGCTCCTCGGAGGGCAGTTCGCGCCAGGGCCGGTCCACGTCGTGGCCCAGCGCGTCGAGGACGTCGCGGAGGTTCTTGCCCTGCCAGGCCCCCGGCCAGGCGGCGATCGCGCCCTCGCGGATCGACAGCGAGGGGTCGGGGACCAGCGACTCCTCGGTCGTCCGGTGCACGCGGCCGAGACCGTGGCACTCCGGGCAGGCCCCGGCGGCAGTGTTCGGCGAGAAGGCGTCCGAGTCCAGCCGCTGTGCGCCGGCGGGGTAGTCCCCGGCGCGGGAGAACAGCATCCGCAGCGAGTTCGAGAGGTTGGTGACCGTGCCGACCGAGGACCGCGAACCGGGCGTCGAGCGCCGCTGCTGGAGCGACACCGCGGGCGGCAGCCCGGTGATCTCCCCGACCTTCGGCGCCCCGATCTGGTGGATCAGCCGGCGCGCGTACGGGGCGACCGACTCGAAGTAGCGCCGCTGCGCCTCCGCGTAGATCGTGCCGAAGGCGAGCGAGGACTTGCCCGATCCGGAGACCCCGGTGAACACCACCAGCGCGTCCCGCGGGATGTCGACGTCGACGCCCTGGAGGTTGTGCTCGCGGGCACCGCGTACGCGGACGTACGGGTCGTGGGGGCTGTGCATGGGCCGGGCTCCCGGGGGCGGGGGACAAAACCCCACGATTCTACGGGGTGCGCGCGAGGTCACCTCGGTGGGTGGCCGTCAGTCCGGCGACCCGGGCGAGGCGCCGGTAGGAGTCCAGCAGCGCGGCGCGGTCGTACGTACTGGTGGTGACGAGCACCTCCTGGGCGCCGGTCTCCTCGACCAGCGTCCGCAGGGCGTCGGCCACTTGGTCCTCGGTGCCGGCGATGTGGCCGGTCAGCCCGGACTCGTAGAACTCCCGCTCCCGGGCGGACATGACGAGTGCCTCCACCCGTTCGGCGGGCGGCAGCGGCGGGAACGTGCCGTGGGTGCGCGAGTACGCCATCGACCAGGCCTCGGGGACGAGGACACGGCGTGCCGCCTCCTCGGTGGCCGCGACCGCCACCGTGCCGGACACCACCACGTACGGCTCCCGCGCCCACGGGGAGGGACGGAACGTCTCCCGGTAGCGGTCGACGCCGCGCCGCATCCGGTCGCGGTTCCTGAGGTCGCCGATGACCATGGGCAGTCCGGCCCGCGCCGCGACGTCGGCGCCCTCGCCGAGGGCCAGGACGAAGGGCGGCACCCGCAGCCCCTCCGCCGGCCGCGCGTGGACACCGGTCGGGGACGTGCCCCGGAACCAGCCGAGGAGTTCGTCGAGCTGGGCGGCGAAGTCCTCGGCGTCCTCCTTGTCCCGGCCCAGCGCCCGGCGCACACCGTCCGTGAAGCCCACGGAGCGCCCGAGCCCCATGTCGATCCGGCCCGGGAAGAGGGACTCCAGCACGCCGAACTGCTCGGCCACCACCAGCGGACGGTGGTTCGGCAGCATGACGCCGCCGGTGCCCACGCGGATGCGGCGGGTCGCCGCCGCGACCGCCGCGGCCAGCACCGTCGGCGCCGAACCGGCGATCCCGGGCACACCGTGATGCTCCGAGACCCAGACCCGGTGGTAGCCGAGCGTCTCCAGCTCCCGCGCCAGCGCCACGGTGTCCCGAAGCGCCTGCGCCCCGTCGTGCCCCTCCCGGGTGCGGGAACGGTCGAGTACGGAGAAACGTGTGGCTTCCACGCGGGATCCCTTCGCCCGAAGGCCGGTCCGCCGGTCCTGCCGGCGTCCTCGCCGGCCGGTTCCGTGCATTCGGCTGTGCCGCTGTCGATCTACCGGTACAACACCGCTGATGGCCCGCGACTTCCAGGACGGTGCGAACCCGGCTGAGCAGGTGCGCCCGAACCGGCGTACTGAAGGGGAGGGGCATCAGCCCACGCCCGTGCCACGCCGGAGGTACCTCACCCGTGACGACCATCAAGGAAGCCCCGCCGCGTGCCCGGCGGCAGGAGTCCGGCGATCCGCAGGGCTGGCAGTTCAGCTCGCCCCTCGTGCTCACCATGGTGCTGCTCGTGGTGGTCGCGTTCCAGGGGCCGGTCCGCCGGGCCCTGTCCGAGCCGGTGATGCAGAGCTGGACGACCGTGTTCGTCGCGGTGGTCGTGCAGGCGCTGCCCTTCCTCGTCCTCGGTGTCCTGCTGTCGGCGGCCATCGCCGTGTTCGTCCCGCCGTCGTTCTTCGCCCGGGCGCTGCCCGCGCGCCCCGCCCTCGCCGTCCCGGTGGCCGGGATGGCGGGAGCCGTCCTGCCCGGCTGCGAGTGCGCGTCCGTACCGGTGGCGGGCGCGCTCGTGCGCCGGGGGGTCACCCCCGCGGCCGCCCTGGCCTTCCTGCTGTCCGCGCCCGCGATCAACCCGATCGTCCTGACCGCGACCGCCGTCGCGTTCCCGCGCGAACCCCGGATGGTGCTGGCCCGCTTCGTGGCGAGTCTGCTGGTGGCCTGTCTGATGGGCTGGCTGTGGCAGCGGCTGGGGCGCGCCGACTGGCTGCGCCCGCCCGCCCATCCCTCGTTCGAGGGCCACGGCCGGGGAGCGGCGTTCTGGGGGTCCGTGCGGCACGACGTCATGCACGCCGGCGGGTTCCTCGTGGTGGGGGCGATGGCGGCGGCGACGCTCAAGGCCGTGGTGCCGGCGGACTGGCTGCGGACGGCGGCCGGCAACCCCGTGGTCGCGATCCTCGCCCTGGCGGTTCTCGCCGTGCTGCTGTCGATCTGCTCGGAGGCCGACGCGTTCGTGGTGGCGTCCCTGTCCCAGTTCTCGCTCACCGCCCGGCTGGCCTTCCTGGTCGTCGGGCCCATGATCGACCTGAAGCTGTTCGCCATGCAGACCGCCACCTTCGGGCGCGGCTTCGCCCTGCGGTTCGCCCCGGCGACCTTCACCCTCGCCGTCCTCGTGTCGGCCCTCGTCGGGACGGTGATCCTGTGAACCGGCAGGCACAGGCGGCCGTGCTCTTCCTGACCGGCGCGGCGGTGCTGCACGCCTCCTTCACCGATCTGTACCTCCGGTACGTCAAGGCGGGGCTGCGTCCGCTGCTGATCGCGGCCGGAGTCGTCCTGATCGCCACCGCCGTCGCCACCGTCCGCTACGAACTGCGGCGGCCCGCGCCGAAGACCGGGGAGGGAGGGGGAGCCGCGGACGGCGGCGGCGAAGGCCCCGGGGAGGCGGACGGGCACGGGCACGCCCACCGGGAGCCGCGCGTCGCCTGGCTGCTGGTCCTGCCGCTGCTCGCGCTCATCCTGGTCGCCCCGCCCGCGCTGGGCTCCTACAGCGCCATGCACGCCGGTACGGCGCTGCAGCAGCCCTTCGGCTATCCCGGACTGCCCGCCGGCGACCCCCTGCGCCTCAGCCTCGTCGACTACGCGGGACGCGCCGCCTACGACCACGGGCGCTCGCTCGACGGACGGCGGGTCGAGATCACCGGGTTCGTGGCGCTCGGCCGCGACGGCACGCCCTACCTCGTCCGCATGGCGCTCAACTGCTGCGCCGCCGACGCGCAGCCCGTCAAGGTCGGTCTGTCCGGACGGGTCCCGCCCGTCCTCCAGCCCGACACCTGGCTGGTCGTCGTCGGCACCTACACCGGCCGGCGGACGACGGACCCGGTCAACGGCGGCCGGATCCCGTTCATCGACGTCGACCGCGCCAGGCCCGTCCCGGCCCCGCGCGACCCGTACGACGAGAGCTGGAACAGCTGACGACCCGCTCGGACCGCCGTGCTCCTAAGGTGGTCGGCGTGACGAGGAACAGCCGGCCCCTGGCCGTATTCGATCTCGACGGCACACTCGCCGACACCGCGCACCGCCAGCGGTTCCTGGAGCGCAAGCCCCGGGACTGGGACGCGTTCTTCGCGGCGGCGCCGCACGACCCGCCGCTGGCGGAGGGCGTGGCGCTGGCGCGCGGCAGCGCCGAGGAGTGCGAGGTGCTCTACCTCACCGGCCGCCCCGAGCGCTGCCGCCGCGACACGCTCGCCTGGCTCGCCGCGCAGGGGCTGCCCGAGGGGACGCTGCGGATGCGCCGGGACGACGACCGCAGGCCCGCCCGCCGCACCAAGCTGGAGATCCTGCGACGGCTGGCCCGCGACCGCGAGATCCGCGTCTTCGTGGACGACGACGAACTCGTCTGCGCGGACGCCGAGCGGGCCGGCTTCACCGTCGTACGGGCCCGGTGGGCGGCTACGTCCGCCGCGCTGGAGGAGGCGCAGGAACGGGAGGGCCGGACCTGACCGGGGCGACTCCTCCCGCGGGGGACCGCGGTACCGGGGCGCCGCGCGTCAGTCGCCGTCCTCCAGACGGAAGCCGACCTTGAGACCGACCTGGTAGTGCTCGATCTGCCCGTTCTCGATCTGGCCCCTGACCTGCGTGACCTCGAACCAGTCGAGGTTGCGCAGGGTCTGCGAGGCCCGGGCGATCCCGTTGCGGACGGCCTGGTCGACGCCCTCCGTCGAGGTGCCGACGATCTCGGTGACCCGATAGGTGTGGTTGGACATGCAGGTAGCTCCTCTCCGCCGTGGCCCCTGTGCCACGCGTCACTCCACGGTGCCCCAGAGCGCGGCCGTGCGCGAGATGTCGGGCACCCCGTGGGCGAAGTCGCCCGCGCTCTCCGCGCGGTCCGGCTCGGTGTCGGCGGCCGGCCGGGGCGGCGCCAGGGACAGCCGGGAGACGATGCGGTAGCGGTCGCCCCGGTAGAGGGAGTGGACGTACTCGACGGGACGCTCGTCGGTGTCCGTGGTCAGACGCTCGATGAGGAGCGCCGGGGACAGGACGGGAACGCCGAGGATCTTCGCCTCGGCCTCGCTGACGACGGTCGGCTCGATCGACTGGGTCGCCTCGTGGACCGAGATCCCGTGGTGGTCCCGCAGATGCTCGTAGAGGTCGCCCGCCTCCAGCTCGGCGGCGGTGAGCGTGGGCACCAGTTCCGCCGGGATGTGCAGATGCTCGATGGCCATGGGCACGCCGTCGACCAGTCGCTGGCGCGCGACGTAGAGCAGCTCCGCGGCGGGCGAGGTGCGCAGTTTCCGGCCGACCCGGGCGCCGGCGCGGATCCTCGTCAGTTCCAGGATGCGGCTGGACCAGGTGCCCGCGGCGAGCGGTACGCGGGCCGGCCGGTGCCCGGCGACGATCTCCTGCGTGATCTTCTCCGGTGCCACGAACATGCCCCGGCCGTGCTCGCGCACCAGCAGCCCCGTGGCGACGAGTTCGTCCACAGCGGCGCGCAACGTGGGCCGTGAGACGCCGAGTTGGGAGCAGAGGGTGCGCTCGGAGGGGATCGCGGCTCCGGGGCCGCGCTCCTCGACCAGGCCGAGCAGGAAATCGCGTACCCGCTCCCGCTTCAGCATTCCGTCCATGCGCTCGACCCTCCGTTGCTGGGCACAGCTGGTCAGGCCGATCGTAACCAGTCGCTTGACCACTTGACGAGGAGGAGCCGTCAACTCCCTTTGCTGTGACGGGCCTTGACGCGTGCATTGGTCTATGCCACCTTCAACCACGCGTAAGTGGTCAGCTGACCAATTGGTAAGGCCGCGGCTTCCCGGAACTCCGAGAGGAGATTCATCCATGAACCGACAAGGCACCAGACTTCGCATCGCCGTCGGCGTCGCAGCGGCGGGACTGGCATTCGCCGGGCTGACCGCGCTGCCCGCGAACGCGGCCGGCGACGGACTGAGCGTCCAGTACCGCACCAGTGCGACCGGCGCGACCGCCGACCAGAGCGAACCCTGGCTCAAGGTGACCAACACCTCGGGCACGTCCGTGCCGCTCAGTGAGGTGCGGCTCCGGTACTACTTCAAGGCCGACAGCCCGAGCACGACCTACCGTTTCGCCTGCTCCTGGGCGGTGAAGGGCTGTTCCAACATCACCGGCACCTTCGGCACGCTCGCCTCGCCCACGGCGACCGCCGACCGCTACCTGGAGATCGGCTTCACCTCGGGCGCCGGCTCACTCGCCCCCGGCGCCGACACCGGGGACATGCAGCTCCGCTTCTACCGTGCCGACTGGCAGACGCTCAAGCAGAGCGACGACTACTCGTTCGGCGCCGCCCAGACCTCCTACGCCGGCTGGGGCAAGGTCACGGCGACCCGCGCCGGCGCGCTCGTCTGGGGGACCGCGCCCGCGGGCAACGAGCCCGGTCCCGGGCCCACCGACCCCACGGACCCGCCGCCGAACGGGGCCGCGCTCTTCGACGACTTCAACTACAGCGGCCACACCGACCCGAAGATCTCGGAGCACGGCTGGAACGTGCGCTCCAACTCCGGCGGCCCCGGCGTGCCCGGAGCCACCTGGGCCCCCGAGAACGTCACCTTCGTGAACGCGAACGGCAACTCCGTGATGAACCTGGAGACGTCGACCGCGGGCACCGGGGCGTCGACGAAGCAGACCGAAGTGCTCACCAAGGCGCTGAAGTTCAAGAACGGGACGTACGCGGCGCGCGTCAAGTTCTCCGACGCGCCCCGGTCCGGACCGGACGGCGACCGCCTCGTCCAGACGTTCTTCACCATCAACGACCTGACCGCCCCGATGGCCGACGACTACGCGGAGTACGACTTCGAGTACCTCCCCAACGGCGGCTGGGGCGAGCCGTCGAACATCCTGTACACGACGTCCTGGGAGACCTACCGGCCCGATCCCTGGGAGGCGGTCAACCAGCACAGTGAGGCACGGCAGAGCTACGCCGGCTGGCACGACCTGGTGGTGACCATCGACGGCAGCAGCATCACGTACTACGTCGACGGGCAGGTCTTCGGGACGCACGGGGCCGCCTACCTGCCCGAACGGCCCATGTCGATCAACTTCAACCAGTGGCTGATCGACCTGGCGGGCCAGACGAGCACCACCCCGCGCGCCTACGACGAGCAGGTGGACTACGTCCTGCACGTCAAGGACCAAGTCCTCACTCCGGCGCAGGTGGCGGCCAAGGTGGCCGCGTTCCGCAGTGCCGGGACGACCTTCCAGGACACCGTGCCGGGAAGCTGAACGGGCGGCGGCGCCGGTCCGAGGGGGGCCGGTGCCGCCACCTCGCGTGGCCGGTTCCGCCCTTGACGGTTCGATTGGTCCATACCAAAATCCAGCACACCCGTGCGAGCGCACCCGCTCGTCCCCCCATGTCGGGCTCCCTTCCCCTGTCCGCAAGACAGAACAGGACCCCTCGTGAGACGTCGAACCGCTGTCGCACTCCTCGCCTCCACCCTGGCCTCCGCGTCCCTGCTGACCGCCTGCGGCGCCCTGCCCGAGTCAGGCCCGGACCGGCGGACCGTCACGGTGTGGCTGATGAAGGACAGCGCCTCCAAGGACTTCATCGACCGGTTCACCGACGAGTTCGAGCGGACCCACGGCGACCTCGAGCTCGACGTCCGCATCCAGCAGTGGACCGGGATCGGCGACAAGGTGCAGGCCGCGCTGAAGGGGCCGGCCGACGACGCCCCCGACGTGATCGAGGTCGGCAACACCCAGGTCGCCCAGTACGTCGCGGGGGACGGGCTGCTCGACCTGACACTGGAGTCGATGCGCGACTGGGGCAGGGACGACTGGCTGCCCGGCCTCGCCGAACCGGGCAAGTACGTCTTCCGGCAGTACGGCATCCCGTGGTACGCGGCCAACCGTGTGGTGATCTACCGCAAGGACCTCTTCGCGCGGGCCGGGATCAAGAAGCCCCCGAGGACGCGCGAACAGTGGCTCGCGGACACGCGCAAGCTCGACTCCGGCGGCACCCAGGGCATCTACCTCGCCGGACAGGACTGGTACACCCTCGCCGGGTTCATCTGGGAGGAGGGCGGCGAGCTGGCGACCGAGTCCGACGGGACCTGGGAGGGAGCCCTGAACACGCCGGCCGCGCTGCGCGGGATGGACTTCTACCGGCGCCTCCAGTCTCTCGGTGAGGGCCCGGTCGACGCCGACGAGGAACACCCGCCGCAGGCAGGGGTGTTCGCCAAGGGGCAGGTCGCGCAGATCGTCGCGGTGCCCGGCCTCGCCCGGGCCGTCGTGCAGGCGAACCCCGAACTCGAGGACGAACTCGGGTACTTCCCGGTGCCGGGGAGGACGGCGGCCCGGCCCGGTGCCGTCTTCACCGGCGGCTCCGACCTGGTGGTGCCGAAGAACACCGACGACCGGCGCGGGGCGATCGCCGTCATCGCCGCGCTGGCCGGCGCCAAGTGGCAGAAGGAACTGGCCCGGACGATGGACTACGTGCCCAACAAGACCACGCTCGCCGGTGTGGTCGCGGACAAGGAGGGGGTCGCGGCCATGGCGGCGGGCGCCGCGCAGGGCCGGGCGACCCCCTCCTCGCCCGAGTGGGCGGCCGTGGAGGCGGACAACCCGATCAAGGACTACATGACCAAGGTCCTCACCGGCTCCGACCCCGCCGCCGAGGCCGCCCGCGCCTCACGCCGGATCACCGAGACGCTGGCGGTCGCCGAGGAGTGACGTGCGGGGGGTCCGTGCCTTCGCGGAGACACGGACCCCCGGCGAACCGCACCGCACGCGCGGCCCGTTCGGGCATCACGGGCGGCCCGCGCGCACCGGACACCCGTCGCGGCGCCCGGCACACGCCTGACCGGTACAGGCGTCACCGGCACACGCCTCACCAGCACACGCCTCACCAGCACACGCCTCACCGGCACACGCCTACCGGGCCACGCTCAGCGAGAGCGCGAAGCGTCCCTCCTCGTCCGTCCACCAGTGCGCCAACTCCAGGCCCGCGGCGGCGAGATCGTCACGTACCCGCTCCTTCCGGAACTTCGCGGAGATCTCGGTGCGCAGCTCCTCCCCGTCCTCGAAGTCGACGGCGAGTTCCAGCGCCGGGATCTTCACGGTCTGCGCCGTGCGCGAGCGCAGCCGCATCTCGATCCACTCGTTCGCGGCGTCCCAGAGCGCGACGTGCTCGAAGCCGTCGAGGTCGAAGTCCGCGCCGAGTTCGCGGTTGACGACGGACAGCACGTTCTTGTTGAACGCGGCCGTCACCCCCGCCGCGTCGTCGTACGCGGCGACCAGCACCGCCGGGCCCTTCACCAGGTCCGTGCCCAGCAGCAGGGTGTCGCCGGGTGCCAGCAGGGAGCGTACGGACGCCAGGAACGCCGCGCGCTCGTCCGGCAGCAGATTGCCGATCGTGCCGCCGAGGAACGCGACGAGCCGCGGGCCCGGGGTGTCCGGCAGGGTGAGACCCGCGGTGAAGTCGGCGATCAGCGCGTGCACGCCGAGGTCCGGGCGCTCGGCGGCCAGCGCCCGCCCGGCCAGGCTCAGGGCGCTCTCGCTCACGTCGACCGGCACGTACGTGTGCAGCCCCGGCAGGGCGTCGAGCAGGTGCCGGGTCTTCTCGCTGGAGCCCGAGCCCAGCTCGACGACGGTACGGGCGCCGGTCGCCGCGGCGATCTCGCCGGCCCGGGCGCTGAGGATCTCGCGCTCGGCCCTGGTCGGGTAGTACTCCGGCAGTTCGGTGATCTTCTCGAAGAGCTCGCTGCCGTGCGCGTCGTAGAACCACTTCGGCGGCAGCGTTTTGGGGGTGCGGGTGAGGCCGTGCAGGACGTCGGCGCGCAGCGCCGCCTCCGTGGCGTCCTCGGGCAGGGTGCGGGTGAGAAGGAACGGGCTCACGTGCGGGGCTCCTCGGGTGGGGCGGATGCCAGGTGTCCTTGCGGCGCGCTCTGTTCCAGCGGGTCCTTGAGGGGGGTGAGCAGGACGTCGGTGCGGCTCGCCGCGAGCAGCGTGCGGTCCGGCACCTCCTGCCAGTGCGGATCGTCGTCGTAGGGTTCGGAGGCCACGACGGTGCTGCGGCCCGGTTCGGCGAGGTACCACAGGGTGTCGCCCCAGGCGGTGGCGGTGATCGTCTCGCCGTTGGTGAGCAGCAGGTTGAGCCGCGATCCGGGGGCCGCCGCGGCGACCTCCAGGACCGTGTCGGAGAGCGCCTGGCTCTCGTCGTCGCCGCCCCGCAGCCGTTCGAGGACGAGCGCCCACACGAGCGCCGAGTCGCAGCGGGCCTCCATCGACAGCAGGGCGGCGGGCGGCAGCGTCGTCGCGAGCGGGGCCAGCGAGCCGGGCCACCCCGCGACGGCGCCGTTGTGGCTGAACAGCCAGCGGCCCGCGGCGAACGGGGCCGCCGCGGCCTCCCCGTCTGCGCCGCCCACCGTCGCGTCCCGGACCGCCGCGAGCAGCGCGCCCGAGCGCACCACCCGGGCCAGGTCCGCGAAGGACTGGTCGCCCCAGATGGGGCCGGGCCGGCGGTAGCGGGCGGGAACGGCGTCCCCGTGCGCGTACCAGCCGACGCCGAACCCGTCGGCGTTGACCGTGCCGTAGCGCTGTCGGCGGGGGGCCCACGACTGCCGGTACAGGGCGTGCGGCGGTGCCACGAGAAGGGCGCCGAGCGGCTCCTCGGGCCCCAGGTACGCCACATGACGGCACATCAGGCGGCTCCGTCGCGGGCGGTGCGGAACCCGGAGAAGATCTGCCGCCGGACCGGGTAGTCCCAGTTGCGGAAGGTGCCGCGGCAGGCCACCTGGTCCACGGCGAACGAGCCGCCGCGCAGCACCTTGTGCTCCGGCCCGAAGAACACCTCCGAGTACTCCTTGTACGGGAACGCGGTGAAGCCCGGGTACGCCGTGAAGTCGCTCGCGGTCCACTCCCACACGTCGCCGATCAACTGCCGTACGCCGAGCGGGGACTCGCCCGCCGGGTAGCTGCCGGCCGGCGCCGGGCGCAGGTGGCGCTGGCCCAGGTTGGCGTGGTCCGGGGTCGGGTCCTCGTCCCCCCACGGGTAGCGCCGGGAGCGGCCGGAGACCGGGTCGTGGCGGGCGGCCTTCTCCCACTCGGCCTCGGTGGGCAGCCGGCGCCCCGCCCAGCGGGCGTACGCGTCGGCCTCGTACCAGCTCACGTGCAGCACGGGCTCGTCGGGCGGTACGACCTCGGTGACGCCGAAGCGCCTGCGCAGCCACTGCCCGCCGTCGCGGCGCCAGTACAGCGGCGCCTCGATGGAGTGCGCGCGGATGTGGTCCCAGCCCTCGGCCGTCCACCAGCGGGCGTCACCGTAGCCGCCGTCCTCGATGAAGGCCTGGTAGGCGGCGTTGGTGACCGGCGTGGTGTCGATGTGGAACGCCGGTATGTCGCGCTCGTGCGCCGGGCGTTCGTTGTCGAGCGACCAGGGCTCGGCCGAGGTGCCCATGGTGAACGGGCCGCCCGGAACCAGGACTTCGGCGGGTCCCGTGAACGGCGGTCCGGCCACCGGGTCCGGCGCGGTGAGCGCGGCGGGCCCCCGGCGCAGCTGATGGGTGATCAGCATGGTCTCGTCGTGCTGCTGTTCGTGCTGCGCGATCATGCCGAAGGCGAAACCTGCCTCGGTCAGCCGCGTGCCCCGGAACGTGCTGCTCTCCAGCACGTCCAGCGCCCGCCCCCGCACGTCGGCGGCGTAGCGGCGGGCCTCCTCGGGGGGCAGCAGCGGGAGGGAGGGCCGCTCGGCGCGCGGGTGCTCGAAGGCGTCGTACAGGCCGTCGATCTCCGGGCGCATCGGCTCCCGTCCGGCGACGGCGCGCAGCAGCCACAGCTCTTCCTGGTTGCCGATGTGGGCGAGGTCCCACACCAGTGGCGACATCAACGGCGAGTGCTGCGCGGTGAGTTCGGGCTCCTCCACACAGGAGGTCAGGAGCGCGGTGCGGTCGCGGGCCGTCACCAGCGCCTCCAGGGCGCGCTCCCTGAGCGACTCCGGGTCCGTGAGGGATTCGGGGGCGGTCATGTGCGGATGTCCTTCCCGTGGAACTGGTCGAGCAGATCGTCGGCGGGACAGCGCCCCCGGGCCACGTAGCGGTCGGTGAACCGGGCCACCGCCTCCCGCACCGCGGGGGACGCGCCGATACGCGGCAGCGCCTCGGCGGCGGCCGCGAAACAGACGGCGGCGGCCTCCCGCAGCTCGGGGTCGCCGAGGCCGCCGCGCGCGGCCTCGGTCCACAGCGGATTGCACGGGGCGGCCTGCGAGCCCGCCCGTTCGGCCAGGGGTTTCACCGTCCGGTAGGCGGTCTCGGCGGCCTCCGCGTCGTCGAACAGGGCGGTGGTGACGGCGAGCGGCACCATCCACCCGTCGTCGCCCGGCTGGGCGTCGATCATGCGCAGTTCGAGATGCCCGCGCGGGCGCACCGGCGGGAACAGGGTGGTCAGGTGGTAGTCCAGGTCGGTCCGGTCCGGCGGGGAGCCGGACCGCGTCCAGGCCCGGAAGGTGAGCCCCTCGGGCGTGGACCAGGGGCCGTCCGGGTTCCGTACGCACATCACCGGCGCGTCCAGGACGTGCCGGGCCCAGGTGGCCCGCGGATCACCCGCGAGCGAGGGTGCGCCGGAGCGCCCGGGGTCCATCGCCGCCCACAGCGACTGGCGCGTGGAGCGCCAGCCGGTCGGCCGCCCGGCGGCCATCGGCGAGTTGGCGAACGCCGCCACCAGGACGGCGCCCAGCTGGTGCGCGAGCCACCAGCGCCGCCCGTGCCCGAGCGGCCCCGGCTCCTCGTACCCGGCGTCCAGGCACACCTGGACGGAGGCGGAGGAGCACATCATGGCGCGGCCCTCGGGACCCGTGCGGTCGAGGCAGCGCTCCATGGCGTCGTAGCGCGGTTCCCGAAGGAAGCGGCTCGGGGGTTTCCAGGGGTCCTGGCCGTATCCGCTGAGGCCGAGGCCTCTCTCGCGCAAGGCCCCGCGTACGGCGGCGAGGTCGGCGGACACGGTCTCGACGCACTCCATCAGGGAGGCGGCGGGAAGGGAGCTGAGCTCCAGCTGACCGCCCGGTTCGACGGTGAGCGCCGAACGCAGGGGCAGGGCCCGCACTGCGGTGTAAGCCGCTTCGAGTCGTGCGGGTGTTACGGGGAGCCGCGGTTCACGCAGCTCGTGGACGAGCCATTCCACTTCGACGCCGAGGAGTCGGGGCGGTCCGGTCTTGAAGCAGATGCCTCGGACCAGCGCCTCCACCTCGGCTTCGGTGACCAGGGAGCGGTGCTCCGTACAGTCACTCACCGAATCGGACATGTCGGGATCCTCCTGAGATTCCATCATGCCGCCGGTCCGGCTTCTGATGGGCCGGACCGGCATCGCTCGTACCACCCAAGACCACGAAAGCCGGTTCGCACAAGAGTGCAGATCGTCGCTTTCGGGGTCAGGGGAACAGTGTTCGAGCGCCCGGAAAACTCTGTTGCGTCGCATGACCAGCATCGCTCACGATGCGTTCATGAGCACGACGGGGGAGATCGCGCGGGACACGCTCGCGGCGCGTACGGGGGTCGCGCGGTGAGCGCACGGCTGCGCGGGATCGCGCATCAGACGGAGGAGATCGTCGCGGCGGGGCGGTACCGCGCGTCCGACGGACGCACGGTGCCGATCGCCGCGGCGGTCGACGCCGCCCGCGCCGGCACCCGCGTGTACGGGCCGGAACCCGTGCAGACGCCACGGGTCACCCCGGTCGAGACGGTGATCGAGGTGACCGGCGAGAGCAGCCTGGAGGCCGCGCGCCGCCTGCCGGGCCCCGTCGCCGTGCTGAACTTCGCCTCGGCCCGCAATCCCGGCGGCGGCTATCTGAACGGCGCGCAGGCCCAGGAGGAGGCCCTGTGCCGGGCGTCCGCGCTCTACACCTGCGTGCTGCACGCCCGCGCGTTCTACGACCACCACCGCACCCACCGCGACCCGTTCTACACGGACCGTGTCATCCACTCACCGGGCGTGCCCGTCTTCCGCGACGACCACGGGCGGCTGCTGGACGAGCCCTACACCGCGGGATTCCTGACCGCCGCGGCGCCCAACGCCGGAGTCGTGCTGCGGACGGCGCCCGAGCGGGCGGGCGAGCTGCCGCACGCCCTCGCCGTCCGGGCCGAGCGTGTCCTGGAGACGGCGGTGGCCGAGGGCTACCGGCGGCTCGTGCTGGGCGCCTGGGGCTGCGGCGTCTTCCAGAACGACCCCGGGCAGGTGGCGGGCGCCTTCCGGGCCCTGCTGACGGACGGCGGCCGCTTCACCGGGGCGTTCGACCACGTCGTCTTCGGGGTGCTCGACCGGACCCGGGGCGCGGTGACCCGGGCGGCGTTCGAGCAGGCGTTCGCCCTCGTCGGCGGCGTCCGCCGGCCCTGACCGCACCGCCCCCGCGGGCCCGCGCCGGCGCCGTACGGGACGCGGTCAGCGCCAGCCGTAGCGTTCCCGCAGCCGGTGCACCACCAGGTTGAACCGCATCCGGTCCAGTGCGCACGCCTCCCGGCGCATGCCGTCCTCGTGCAGCCGCAGGACGCGGTCCACCGCCAGCCACGAGTCGCGCCCGGTGCGGTCCCACGGCCCGCTGCCGATCGGCACCCAGTCGCGGTCGCCGTCGTGCCGTCTGCTCGACAGCTGCACGGCGAGGAACGTGCCCGCGGCCTCCCGGGCGACGACGAGCACCGGCCGGTCCTTGCCCCGCCCGTCGTTCTCCTCGTAGGGCACCCAGGTCCAGACGATCTCGCCCGGGTCGGGGTCGCCGTCGTGCGCGGGCGAGTACTCGGTCCGCACCGGGCCGACCTCGCGGGCGGCGGCCTCCGTGGTGGCCGACGGCCCGAAGCGGCCGGGGACTTCGTCGATGTTGGCAGTCACAGGGAGCACGTTAGAGGCCACCGGTCCCCGCCCGCCGCGCGGGTCCGCACGCGCCGCGGCCGTGGTCCCCCGAGAGGGCCCACGGCCGCGACGCCGCTCCGGGACCGGGCGCCCAGCGGCGGGATCAGCTCACTCGTCGTCCTTCTCCACCGGCACCTTCTGGGTGCGCGGCGGTGTGAAGCCGTTGAGGCCGGCGGCCCCGTCGGCCGCCGTCCCGTTCTGGTTCATCGAGGAGAGCAGCTGACGGGCCAGGCCCAGCCCAGTGCCGCCCATCGTGAGCGCCTTGGCGAACATGTCGGACATCCCGTCGGCGCCGTTGAGCAGCACCATGTGCTCGACGTTGTTGAACGCGCTCGCACCCGCCTGGACGATCTCGGGCCAGTTCTCCGCGAGCTGCTGGGCGACCACGGCCTCCTGGTTCTCGGCGAGGGCGGCCGCCCGCGCCTTGATGGCCTCCGCCTCCGCGAGACCCTGCGCGCGGGTCGCCTCGGCGGCCGCGAGTCCCTTGGCCTGGGCGGCGGCCGCCTCGGCCTCACCCGTGGCACGCGTCGCCGTCGCGGCGGCCGCACCCCGGGCCTTGGTCGCCTCCGCCTCGGCGCCCGCGGCCGTCTTCACCCGCGTCGCCTCCGCCGCGGCGGCGAGCTCCGTCTCCTTCGCCTTGGCCTGCGCCGCGGAGATCCGCACATCACGCTCGGCCTCGGCCAGCGTGCGCTTCTCGTACGCCTTCGCGTCGGCCGGCTTGCGGACGTCCGCCTGGAGCTGCTGCTCGCGCCGCTGCGCCTCCAGTTCGGCGACCCGGGTCTCCTGCACCACGACCTCCTGCCGCGACGCGGCGTCGGCGAGCGGTCCCGCCTGCCGGGACTTCGCCGCCGCCTTGTCGCGCTCGGCCTGGTAGCCGGCCTGGAGGATCTCGCTGTCCCGGGTGGCCTCCGACATCCGCGCCGCGGCCTGCTGCTCGGCCTCGGTGGCCAGCCGGTTGGCCTCGGCCTGGGCGATCCGCGCGTCCCGCTGGACGGCGGCCGCGTGCGGCATGGCCAGGTTCTTGATGTAGCCGGTCGGGTCCTCGATCTCGTGGATCTGCAGCGAGTCGACGATCAGCCCCAGCTTCTCCATCTCCGTGCCGCAGGCGGCCCGGGTCTGCCCGGTGAGCTTCTCCCGGTCGCGGATCATGTCCTCGACGGTCAACCCGCCGACGATGGACCGCAGATGACCGGCGAACACGTTGTGCACCCGCTCCGCCATCAGCTTCTGCTGGTCGAGGAAGCGGCGGCCCGCGTTGGCGATCGACACGAAGTCGTCGCCCACCTTGAAGATGACCACGCCCCGCACCTTGAGCGGAATGCCCTGGTGGGTCACGCAGTCCACGGACAACTCGGTCTCGTTCAGGTCCAGCGACAGCTTGCGCACCGCCTGCACGCCCGGCATGACCAGCGTGCCGCGCCCCGTCACGATGCGGAACCCCATGCCTTCTTCAAGGCCCTCGGTCCGGTGCTTCGAACCCGAGATGATCAGTGCTTCGTTGGGCTCCGCGACGCGCCACATGAGCTTGAAGACCACGAAGATGAAGATCAGTGCGAGGACAAACGCCCCCGCCACGACGCCGACGATCATCGGCATACGCCCCCTTTGAATGGTGCCCTGTCGGCACCGAACGAGGGGAGTGTGCCTCCGCGCGGGGCCCGGGTACACACGGTGGCGGATCCTTGTTGCAATCTTGACGCTTACGGCCCTCACCTGGGCCGCGGGCGGCTCAACTGTCGTACGCGGCCGACACGTAGACCGTCCTCGGCGGCAGGTACTCCACCACCATCACGACCGTGCCCCGCTCGATGCGCTCCTTCGGGGCGGCCGGGTACGCGAGGAAGTGCTCGGCCCCGCCCCGCACCCGGACGATCACCTCGCCGACGAGCCCGGGCCCGACCGTGCCGGTGACCCGCCCCATCAACCCGACCATCGACGCATCGTCCATGGCGACAGCGTACGGCCGGGAGCCGCTGGTCACGGTGCCGGCGCCGAACTCTCCTACGCGGCGCGGGACTCGGCGGCAGCGGCGGGCGGCGGCCAGTGCACGTGCCAGCGCCGGTCGTCCTCCAACTGCGCGGCCAGCGACACCAGGAGAGGCTCGCTGTGCGCCGGACCGAGGAGCTGCGCGCCGACCGGCAGTCCGTCGCCCACGAACCCGGCGGGGACGTTGACGCCGGGCCAGCCCAGCACGTTCCACGGCCAGGCGTAGGGACAGGCGGCGATCATGGCGCGGTCGGTGCCGAAACCGCTGAGGTCCAGCATGGCGCCGATCCGGGGCGGGGGAGCGGCGGTCGTCGGCGCGAGGAGGACGTCGTAGGAGTCGAAGAGGGCGCCGATCCGCCGGTGCAGCGCGGCCTCCGCCCGGCGCGCGACCCGCAGCGGCGTGCCGCCGAGCAGCCGGCCCAGCCGGGCGGCCTCCCGCGTGCGCCGGTCCAGGAGGTCGGGGAAGGGGGCCTCGCGCACCCACTCGGCGATGCCCGCCGTGGCACGCGGGACGAACGTGAGCCCTATCCGTCCGTAGCGCGGCTCGGCCTCCTCCACGACGTGGCCGAGCGCGGCGAGACGTTCAGCGAGCGCGACGACCGCCGTCCGTACGCGCGGATCGAGCCGGGCGGGCAGCGCCGTGAACGGCGGCCGCAGCGAGAGCGCGATCCGCAGCCGCCCCGGATCGCGGCCGACCGCCTCGGACACGCGTACCAGCGGCGGATGGTGCAGGTCGCCGCTGTGCTGACCGCTCGCCGCGTCCAGGAGCAGGGCCGCGTCGGCGACCGTACGCGCCAGCGTGCCGTTCACGGTGATCCCCTGGAACGACTCGGGGCGCGGCCAGGTCGAGATCCGCCCCCGCTGCGGCTTGATGCCGACGAGGTGCGTCCAGGCGGCCGGGATGCGGACCGAGCCCGCGCCGTCGGAGCCCAGCGCGGCCGGCACCAGACCGGCCGCGACCGCAGCCGCGGAACCGCCGGACGAACCGCCCGGGGTGTACTCGGTGTGCCAGGGATTGCGGGTGGCGCCGAAGGCCGGCCCCTCGGTGAAGGGCCACTGCCCCAGCTCGCAGGTGTTGGTCTTGCCGACGATCACGGCGCCGGCCGCGCGCAGCCGCCTTACCGCCTCACCGTCCCGCTCCCGGGGCGGGAACTCGCCCCGGCAGCCGAACGCCGTCGGCAGCCCCGCCACGTCCATGTCGTCCTTCACGGCCACCGGCACCCCCAGCAACGGGCGCCTGCCGCCCGCCGCAAGCTCCCGGTCGGCGGCGTCGGCCTCGGCCAGCGCCTCCTCGGCGCGCA
This sequence comes from Streptomyces sp. NPDC028308, assembly GCF_055565855.1. NCBI lineage: Bacteria > Bacillati > Actinomycetota > Actinomycetes > Kitasatosporales > Streptomycetaceae > Streptomyces > Streptomyces sp. NPDC028308. The sequence goes on from NZ_JBVHTO010000014.1 coordinate 166,363, forward strand.
GCCGCCGGAAGGCGTTCAGGGACGGCTGGGTCGCCTCGATCCGGGCCAGCGACCGCTCGACCGCCTCACGCGCGCTCAGCTCCCCGCCGGCGAGCGCGCGGGCGCACTCCGCCAGCCCCGGGGCACGGTCGTCGGCCATACGGGCACCTCCCGATGCGCGGCTTCTACCGAACGGTAACGTGCGGGCGCCCACAGCGGTACGGGACGCCGAACTTCCTTTCCGCGCGCGGGAGTTCCTGCCGACGGCCACCCCGGACCAGGGGGCGGGCACGGGAGGGTCCCCCGGCGCAAAGCGGCGCGCCGGGCTTCTGCAAGGATGCGGTCCGTCATGGTGCCCATACCGAACGACCCCGCCCCGACGTCGCCCGCACCACTCCCCGTGCCGACGAGCGCGGACGTGGCCCGCCTCGCCGGTGTGTCCCGCGCGACCGTCTCGTACGTCCTGAACAACACCAGCGCCGTCCGCATCAGCGAGCCCACCCGCCGCCGCGTCCACGAGGCGGCCAAGGAGCTCGGCTACGTCCCGCACGCCGCGGCCCGCAGCCTGCGCGCCGGACACAGCCGGATGGTGCTGATGCCCGCCCCGAACGTGCCGGTCGGCCCGCTCTACAGCCAGTTCCTCACCGAACTCCAGGGGGCGCTGGGCCGCCTCGACTACACCGTCGTGCAGTACGGCAGCGTCGGCCTGAACGGCGACGAGGCCGCCCGCGCCTGGGCGGAGCTGCGCCCCGTCGCCGTCCTGGTACCGGGCAGCGACCTCGGCAGCCAGGGCGTGGCCGTCCTCAAACGCTCCGGCGCGCGGGCCGTCGTCACCGTCGGCACCGAGCGCGTCGAGGGCGCGCACGCGCTGCTCATGGACCACGCAGAGGTCGGACGCCGCGCCGGCGAGCACCTCCTCGCCCGTGGGCGCCGCCGCATCGGAGTCGTCGTCCCCGAGGAGCCCGGCCTCGAGGTCTTCTCCCTGCCCCGGCTCGAAGGAGTACGCAGGTCCGCGCACGGCACGGACGCCGACGTCACCGAGCTGCCGCTGGCCTACGACGAGGAGTCGGCGGCCCGGCTGGCCGGGAACTGGCGTTCACTCGGCCTGGACGCGGTGTTCGCGTACAACGACGAGTACGCCATGCTGCTGATGCGGGCCCTCCAGGACGAGGGCATCATCGTCCCCGAGGAGACGGCCGTGATCGGTGCCGACGACCTGATGCTCGGCCGGCTGCTCCGCCCGCGGCTGAGCACCGTCCACATCGAGCTGCCGGCCGGACGTGACCTCGCGGAGCTGGTCGACCGGGCGGTGCGCGAACCGGCCGCCCCACCGGAGGCGCACGATGTGCTGGGAGCGAGGGTCGTGCACCGCGAATCGAGCTGAACACCGGGGAGGCGCGTCATGCGGACGACGGTCGGCATCATCGGAGGCGGACCCGCCGGGCTGCTCCTGGCCCGGCTGCTGCACCGGACGGGGATCGACTGCGTCGTCCTGGAACGCCGGACCCGCGCCCACGTGGAAGGGCGGCAGCGCGCCGGCATGCTGGAACAGGGCACCGTCGACGCGCTGCGCGAATGCGGCGCCGCCGAACGCCTCGACATCGAGGGCATGGTGCACCACGGCATCGAGCTGCGCTTCGACCGCGAACGGCACCACATCGACTTCCCGGTCCTCACCGGCGGGCGCACGGTCACCATCTACGCCCAGACCGAGGTCGTGAAGGACCTCGTCGCCCTCCAACTGGCCGAAGGGCCACCGCTGTTGTTCGAGGCGGAGGCCCTGGCGATCGAGCGGCCGGAGAGCGAGAACCCTCTCGTGCGCTTCGTGCACGAGGGCCGCGAGGAGTCCCTGCACTGCGACTGGGTGGTGGGCTGTGACGGGTTCCACGGCATCGCGCGGGGCACCTTCCCCGCCGCGCTGAGCCGCACCTACGAACACCGGTACCCGTACTCCTGGCTCGGCGTCCTGGCCGATGTGGCCCCGTCCTGCGAGGAGTTGATCTACGCCCGCGGGGAGGACGGCTTCGCGCTGCACAGCATGCGCTCGCCCCGCGTCTCCCGGCTCTACCTCCAGGTCCCCAACGGGACGGACCCGGGCGACTGGCCCGACGACCGCGTCTGGGACGAACTCGACGCCCGCTTCGCGATCGACGGCGACTGGACCCTGCGACGCGGCCCCATCACGGCCAAGTCCGTGACGGGCATGCGCAGTCACGTCCACGAACCGATGCGCCACGGGCGGCTGCTGCTCGCCGGTGACGCCGCCCACATCGTGCCGCCGACCGGGGCGAAGGGGCTCAACCTCGCCGTGTCCGACGTCCGGGTCATGGCCCGCGGGTTCACCCAGCTCCACCTCACCGGATCGAGCCAACTCCTCGACCGTTACGGCGAGTTGTGTCTCGAACGGGTATGGCAGGCGACCCGCTTCTCGTACGACATGACGCGGATGCTGCACACGCGGCCGGACCGGGACGCCTTCGAGGAACGCCTCCAGCTCGCCCGGCTGCGCCGCATCACCGCGTCCCGTCCGGCGGCAGCGGAACTGGCCGCCAACTACACGGGGCTGCCGATCCCGCTGTGAGCCCCGGACGGCTCCGGCCGGTGCCTACGCGTCGGCCTGTCCGGGCTGCTGCGGCTGCTGGGCCTGCTGCTCGGCGACGGCCTTGCGCACCTCGTCCATGTCCAGCTTCCTGGCCTGGCCGATGACGTCCTCCAGGGCTGCCTCCGGAAGCGCGCCGGGCTGCGCGAACACCGCGACCTGGTCGCGGACGATCATCAGCGTCGGGATCGACTGGATGCCGAAGGCCTGGGCGAGCTCGGGCTGCGCCTCGGTGTCCACCTTGGCGAACACCAGGTCCGGGTTGGCCTCCGCGGCCTTCTCGTAGACCGGGGCGAACTGCCGGCACGGCCCGCACCACTCGGCCCAGAAGTCGATCAGGACGAACTCGTTGTCCGTGACCGTCTGGTCGAAGTTCTCCTTGGTGAGCTCAACGGTGCTGCTCATGGCGTGTTTCCCTCTTCCTGGGTTTCGGGGCTCGGGGCAAGCCGCTGTCGACAACGCTGCCCCATGACGGCGTATTCCGCGCACGTACCCGTGCGGCCAGGGCGCACACCCCGTTGTGGTCACGGCACGCACCACCTACCAGACTGACCCCATGACGGAAACGGAAACCATCGAGTACGACGTCGTGGTGCTGGGTGCCGGGCCCGTGGGGGAGAACGTGGCGGACCGCACCCGTGCGGCCGGACTCTCCACCGCGGTCGTGGAGAGCGAACTGGTCGGCGGAGAGTGCTCGTACTGGGCGTGCATGCCCAGCAAGGCCCTGCTGCGTCCGGTCATCGCGCGCGCCGACGCCCGCCGCGTACCGGGACTGCGCCAGTCGGTGCAGGGCCCCCTCGACGCCGCCGCGGTCCTCGCCCACCGGGACTACTACACCTCGAACTGGAAGGACGACGGCCAGGTCGGCTGGCTGGAGGGCATCGGCGCCGACCTCCACCGGGGGCACGGGCGGCTCTCCGGGACCCGTGAGGTGACCGTCGAGGGGCCGGACGGCGGGCGGCGCGTGCTCAGGGCCCGGCACGCCGTCGCCGTGTGCACGGGGACCCGCGCGGCGCTTCCCGACCTGCCGGGACTCGACCGGGTCAGGCCCTGGACCAGCCGCGAGGCCACCAGCGCGCAGGCCGTGCCGGGACGGCTGATCGTGGTCGGCGGCGGTGTGGTCGCCGTCGAGATGGCCACGGCCTGGCAGGCCCTGGGCTCCCGCGTCACCCTCCTCGTCCGCGGCGAGGCCCTGCTGCCCCGCATGGAGCCCTTCGCCGGGGAAATGGTCGCCGAGTCCCTGCGGGAGGCCGGCGTGGACGTGCGCACCGGCACGTCGGTCACCGGGGTGACGCGCGAGGGCGCGACCGTGACGGCCGTGACCGGCGCCGGCGAGCGCGTCGAGGCCGACGAGATCCTGTTCGCCACCGGCCGGGCGCCGCGCACCGACGACCTGGGTCTGGAGACGGTCGGGCTGGAGCCCGGCTCCTGGCTGGCGGTCGACGACACCCTCCGGGTGACGGGCAGCACCTGGCTGTACGCGGTCGGCGACGTGAACCACCGCGCCCTGCTGACCCACCAGGGCAAGTACCAGGCCCGGATCGCGGGCGCCGCCATCGCCGCCCGCGCCTCCGGCGCCCCCCAGCTGGAGACGGACCCCTGGGGCGCCCACGCGGCGACCGCCGACCACGGGGCCGTCCCGCAGGTCGTCTTCACCGACCCGGAGGCCGCGGCCGTCGGCCTCTCCCTCGCCGAGGCGGAGCAGGCGGGCCTGCGCGTACGCGCCGTCGACGTCGACCTCTCCTCGGTCGCGGGCGCCGGCCTGTACGCCGACGGGTACCGCGGCCGGGCCCGCATGGTCGTCGACGTCACCCGCGAGACGGTCCTCGGCGTCACCCTCGTCGGCCCCGGCGTCGGCGAACTGATCCACTCGGCGACCGTCGCGGTCGCCGGCGAGGTGCCGGTCTCCCGGCTGTGGCACGCGGTGCCGTCGTACCCGACGGTGAGCGAGGTGTGGCTCCGCCTCCTGGAGGCCTACCGGGACGCGTGACCGACCGGCGGACGCCCGCACCGACGGGCGTCCGCGGGGTCCCCGGGGGTGCCACCTGAGCTTGGTGTGCAGCCGGGGTGCTGGTGAGCGCCGATGATCGGTGCGGCTCGGCGTGGGGTCCCGCGGCGGGGTTCCGGCGCGTGCGGCGGTGCGGGGTTTCTGACCTGAGGGTTCCCGGAGATCGGCCATGGCTCGGGGACCCTCACCACCATGCCGTGCCTCCGGCTGTTCACGTCGGCAGGTCGAAGCCGAGGGCCGTCGCGGCCTCTCGTGGCGTCGGCTGTGCCCAGCGCAGGGCCACCGCCTCGTTCGACGACAGCGAGCGCGGTTCCGCGCGGTCGAGGTAGAGCGTGCCGTCCAGGTGGTCCGTCTCGTGCTGCACGATGCGTGCGGGCCAGCCGGTGAGGACCTCGTCCACCGCGCGGCCGTGCTCGTCCCGCGCCGTCAGCCGCACCCGAACCGCCCGGGCCACCACCGCCTGCCAGCCCGGCACGCTGAGGCAGCCCTCGAAGAACGCGGCCCGCTCGGCGCCGACGGGCTCGTACGACGGGTTCACCAGGACCCGGAAGGGCAGCGGCACCCGGCCGCGCGCCAGCCGCACCTCCTCCGGCACCGGCGCCGGGTCCTCCACCACCGCGATCCGCAGTGGTACGCCGACCTGCGGGGCGGCGAGGCCCACGCCCGGAGCCGCGTGCATCGTCGCGCGCAGCGCCGCCACGAAGCGGTCCAGCAGTCCGGGGTCCAACTGGCCGTCGAAGGGCTCCGTGCCACGCCGCAGCACCGGGTCCCCGGCGGCGACGATCGGCAACGGACCCTCACGGGAGAGGAGTTCCTCCACCTGGTCGCTCAACGGGCGGGAGCTGCTGGGGACGTCTGCGGAAGCCATCCGGCCAGGATGCCAAGCCGACGGGTGTGACGCGAGGCGGCAGGCGGGCGGACGGGGCGAGTCAGGTGTCCGGGGCGTGCGGAGCAGTGGTGGGGCGGAGGGTACGGGGGAGTGGCTCCGGACGCGCGCTCTCGCCCTGTGGGGTGAGATCCGGGTGCGGGCCCGCGGCGGGAGTGCGCGGCGCGGCGGTCGTACCGACGTGCGGCGAGGAGGCCGGGCGCCAGGCGCCCGGCCTCCTCGTGTGACCGCTCGGTCAGGAGCCGGTGTGACTTCTCAGGACCCGCCGCGACCCCGCGGGGCCGCCCGGATCACAGGCGCTCGAAGTCGCCCGCGAGCGCCGAGGCGATCCTCAGGTGGGACTCCGCCTCCTCGTGCCGGCCCTGGCGTTCGAGCGTGCGGCCCAGCATCAGCCGGGCGTAGTGCTCGACCGGGTCGCGCTCGACGAGGACCCGCAACTCGGCCTCCGCGCGGCGCAGTTGGGCCGAGTGGTAGTACGAACGCGCCAGCAGCAGCCGGGGACCGACCTGCTCCGGCACCTCCTCGACCAGCCCGCCCAGCACCCGCGCGGCCGCCGCGAAGTCCTTGGCCTCGAAGAACATCCGCGCCCGCTCCCAGCGCTCCGCGGCCGTCCCGTGGTCGTAGTACGTCATGTCCACTGCTGACCTCCTTCGGGGGCGTCAACGGACCCTGTTGGTTGAATATTCCACTACTCTTGCCGGTGCGGGTCGCCGGTCACCGGCGCGCGTGCCCCGAAGGGGGGAGGGATGACGGACTCACGACGACGGGTCCCGGACGAGGCTAGGTTGGGCGCCATGAGCAATCTTGACCGCGAGGCGGTCCCCGCCCCGTGCGGCGGCCGCGGCTTCGTGGTGGCGGAACCGGTACGGGAACTCCTCAGCCCCCGCCGGGTCCGCCTCGGCGAGTCCACCGAAGTCCGCCGCCTGCTGCCCAACCTGGGCCGCCGCATGGTCGGCGCCTGGTGCTTCGTCGACCACTACGGCCCCGACGACATCGCCGACGAGCCCGGCATGCAGGTCCCGCCGCACCCGCACATCGGCCTGCAGACGGTCAGCTGGCTGCACGAGGGCGAGGTGCTGCACCGCGACTCCACCGGCAGCCTGCAGACCATCCGCCCACGCGAGCTGGGCCTGATGACCTCGGGCCGCGCCATCAGCCACTCCGAGGAGAGCCCCCGCTCGCACGCCCGCCTCCTGCACGGCGCGCAGCTCTGGGTGGCCCTCCCGGACGTGCACCGGCACACGGACCCGCACTTCGAGCACCACCCCGAACTGCCCACGGTCACCGCGCCCGGCCTCACCGCCACGCTCGTCCTCGGCGGCCTGGACGGCGCGACCTCGCCCGGGACGACGTACAGCCCGATCGTCGGCGCCGACCTGAGCCTGACCCGCGGTGCCGACCTGCGGCTCCCCCTCGAACCCGACTTCGAGTACGCCGTGCTCTCCATGTCCGGCGAGGCGCACGTCGACGGCGTACCGCTGCTCCCCGGCTCGATGCTCTACCTCGGCTGCGGACGCACCGAACTCCCGCTGCGCGCCGAGTCGGACGCGGGCCTGATGCTCCTCGGCGGCGAGCCCTTCGAGGAGGAGCTCATCATGTGGTGGAACTTCATCGGCCGTACGCAACAGGAGATCGAGCAGGCCCGCGAGGACTGGATGACCGGCTCCCGCTTCGGCGAGGTCAAGGGGTACGACGGCGACCCGCTGGCCGCGCCCGCGCTCCCACCGGTGGCCCTGAAGCCGCGAGGCAGGGTGCGCTGACCCGTACGGGCCGCTGACCCGTGCGGACCTCCCGAGCCGCAAGGGCTGCTGGCCCGTCCGGACTGCCCGGCCGTACTTGCTGCCGACCCGTCCGGACTGCCGGGCCGTACGGGCTGCTGACCTGTCCGGGGCGGACTCCCGGCGCCCACAGTCTCGGTGCGGTTTCCGTTGTTGTCATAGTCCCGGTGCGCGGATTTCGCACGCCTCTGGTGTTCGCGCGGTGGATATCGTTAGTGTGCCCACGGTGGGGGTGCGACCCGCGAGTCGGTCGCGCCTGCCGCCGTGCCGTGCCGTGTCGCGGGTTCGGTGCCGCCCGGCCGACCGGAGCCGGCGCTCCTCGCGTCGGCGTGCGGCGGCGCCGCCGACGCGCCCGTCGTGTCGCGCCGCCCGCGACATCCCGCCTGCGAAAGAGCCGATGTGACCGACCAGCAGCTTCCCGCCACGCTCCCCGAGACGGACCGTACGCGTCACCGGCGCCTGCGCGAGCAGGGAAGCGTGAACCGCGCTGACCTGGACGCCGTGCTCGCCGCGGGCTTCGTGTGCCACCTCGGGGTGGTCGTCGACGGGGTCCCGATGGTCGTGCCGACCGTCTACGGAAGCGACGGCAGCCACCTGTACCTGCACGGCTCGGTCGCCGGCCGGAGCATGGTCGCGTCACCGCGCGCTGCGATATGCGTGACCGTCACGCACGTCGACGGCCTCGTGCTCGCCCGCTCGGTGTTCGAGCACGGGGTGAACTACCGCAGCGCGATGATCTACGGTGTTCCGCGCCTCGTCACCGACCCGGACGAGAAGCTCGCGGGCCTGCGCCGGCTGACCGAGCACGCGGCACCCGGACAGTGGGACTACGCCCGGCGGCCCAACCGCAAGGAGCTGGCCGCCACCACGCTGCTCGCCCTCTCCCTGGAGGAGGCGTCGGTCAAGATCCGCACCGGGGGTCCCGAGGACGGTGACGGACCCGACGCGGCCCTGGGCCTCTGGGCGGGCGTCCTGCCGCTCACCGCGACCTGGGGAGAGCCCGAACCCGACCCCCACCTCCCCGGGGACATCGCACCGCCGCCGCACATCGCCGCCCGGGGCAACACACGCGCCGCTTAGGGAACCGGGGCGCTGGGCGGCACGCCTGTCGGCCAGGCGGTCCCGCCGCCTCCCGGCGTCGCCCTGGCGGCCTCACAGTTCCGCCGCCCGCCGCCCGCCGCCCGCCGCCCGCCGCCCGCCGCCCGCCGCCCGCCGTCCCGCCGCCCCGGTGTCGAGCGTGCCCGCCCCGCACCCCTGCCCCTGAGCCCCTGCCTCCTGCCCCCGGGCTGTCAGGCCCCATGGTCCTCAACCCCCTTGCGGTTGAGGGCCTTTCCCTTGTCACCGCCGCTCCCCGCCGTGCCGCTCGCGTACGCCCCTGCGCGGCGTCTCCCGGCGCTCGCACCCGTGCGAGTCACCCCGCGGGACAACTGCTCCCGTACGCACGCCTTCCCGGATGGACTAACTGAGCACGCGCCGACGGCGTCCCTGAGTCAACAGTGGACGCATGGCAGAAACCGGCGAGCGGCGGCGCAGTACGGCCTCCTCCACGACACGTGAATCCCGCGGACGCAAGGTGCGCGGTGCGCAGGACGCCGCGCACCGCGCCGCCGAGGCGCTGACCGAGCTCATCCGTCACCGTCTCGAAGGCGTGTCCGCGGTGTCCCGCGCGGAGGACGACGGCTGGATCGTCAACGTCGACGTGCTGGAGGTGGAGCGGATCCCCGACACCACCAGCCTGCTCGCCACCTACGAGGTCGAACTGGACCCGTCGGGCGAACTGCTGCAGTACCGACGGGTCGCCCGCTACCGGCGTGGCGCCCAAGACCAGTGACCGGCCATCCGGCCCCGCAATTCGGAAGGACCGCCGCATGACCACCTACAGCGACGAGGTCGTGTGCGCGCCGCGCGCCGGGACCCTCTACGACGTGCTGGAACTCATCCTCGACCGCGGCATGGTCATCGACGTCTTCGTCCGGGTCTCCCTGGTCGGCATCGAGATCCTCAAGATCGACGCCCGGATCGTCGTTGCCAGCGTCGACACCTACCTCCGGTTCGCCGAGGCGTGCAACCGCCTCGACCTGGAGCACGACGCGCGCAGCAAGACCGTGCCCGACCTGCTCGGCGGCCTCGGTGGCCCGGTCGCCGGCGCCGTCGGCAAGGCGGGTGCCAAGAAGACGGCGCGCTCCCTCACCGACCGCGTGAAGGGCGCCCTCAGCCCCGGTGACGAGGACGACGAGCACGACCTTTCCGACGACGACGACGACGCGGAGGAGCGCGAGCAGCGCCAGGAGCGCCCGCGCCGCCGCCCCGCGCCCGAGCGCCGCAAGAGCGGCGCCGGCCGTGACCGGGACGAGGAACGTCCCCGCTCCCGTTCGCGCCGTCGCACGGAAGAGGAGGGCTGACCGTGACCGCGACGACCTCCACGGCGCTCGACGCGCTGTACGTCTACGGCATCGCCCCCGCGCCGCTGCGGACACCCCGCACGCCGGGCGTGGGCGGTGCCCCGGTCGAGCTGCTGACCGAGTCCGGGCTGTGTGCCGCCGTGTCGGCGGCTCCCACTCAACTACGGGCGCGGCGCCGGGACCTGATGGCGCATCAATCGGTGCTCGACGAACTGGCGGCGCAGGCCCCCGTGATCCCCATGCAGTTCGCCGTCCTCACCCGTGACGCGGACGCGATCCGGGAGCAACTCCGCATCGGGCGCGACCACTTGTCGGCGCAGCTCGACGGCCTGAAAGGGCGCGTCGAGATGAACCTCAAGGGCGCGACCGTACCCGGCTACTTCGCGCGGCTCGTTCACCAGGACGAAGGGCTGCGCACCCTGGCACGGCGGACCCGGCGCAGGCCGGACTACGACGCCAACGTGCGTCTGGGCGAGGCGATCGCGCGCGCGGTACGCCAGGAGGCGCAGCGCGCGGCACGCGAAGTACTGGCGCGGCTGGCGCCGTTCGCCGAACGGACCGTCCAGGGCACGCTGGACAACACCCATGTGCTGAGCACGTCGTTCCTGGTACGCGCGGCCGACGAGAAGCGCTTCCGGGAGGCGGTCGCCGAGCAGGCGCACCGGTTCGGGGACCGGCTGGCGCTCAGCGTCACCGGTCCGCTGCCCTGCTACAGCTTCGTCGACACCGCGCCCGCCGTGGCCGGGGCGTGACTGACGTGGGGCTCGTGAGCGGCGTCCTGCTGCTTCCCCTGGCACCGGTGCGCGCCACCCTCTGGGTCGCCGACCACCTCCTGCAGGAGGCGGAGCGGCAGGCCCACGACCCACGTGCCGTGCAGGCACGTCTGGCCGCGCTCAATCGCGACCTGGACGAGGGCGTCATCGACGAGGCGGCCTTCGAGCAGGAGGAGGAGCGGCTCCTCGAACTCCTCGAACACCCGGTCCGCTACATGGGCTGCGGCGCACCCCCGACCATGTCCTCATCGCTTGGAAGGCACGCATGAACGACAGCTGCAAAGTGGCCGTGGCGGCCGCCGTCGCCGGTGGATACGTCCTGGGACGGACCAAGAAAGCCAAGGTGGCCTTCGCCATCGGCACCTATCTCGCGGGACGTCGCTTCAGTCTCTCGCCGGGCCAACTGCTCTCGCAGGGACTGTCGAAGCTCCAGGAGACCCCGCAGTTCCAGGATCTCAGCGAGCAGGTGCGCGGAGAGTTGCTGACCGTCGGACGCTCGGCGGTCTCGGCCGCCGCCAACCGCCGCCTGTCGACCTTCACCGACATGCTGCGCGACCGGACGGACGCACTCCTCGACTCCACCGGCAAGGGCCGGGACGACGAAGACGGTCAGGAGGACGACGAGTACGACGAATCCGACGAGTACGAGGACGGATACGAGGACTCGGGCAGGGACGAAGCTGCCGAGGACGAAGAGGACGAAGAAGAAGAGGAAGAGGACGAAGAGGACGAGGACGAAGAAGACGTAGAGGGCGAGGACGAGGGCGCCCGGACGCGCGAAGGAAGGGGCCGGGACGAGGGCGAGGAGCCCGACGAGGAGGAAGAGGGCCCCGACGAGGACGCGGAGCTGGAGGAAGAGGAAGAGGAAGAGGAAGAGGAAGAGGAAGAGGGTCCGGACGAGGACGTGGAGCCGGAAGCCGAGGAAGAGGAAGAGGAAGAGGAGGAAGACGAAGGCGCGGAGCCAGAAGAAGAGGAAGAGGAGGAAGAGGGCGCGGAGCCGGAAGAGGAGGAAACGCCCGGCCGGAAGCGTGGCTCGGAGCGGCCCCGGCCCGGACGTGAGGAGCGCAGGAGGTCGCGCACCGAGAAGCGGTCCGCGAGCCGCAAGGCGGCGCCTCCGCCCCCGCGCAAGAGGGCTGCCGGCAGGACCCCGGCCAAGGAGGCTCCTGCCAAGAAGGCCGCTGCACGCAAGACGTCGTCCGGACAGGCGGCCAAGAAGTCCTCCGGCTCGGCCCCGGCGAAGAAGACGGCGGGCAAGAAGGCGGCCAAGAAGGCTCCGGCCAAGAAGGCCGCCAAGAAGGCGCCCGCCAAGGAGGCCCCGGCCAAGAAGGCACCCGCCAAGCAGGCCGCGGCCAAGAAGGCACCGGCCAAAAAGGCCCCCGCAAAGAAGGCCGCGCCCGCGAAGAGCGCGGCGAAGAAGGCGCCCGCCAAGAAGGCGCCGGCCAAGAAGGCCGCGCCCGCGAAGAGCGCGGCCAAGAAGGCGCCCGCCAAGAAGGCGCCCGCCAAGAAGGCCGCCGCCAAGAAGACGGCACCGGCCAAGAAGGCGCCTGCCAAGAAGGCCGCCGCCAAGAAGACGGCGCCGGCGAAGAAGACCAGTGGGCGAGGCGCGGCGAAGAAGACCGCCCGCTCGTCCGGAAGCAACCAGTCGCGTCAGACGAGCAGATCCGCCGGCGGCGGCCGGGGTTCCGGCGCGCGGCGGGGGAGGTGAGCGGAGATGGCCAACACACAGGAGAAGACACCCGTCGACGAGCTGAAGGACGCCCTGACGGGCTTCGTCGGCGCGATGGGCGGCAAACTCGCGGACAAGGCCCAGGACAAGCTGGGTGATCTGACCAGCCACCTCTCGGACTCCGCGGAGGGCTCGGGCTCCGGCCTGCTGGGCGGGGTCGCCAAACGCGTCATGGGCGGCGACTCGCCGATGAAGGCCCTGATGATGGAGAAGGGCAAGAGCGTCAAGGACAACATTGTCGAGAAGTTCACCGGCAAGAAGGGCGGCAGCGGCTCGAAGAAGGGCAGCAGCATCAAGGCGACGAACATCGTGGAGACCGTCGATGTCGGCGTCCCGGTGCGCACCGCCTACGACCAGTGGACGCAGTTCGAGGACTTCAGCAGCTTCACGAAGGGCGTCCGCAGCGTCAGCAAGTCCGGCGACACGGAGTCGAACTGGAAGGCCAAGATCGGTCCTTCCAGCCGCGGCTGGAAGGCCACCGTCCAGGAACAGGTCCCCGACGACCGCATCGTCTGGACCTCCGACGGCGCCAAGGGCAGCACCCGCGGCGCGGTCACCTTCCACGAGCTGGGTCCCACCCTCACCCGGATCGTGCTGGTCATCGAGTACTACCCGGCCGGCTTCTTCGAGAAGACCGGCAACATCTGGCGCGCGGTGGGCCGGCGTGTGCGACTGGATCTCAAGCACTTCGCCCGCCACGTCACCCTGCACGGCGACGACGAGCTTGAGGGCTGGCGCGGCGAGATCCGCGAGAGCGAGGTCGTCAAGTCGCACGAGGACGCCATGGAGGAGGAAGAGCAGCGCCGGCAGGAGGAGGAAGGCGAGGAAGGCGAGGAGGGCGCCGAGGACGCCTACGAGGACGAGGAGGGCGCCGAGGACGAAGAAGGCGCCGAGGACGAGGAGGGTGCCGAGGACGCCTACGAGGAAGGCGCCGAGGACACCGAGGACACCGAGGACGACGAGGACGAGGAGTACGACGAGGACGAGGAGCCCTACGACGAGGAGGCCGAGGGCGCCGAAGACGCCGACGAGGCCGACGAGGACGAGGACGAGGGCGAAGAAGACGAAGAGGACGAAGAGGACGAAGAGGTCCCGCGTCGACGCCGTGCCCGCGCGCGCCGCTGATCATCTGGGAGCACTGTGACCGACGTCAGCAGCTGGAACACGGGCCCGGGTGTGCAGTCCACCGGGCCCGTGACCGGCAACCTCGCCGACCTTCTCGAACGCGTCCTCGACAAGGGCATCGTCATCGCGGGCGACATCAAGATCGACCTGCTCGACATCGAACTGCTCACCATTCGGCTGCGGTTGTTCATCGCCTCGGTGGACACCGCCAAGAAGGCGGGCATCGACTGGTGGGAGACCGACCCGGCCCTCTCCTCCCGGGCCTACCGCGACGCCCTCGCGGAGGAGAACGCGCGGCTGCGTGAGCGGCTGGACGCGCTGGAGGGCGGCGACGGCGACACGGAACCGGAAGAGGAGCGCACCCGATGAGCCGGCCTCCCCAGCCGCGACCCGCCTTCCCGCGACCGGTTCCGGAGACGGGACCGGGAACGGGCGCTTCGGAGAGCCGTGGACCCGAGCCCGGCCTCGCCGACGGGCCCACGAAGGAGCCCGCTGTCACCGGGCGGGCCCGGGTGGAGCCCGCCGCCACCCGCCCGACCCCACTCGCGGTCGCCGGGCAGCGCCCGCCCGAGGGGACCGTCACCTACGTCTTCGCCGTGACCCGCACGCCCTCGTCCGAGACCCTGCCGCCGGGGGCCGTCGGGCACGAGGGCGGCGGTCCGCTGCGCGTCCTGCGGGCCGGGGCCCTCGCCCTGATCGTGCAGGACGTGCCCGCCGAGGACTTCGGCGAGGCGGCCCTGACGGACCGGTTCAACGACCCCTACCAGCTCGAACGCTGCGCGAGGGCCCACCACCGCGGGGTGCACGCGGCCGCCGGGCTCGGTCCCGTGGTGCCGCTCCCGCTGGCGACGCTGTACCTCAGCGACCGCAACGCGACCGAGGCCGTCGCGGCGCGGGAGGCGGCGGTGCACGCCCTCCTCGACCGGCTGGAGGGCCGTACCGAGTGGGCGGTCAAGGTGCACCTGGCCGAGGGCGACGGCGACGGCCCGCGCGAGGACGCCCCCGCCGCGGCCGCCGCCACCGAGGACCCTCCTGCCGGCGGCCGGGCCTACCTGAGCCGGGCCAGCGCACGCCGGCGCGCGCACCGCGTCCTGCGCGAGGACGCCCTGGCCCGCGCCCACGAGGCCGACCTGGAGCTGCGCAGGCACGCCGTCGCCGCGACCAGGCACCGGCTCCAGAACGAGCAGCTGACCGGGAGGAGCGCCCCGCAGCTCCTGAACGCGGCCTACCTGCTCGACGACGGACAGCGCGCCGCCTTCGGCGAGACCCTGGAACGGCTGCGCGCCGACGAGCGGTACCGCGGGCTGGAGATCGACGAGTCGGGGCCCTGGATCCCGTACTCCTTCGCCCGGCTGGACGAGGCCCTTCAGGGGGCGGAAGGCACGGTGGACGCATGACCGCGCTGCCCGCGCGCGACGCCCTGCGCAGTCCGGTCCCCTGGGACGGCGCCGAACCGTACGCGCCGATCGGGGTACCGCTCGTCGACCTGCTGGACCGGGTGCTCGCGACCGGCGTCGTGGTCAGCGGCGACCTCGTGCTGGCGATCGCCGACGTGCCGCTGGTGCGGATCTCCCTGCACGCGCTGCTGTCGTCGGTCAACGAGAGGGTGCCCGCCCCCTGGTCCGACAGTGGGCCGCTGTGACGGCGCCCCCCAGGGCCGGATCCCTGGACCTCGACCCCGAACGGGTCGCGGGCGACCTGGCCGCCCTGGTGCTGACCGTGGTGGAACTCATCCGGCAGCTCATGGAGCGCCAGGCGATCCGCCGCTTCGAGGAGGGCACGCTCAGCGCCGAGCAGGAGGACCGCCTCGGCACCGCCCTCATGTTGCTCGACAGCCGGATGGACGACCTGTGCGCCCAGCACGGACTGGAGCGCGGCGACCTCAACCTCGATCTCGGCCCGCTGGGCCCCCTGCTGGCGGACCCCGGGGTCTGAAGCGCGGGTGCGACGGACAGGGCCGACCGGGCCCCGGTCCCACGGAAGGGACATGGTGGAGAAGTGATCGAGCTGGCCGCGCTGTTCGCCGTCCTGGGAGCCGCCAGCAACGCCGCGGGCACCGCATTCCAGCGCAAGGCGGCGTCCACCGTCGCGCGCGGCGGCGGCCTGCGGCTCATCCTCGAACTGGCCCGGCGCCCGGCCTGGGTGATCGGGATCGCCGGAGTGATCGGCGCCGCGCTGTTCCAGGCACTGGCCCTCGTGAACGGCCCGCTCGCCCTGGTGCAGCCCCTCTTCATCCTCGAACTTCCGTTCGCTCTGCTGATCGCCATCCCGCTGCTGCACCGGCGGCTGCCGGGCGCGGGCTGGTGGGCCGTCGCGGGCGTGGTGGCCGGGCTCGCCCTGCTCCTCGTCGCGGCCGATCCGAGCGGAGCGCGCTCCCACGCGAGCATGGCGCGGTGGATCCCCGCGCTGGTGGTGTGCCTCGGCGCGGTCGCCGTCGCGGTCGTGGTGGCCCGGCCGGGACGGCCGCCGCTGTTCCGGGCCGCCGTGCTCGGTTCGGCCTCGGCCGTCAGCAACGCCCTGACCGCGGCGCTGCTCAAGTCGGCGACCGGCACGCTGGCCGACGACGGCTTCGGCGCGTTCCTCGGCGAGTGGCAGACCTACGGATTCGCCCTGACCGGCGTCACCGCCATCCTGCTCCTGGAGAACGCGCTCCAGGCCGGCCCGCTCGCGGCCTCCCAGCCCGCGCTGACCATCGGGGACGCGGTGGTCAGCCTGGTCCTGGGCATCGCCCTGTTCGACGAGAGCGTGCGCACCGGCTGGTGGCTGCTGCCGGAGGCGATCGGGGCGGCGCTGATCCTGTGGGGCGTCCTGCGGCTGACCCGCGTGGTGCCGCACATCCGGGACGTGGCGGGGTGACCCGGCACCGCCGAGGCCGCCCGCCGGGACCGTCGCCGTGCCCCGTCCGGGTCCTCCCTCCGGGTGGCGCGAGGGGCGATTCCGGAATGTGATGGGCCGTTCGGCGTGTGAGCGGCGCCGGTGCGGATACTCGGTGCGCCATGGCGCGGATACCTGGAATTCATCACAAAGAGCGCGAGGCGCGTTCCGACGAGTCGCGGGATCAGGCCGCCGGAGCAAGGGACGAGCCCGACAGGACGACCTCCGCGGACACCGAGGGCGACGACCGGTACGGTCCCGACCCCAGCGTGGAGCGCAAGGCGCCGGACGGACCCACGAAGCTGCCTAAGCAGTCGTGGATGGCGGCCATGCGCGGCACCCTGCGCGAGTTCAAGGACGACGAGCTGACCGACCGCGCGGCCGCCCTCACCTACTACGGCGTGCTGTCGCTCTTCCCGGCGCTGCTGGTCCTGGTGTCCCTGCTGGGCGTCGCGGGCGAGTCGACCACCGACAAGGTGATGGACAACCTCAAGAAGCTCACCCCCGGCTCGGCGCGCGACATCATCACCAACGCCGTCGAACAGCTCCAGGGCAACGGCGGCACCGGATCGATCGTCGCCGTGGTGGGTCTGCTCCTGGCGGTCTGGTCGGCGTCCGGCTACGTCGCGGCCTTCATCCGCACCGCCAACGCCGTCTACGACATGCCCGAGGGCCGCCCGGTGTGGAAGATCCTGCCGGTGCGCGTCGGTGTGACCGTGGTCCTCATGGTCCTGGCCACGGTCAGCGCCCTGATCGTCGTCTTCACCGGCGGCCTCGCCCGGCAGGCGGGGACCGCGCTGGGCATCGGCGACACGGCGATGACCGTGTGGACGATCGCCAAGTGGCCCGTCCTCGTCATCCTGGTGACCGTCATGATCGCGATCCTGTACTGGGCCACCCCCAACGCCAAGGTCCGCGGCTTCCGCTGGATCACCCCTGGCAGCTTCCTGGCCCTGGTGATCTGGCTGATCGCCTCCGCCGGCTTCGCGTTCTACGTCGCCAACTTCGGCTCGTACAACAAGACGTACGGGACCATGGCCGGCGTGATCGTGTTCCTGGTCTGGCTCTGGATCAGCAACCTGGCCATTCTGCTGGGCCTGGAGTTCGACGCGGAGACGGCGCGGCAGCGCGCGGTGGCCGGTGGGCACCCGCCGGAGGAGGAGCCGTACGCCGAGCCGCGCGACACGAGCAAGTGGGACGAGCAGGACCGGCGCCGGATGGACGGCCCGTGAACCCGGGTACCGCCTGAACGACACCCCTGAACGCCGAGCGGCGCGAAGACGGCTGTGGGACCAGCCTCTCCGCGCCGCTCGGTTCTGCCGTGCCCGCCGCCGGGCCGTTCGGCACCGCGCCCGGACCGGACGCGGTGCCGGCGGTCAGGCGTCCGGGGTCCGATAGGGGCGGCCCAGTACGAGCATGCTGTGCGCCTCGACCGTCAGCCGGACCCCCGCCTTGAACTCGGTCTCGTCGGACTCCTCGCCCGCCGGGTCGGCCGTGTCGGCGACCGTCCGCCACATGTCCCCGAAGGACGCGGGCGGCAGCCGGAACGGCAGCGGCTCGTGCCAGGCGTTGAACAGCACGAGGAACGAGTCGTCGCTCAACCGCTCGCCCTCCGGGCCGCGTTCGCCGATGGCGTCGCCGCACAGGTAGACGCCCAGGGCATGGACGTCGCCGCGCTGCCAGTCCTCGTCGGTCATCACGCTCGCGTCGGGCCGCAGCCACACCACGTCCGCGCGCTCGGGCGGCGTGCCCTCGGCCGGGCCGCGCAGGAAGCGGCGCCGGCGCAGCACGGGATGCGCGCGCCGCAGCGCCACGATCTTCCGCGTGTAGGCCAGCAGGCCGCGGCGCTCCTCGTCCAGGTCCCAGTCCGCCCAGGAGACCTCGTTGTCCTGGCAGTAGGCGTTGTTGTTGCCCTGCTGGGTGCGGCCGAACTCGTCGCCGTGCGCGATCATCGGCACCCCCTGCGAGAGCAGCAGGGTGGTCAGCATGTTGCGCTGCTGGCGGGCCCGCAGCCGCAGCACGCCGGGATCGTCGGTGGAGCCCTCGGTCCCGCAGTGGAAGGAGCGGTTGTCGCTCTCGCCGTCGCGGCCGTCCTCGCCGTTGGCGTCGTTGCGCCGCTCGGTGTAGGAGACGAGGTCGCGCAGGGTGAAACCGTCGTGCGCCACCACGAAGTTGACGCTGGCGCGCGGCCGGCGGCGGTCGTGCTGGTACAGGTCGGACGAGCCGAGGAGACGGCCAGCCAGCTCGGCGACGGTGTGGTCGTCACCGCGCCAGAAGCCGCGCACCGTGTCGCGGTACCGGCCGTTCCACTCGCTCCACAGCGCCGGGAAGTTGCCGACCTGGTAGCCGCCGTCGCCGATGTCCCACGGCTCCGCGATGAGCTTGACGCGGCTGATCACCGGGTCCTGCTGGACCACGTCGAAGAACGCGGACAGCCGGTCCACCTCGTGGAACTGCCGCGCCAGGGTCGCCGCGAGGTCGAAGCGGAAGCCGTCGACGTGCATCTCGGTGACCCAGTACCGCAGCGAGTCCATGATCAGCTGGAGCACGTTGGGGTGGCGCATCAGCAGGCTGTTGCCGGTGCCGGTGGTGTCGAAGTAGTGGGCCGGGTCCTCGTCGACGAGCCGGTAGTACGACCGGTTGTCGATACCGCGGAACGACAGGGTCGGGCCGTTCTCGTTGCCCTCGGCGGTGTGGTTGTAGACGACGTCGAGGATCACCTCGATGCCCGCCCGGTGCAGGGCCTTGACCATCGACTTGAATTCGTCGACCTGGCCGCCCCTGCTGCCCGCCGAGGAGTACGCGTTGTGCGGGGCGAAGAACCCGATGGTGTTGTAACCCCAGTAGTTCGACAGGCCCTTGTCGGTGAGGAAGCCGTCCTGGGTGAACTGGTGCACGGGCATCAGTTCCACGGCCGTGATCCCGAGCTTCTGGAGATGGTCGACGACGGCCGGGTGCGCCAGGCCCGCGTAGGTGCCGCGGATCTCCTCGGGGACGTCGGGGTGGAGCTGAGTCAGGCCCTTGACGTGCGCCTCGTAGATCACCGACTGGTGGTACGGCCGGTCGGGTGAGCGGTCACCCTCCCAGTCGTACCGGTGGTCGGTGACGACGCCCAGCGGGACGTGGCCGAGGCTGTCGCGCTCGTCGGGCTGCCCGGGATCGTCCAGGCGGTGCCCCGTCAGGGAGGGGTCGCCGTCGATCTGCCCGTCCACGGCGGTCGCGTACGGGTCGAGGAGGAGCTTGGCCGGGTTGCAGCGGAGGCCCTCCGCGGGGTTCCAGGGACCGTGCACGCGGTAGCCGTAGCGCTGCCCGGGACGCACGTCCGGCAGATAGCCGTGCCAGACGCCTCCGTCGGCCTCCGGGAGCGTGACGCGCCGCTCCCTGCCGGCGTCGTCGATCAGGCAGAGTTCGACCTTCTCGGCGCACTCGGAGAACAGGGCGAAGTTCGTACCGGAGCCGTCGTAGGAGGCACCGAGCGGATAGGGACGTCCTGACCATGTCTGCATGAACCGCAGCCAACCACGGCGGAGTTAGGACCGCTCGCCGACCGCGGCGGCGCAGCTGTCAGGGCGCCGGACTCCAGCCGAGGGCCGGGCCCAGCCTGGTGGCGATGTCGGTGAGGATCTGTACGTAGTCCTCGTGCTCGAAGGTGAACGGCAGCGCGAACGCCACCTCGTCGATCTCCCGGAAGGCCGCGTGGTCGTGCAGCCGCTCGGCGATCTCCGCCGAGGAGCCGACCAGATCGGGCGCGAACATCAGGCGGGCGGGACCCTGCGGAGCGGTGGTCCGCGGCAGCCGCTGTGCCGCGAACCGCGTATACTTCTCGCGCTGCCCGTCCGTGGCGCTGTCGGTGGGGACGACGACGAGGCCCTGCGAGACGCGGGCGCGCTCGCCCTCGGGATGGTGGGCGCGGAAGGCCCGCACGTGGGAGAGCTGGATCTCGGCGAAGTCCTCGGATTCCTGGGATTCCTCGGCCTTCACGACGCTGCTCGTCAGCAGGTTCATCCCGTGCTCGCCCGCCCATCGCGCCGACCGCAGGCTGCCGCCGCCGTACCACATGCGCCGCCCCAGCCCGGGGGACTGCGGCTGCACCCGGTCGGAGAACACCTCGAAGCCCTCGGTGCCGCTGAAGCCGGTGGCGGGTTCCCCGCGGACGAAGTCCAGCAGCCGCCGCACCCGCTCGTGGCCGAAGTCCTCGGCGTCCGCGGTGTCCGGGTAGAGGGCGTCCTTGACGCGGTCGTAGTGCATCGGCGGGCCGACGCTCACACCGGGATTGAGGCGGCCCCCGGACAGCAGGTCCACCGTCGCCAGGTCCTCGGCCAGCCGCAGCGGGTTCTCCCAGCCGAGCGGGATGACCGCCGTGCCCAGCTCGATGCGGCGGGTGCGCTGGGAGGCCGCGGCGAGGACGGCGACGGGGGAGGAGATGCCGTACTGGAGGTGGCGGTGGCGCACCCACGCGCTGTCGAAGCCGAGCCGCTCGCCCAGCTCGATGATCTCCAGCGTCGACTCGTGGCCGCGGCGCGGGTCGGCCCCGTCGAACAGACCGATGGTCAGGAAGCCCAGCTTCCGCAACGGTCGCGAACTGATCGGCACAATCTCCTCCGACGTCCCCGGAACTCCGGTCGTACACCAGTACTGTTCCGATTGTCTCAGGTGATCGTCCCGCGGAGCGGCTGAATCCCGCGCGGCAGGGGAGACGGTAGGGCGGGCCGTGCTCCCGGCGGGCGGCCCGCCCGCGCGGCCGGCCGGATGACACGAGGAGACGCACACCATGGGGACCGCTGTGCACGTCCCGCAGACCCGGGACATGATCGGGGAGGAGCTCTCCGGCGACGAGGCGCTGACCGCGCTGCGCCGCTACGGCGGCCGCCGCCTGCTCATGGACGCGTTCTCCCGGTTCCGCTACGCCGACGGCTTCACGAGCGCGCGCTCCCTCGGCTTCCAGGTGGTCCTCGGCATGGTGCCGTTCACCATCGCCCTGGTCGGCGTGGCCACCACGGTGCACACCGAGAGCGTCGGGCGGGTCATCGAACTCACCCTCAGCCGGATCGTGCCGGGCGCCAGCACGGACCTGGTGAAGGACGCCCTGGACAAGACGCGGCGCAGCGCCGGTACGGGCGTCTGGAGCGCCGTCGCCATGTGGGTGGGCCTGGCCTTCGCGGTGCTCAACCTGGCCTCGGCGATGGGCCAGGTCGAGCGGGGCGCCAACCGTATCTACGGCATCGAGCGCGACCGGCCCTTCCTGCGCAAGTACGGCAGGTCGCTGCTGCTCGCGCTCGCCGCGGGCATGCCCATGGTCCTGGGATTCCTGGTCCTCGTCGCGGGCGAGGCCGTGGGCGACTCGGTGGTCGAGGCGCTCGGCTGGGGCGGGGACAGCCTCGACTGGTGGAGCGCGATCCAGGTGCCGGTGGGCATCGCGCTCGCCTGGGTGGCCTCGGCCGTGATCTTCCGCTGGGCACCGCGCCGGGACCAGCCGGGCTACACCTGGCTCGCGTTCGGCTCGGCCGTGCATCTCGTGCTGTGGGTCGCGGCCACCTGGCTGCTCGCCTTCTACGTCGCCGAGAGCGGTTCCTTCGGCGCCCTGTACGGACCTCTGACGGCCTTCGTCGCGCTCCTGCTGTGGGCCAACCTGACCGGGGTCGCCCTGTTCCTCGGCATCGCGTTCGCCGCCCAGCTCGAAGCGGCCCGCGCGGGGATCGCCGAGGCGGTGCGGCCGGACCCGGGACCGGGTCCCTGAGGAACGGGGCCGGGGCCGTCAGGGGCCCGGCCCCTCCGGGAAACGGTCCGGGCCGGACTCCGCGGAGTCCGGCCCGGTGCGTTCGCCCCGTCTCAGTGGTGGGACGAGGCGGGGACCTCCGTGCGGTGGTCGTAGTACGCCCACGCGCCCACGGCCACCAGGGCGGTGAGCCCGGTGGCCACCACGCGCAGCGCTCCGGACGTCGTGAACGCGACCAGCACCGTGACGCACGCGCCGCCCAGCATGATCACGCGGCTGACCACGCGCTGTGCCGGCCGCTGCGGCTCCTCACGGTCCTTCAGGTCGTGCAGCGCGTCACTGGCCGGGTGCCGTGAACCGCGCCGCACGCGGGCCCGGTACTGCAGCCCGTAACTGATCACGGCGTACAGCGCCAGAGCACCCAGCGCCCACAGCCAGCCCTCGGGATCGCCGCCGCTTCCTCGTGCCAGATTCATGCAACCTCTCCTCCCCGATGGCGTCCGTATGCCCCGGAACCCTCGCCCCAGGCACGCCGTCAGTCCCCGCCGTCCCCCGGCTGCGGGGTGAGGAGCAGGATCGTGACGTCGTCGCGGATCGTGGTGCCGAAGCGAACGAGGTCCGCCCAGACCAGGCCGACCAGGACCTCGGGCGCGGCGTCGGCGAAGGCGGTAAGCCGGTCCACCAGCGGATAGAAGGCACCGGCCGGGTCCCGGGTCTCGGTCACCCCGTCGGACACCAGCAGCAGCCGGTCACCGCGCTTCAGCGGTACCCGGCACTCGCGGGGCGGGGACAGGCCGAGGAGCCCGACCCCGAGCGGCGCCGCCGGCTCCACATCGATCTCGACGGCCTTACCGTCCCGCAGGAGGAGCGGCTGCGGGTGACCGCAGGACACGATCCGTACGGCGTCGGCGTCCTCGGAGAACTCCAGCACCGCGGCGGTCGCGAAGAGCTCGGAGTGCTCTGTCGAGGCCGAGTCCACGGACAGCCGGCGGTCGAGCCGGGCCGCCACCGACGTCAGGTCCCGCTGGTCGAGCACCGCCTCCCGGAACGCCCCGAGGAGCGCGGCGACCGTCCCGACCGCTGACAGGCCGTGCCCCTGCACGTCGCCCATGAGCGCCCGTACGCCGAACGGGCCGTCGCGGACGTCGAAGAAGTCGCCGCCCACCAGCGTCCCGTGCTGCGCCGCCCGGTACAGACCGGTGCAGCGCACGGGCCCGATGCGCTCGGCGAGCGGTGGCAGGACGGCGAGCTGGACCGCCTCCGCGACACTGCGCACCGTGACCAGCTGGGCGTCCCGCCGGCTGCGGACGAGGGACACGAAGACGCTCAGGGCCGCGATGAAGGCGATGGTCAACAGGTCCGTGTTGCCCGGATGGTTGATGTGCAGCGCCGGGACGTTCAGCAGGACGACCACGACGCAGCCGAACGCGGCGGTGGCCGCCGGTCCGTAGGAGAGCACGGCCAGCGACGGAATGGCGCCCAGCAGGAAGCCGATGTCCAGCGGCTTGCTGCTCACGAGCTCGGCGACGCCGACGCCCAGCAGCAGCACCACGGGAAGCGCCCGCACCCAGCGAGGGGGCGGTGCCGCGCCGCGCAGCCAGCCGCGGTCCCCGCCGTCCCCGCGCCGGGACATGGTCACACCCATGGCAGCCCTCCTCACCACCACGCTCCTCCGTCCGGGCCGCCGCCGCACTCGGGATGCCCGCCGGGAGCCGCTCCCCGGAAACGCCGAGGCCCGGTGAAGGCGACTTCACCGAGCGAACCGGGCAGCGAGGGGTTCCCCGCGTCCGGCGGCGGCCGGGACCACGGCGACTCCGGCCCCGCCGGGTATCCGGCGTCTGTCTCCCCGTCGTCCGCCGCCGCCCGACGCCCGAGGTGCCGCCGGGCTCGTCCCCTCCCGTCCGCCGACGGGGACGACGCCCGGCGTGCCACCACCCCTCATCCCGCCGTGACGCCCGACGCACCGTCACCTGGGCCGCCCCGTATCCGACGCCCCGTCAACTCTCGCCCCGGGCCGTACGGACGACGGTCCCGACCGGGACGCTCGCGGAGCACCCCACTTGCCGGGATTGCGATCATTGTCTGTTTAGCATGCACAAGTCCGCTGCCCTGTCGTTCGACGTACGGAAGTCATAGGGCCCCGCGCACGCCACCGTGAGAGGAGACCACATGACCCGAGCAGGCCGTCACACAGCGCTGCCGCAGCAAGCGCCCTCCGCCCATGACCCCGAACTGCGGTCCGCCGCCCGGCACTTCGGGCGCCGCCGCTTCCTCACCGTCACCGCCGCGGCCGCGGCCCTCGCCTTCTCCACCAACCTGCCGACCCCCGGTGCCGCCCGCGCCGCGGCGCTCGACGCGGCCAGGATCTCCGACAACCCGTTCACCCTGGGCGTCGCCTCCGGGGACCCGACCCCCAGTTCGGTGCTCCTGTGGACCCGGCTCGCGCCCTCACCGTACGAGCCGGGCGGCGGGCTGGCCCAGCAGTCGGTGCTCGTGCAGTGGGAGGTGGCGTCCGACGAGCGGTTCCGCACGGTCGTCCGCACCGGGATCGCCACCGCGTTCCCCGAGTACAACCACTCCCTGCACATCGACGTCGAGGGCCTCGCCGCCGACCGCGAGTACTTCTACCGGTTCAGGACGGGCGCGTACATCAGCGAGACCGGCCGCACCCGCACCGCGCCGGCGACCGCCGCCGCCACCGCGAAACTCACCTTCGCCGCCGTCTCCTGCCAGGCGTACCACGACGGCTACTTCACGGCCCACCGCCACCTCTCCAAGGACGACGTCGACATCGTCTTCCACCTCGGCGACTACCTCTACGAGTACGCCGTGAACTCGCAGGGCGGCGCCCGCGGCTACACCGACCGCAAGCTGCCCGACGTCTTCAACCGCGAGGCCAAGACGCTGGAGGACTACCGCCTGCGGTACGCCCTCTACAAGAGCGACCCGGACCTGCGGGCCTCCCACGCGGCGCATCCCTTCATCGTGACCTGGGACGACCACGAGACCGAGAACAACTACGCGGGTGCCGTCGACGAGAAGAACGATCCGCCGGAGGAGTTCCTGCTGCGCCGGGCCGCGGCCTACCGGGCCTACTGGGAGAACCAGCCGCTGCGCGCCGCCCAGCTGCCCAAGGGACCCGACGCCCAGCTCTACCGCCGCATCCAGTGGGGCTCCCTGGCCCAGTTCGACGTCCTCGACACCCGCCAGTACCGCTCGGACCAGGCGTACGGCGACGTGCAGCACGTCCCCGGCCCCGAGTCCGACGACCCCGGGCGCACCATCACGGGGGCGGCCCAGGAGGACTGGCTCATCAACGGCTGGCGCTCCTCGAACGCCCTGTGGAACGTGGTGCCGCAACAGGTCTGCTTCTCCCAGCGCAAGCTCGACCTGAACGATCCGGCGAAGGTGTCCATGGACGCCTGGGACGGCTACCGCGCCTCCCGCGACCGGGTGCTCGCCGGCGTCAAGTCGTCCGGGATCAAGAACCTGATGGTGCTCACGGGTGACGTCCACGTGGGCTACGCCTTCGACATCAAGGAGTCCTTCGACGACCCCGGCTCGAAGACCCTCGGCACGGAGCTCGTCGCCACGTCCGTGGCGAGCGGCAAGGACGGCGCCGACAGGCCGGGCAACTGGGAGACGTACACCAAGGCCAACCCGCATCTGAAGTTCTACAACGGGCGGCGCGGCTACGTGCGGGTCGAGCTGGGACAGGACGTGGCGCGGGCCGACTTCAAGACGGTGTCCGCGGTGACGACGCCGGGCGCGCCGGTCTCCACGGCCGCGTCCTTCGTGACGGAGGCGGGCGATCCGGGCCTCAAGCCCGCCTGAGAGACACCCCTGGCGGAGCGTCAGGCGCCCTGGCGGCGCCCTCGGCACTCCGCCGGGCGGGCCCCTTCCTGTCGGCCGATGCGCGGAACGGACGCGAACCAGACATCTTTTGATCGTTTTGCGGCAAAACCTACGGTTTCGAAGCCCTTTCGCTCCGAACCGGAGGAGACATCGATGGTCCACAGATACGCCGGCGCAGGCTGTGCCGCGCTCACCGTGCTCGGCACGCTCGCACTGACGGGGTCCGCGACCGCGGGCGGCGACCCCGCGCCGGCGGCCGCGCCCTCCGCCGCGCAGACGCTCGGCGCCGACAAGCCGTCGACGACGCTGCTGCGCGCCCTGCAGCGGGACCTCGGCCTGACCGGCAGTCAGGCCAAGGCCCGCCTGGTGAACGAGGCGGAGGCCGGCACCCGCGCCGGCCGGCTCCAGAACTCGCTGGGCACGCACTTCGCGGGAGCCTGGGTGAAGGGCCCGACCTCCGCCGACCTCACCGTCGCGACCACCGATACCGCCGACGTCGCGGCCATCAAGGCGGGCGGCGCCGAGGCCGTGGTCGTCAAGCGGGGACTCGCGGAACTCAACGCCCTGAAGGCGAAGCTGGACCGCGCCACCACCGGCGCCAAGGGCGTCGACACGCCGGTCCGGTACGTCGACGTACGTGCCAACCAGGTCGTCCTCCAGGCGACGAGCCAGGCCGCGGCGGACGCGGTCGTCAAGGCGGCCGGGGTGGAGCGCGGTCTCGTGGAGGTCAAGGTGTCCCCGGACCGGCCGCGCGCCCTGCACGACGTCAGGGGCGGTGACGCCTACTACATCGACGATCAGGCCCGGTGCTCCGTCGGCTTCTCCGTCACCAAGGGCGAGCAGCAGGGCTTCGCGAGCGCCGGCCACTGCGGCAAGCAGGGCGCCAAGACCACCGGCTTCAACAAGGTGGCGCAGGGGACCTTCCAGGCGTCCGTCTTCCCCAAGAACGACATGTCGTGGGTGGCCGTCACCAGCGACTGGACCGCGACCGCCACCGTCAAGGGCGAGGGCGACAAGAACGTCGAGATCGCGGGCTCCGTGCAGGCCCTGGTGGGCGGCGCCATCTGCCGTTCCGGTTCCACCAGCGGCTGGCACTGCGGCACGGTCGAGGAGCACGGCACCAGCGTCACCTACTCCCAGGGCACGGTCGAGAACGTGACCCGCACGACGGTGTGCGCCGAGCCGGGCGACTCCGGCGGCTCGTACCTCTCGGGAACCCAGGCCCAGGGCGTCACCTCGGGCGGCTCGGGGGACTGCAAGAGCGGTGGTACGACGTTCTACCAGCCGATCAACCCGCTGCTCAGCGAGTACGGCCTCACCCTCAAGACCAGCACCGGCCAGTCCGGCACGCCCACCGCGCAGGACGGCCAGCAGGGCGGCTGGTCGGCGGGCCGGATCTACGACACGGGGACCCGGGTGAAGTTCGACGGCGTCACCTACCAGTGCCTCCAGGGGCACCAGGCCCAGGGCGCCTGGCAGCCGGCGCTCACCCCCGCCCTGTGGCAGCGCCTCTGACGACGCGTCCGCGAGGATCCGCCGCCACCCTCTCGAACGCCGGACGGACCGGGCGACCCCGGCCCCTCCGGCGTTCGAGGGGCGTGGCCCACGGCGGCGGGAGGCGTCCCGGCGACCCGTGCGCCCGCTACGACTCGGCCAGCAGCGCGTACGCGGTGGGCACGAAGGCGTCGCGGGCGCGGAACCGGCGCGTGCACACGGCGGCCAGCGCGGTGCCGGTGCCCGGGTGGAAGCCGAGGAACGCCTGCTGCCCGAGCGTCGCCCCGCAGTGGAAGTACATCGGCCCGTGCTCGGCGGGGTGCTGGAACCACGCCACCGTGTGCGTGTGCCGGTGTCCGAACCCGCGCCGCAGCACCGGACGCCGGACCGCGTGCAGCGCGCCCGCCAGCGGTGACCGGGACGGGTCCAAGTGGGCCTCCAGGAACGTGAGGAGGTCGTGCGGGGCGGCCCGGACGGCGCCGGCCGCCTGGAACCCGCCGACGACCAGCGGCGGCGTGCGGGTCGTGCCGTCCTTGCGGTGCCCGGTGGCGTCGGTCCCCGGACCGGCGGGCCGCAGGGCGACCCCCGTCAGCCCCAGGGGACGCAGCACCCGGCCCGTCACCAGGTCCTCCCACGGTGTCGCGGTCGCCGCGGCCAGGGCGTGGCCGAGCACGGCGACGGCGAAGTTGGAGTAGTGCCAGCGGGTGCCCGGCCGGTGCCGTGGCCGGGCCCGCAGGAACGCGTCGACGACCCGCGCGGTGGGGTAGCCCGCGTAGGGGTTGGTGCGCCAGGTGGGCAAGGCCCTGAGGAAGAAGTCGGCGGGCAGCGCGGGCAGCCCGGAGGTGTGGGTGATCAGGTGGGCGAGCGTGACCGGGTCCCGGGACCTGCCGCGGCCCGGGTCCAGCAGGGCGGCGGCCGGTTCGCCGCCGGAGATGACCCCGGCGCGGGTCAGCTGGGCGAAGAGGAGCCCGGTGAACGTCTTGGAGGCCGACCCGATCTCGTACCGCAGCTCGGCGCGGGGGACCGGTGGCGGCGGTGCGGTGCCGCCGCAGCGCACGGTCCGGTGTCCGTGCCGGGACAGCGCGAAGACGACGTCGGGCGCGTCGACGGCGGCGACGGCGGCGTCGAGCCGCCGCCGGACCGCCTCCGCGTCCACGGGCGGTTCCGCCGGTCCCTCCGGCGCCGGTGGGGTGCCGGTGGCGCCGTGGGGTCCGCCCGGCCAGGGCGCGGGGCGGACGGTCATGCCGGCGCCGTCGCCAGGCGCGACAGCGCGCGGGACGTGGCCAGCACCGACGCGAAGGCGGCCACCAGGGTCGGGTGGTAGACGAGGTCGAACACCTCGTCGGGCTCACCCTCCGGCATGGCGCGTACGGCGGGCATCGCGCCGTCCGGCTGCTGGGCGGCGGCGAAGCCCTCCCAGGCCCGCTCGTCGAGCGTGGGGTGCGGCAGGCAGGCGTCGACGACCAGCAGTTCGCCGAGCAGGTCCCACCGCTGGAGGTCGAGCCAGTCGTCCAGCCACACGGGCAGCCAGAGGGCCAGGTAGTCGGCGATGCGGGGCGGCAGCGCCTCGGGCCGCTCGCCCCAGTCGGTGAGGTGGAAGACGGTGTGCGTGA
Source organism: Streptomyces sp. NPDC028308 (assembly GCF_055565855.1). Taxonomy (NCBI): domain Bacteria; kingdom Bacillati; phylum Actinomycetota; class Actinomycetes; order Kitasatosporales; family Streptomycetaceae; genus Streptomyces; species Streptomyces sp. NPDC028308. Next base: position 195,191 of record NZ_JBVHTO010000014.1, read on the forward strand.
TGTCGTAGGCGATGTGCCCCTCGACGGTCCAGGGTTCGGGGGTGCGGCCCAGCCACGTCCTGCCGACGACGTCGTCCTCCGGCGGCCGGGGCGGGAGCCCGAAGCGGCGCTGGAACGCGGAGAGTCCGAGCCGGCGCACGGGCGGCATCTCGAAGGCGGCGGTGCTCAGGAGCCGGTGGTTGAGCAGGATGCCCTCCTCCAGCTCGGGCTGGCTGTACCCGAGTTCCTTGAACGGGAGGTACACCTCGAACGGGATGGGGGAGACGGGCTCGGTGCGCTGTCCGCGGACCAGCATCCGGCCGCCGTCGAGGGTGTTCCGCCAGGCGTGGTCGAGCAATTGCCGTGCCAGCTCGGCCTGCCGCGAGCCGGCCACGCCCTCCCGGAACAACACCTTGCAGATCAGGGCCAGTTCACCGACCGGCTTGAAGCGTTCGAGGAAGCCGACCTCGGGGTCGACGTCCGTCTCCAGTCGGAAGCCGTCGCGGTGGGCGTGCAGCCACTCGATGGCGCCGACCCCGACGGTGTGGACGAGACGGGTACTGGTCATCCCGGCGCTCCTTGTCCGTTCGGGTTCGGTCGTGCCGCCCGCGGGAGGGGGTGCTGTCCTGCCGCGGTGCCTCCGCTCCCGTCGCCGTCGATGCGGCCGAGGGTGAGGACGGCGGCGAAGGCGGCCATCAGCGTCGAGTGGTAGCACCCGGCGAAGCCCGTGACCGCCGCCCGCTCGCCCCGGACGGGGCCGACCTCGGGCACCGCGCCGTCGTCGTCCTGCGCCGCCGCGAGTCTCGTCCACGCGTCCTGGAGCACCGCCCGCTCGGGCAGCCGCGGCAGACTCGCCGCCACGGCCAGCAGTTCGCAGCTCAGATCCCACTGCCCGTCCTCCAGGCAGGTGTCGAGCCACGGCGGGAGCCAGTGCCGCAGATACGTCGCCACCGACGGGGGCAGACCCTGCGGGATCAGGCCCCAGTCGGTGAGGTGGAAGACCACGTGGGTGAGGGTGTATCCGGCGGCCCGCTCGAACGTCCAGGGCTCCGGGAGGCCGCCGAGCCAGGTGCGGCGCAGGGCCTCGGGGAAGCCGTCGTGCTCCGGAATGCCGCTGCGCCGCTCGGAGTTGAGAACGCTCAGCCTGCGGTTGGGCTCCTGCTCCGTCACCCGCCAGCCGCGGGTGCGGGCCACCGTCGCGGCGGCCTCCTCGTAGCCGCGGTGCCGCAGCCCGGCCGAGGCGAACGCCGCGTAGACCTCCAGCGGGTACGTCGCGAAGGGTTCGAGGTGCTGCAACTCGTGGAAGAGGGCGCCCTTGTCCGTCTGGTGCCAGGCGAAGTCGAGCAGGTCGGAGGCGGTCCGGTGCAGCGGGTCCGCGGGGTCGGTGGCCCGGCGCACGCACACGCACACCTGGGCGAGCTCACCGAGCGGTTTCCAGCTGGTGTTCACGTCCCCGTCCGGGGCGAGCGCGCCGTCGCCGAGCCGGAACCCCGCGCGGCTGGCGGAGATCCAGTCCAGCGCGGCCTCGGCGACCCCGCGGACGTCGTGCGCCGTCACACCGGTGCTCCGGCCCGCATCAGCTGCGCCGCCCGGACCTGGAGGGCCACGCGCGGATCGCCGGCCCCCATCCCGGCGACGAACTCCAGGCCGGTCTCCAGTCCAAGGGTGTCCGGCACCTCGTCGAGGAGGGCCAGCCAGCGTCCCGCCCCGGCCGCCTGGAGCCAGTCGCGGCGGCGGACCGCACGCACGAACCCGCGGGCGACGTCGACGGGGCGCCGCTGGGCCGCGCGGAGTACCGCACAGTCGCCCCCGGGCACCGCCAGCGGTGCCAGCACGGCGAGTTGACGGGTCAGAACCTGCCAGGAGGCGTCCTCCAGCCACGTCGCCCCGGGTTCGGCATGATCCTCCGGTACGCCGTCGAAGGACGCGTCGAGACGCGTCAGCGTCCGCCGCATCGCCCAGTGGCTCCACGCGGAGGTGGGGGAGGCGTCTGCCGGGGGCGGAAAGGCCCGTACGGCCAGGTCGAAGACCCGCAGGTCCTCAGGGTCGGCGGGCGCGCGACGCAGGACGACGGGCAGCAGCGCGTCGGCGCCGAGGACCCGTACGGCGGCCAGTGCGGGATCGCCGTTCGCCTCGGTCGTCTCGCGTGCCGCCACCTTGCCGGACAGTCGAAACGGGTCCCCGCCCCGAAGGGCGGAGACCACGTCCGAAGCAAGGTCCTGCACGGCGACCGACAATCGGGTCGGAGTGCCTGACTGCTCCATGGATTCCCCCGTCAGCCCTTCTTGGGCCGCGGCGTCGGAGGCGACAACAGGAGGTTGCCGGCTCCGGACGACAGGGCGAGCGCGGCGCACTCACGGCTGTCGCGGAATTGGCCGTCGGCCTCGACCGGGTCGAGCGCCGCCTCTACGTCGATGCCCTGGACTTCGGTGATGTCGTCGGTCAGAAACTCGGTGGAAGACATACCACCATCCCCTTTGCGAGAGATACGTAGTTCTCCATTTCCAGTTGAACGCCTCGGGCACGGATGCGCAAAAGGAACGGGGCCGGCCCAGTGGGGACAAGGGAATCCGGGATTCCGTCCGACCGGGAGACGGCGAATACCCGCGCGAAGGCGAGGAAGTGATTGAACGACCGAAAATTGAAAGCAGAACCGGTCTGCGGCGAAAGGGCGTTGGGGGCCTATGGTCCCGGCGCCCTCGATGCCGCTCAACGGGGCTCTGCCGTACGCCACTTGCCCCGCCGGGCCGAGGCCGCGCGGAGCAAGTGGGCGGGTGACGTACGGCCACCCCGTTCAGGGAAGGGGCTGTTCCGCCCAGATGACCTTGCCGGACGGGGTGTAGCGGGTGCCCCAGCGGTCGGAGAGCTGCGCGACCAGGAACAGGCCGCGTCCCCCCTCGTCGGTGCTCGCCGCGTAGCGCAGATGGGGCGAGGTGTTGCTGCTGTCGAAGACCTCGCAGATCAGGCTGCGGTCGCGCAGCACACGGACCCGGATCGGCGCGCCGCCGTACCGGATCGCGTTGGTGACCAGCTCACTGAGGATCAGCTCCGTGGTGAAGGCCATGTCGTCCAGGCCCCACTCCGCGAGCCGGCGGGTGACCGAGGCGCGGACCTCACCGACGGCCGCCGGATCGGGCGGCACCTGCCACTCGGCCACCCGGTCGGGCCCCAGCGCCCGGGTGCCGGCCACGATCAGGGCGATGTCGTCGCTCGGACGCGGCGGGAGCATGGCGTCCAGGACCGCCCGGCAGGTGTTGTCCGGCGAGGGGTCCGCCTGGGACAGGGCGGTGCTCAGCAGTTGCAGACCCGCGTCGATGTCCCGCTCCCGGTCCTCGACGAGCCCGTCCGTGTAGAGCACCAGCCGGCTGCCCTCGGCCAGTTCGAGTTCGGCCGTCTCGAACGGCAGGCCGCCGAGCCCGAGGGGCGGACCGGCGGGCACCTCGGGGAAGTCGACGCGGCCGTCGGGACCGACCACCGCCGGCGGCGGATGACCGGCCCGGGCGACGGAGCAGCGCCGGGACACCGGGTCGTAGATGGCGTACAGACAAGTGGCGCCGGTGATCGCCGCGTTGCTGTCCTCCGCGGCCTCGTCCTGGTCGATGCGGCCTACCAACTCGTCGAGGAGCGCGAGGAGTTCGTCGGGCGGCAGGTCCAGGGCGGAGAAGTTGTGGACCGCGGTGCGCAGCCGGCCCATCGTCGCCGCCGCGTGCAGTCCGTGGCCCACGACGTCCCCCACCACGAGCGCCACCCGGGCGCCGGACAGCGGCAGCACGTCGAACCAGTCCCCGCCCACGCCCGCCTGAGCCGGGAGGTAGCGGTAGGCGATCTCCAGGGCGCTCTGCTCGGGCAGGTTGCGCGGCAGCAGACTGCGCTGGAGCGTCACCGCCATGGTGTGCTCGCGGGTGTAGCGGCGGGCGTTGTCGATGGACACCGCCGCCCGGGCCACGAGTTCCTCGGCGAGGGCCAGCTCCTCCAGGTCGAACGGCTCCGGCTTCTCGGAGCGCCAGAAGTTGACCACGCCCATCACCAGCGGGCCCACGCGCACCGGCACGGTGATCAGCGAGTGGATCCCGTACTCCACCACCTGCGCCGAGCGTTCCAGGTCCTGGGCGAGCCACCCCGGCGCCTCCTCGAGGTCGGGCTCCAGCAGGGCCTGGCCGGTGCGCAGACTGCGGGCCTGCGGCGAGGTGTCGACGAAGACGATGCGCTCGCCCACCGGGTACAGGGGCGCGTCCTTGCGGATGCCGGACGACGCCGTGCGCCGCAACTCGCCGATGGTCTCGGGTTCCTCGCCGTCCAGCACCGCCTCGGCGAGATCGACGGTGGTGAAGTCCGCGAACCGGGGGACGGCCAGCTCCGCCAGCTCCTCGCAGGTGCGGACCACGTCCAGGCTGGAACCGATGCCCAGCCCGGCGTCGTACAGCAGCTTCAGCCGCTCGCGGGCCACGTCGGCGCGGCCGGACAGGGCACGCAGCTCGGTGGAGTCGCGGAGCGTGGCGACGCTGCCGGCCGGTCCGCCCCTGAGGTCTGTGGGACGCTGGTTGATCGCCAGGAGGCGGTCGCCGACCAGATGCACCTCGTCCGTCGCGACGCGCCCCGAAGCCAGCAGTTCCGCCGTGTCGGGGTCGAGACCGAGTTCCAGGACGTGCCGCCCCTCGGCGTCCTCGGGCAGCCCGAGCAGGCGGTGCGCCTCGTCGTTGGCCAGCAGCAGCCGTCCCTCGCCGCCGACGATGATCACGCCCTCGCGGACGGCGTGCAGCACCGCGTCGTGGTGTTCGTACATCCGGGTCATCTCGTACGGGCCGAGACCGTGCGTCTGCCGCAACAGCCGTCTGCTCACGAGCCCCGCGCCCGCCGTCGCCAGGATCAGGGCCGCCCCCGCGGCGGCCAGCAGGATCGGCAGCTGGCGGTCGGCCGCACCGCCGACGTTCGCGGTGGTGATCCCGGCCGACACCATGCCGGCGACCGAGCCGTCGGGCCGCTCGACGGGGACCACGGCCTGGACCAGGGGCCCGATCGTGCCGTTGACCTCCTCGGTGAAGGAGCGGCCGGCCAGCGCGGGCGCGAGGGTCCCGACGAACTTCTTCCCGATCCGGTCCGGTTTCGGGTGCGTGTAGCGGATCCCGTCCGTGTTCAGCACGACGATGAAGTCCACCTTGGACTTCTTGCGGGCCGCCTCGGCGCGCGGCTGGAGGATCGCCGTGGGGTCCGGGCTGCTGAGCGCGGCGAGGGTGCCCGGCGCGTTGGCGAACGTCTCGGCCACCGCCAGCGAACGGTTGCGGGCCTCCTGCGTGGTGTCGTGGCGCACCTGGAGCACCAGCGCCACCACCCCGGAGACGACCAGCATCAGCACGATCACCAGCTGGAACACGAACACCTGGCCGGCGACACTGCGCCCGCTCAGCGCCGACCGCAGACCGGCGGCGGGCCCGTGCCCGCCGCCCGGCGCGCTCCGCCTCTCGGACGGTCTGTGCGGCGCCTGCCGCGCTCGCTGCGCGTGCGCTCCGCGAGCGCGCTCACGCCCGGTGCGCGGAGCGTCGTGCCGGCGGGTCGACCGAGCCCGGGATCGACCCAATAGTCGGACCATGTGCCCATGTCTACACTGCCGGGCGCCAGGAGGCGAGAGGGCACACATGGGGACGGACGGCGACCCCACCGCCCCCTCACGACCCGTGTCGGGCCCGTTCGGCTCCCGTCACCGGCCGCGCCGGGCGTCTTCCGGCGCCCTCGTGTGCGCGGCCCCGCGAGCGGGCGGCGCGAGCCGTCGGCCAGCATCCGGTAACGATCGTGCCGCGCCCCTTGTGGCGGGTCTTGTCACTCATAGCATGCGATCATGTCTTTTCTCTCAAGTCGCCGCAGAAAGCCGCGCCTTGCCCCCGAGCTCGACGACGGGGACCTCGGCAGGCTGCTGAAGTCACTGCGCGCGACGACCAGGTCCGGCACCTTCGGCACGACGGACCTGTGCGTGGCCCAGCTCTCCCGCCTGTTCGAACAGGACCCGGGCGACTGGGACCGGCGTGCGCACCGGCTGTCCGTCCTCGCGGACTACCTGTCCGAATCGCATCTGCCGTCCGCCTGGGCGACGCGTGAACCGGGCAACGCGAGCGCGCTCGTCCTCGCCGCCTGGTCCGAACTCGTCCGAGGCCGCGGCACGGGAGGACTGGCCGACGCCTCGGCCGCCGCCAAGCAGTGCCTGCGGGCGGCGGACCTCGACCCTCAGGACCCCGCGCCGTGGGTCGTGCTGCTCGGCATCGCCCGCCTGGAGCGCTACGCGCAGTCGGACGTCTTCGGTGCCTGGAACGAGATCCTGGCGCGGGACCGCTGGCACCGGGAGGCGTACCTGAGCATGCTGGCCCACCTCTCTCCCGAGGAGGCGGGCTCGCGGGTCCAGGTGCTCGACTTCATCGACTCCGTACGCCCCCGGATGCCGGCCAACGCGCCCTGCGCCGCGGTGGAACTCACCGCCCAGGTGATGCAGTACAACGCCGCGCTGGCCCGCGGGGGAGTGGACGCCCTGGTGGCCCGCAACCACTGGACCAACCCGCAGGCCGTCGAGTCGCTGGAGCGGGCCCACCACACCTGGCCGCAGCCGTCGTTCTTCCACCACGCGAAGACGCTCGCCGACCTGAACCTCCTCGCCTACGCGCTGATGGCCGCCGACCGCAGGCAGCAGGCCGCCCCCGTCTTCGAGGCCATCGGCAACACGGTCACCGCCTGGCCCTGGAACAGCGGAGGCGACCCGCTGGCCGCCTTCGAGCACGCGCGGAACCGGGCGGGCCTCTGACGGCCCCGTGCTCACAGCGCGGCGGACCGGCGGGCGGCGGACCCGTCGGACGCCGCGACGGGCACCCCCAGTGGACGGGCCAGGCCGACCACTCCCTCGTCCAGCCGCTGAAGATGCCGCAGGACCCGGCCGGTGACCCGGTCGTGCCGGGGAGCCTCGCCAGGCCGGTCGCCCTCCAGCATGGACGCGAGGCTCGCGCCGGTCTCCACCGTGCCCGCGTCGGGCCGGTTCTCGACATGGGCGACGAGTACGTCGATGTTGTGCGCGATGCGCCGGCCCGCCCCCTTCAGCCGGGGATCGGCCGCGACGGTCTTGCTGTGGGGCAGCAGTTCCGCCGTCGCCGCCAGCGAACGCGCGTGGTACGCGCACGTCTCCAGGAGCGCCACCAGATAGCGGGCGGTCTGCCGGCGGGAGCGCAGCGGGGTGATGGGGTGCGTGAGCGGCTGCGTGGAGGCCCGCAGGTCCTCCAGGGCCGTGTCGAGGTCGCGGGCCTTGTCCAGCAGGTCCAGCGCGGGCCCGCCGCTCAACTGCTCCACCGCCGCGCCGGTGACGTCGCCGAGCCGGGCCAGCACCGTGGCGAGCTGCTCGTCCGTGCGGCGGTCGGTGTGCACCGGCAGGACCAGCGCGGCGGCGACCACCCCGCAGACGGCGCCGAGGGCGGTCTCCTCGATCCGCAGCACGAGCACCTCGGCGCTGTAGGTGTTCAGGAGCGTGTAGAGCAGCCCCAGCATCGCCGTGACGAAGAACGACATCAGGGCGTACGACAGCGGCGCCGTGAAGAACATCGCGAAGATGAACAACAAAACGAGGCCGAACGCGGTCCAGGTGTGGTTGCCGACCACGCCCGCCAGCAGCACTCCGGCGACGACGCCGAAGACGGTGCCCAGGAGCCGGCGGTAGCCCTTGACGAGGATCTCGCCGGTGGACGCCGTGTTGAGGAAGACGACCCAGCAGGTGAGCACCGCCCAGTACCAGCGCTGGCTGGACAGGAACTCGCCGCCCGCGATGGCCAGTGCCGAGCCGACCGCCACCTGGACGGCGGCGCGCGTGGTGGGGCGCCGCAGCCCGGTGCGGTCCTCGTCCTCGTCCCGGCCGCTCTCCTCGGCACCGGCGATCGCGATGTCCTCGGCGTCCAGCTCCTCGCGTGAGCGGGTGGTGGCCGGGGAGTCGTCGGACTCGTCCTGCGGGCCGTCGAAGGCCAGTCGCAGGCCGAGGACCGAGTGCGCCGCCTCGCCGATGCCGCGGAAGACGTCCTGGACGGCGGCGGGGGCGCGCGGCAGGTTCTCCTCGTCGCGGTAGGACAGCAGCCGGTTGCGCACGTGGGCGAGCGCGGTGCCGCCGATGCCGGAGGCGGGCCGGACGACCAGCAGGCGCAGGGCGTTCAGATCGCGCCGCAGGGTCGCCGTGATGTCGTCCTCGGCCCGCAACCGGTCACCCGGCGCCGGCACGGGCGCGTCGGGCAGATGCAGGGTGAGCGTGTCGGCGCGCTCGGCGCTGCGCGCGGTCAGCAGCAGGACGCCCAGCCGCTCGGCGGCGATCTCGGCCTCCGCGACCCGGCGCTGCACGTGGGAGGCGGCGGTGCTGTCGCTGGTCCCCTCCTCCAGCCGCCCCTGGATCATCATCGCCGTCTCGTGGAGGCGGGCGGTGTGCCGCCGCACCTCCTCCAGGGCCTTCTCCATCCGGTCGGGACCCGCGTCCAGCAGCTCGGTCTGCGCGGACACCAGCTGGGCCAGGCGCGCCCGGAAGGCCTCCCGCAGCCGCAGCAGGATGCGCTCGGGCGTCTCCGCCACCAGACCGAAGCGCACCGCCGCGCTGCACGCGAACGAGAGGACGAGGGTGGCGCACAGCCCGGGCAGCGTCTCCGCGTCGGCCTGGACGAACATGGAGATGAAGTAGACCTGGAACCCGATGAGCCCGAGCGCCGTCCCCCGGTCGCCGAAGCGGCGGCTGTAGACCGCGCCGAAGATCAGGGCGAGGAAGAAGAGGTCACCCGCGACGACGTGGGTGTTCAGAAGGGCGCCCAGCGACACCGCCGCGAGGGACACCGGCAGGCCGAGCGCGAGGGTGATCGCCTGTTCGCGCCGCTGCTTCTCCCGGATGGCGAAGGTGGCCACCATGGCCCCCATGGCGCCGCCCACCATGTGCGTCACGTCGGCGTCCATCAGGGCCAGCAGCGCGAGCGTGAGCGCGATGGCGCCCACGGTCCGCAGTCCGGCCATGAGCCGCAGCAGCCCCGGGTCGGACGCCGCGAAGCGGTCCCAGGTACCCGTCCAGGTCGGCCGTGTCGCTTTCCTCACCCTGCCGTACGTCCTCGCTCGCCGTCATGATCAGCAGTTCCAGCATGTCACGGCGCACCGCGTAGGCCGCTCCCCGGGGGCGGACCCCCAGCGTGCGGCGGCTCGTGGCCCCGCGGACGGATGCCCGGCGGCCGCGGGTACACGCCGGAAGGCGGACACGTCGGCTCGGTCTCGACGGCAGCGGGGGAGGGCCCGTGCGGCCGGGCCGGGCGTGATCCCGTACGGCACCCGGGCTCCCGTACGGCACCCGGGGCCTTCCCGGAGTTGCCGGTCCGGGTGTCAGCTCGCGGTGCGGTCGCCCTTGCGGTCGCGGCGCGTCAGCACGCGCTGGACCCGGGTCAGCCCGGTGGGGAGGTGCCCGCGCAGGGCGGCGCGCGCCGCGTTCGAACCCGGCGCCCCGTGCACACCGCCGCCGGGGTGCGCACCGGCCGAGGCCAGGTAGAGGCCCTTGACCGGGGTCTCGGGGCGTCCGGTGCCGGGCACGGGCCGGAAGACGAGCTGCTGGTGCATGGCCGTGGTGCCGCCGTTGATGGCACCGCCGTGCAGGTTGGCGTTCATGCTCTCCAGCGTGGGCGGTGCCAGGATGCGGCGGGCCCTGATCAGCCCCCGGAACCCGGGCGCGAACCGCTCGACCTGTGCCTCCACCCGGTCGGCCATGACCTCCTGCTCGCGCCGGTCCCAGCTGCCGGTCAGTCCACCGTCGCCCGCGTCACCGGTGATCCGGTGCGGGACGTGGGTGTACGCCCACGCCGACTCGGTGCCCTGCGGCGAGCGCGTGGCGTCCGACGTGGTCATCTGGCCGAAGATGGCGAACGGTCGGTCGGGGACCTGGTGCATGGCGATCTGCGCCGCGAACCTGGTCAACTCGTCCATGCCGTCCGCGAGATGGACCGTGCCCGCGGACGCCGCCCGTTCCGCGGTCCACGGCACCGGCCCGCTGAGCGCCCAGTCCACCTTGAAGGTGGCGAAGTCCCACTGGAAGCGGCGCAGATCGGCGAGCAGCTGCGCCGGCAGATGCGCCTCGTCGACGAGACCGCCGTACAGCGCCGGCACGGAGACGTCGGCCAGCACGGCCCGGCTCGCGGCGACCGCCTCCCCGCCCGCCGTGCGCACGCCGACGGCCCGGCCGCCCCGCACCACGACCTCGGTGACCCGTTCCCCGCAGCGCACCGCGCCGCCGCGCTTCTCCAGCCGGCGCACCAGGGCCTGGGTCAGCACGCCTGAGCCCCCGGTCGGCACCGGGAAGCCGTGCGTCTGGCCCAGCATGGACATCAGCCAGCCGAAACCGCCGCTGCCCGCCGCCTCGGGGGCGAGGTCGGCGTGGAGGGCGTTGCCGGCCAGCAGGAGCCTGCCGCCCTCGCCCTCGAACTCCTCCTCGCCCAGGCGCCGTACGGGCAGCACCAGGGACCGGGCCAGCCGCAGTCCGCCCGCCGCGCGCAGCCGCATGGCGAGCCGGGCCCCGGCGCGCACGGGCGGGAAGGGGGTGAACAGCGCGTCGAGGATGTCCGGCCGCAGCCGCTGCCAGATCCGGTGCAGCTCCCGCCATGCCTCGCCGTCCCCGGGACTGAACGCGCTCAGGGCGGCGGCGGTGTCCTCGACGTTGCGACCGAGGAGGGCGCAGCTGCCGTCGGTCAGGGGGTGCGCCAGCACGTACGGGGCGTGGCTCCAGCGCAGTCCCTCGCGGTCCAGGCGCAGGCCGGCGAGGACGGGGGAGGCGGCGGCCAGCGGATAGAAGGAGCTGAAGACGTCGCTGACGTAGTCGGGGTGCACCTCGCGGTCGTGCCGGACCGCGCCGCCCGGTGCGCTCTGTTCCTCCAGTACCTCCACGCTCCAGCCCGCGTCGGCGAGCAGGTTGGCCGCCACCAGGCCGTTGGGCCCGGCGCCGATCACCACCGCGTCCGGCATGTCTGCCTCCAGTTCACGAGGGCGGCCCCGGCCTCGCACGGGGGAGCACCGCCGGGGGTCCTACCGGCAGGCAGGTTCGGGGAGCGGGCGGCTCTCGCACAGGTCCGCCAGCCGGTTGAGCATCGCGCGGTGGCGCAGTTGGACGAGTACCTCGAAGGCCGCGTTGTGCAGCGTGCCGCCGGCGCCGCGCAGGGGGTGCTCGTCGACGATGAGCAGGGTGTCCTCGCCCCACTCCCGGACGTCCAGAGCGATCCTGGCCGTGCCCAACGGGCCGGAGTTGGCTTCCAGTTCGAGCTGCCTGGGCGGATCGCAGCGGCGCACGACGGTCTTGTTGCTCACCGTCCAGGGGCCGAGGCGCACCTCGAAGGTCAGGGAGGCACCCGTCTGCGGCCACTGGCCCTCGGCGGGCCAGGTGTCGGATGTGCCGACCACCCATTCGCTGTAGCGGTCCGGGTCGGCCAGTACGGACCACACCACATGGGGCGGCCTCTTGATGAGCTGATGCCGTACAGCCATGCAACCCTCCTGGGAGTGAACGCTCTTCGCGGCCGGCGCGGGCCGTCCGGGTCGGCTGCACCCAGGTTTCCATCTTTGAGGGACTTACGCCTTTTCTGGCGTGACGAGCGGCACGGGGTGCGGTGTCCGCGTCCGCCGGGCGCCCGCACCCGGCACGGGGGAGTCGGGGCGGCCCGGGCGGCGGCACGTACGAAGGCCATGGCGGCGCGGTGCGGTTAGCGTGGTGCGCATGGCTGATGCCGATATGCGTAGAAATGGTCCGCTGGCGGGCCGGGTCGTGGTGGTGACCGGGGCCTCGCGCGGCCTCGGAGCGGCCACGGCCCGCGTCCTCTCCGAGCGGGGAGCCGTCGTGGCCCTGCTGGGGCGCCAGCCCGAGGCGATCGCCGAGGTCGCGGCGGCGCTGCCCGGCCGGGCGGGGTGGTGGGAGGCCGACGTCACCGACGACGCGGCCATGGACCACGCGGCCGCCGGTATCCGTGAACAGCTCGGCGCGCCCTCCGCGGTCGTCGCCAACGCCGGAGTCGCCGAGGGAGGCCCGTTCGCCGAGTCGGATCCGGCGACCTGGCGGCGCGTGATCGACGTGAACCTGACCGGCAGCGCGATCACCGCGCGGGCGTTCCTCCCGGACCTCGTCGCCACGCGCGGCCACTACCTCCAGATCGCGTCGCTGGCCTCCTTCGGCGCCTCACCGATGATGAGCGCCTACTGCGCCTCGAAGGCCGGCGTCGAGTCCTTCGCGCACGCCCTTCAGGCCGAGGTGGCGCACCAGGGCGTCGCGGTCGGGATCGCCTACCTCAACTGGACCGACACGGACATGATCCGGGACGCGGACCAGCACGCCGTCCTGCGGGAGCTGCGGCGCCACATGCCGCCCCCGGCCCGGAGGGTCTATCCCGTGGAGCAGGTCGCGGAGCGCATGGTGGCGGCCGTCGAACGCCGCTCCCGTGCCGTGTACGTCCCGTCCTGGCTGCGGCTCGCCCAGGTCGGGCGGGCGGTCCTGCCGCCGGTGGTCACCCGGATCTCCCGCAGGGAGCTGCCCCGGCTGGCGGCCCGTTCTCGGTTCGAGGCGACGGGGCTGCTGGGAGCCGGGGCGCGCGACGACCCCGCCGAGGTGCACAGGAGCCGTACACCTCCGGCGGGGTGACGCGGTCCGTCCGGGAGGGGCGGGTCAGCGGGGTCCGGCCGCGCGGCTGGACCGGATCAGGGGGCCCGGTTGCGGGGTCGGCGGCACCGGGTCGGGTCCGGCCGGTCCCGGCGGCGCCGGCGGTACCGGGTCCGGCGGCGGAACGGGGACGGGACCGGGCGCGGGGCCGGGCTGCGGATCCGTCGGCCCTGGCGACGGGGTGGGGTTGGGCGGGGTCGGGTCGGTCGGCGGGATGCTCATCGGCCACCTTCTCTCTCGGCGGATGCGGATCACCTCTCGGGTTCCCCCCGCACCTCGATCATGCCTCCGGCGCCCGCTTCATACCGCAATGCGCCCATCTCCGGGGCGGCCGTGCCCGGCGGGAGGGCCGCCAAGCGGATCATCTCGGGCCCTCACCGGTATGACCCGCCGCGGTGCGGGGATCTGGAGATCCATGAACGATCCTCAGCACCGAGACGGACCCGACCGCGCGCACCGGCGGCCGGACGGGGTCGACGACATGACCGTGGAGGCGCTCGGCGCCCTGTCCAAGGCACTGGAGACGACGGAACGGGCCCGCGGGCACCTGTACGCGTTCCACCAGCTGACCGGCACGGCCGACCTGGAACTCGACCGGGCGGTGGAGCTGCTCCGCAAGTCCGGGCACGGCGGGTACGGCGACCGCGTGGAGCGGGAGATCCTGGGCCGCAACGTGATCCCCGGCCACTGGACGTTCCAGATCGTCGAGGCCTACAACGACACCTACTACGAGCCCTTCAAGCACCTGGAGCGACAGGCACGGGACGACCTGGTCGAGGGACGCGACCACCTGTACGAGGCGGAGATGAAGGAGGACCGCCGCACCGAGGGCCACCCCCACCACACGGCCCGCCCGGACGCGACGTGACCCGGCCGGCGTGAGCGGCGCCCCGCCAGGACGCGGGGCGCCCCGCCAGGACGCGGGGCGCCCCCGCCTAATTGACGACGCTCGACCAGTCCGGTGACTGTGCCGGGTCCAGGCTGCGCAGGCGTTCCAGGACCTCGGGTTTCTGCGCGTCCATCCAGTCGGCCAGCTCGCGGAAGGACACGCAGCGCACGTCCTTGCGCACGCACACGTTCTTGATGACCTCGTCGACGGCCTTCATGTAGATGCCGCCGTTCCAGTCCTCGAAGTGGTTGCCGATGAACAGTGGTGCCCGGCTGCCGTAGTACACGCGGTTGAAGCCGCCCAGGTACGCCTGGGCCGTCTCCTCGCGCCACTTGTCGTACTGTGCCGGGTCGCCGTCGGTCTCGCCCTCGGACTGGTTGTAGAGGAAGTTGAAGTCCATCGACAGGCCCTGGTACTTGCCGCCCTCGTACGGAAGCATCTGGAGGGGGAAGTCCCAGATGCCGTCCTTCTTCGCCGGCCATATCTGGAAGTCGCCGGCGGAGCTGGCGTCGTAGCGCCAGTCGAAGGTCTTGATGGCCTTGAGCAGGTTCTTCTGGCCTTCCAGGCAGGGCGCGCGGCCGCCGACGATCTCACGCTCCGCGTCGAAGGGCAGCGCCTTCAGGTCGTCGTAGCCGGTGTTGGTCTTCCACTTCTCGACGAACGAGTAGAACTGCCTGATCTCGCTCTTCCACTCCTCGACGCTCCAGTCGCCGCCGCCCTTGGCGCCGCAGAAGTGGCCGTTGAAGTGCGAACCGATCTCGTTGCCGTCCTCCCACGCCTTGCCCAGCTCCGTCAGCGTGGTGCGGATGTGCTCGTCGGTCGGGTAGCTGATCGCCGAGTCGCCCGGGTCGTGCATCGGTGGGTGGTACAGCGTCTTCTTGTCCTTCGGCAGCAGATAGATGCCGGTCAGGAAGAAGGTCATGTGGGCGTCGTACTCCTTGGCCATCTCGCGGTAGTGCGAGAACAGCTCGTCGTCGCCCTGGAGGGCGCCGTCCCAGGAGAAGACCACGAACTGGGGCGGCTTCTCCCCGGGTTTGAGCCTCGTGGCCTTGAACTCACCGCGCTGCGGCCCGGTGTACGAGGTGGAGCCGTCCCCGATCACCTTCGTCTTGCCGTCCCACTGGGGCTCCTTGCCCTTGCCCGCTCCGTCGCCGGGCGACTTGGCGGCCGACGACCCGGTGGGCGCGGGGTCGTCCCCCGTCCCCCACACGACCAGGGGAACGGTGACGCACGAGACGGCCAGGGCGATGGCGGCGGTCAGGATCCTGGGCCGGGCGGTCAGCCGGCCCAGGACGTCGGAGCTGCCGCTGCGGCGGCGCCTGCGGTGGGCGTTGGAGTTCATCGGTGGCGCATTCTGCGAGGAGGGAGAGCGGAGCGCAATGGTGCCGTCGCCGCTCGCTTCAGCTGAGCGGGCTCATGGACTTCGACCAGATGCCGTAGGGGACCGAGGTGGCGGGCGAACCGGCGAGGCCCTTCAGCGGGAGGGGTTCCAGGCTCTTGGACAGGTCCATGCGGTAGGTGACGACCGCCGTGGACACCGAGCGGTGCGTGCCGACGTACCAGGCAGCGGTGTCCTTCTGGCTGGTGCCCCCCTTGGCCGCGACCTTCGCCGAGTCGGGTGCCGCGCCCGGGTGCTGGGTGCGGAAGGACTCGGTGAGCGCGTCGGTGACCTGGTCGGCCACCTCGGTCCTGACCGCGCGGCGCGGTTTGGGTGTGCTCAGGGCGACGCCGCTGCCGTTGCGGGTGATGCGGCGCACCGAGTAGGGCTCGGTATGGGTCCCCTGGGCGGAGAAGGTGGCGTAGGCGCTGGCCATGCGGATGGCGCTCGGCGTGGAGCTGCCCAGGGACAGTTCGGGCACCTGGGGGCCCATGCTGGACGAGAGGAGGCCGGCCGCCTGGGCGGTCAGGCGCACCTTGTCCAGGCCCGTGTCCAGGCCGAGCTGCATGAACGGCGCGTTGACGGACGAGGCGAGCGCCTTGTGCAGGGGGATCTGCCCCCAGGACTTGCCGTCGTCGTTGTGGGCGGTGACCTTCTTGCCGCTGCGGTCCCAGTAGGGGCCCTCGGGCGTGGTCACGGGGACGTCGTCGTCACCGTTGTAGACGGAGTCGGGACCGACCGGGGTGGTGGCCGTCGTGCCCCGCTCCTTGCGGACCCCGTGCTCCAGGCCCGCCGCGTACACGAACGGGAGGAACGCCGAACCCGCCGGGACGGTCGTCGCGTTGGACTCGTTGAAGCCCTGCTTGCGGTGGTCGGGACCGCCGTAGACGGCGAGTATCCGGCCGTCGTCGGCGACGGACGCGGCTCCGTAGTGCGCGGTCCTCGCCTTGTCCGGGTCGTCCTTCCTGGCGTCCTTGCGGGCGCGGGTGACGGCCGCGGTGAGGGCGTTCTCCCGCTTCCGGTCGAAGGTCGTGTAGATCTGGTAGCCGCCGAGGTCGAACTCCTGGTCCGAGATGTGCGCGGACTTCTTGGCGTACTGGGTGGCCAGCTCCACCAGGTAGTCGCTCTGGTGGCCGGTGTCGTAGACCCGGGACTGCTTGAGCGGCTCGGGGAACTCGGTGTACTTGGCGCGCTGTTCCGCGGAGAGCTTGCCGATCTTGACCATGCGGTCGAGGATCCAGGTCCACCGCTCCACGGCCCGCGCGTGGTTGTTCGCGCTCAGGGAGGGGTCGAAGAGGCCGGCGCCCTTCAGCAGCGAGGCCAGGAACGCGGCCTCGCTGGGGTTGAGTTCGCTGACCTCCTTGCCGTAGTACGCCTGCGCGGCCCGCTGGATGCCGTAGGTGCCCCGGCCGAACCAGCTGGTGTTGAGGTAGCCCTCCAGGATCTGGTCCTTGCTCATCTTCTGGTCGAGCTTGATCGCCATCATGGCCTCGGTCAGCTTGCGGCTCACCGAGCGGTCCTGGGACAGGTAGACGTTCTTGACGTACTGCTGGGTGATCGTCGAGCCGCCCTGGGTGTCGCCCTCGCCGACCGTGCGCCACAGGGCGCGGGTGATGCCGCTGGCGGAGATGCCGGGGTCGGAGTAGAAGCTCTCGTTCTCCGCGGCCAGCACCGCCCAGCGCACCTGCTCGGGGATGTCCTTCAGCGGCATCTCCTGGCGCCGTACCCAGCCGGTACGGGCCATGGGGGTGCCGTCCTCCCAGAAGTAGACGTTGTCCTGCTGGGTGGCGTACGTGTTGAGGTTGTCCGGGATCTCCGTGGTGGCGTAGGCGACGCCCAGCAGGGAGGCGGTGGCGGCGAAGAGCGTCAGGACGGCGCCGAGCCACTGGCGCCAGGAGGGCATCCAGCGACGCCAGCCGGTACGGCCCGGCCGCGGGTACTTCGGGCGCAGGCGCCGGACGTAGGGCGCGGCGCCCTCGATGACGGGGGCCAGCCGTGCGGAGACGGCCGCCGTCACGGCAGCCCTGGCGGTGGGCGGGCCGGGTTTGCGCCGGGGGCCGCTGCGCGGCTCGACGGGCTTGGGCTTCGGCACGTCCGACACCCGGAGCGCCATGGTGGCCTCCGGGTCGGTGCGGACCCGCCGGACCGGGGCGGGCTCGGGCGGGGAGCTGTCGTCGGGGGAGAGGGGAGCCGGGTCGGCGTCCGGGGTCCGGCGGGGGGGCCGGGCGGCGAGCGCCTTGAGGTCGTCGGGCGTCCGGAGCGCCATGGTGGCTTCCGGGTCGTTGCGGGGCTCGCGCTCGGGGGCGGGCTCCAGGTCCTCGGGCACCCGGAGCGCCATGGTGGCCTCCGGGTCGGTGCGCGGGCGGTCACCGGCGTCGGGGGTGTCCCGGTGGCCGGGACGGTCCGAGGTTCCGGGGCGTGACGGTGGCGCCTTCTCGCCGTCGGGCGCGGGCGTGCGGCGGCCGGATTCCGGAGAGCCGGAGCGGCCGGGAGCGTCCTCGCGGCGGTGCGGGCCGCCGCCCTCCTCGGGCCTAGCCATGGAGGGTTTCCGGACGTGGCCCCCCGCCGGGGTGCACCTCATGTATTCGCTGCCATGACGTGGACATGCCTGCGTCTCCCTCCGCACTCAGTCTTGCTCGCGCGGGTAGATGCAGCTGCCGCGCACGCGGCTGCGAGCCCCCCTCCCCGACCTTTCGGTACATCGCGGCCCCCACAAATTATCAGTGGTCACAGTGATCGCTTCCGTCGGATACCAGACAGAAAGCGGACAGTTGTGTTCCGTTTCGGTCACGTGAAGGACGCGGTGCCCCGCCCCCGCGGTTCCCCGGGTCACCGCAGCGGGATGATCACTTCGTCCTCGACGGGCGGATCGAGCTCCTGAGCACGGTTTCCGGTGGCCGAAAAGCATCGCAGCCGGACCGAGTCCGGAGAGACGTCCAGCCGCAGGAAGCTCTTGAAGAACGGCGGGCTGTACGTCGCCGATCCCGGCGAGAACAGCTGCGTGTACGTCTTGCGCACGGGCAGGCGCAGCCACGCTCGGCGGCCGGGGCGGCGGCCCGCGCCCAGCAGCCCGGCGACCAGCCTGACGCGCCGCGTGACGCGCGCGGGCGCCGCCTGGGAGCGGGTCGGCGCGACGCCCAGACGCTCGGCGATCACGGCCGTCGCCTCGGCCTCGCCGAGCGTGAAGAAGCGGGGCATCCGCAGCCGCCGCCCGTAGAGCCTGCTGTAGAAGGCCAGGGAGTCGCCGCGCAGGGGATAGCAGCGGAAGTCGTCCTCGCCCACCCCGGCCACGGAGACCCGGGGGATGGTGTGGGTGGCGTGCATGAACGCGCCGCCGCCCCCGGCGACCACGTACTGGACGGTGCGGCCGTCCACCGCCACCGGATAGCGCTGGTAGTTGTGGATGTCACCGCCGATCGCGGCGACGTAGCGGTGAGCGGGATCACGGACGATGTCGTCGACCGTGCCGCCGCCCTCGATCGCGCAGGGGTGGTGCTCGCCGTCCACGTACAGGGGTGAGCCGGTGACGAGGATCTTCGGGACGTCCGCCCGCGACACCTCCCGCAGCCAGCGGCCCTGTTCGGCGTCGAGGGTCCCCAGCAGCCCCGTGTCGATGCCGACGATGCGCACCGGACCGGCGTCGATCGCCCAGTAGGGGCCCGGCTGCACGGCCTGTTGGGCGGGCGCGGACCGCAACTCCTGGGCTGCGGCCAGACGTTGCTCGTCCACGGGTCGGGGTCTGTGCCACAGCAGCGCACGCAGCCAGGCGCGTGTCAGCGGGCGGGGCGCGGGCTGCGGGGCGAGAGGCGGGGCGTCGCAGAAGACGCGCATGAAGCCCTGGAGGTCCTCGTACCAGTCGTGGTTGCCGGGTATCGCGTACACGGGTGCCTGGTAGTCCCGGTACGGACGGTGGAACTTCGTGCCGTACTCGTCGGCGCTGCCCACCGGATAGACCACGTCACTGGCGAGGACGGCGAAGCTGGTGTCCTGACCGACCTTCAGGAAGCCCGGGACCACGGCGTACTGGGCGTCGTCGCCCTCCCCGGTGTCCCCGATGACCATGAAGGAGAAGTGGTCGGGGTCGTCGCGCCGGATCACGCGGTCGGCGGGGGCGTCGGCGGCCGCGCGCTGCTCCGCCCAACGGGCGCGGGTACGGCCCGTGGGGTCCCCGAACCACGAGGCCAGTACGCCGTTGCGGGCCGGCCACAGCGTCCGCGGGTCGAGCCACGACAGCTTCTCGACCCGCTGCGGCATCAGCAACCGGTAGTCCCCGCGCTCCGAGTCGCCCCAGCCGGCGCCCGCGGCCGTGTCCCGTGAAGAGTCAGACATCGGGGAACCGTAACAACGCGCCCGGACGCGCCGACGACCAGCCCGTACCTTCGGCACGCACGCCCGGCGCCAGGGCGCCCCGCGGGCCGCGCACGCCCAACTCGCCGCGCCCCCGGCCCACTTCGCGGCGGATCCCCTCAACCAGCCTTGCCGCAAAGGTTTCAGGGAAAGGGATTCGCCTTCGATGTCATTTCTCGACGCTATTTCTCGGCGTCGAGAGGCACGGTTCTGTCGATGGAATTCCTTTCAACGAATCCGTCACCGCCCGGGCTCACCCGGTCGCCTTGCGTCAACGCCGTCCGGAATGCGTTTCGCGCATTCCAGGACCGGGAATTCGCGGGTTAGTGCTTCGGACAGGAGGCACGTCCGTGGGAGCTGGCCCGAACAGAATCCCGGGTGTGTCCGGTGCCGTCCGTATGTGCAGCTCCCCAGGTGACGTACACCTTTCGAAGGGAGTTGCGGCGCCATGAGTGTCACGGCACGCACGAAGCAGCACCCGCACGACGACGCCCCCGACACGGCCGCGGCGTTCGAACACCTCCACGCCCTGCCCGACGGCCCGGAGCGGCAGGCACTGCGGGACGAGCTGGTGAGAGCCTGGCTGCCGATGGCCGACCGCATCGCGGGCCGGTTCCGGGGCAGGGGGGAGTCCGTCGAGGACCTCTGCCAGGTCGCCGCCCTCGGTCTCGTCAAGGCGGTCGACCGCTACGACCCCGAGCGGGGCAACGCCTTCGAGAGCTATGCCATCCCGACCATCACCGGTGAGATCAAGCGCCACTTCCGCGACCACATGTGGCTGCTGCACGTGCCCCGCCGGGTCCAGGACCTGCGCAATCGCGTCCGTACGGCGGTGAAGGACCTGTCACAGACGGCACCCGGCCAGAACCCCTCCGTCGCCGAGATCGCGGCCGAGGCACAGTTGACCGAGGACGAGGTGCGCACGGGTCTTGAGGCCCTCGACAGCTTCACCGCCCTCTCGCTGGACGCCGAGCTGCCGGGCAGCGACGACGGCTACGCGCTGGGGGACGCGCTCGGCGCCCCGGACAGCGGATTCGACCTGGTCGTCGACCGCGAATCGGTGAAGCCCTGCCTCCGGGCGCTGCCGGAGCGCGAACAGACCATCCTCTACCTGCGGTTCTTCTGCGGCATGACGCAGAGCGGGATAGCGCGGCAGCTCGGCATCTCGCAGATGCACGTCTCCCGCCTGCTGAGCGGCTGCTACGACAAGCTGCGCGAGGAGGCGTTCACCGACGCGCCCTGAGCCGTGTCCCAGCCGGTCTCCCGCCCGGGTACGGGCCGAGCGGGAACCGTCACCCCGGGCCGGCCCAGGCCGGCCCGGCGGCGAAAGGCCCGAGTGCCTCTTCCCCGGTCCCGTCCTCCTCCCCACCGCCGCCGGCCGATCCGATTCCGTGCACGGAATTCCGCGGCGATTGATATCGGGGCGATTCTCGGGGCTGCGTTCCGTCCGGCGACGGAGTTCGGGACGGTGGCCGTGCGGAAACGCTGCCGAGCGTGCCCGGAAGCCGCCGTGACCGCCGCATGACGAACGCGGCGCGGGGTACTCCGGCGGCACCCGGGGTGCGAGGGCCCGGGCACCGACGGCACGTAGCGGTCCGGAGGTGAGGCGCACATGAGCCCGACCGACGACGACGCGCCCACGGCGCACGAGGGCGGCGCGGAGGCGTACGACGCGGGGCCCTTCCTGCCCGCGCCGGGCGGCATGCCCGCGCACCGGCGTGCCGCGGCGGACTGCCGGGGCCGCCCCCTCTTCGAGAACGCCACCGGGACCGTCTTCGGCGCGGGTGACACCTCGGCGCGGATCATGCTGGTCGGCGAGCAGCCCGGGGACCAGGAGGACAGTCAGGGGGAGCCCTTCGTCGGACCGGCCGGCCGGCTGCTGGACAAGGCGCTGGAGGAGGCGGGCATCGACCGGGACGACGCCTACGTCACCAACGCCGTGAAGCACTTCGAGTTCACCCCGGCCGCGGGCGGCAGACGCCGCATCCACAAGGCGCCCGACCTGCGCGAGATGACCGCCTGCCGGCCCTGGCTCCTCGCGGAACTGCGGCTGGTCCGGCCCGACGTGGTGGTCGCGCTCGGCGCCACCGCCGGGAAGGCGCTGCCCGGCAAGTCGTTCCGCGTGACGAAGGACCGCGGAGCGCTCCTCCCGCTGCCCGGCGAGGAGGCGGAACAGCACACGCGGCCCGGCGGGCGGGATGAGGGCGTGCGGTACGTGGTGGCGACCCTGCACCCGTCCGCCGTGCTGCGCTCCGACGACCGCGAGGCCGCCTGCGCGGGGCTCGTCGCCGATCTGAGGGTGGCCGCGCGGGCGCTGCACGAGGGCCGCTGAGCGTCACGGCGCCGCACCGGCCCGGAGGATGATCGGGCTTGAACGCCGATCTCCGGGTACCCGGCCGGTATGAGCGACACCGATCCGCGTCCGACCGGGCGCAAGAAGCCGACCCGGACCGCGACGGAAGAGGCCCTGGAAGAGGTGAAGGAGCTCGGGAGGCAGGAGGACACCGACACCACCGAGGGCGCGCCGGAAGGCACCGGCGACCCCGTCACCCCGAGCCGTCCCGCCAACCGGAAGACCGCCGAGGGGCACCCCTCCGACTGACCCCTCGCCGAAGGAGCACGTACACCGTGGATCACACCAGAGCGCCCGTGCTGGACGCGCTGCGGCGCTACCACGACCAGGGAGAGCTGTCCTTCACGCCGCCGGGGCACAAGCAGGGCCGCGGCGCCGATCCGCAGGCGCGTGCCGTCCTCGGCGAGGGCGTGTACCGCTCCGACCTGCTGGCGTCCGGCGGACTCGACGACCGGCTCATGAGGGGAAAGGTCCTCAAGAGCGCCGAGGCGCTGATGGCGGACGCGGTCCACGCCGAGCACACCTTCTTCACCACCTGCGGCAGCTCCCTCTCCGTGAAGGCGGCGATGCTCGCCGTCGCGGGGCCGGGCGAGAAGCTCCTCGTGGGCCGCGACGCCCACAAGTCGGTGATCTCCGGACTGATCCTCGCCGGTATCCACCCGGTCTGGGTCGACCCGCGGTGGGACGAGGAGCAGCGGCTGGCCCACGCACCGGACGCGGAGGCCTTCGAGGAGGCGCTCGCCCGGCATCCCGACGCCAGGGGAGCCCTGGTCACCAGTCCGACGCCGTACGGCGCCTGCGCCGACCTCGGCCGGATCGCGGACGTCCTGCACGCCCGCGGGCTGCCCCTGGTCGTGGACGAGGCGTGGGGCGCCCACCTGCCCTTTCATCCCGAGCTGCCGTCCTGGGCGATGGACGCCGGCGCCGACGTGTGCGTGACGAGCATCCACAAAATGGGCAGCGGCCTGGAACAGGGCTCGGTGTTCCACCTCCAGGGCGACCTGATCGAGGCGGAGTTCCTGCAGTCGCGGGCCGACCTGTTCGGCACGACAAGCCCATCCGTGCTCATCTACGCCGGGCTCGACGCCTGGCGCCGCCAGATGGTCCTCGACGGTGAGCGGCTGCTCGGTGAGGCATTGTCGCTGGCGTCCGACGTGCGCTCCGCCGTCGAGAAGATCCCCGGCCTGCGGGTGCTCGGCCACGACGACTTCGTGGGCAGCGGGCTGTCCGTCGACTTCGACCTGCTGCCCGTGGTCATCGACGTGACCGGCCTCGGCACGACGGGCTACCGGGCCGCCGACCGGCTGCGCGAGAAGCACGGGATCAACATGCACCTCGCCGACCATCGGCGCGTCAGCGCCCAGATCACGCACGGCGATTCGCCGGCCACCACCGAACCGCTGCTGGACGCCCTGCGCGACCTGGCCGACCATGCCGGTGAACTGGCCGTCGGCGTACCGGAGATGGTCGTACCCTCCGGGGCGCGGATGCGGCTGGAGCAGGCGGTGCGCCCCCGGGACGCGTACTTCGGCCTGGCCGAACCCGTGCCGCTGGACCGGGCCGTGGGCCGGGTCTCGGCGGAGATGATCACGCCGTACCCGCCCGGCATCCCGGCCGTCCTCCCGGGTGAACGGCTCACCGAGCCCGTACTCGACTACCTCCGCACCGGCCTGGAGGCGGGGATGAACCTGCCCG
Source organism: Streptomyces sp. NPDC028308 (assembly GCF_055565855.1). Taxonomy (NCBI): domain Bacteria; kingdom Bacillati; phylum Actinomycetota; class Actinomycetes; order Kitasatosporales; family Streptomycetaceae; genus Streptomyces; species Streptomyces sp. NPDC028308. Next base: position 218,496 of record NZ_JBVHTO010000014.1, read on the forward strand.
ACGCCGCCGACCCCGAGCTGCGCACCATCCGCGTGAAGGTGGGCGGCGGACCGCCCGGCTGACCGGTGGCGCGCCCCGAAAACGCCGGCGCCGGGCGGGGACCACTCCCGCCCGGCGCCGGTCCCGCGTCAGGCGGCGAGTCCCACCGCGTCCACCGCCGGGACCCGCAGCATCCGCCGCGTCGTCGCCAGAGCCGTGCCCAGCGTCGCCGCCGCCGCGATCGCGACGACCACCAGCCAGATGCCCGGACCCCGGCCCGGCAGCACCGCGTCGGTGCGGACCACGGTGAACGGCACCGCCCCGGCGAGAGCGGCCGCCGTGCCGAAGAGGACCCCGGTCACGGTCAGGACGACGCCCTCGACGCCGACCGCGCCGAGCACCTGGCCCGGAGTGGCCCCGGCGAGGCGCTGCTGTCCGAACTCCCGGGCGCGGAACGACGTCGCCGCGTACAGCGAGTTGATCAGCGTGATGCAGCAGAAGAGCACGATGATGCCGACCACCACCAGGTTGAGCGTCTCCAGGTTCTTCGCGTCGACGGACTTCGGGATGCCGGACGCCTCGATGGCGTCGGTCTCGACCGCTTGCATGGAGAGCGTCGCCGCCGCCACACCGGTGAACATGATGAGCGGCATCAGGACGCCGGACAGCTGCTCGACCCGCCCGCGCAGCGCCCGAACGGCGAGATAACCGCTCGCCCCCGCCACCGGGATCCGGTCCAGGACCGCCGTGAGCAGCCGCGGCGAGTGCAGTGCGAACCCCACCGAGAGCAGGATCGCCCCGTACGCCGCCGGTGCCATCAGCGCGGCGTCGGAGGCGGAGAACGCGAAGGTGGAGCAGACGCCCGCCGCCCCGGCCGCGAGGGCGGCGTACGCCGAGAACGTCCGCACCCCGCCCCGCCGCCGTCCCCCGCGCGTCGCCCGCCGCACCGCGAGGAACGCCGCGCCCGCCGACGCGAGCACGGTGATCCAGAACCCCGACATCAGCGCCACCGGGCCGAAGGAGTAATCCACCGAGCGGGCCACCTGGCCGCTGTCCTGGAACACGTCGAACAGGGCCCGTCCGCCCAGCGTCGCGGGACCGATCGCCAGCAGGAAGCCCAGCAGCGCCACGGCCACCGCCTCACCCACGACCATCCGCGTGATCTGCGCGGGGGTCGCCCCCGAACACCGGAGCAGCTCCAGTTCGGCGCTCCGCATGCGGACGTTGACCGTCAGCGTCGAGGCGACCGAGAAGAACACCAGCAGGGTGCCGTAGCCGCCGACGACGCTCGCCGCGGTGGACAGCGAGGAGGCGCTCTCGGCGTCCACACCCGGCCGGCCCGCGGTGTCGTGCATCGAGTTGAACGTCATGACGACCACCGCGCCGAGGAACGCGGACAGCAGCGTCGCGGTGAAGCGCCCGGGGCGCCGCCGGACGGAACGCAGGGCCAGCGTGAACATCGCTCACACCCCCGCCGTCACGTCGTCGCCCAGGTGCGCCAGCCGCTCGGCGACCGTGTCGGCCCGCGGCGCGCGCAGCTCGCCCGCCACCCGGCCGTCGGCGAGGAAGACGACCGAGTCGGCGTACGACGCCGCCACCGGGTCGTGGGTCACCATGACCACGGTCCTGCCGTGCACCCGCACCGCGTCCTGGAGGAGCACCAGCACCTCGCGGGCACTGCGCAGGTCCAGAGCCCCGGTCGGCTCGTCCGCCAGCACCACGCTCGGCTCGGTCACCAGCGCCCGGGCGATCGCCACCCGCTGGCGCTGACCGCCGGACAGCTGGTCCGGCCGGTGCCCGAGCCGGTCGCCCAGCCCGACCGCGGCCAGGACCTCCCGCGCCCGCCGCCGGTCCACGCGCCGGCCCGCCAGCCGCAGCGGGAGCACGGTGTTCTGCGCGACGGTCAGGGTGTCCAGCAGGTTGTACTGCTGGAAGACGAAGCCGATCCGGCTGCGGCGGAACCGCGTCAGCGCCGCCTCACCGGTCCCGGTCATCTCGGCGCCGTCGACCATCACGATGCCGCTGTCGGGGCGCTCCAGGCCGGCCGCGCACTGCAGGAGCGTGGACTTGCCGGACCCCGACGGCCCCATCACCGCGGTGAAGGTGCCCCGCGCCAGACTGAGTGTCACCGCGTCGAGCGCGGTCACGGCGCTGTCGCCGCTGCCGTACGTCTTGGTGACCTTGACCAGGCGCAGCGCCTCGGCGGAGGGCGCCGAGTCGTGCGTAGGTCGCGCGGTCCGGTGGAACATCGTCATCACTCTCCGTCCGGCACCCCCTGTGCCTCGACGTCGACGCTACGGAGCGGCGGGCCGCGGCACACGGGGCGCAGAACCCGTATCGCGGGGTGTACCCAGCGCCACCCCGCCCGCCCGTACGGGCCACCACCCGCGAGGGGCCCGACGGCGCACCGCCCGGGCCCCTGGGCCGGGACACGTCACCGAGTCACCAGCACCACTTCCAGGGTGCGCGGGCCGTGCACGCCCTCCACCCGGTCCAGCTCGATGTCGCTGGTCGCGGACGGCCCGGAGATCCAGGTCAACGGACGTGCCGGATCGAGGCGTTCGAGCCCCTGCGGCACCGAGGAGACCACCTGGGCGGGCACCCGCACCACGCAGATGTGGTGGTCGGGCACGAGGGTGGCCCGACGGCGTCCCTGGTCGGGGCCGCCGTCCAGAACGATGGTGCCGGTCTCGGCGATCGCCACCGCGCACGCGGTGACGACACTGTCGACGCGGTCCAGCTCGTGCGCGGTGTTCCCGGCGAGGTCCGCCACGCGTGCCACGTCCGACGCCGCCAGCCAGCCGGTGTCCAGCCCGGACGGCACCAGCACCGACGTCGAGCCGTGCGCGGACAGCAGCCTCGCGATCAGGTCCGGGAGCCCGGCGGCGTCGGTACGGTGCACGAGCGCGCGGTAGTCGGCCAGGTTCTCGGCCAGCAGCTCCACCGTCCGCCCGACGTCACGCCGACCGTGCTCGCGCAGATAGGCCCGCTCGACGGCCCGCTCGTACGGGGTGTCGTCCGCGGGCACGTCCGCGAGGGCGCGCCGGACGCGGCCCAGGATCCGTTCCCTGCTGCTCACTTGCGACCGTCCTCTCCGCCGTGCGTGCGCTGCCACCAGTCGCGGAAGGGCTCCGCCGGCACCGGTGGCAGATCCCGCGTCTCGCTCCACGCCCGGCCCGGGCCCGGGAGCGTACGCGGATGGAAGCGCCGGCTGCGCGAGGCGAGCCGCTGGCCGGTGCGCAGCGCCCCCGGGTGCGCGAACGCCCAGCCGGCCGCGCGCATGGCGGCCCGCTCCGCCGCGTGTCCCTTCGCCGGACGCAGCACCACCTTGTTGCCCTCGCGGGTCACCGGGCCGCCCTGGACGACGCGTTCCCGCAGGTGCACCAGTACCTCGGGGATGTCGATCGCCACCGGGCACACGTCGTAGCACGCCCCGCACAGCGAGGAGGCGTACGGCAGCGACGCGTCGATCTCGCTGCCGGTGCCCCGCAGTTGGGGGCTGAGGATCGCGCCGATCGGGCCCGGGTAGACCGAGCCGTACGCGTGGCCTCCGGCCCGCTCGTACACCGGGCAGACGTTGAGACAGGCCGAGCAGCGGATGCAGCGCAGCGCCTGACGGCCGACCTCGTCGGCGAGCGTGTCGGTGCGCCCGTTGTCGAGCAGGACCAGGTGGAAGTCGCGGGGGCCGTCCTCCTCGGTGGTGCCGGTCCACGTGCTCGTGTACGGGTTCATGCGCTCGGCCGTGGAGGAGCGGGGCAGCGTCTGCAGGAACACCTCCAGGTCCCGCCAGGTCGGCACGACCTTCTCGATGCCGACGACCGAGATCAGCGTCTCGGGCAGGGTGAGGCACATCCGGCCGTTGCCCTCGGACTCCACGACCACCAGGGTGCCGGTCTCGGCGACCATGAAGTTGGCCCCGGAGATCCCGACCTTGGCCCGCAGGAACTTCTCGCGCAGGTGCAGACGGGCGGCCTCGGCGAGTTCGGCGGGCGTGTCGGTGAGGCCCTCGGGGGCGGGGCGGCCCCACTCGCTCATCTCACGGGCGAAGATCTCGCGGATCTCCCCGCGGTTGCGGTGGATGGCCGGGACCAGGATGTGCGAGGGGCGGTCCTTGCCCAACTGCACGATCAGCTCGGCCAGATCGGTCTCGTAGGCACGGATGCCCTCGGCCTCCAGCGCCTCGTTGAGCCCGATCTCCTGGGTGGCCATCGACTTGACCTTGACGACCTCGCTCTCGCCGGTCGCCTTCACCAGGTCCGCGACGATCCGGTTGGCCTCGTCGGCGTCGACGGCCCAGTGCACGGTGCCGCCGGCCGCCGTCACCGCCTCCTCCAACTGCACGAGGTAGCGGTCGAGATGGCGCAGGGTGTGGTCCTTGATCCGCTTTCCCGCCTCGCGCAGGGCCGCCCAGTCGTCGAGTTCGGCGACCGCGTGCGCGCGCTTGGCGCGGATCGTGTGCGTGGCGTGACGCAGATTGCCGCGCAGCGTGGGGTTGTTGACGGCCTCGTGCGCGGCCCGGGGGAAAGCCGGCATGCCGACGAAGGTCCCGCTCATGCCAGGGGCTCCTCTTCCGTGCTCGCCAGGATCTCCGCGATGTGCACCGGGCGCATGTCGGTGCGGAGCCGGGCCATCGTGCCGCCGACGTGCATCAGGCAGGAGTTGTCGGCCGCGCACAGCACCTCCGCGCCCGTCGACTCGGCGTTGCGCACCTTGTCGGCGCCCATCGCCGCCGAGACGTCGGCGTTCTTCACCGCGAAGGTCCCGCCGAAGCCGCAGCACTCCTCGGCCCCGGGCAGCTCCCGCAGTTCGAGCCCCTTGACCGCCTGGAGGAGCCGGCGCGGCCGCTCGCCCAGGCCGAGACCGCGCAGCCCGTGACAGGTCGGGTGGTAGGTCACCGTGTGCGGGTAGTACGCGCCGACGTCCGTCACCCCGAGGACATCCACGAGGAACTCGGTCAGCTCGTACGTCTTCGGCACGACCGGGGCGAGTGTGGCCGCGAGGGTGTCCCCGCGGCCCTCCGCCCGGGCCCGCTCGCCCATTCGCGGGTACAGCTCCCTGACCATCGCGCCGCACGACCCCGAGGGCGTCACGATCGCCTCGTACTCGGCGAAGACATCGGAGAAATGCCGGGCCATCGGCTCCGCCTCGTGCCGGTAGCCGGTGTTGTAGTGGGCCTGCCCGCAACAGGTCTGCGCCATCGGGAAGTCGACCTCGACGCCCAGTCTGGTCAGCAGTTTCACCACGGCGCGCCCGGTGTCCGGATAGAGCGTGTCGTTGACACAGGTCAGGAACAGGGCGACACGCATCGCGGCTCCTCGCGTTCGGTCATCGGATGGGTGCTGGGGTACCGCCCCACGCGCTCAGCGTAGTGGCGGACCGGGGGAGGGTGCGGAACGGGCGGATCCGCGCTCACCGGCCGGTGAGGCGGCTCTCCGCCTCGCGCCAGGCGGCCGGGTCGCCGCCGGGTTCGTACCGCACCAACGGCTGGGTGCGCACGAGGAGTTCACGCATGGCGGCGCGGTCGCCGACCAGGCCCTGGGCGCGGGCCTGGACGAGGACGTTGCCGAGGGCCGCCGCCTCGGCCGGACCCGCCACGACCGGCAGTCCGCAGGCGTCCGCGGTGAGCCGGCACAGCAGGGCGTTGCGGGTCCCGCCGCCGACGATGTGCACGACGTCGACGGGGTGGTCGGCGAGTTCCCGCGCCTCGGCGATCGCCCGGCGGTGGGCGAGTGCCAGGGAGTCGAGGATGCAGCGGGTGATCTCCGCCCGGGAGACCGGCACGGGCTGGCCCGACACCCGGCACGCCTGCGCGATCCGCTCCGGCATGCGGCCCGGCGCGAGGAACGCCGCGTCGCCCGCGTCGACGACCGAGCGCAGCGACGGCACCTCGGCCGCCTCGCGCAGCAGACCGGCGAGGTCAGGGTCGCCCCAGTCCCGTACGCACTCCTGGAGCAGCCACAGGCCCATGATGTTCCGCAGATAGCGGACCGTGCCGTCCAGGCCCAGCTCGTTCGTGAAGTTGGCCGCGCGGCTCGCCTCGGTGAGGACCGGTGCGTCCAGCTCCAGGCCCGCCAGCGACCAGGTACCGGTGCAGATGTACGCGAAGCGCTCGCCCACGGCGGGGACGGCGGCCACCGCGGACGCCGTGTCGTGCGAACCGACGGCGGTCACCGGGACCGGGCCGGTGAGCCCGGTCTCCTGAAGGATGTGCGGGCGCAGCGTGCCCGCCGGGTCACCGGGCCGGCGCAGCGGCGGGAACAGCTTCAGGTCGATGCCGAGCCGGTCCGCCACGTCGTACGACCAGTCGCGTGTGCGCGGGTCGATCAGCTGGGTCGTGGAGGCGTTGGTCAGCTCGGTGCCGGCCTCGCCCGTGAGCCAGTACGTGAGCAGGTCCGGGATAAGCAACAGCCGCTCTGCGCAGGCCAGTTGCGTGGAGGAACGGGCCGCCGTGAGCTGGTACAGCGTGTTGAAGGGCGCGTACTGGAGCCCCGTCGCCGCGTACAGCTCGGCGGGGGGCACGGTGGCCCACACCTGCTCCGCGACGCCCTCCGTGCGGGCGTCGCGATAGTGCACCGGGTTGCCGAGCAGCGCCCCGTCGGCGTCGAGCAGCCCGTAGTCCACGGCCCAGCTGTCGATGCCCACGGAGTCGACCTGCCCCGCGGCCCGCAGCCCGTCGAGGACACCCGCGTACAGGCCGAGGATGTCCCAGCGCAGCCCTTCCGGCACCCGGACGGGGCGGTTGGGGAAGCGGTGCGCCTCGGTGAGCTCCAGCGACCCGGGTCCCACGCGGCCGACCATGACGCGCCCGCTGGACGCGCCGAGGTCGACCGCGGCGTACGTGCGCACAGCGGTCACCGCAGGAACGCGGCGGCGACGCCGGCGTCGACCGGGACGTGCAGGCCGGTGGTGTGCGTCAGGTCGCCGCCCGTCAGGGCGAACACCGCGTTCGCGACGTGCTCCGGCAGCACCTCCCGCTTGAGGATGGTCCGCTGGGCGTAGAACTCGCCGAGCTTCTCCTCCTCGATGCCGTACGTGGCCGCGCGCTGCGCGCCCCAGCCGCCCGCGAAGATCCCGGACCCGCGCACGACACCGTCCGGGTTGACGCCGTTGACCCGGATGCCGTGCTCGCCCAACTCAGCCGCCAGCAGGCGCACTTGATGAGCCTGGTCGGCCTTGGTGGCGGAGTAGGCGATGTTGTTCGGACCGGCGAAGACCGCGTTCTTGGACGCGATGTAGACGATGTCGCCGCCCAGCCCCTGCGGGACCATCACCCGGGCCGCCTCCCGCGAGACCAGGAAAGAGCCGCGGGCCATGATGTCGTGCTGGAGGTCCCAGTCGCGGGCCGTGGTCTCCAGGAGGGGCTTGGAGATCGAGATGCCCGCGTTGTTGACGACGAGGTCGACCCCGCCGAAGGCGAGCACGGCCGTCCTGAAGGCGTCGCCGATCTGCTCCTCGGAGGTCACGTCGACGGCCACGGCGACCGCCTTGTCCGGTCCGCCCAGCTGCTCGGCGACCTGTGCGGCGCCCTCCGCGTTCAGGTCGGCGACCACCACGCAGGCGCCCTCGGCGACCAGCCGCTCGGCGATCGCCCTGCCGATCCCGCTGCCGGCGCCCGTCACCAGCGCCACGCGCGTGGCCAGCGGCTTCGGCTTCGGCATCCGCTGGAGCTTGGCCTCCTCCAGCGCCCAGTACTCGATGCGGAACTTCTCCGACTCCTCGATCGGCGCGTACGTGGAGACCGCCTCGGCCCCGCGCATCACGTTGATCGCGTTGACGTAGAACTCGCCCGCCACCCGCGCGGTCTGCTTGTCCTTGCCGAAGCTGAACATGCCGACGCCGGGGACCAGCACGATCGCCGGGTCCGCGCCGCGCATCGCGGGGGAGCCGGCGTCGGCGTGCCGGGCGTAGTAGGCCGCGTACTCCTCGCGGTACTCGGCGTGCAGTTCCCGCAGGCGGGCGACGGCCTCGTCCAGGGGCGCCGACGGCGGCAGGTCCAGGACGAGCGGCCGGACCTTCGTGCGCAGGAAGTGGTCCGGGCAGGACGTGCCGAGGGCGGCGAGCCGCGGGTGCTCGGTGCTCGCCAGGAAGTCCAGGACGACATCGGAGTCGGTGAAGTGGCCGACCTGCGGGCGGTCCTGGGAGGCGGCGGCGCGTACGTACGGCGCGAGAGCGGCCGCCCGCTCCCGGCGCTCGGCTTCGGGCAGCGCCTCGTACCCGGGCAGGACCGGTCCGAACGGCTCGGCCTTCCCGCGCTCGGTGAGGAACGCCTCCGCGGTGCGGATGATGTGCAGCGAGTTGCGCTCGCACTCCTCCGCGGTGGCACCCCACGCCGTGATGCCGTGACCGCCGAGGACACAGCCGACGGCCTGCGGGTTGGCCTCCTTGACGGCCGCGATGTCCAGGCCGAGCTGGAACCCGGGGCGGCGCCAGGGCACCCACACCACGCTGTCGCCGAAGCACTCGGCGGTGAGCTTCTCGCCGTCCGCCGCACAGGCCAGCGCGATGCCCGAGTCGGGGTGCAGGTGGTCGACGTGCGCCGCGTCCACGAGCCCGTGCATCGCCGTGTCGATCGATGGGGCCGCGCCCCCCTTGCCGTGCAGGCAGTAGTCGAACGCGGCGACCATCTCGTCCTCGCGCTCCACCCCCGGGTACACGTCCGTCAGCGCCCGCAGCCGGTCGAGGCGCAGCACCGCGAGCCCGGACTCGGTGAGGGTGCCGAGGTCGCCGCCCGACCCCTTGACCCACATCAGCTCGACGTCGCCACCGGTCACCGGGTCGGTCTCGCTGCCCTTGGCGGACGTGTTGCCGCCGGCGTAGTTCGTGTTGCGCGGATCGGCGCCGAGCCGACGCGAGCGAGCCAGCAGAGCGGCGGCTTCGGGATGGGGTGCCATGTTCCGTTCCTTAAGGGAGAGGGTGAACGAGTACTCGTGACGTACGGAAGCCGAGCGGCGGGAGCATCGATGTGTCTCACCGCGGGGCGGCCGGGCGGCGCGTCCCGGACCGGCCCTCGTCAGGGTCGAGCGGGTGGGCGGCGCCGGTCTGGGCCCCGTCAGGGGGGACGGGTGGCGGATGTCGGGCTGGCCCACGTCAGGGTCCAGCGGGTGGCGCGCGCCGGCCCGGGCCCCGTCAGGGGCGCGGGGAACTGCGCGACCAGCCCACCCCGACCGAAGGTCCACCACCGGCCGCGGCCCGTACGGCGAGCGGAACCGACCACCGTCCCGGAGCCGACAACCGACCCCGGACGGACCACCGGCATGGAGCCGACCACCGGCATGGTGGACGCCGACCACCCACCCGGAGGAGGCAAGGCCCCCGGGGGCCGGCCCGAGTCGAGGGACTACGCCCCCCACCCCGCCTGCCGCCCCCCGACCCGCTCCGCGGCAACCCGCTCCTGCCACCCGGACCGCCGATACGCGCCGACCGGGTCGGGATCCAGACCGAGCTCCGCCCGGACCTCGGCAAGCAGCGGCCGCACGTCGGTGTTGTACGCGTCCATGATCACCGCGTTGGCCTCCAGCACGTCCCCCGACCGCTGGGCCTCACCGAGCGCGGACCTGTCGACGAGCAGGGCCTTCGCCGTGGCCTCCTGGACGTTCATCACCGAGCGGATGATCGCCGGGATCTTGGCCTCGATGTTGTGGCACTGGTCGAGCATGAAGGCGACCTCGGGCACGAAACCGCCGCCCCGGATCACCTCGTACATGATCCGGAAGAGCTGGAAGGGATCGGCGGCGCCCACCATCAGGTCGTCGTCCGCGTAGAAGCGCGAGTTGAAGTCGAAACCGCCGAGCTTCCCCTCCCGCAGCAGCGTGGCGACGATGAACTCGATGTTGGTGCCCGGCGCGTGGTGCCCGGTGTCGACGACGACCTGCGCCTTGGGGCCGAGCTTGAGGCAGTGCGCGTACGCGGTGCCCCAGTCCGGGACGTCGGTGCTGTAGAAGGCCGGCTCGAAGAACTTGTACTCCAGCAGCATCCGCTGGTCGTCGCCGAGCCGCTCGTAGACCTTCGCCAGGCCCTCGGCGAGCCGGTCCTGGCGCTCGCGGAGATCGTCCTGCCCCGGATAGTTCGTGCCGTCCGCGAACCACAGCTTCAGGTCCTTGGAGCCCGTCGCGTCCATGATGTCGACGCACTCCAGCAGATGGTCGACCGCCTTGCGTCGCACCGCGGCGTCGGGATGGCAGATGCTGCCGAGCTTGTAGTCGTCGTCCTGGAAGGTGTTGGAGTTGATCGCGCCCAGCCGCACGCCGCGGTCCTCGGCGTGCTTCGCGAGGGCGGCGTAGTCGTCGACCCGGTCCCAGGGGATGTGCAACGCGACGGTCGGGGCGGCACCGGTGAACTCGTGCACCTTCGCGGCGTCGTCCAGCTTCTCGCGCGGGTCGCGCGGCACTCCTGGCTGCGCGAACACCTTGAAGCGGGTTCCCGAGTTCCCGTACGCCCATGACGGCGTCTCTACTGCCTGGGTCTTGAGGGCGGCCTTCACGGCGGCGAGCTCGGTCACTTCAGGGCTCCTGTGACTTCGGGTGCGACTTCGGTTCTGAACGGCGTTGTCTGAAACGATTCAGAACGCCGAAGCTATGAGCACCCCGAAGGGCTGTCAACCCCTCCGGCCGAGACTGCTTTCCGTGACTTGGTCGTGACCTCTGGGTATCGAGAATTTCGGCCCGGACCCATTGACGTGACCTGGGTGACCTGCCTAACGTCCCGGCAACCTAGTTGAAACCTTTCACGACGTCGTGAGGCCTCCCCGCCCGCGTCGTTGAGGAGCCCACATGACCCACCGGTCCGACTCGGGTCCGGCCCCCGTGCTGGCGCTCAGGGACATATCGAAGTCCTTCGGCGCCGTACGCGCCCTGCGGGACGTGTCCCTGGAACTCTTCCCCGGCGAGGTGCACGCTCTCGCCGGCGAGAACGGCGCGGGCAAGTCGACCCTCATCAAGACGCTCGCCGGCGTGCACCGACCGGACGCCGGTCAGGTGCTGCTGGACGGGGAACCCACCGTCTTCCACGGTCCCGCCGACGCCCGCGACGCGGGCATCGCCGTGATCTACCAGGAACCCACGCTCTTCCCCGACCTGTCGATCGCCGAGAACATCTTCATGGGCCGTCAGCCGCGGCGCGCCCTCGGCCGTATCGACCACAAGGCGACCCGCGCCGCCACGCTGGCCCTGATGAAGCGCCTCGGTGTCGAACTCGACCCCGACCGCCCCGCCCGGGGCCTGTCAATCGCCGACCAGCAGATCGTCGAGATCGCCAAGGCGCTCTCCTTCGACGCCCGGGTCCTCATCATGGACGAGCCGACCGCCGCCCTCACCGGCAGCGAGGTGGCCCGCCTGTTCGGCGTCGTGCGCACCCTGCGCGAGCAGGGCTCGGCGGTCCTCTTCATCTCGCACCGGCTGGAGGAGATCTTCCGGATCTGCCGGCGCGTCACGACCCTGCGCGACGGGGCCTGGATCTCCAGTGAGCCGCTGGACGGCATGACCGAGGACGACCTCGTACGCCGTATGGTCGGCCGGGACCTCGACGAGCTCTACCCCAAGCAGGACGTCGAGGCGGGTGAAGTCGCCCTGAGCGTACGGCGGCTGACCCGTGAGGGCGTCTTCACCGACGTCTCCTTCGACGTCCGGCGCGGCGAGATCGTCGGTCTCGCGGGACTCGTCGGCGCCGGACGCACCGAGGTCGCCCGCGCCGTCTTCGGCGTCGACCGCTGGGACGCCGGCGAGGTGGAGGTCGACGGCAGGGGACTGACGAACGGCGCCCCGTCCACGGCGATGGCCGCCGGGCTCGCCCTGGTCCCCGAGGACCGGCGCGAGCAGGGCCTCGTGATGGACATGTCGATCGAGCGCAACATCGGCCTCACCGGCCTGCGTTCGACCAGCAGGGCCGGACTGATGGACCGCAGCGCCGAGCGCAGCCGGTCCCTGGACTGGGCCGTCAGGCTCCAGGTCAAGTACGCGCGGATCGCGGACGCAGTCGGCACCCTGTCCGGCGGCAACCAGCAGAAGGTCGTCCTCGCCAAGTGGCTCGCCACCGGCCCCAAGGTGCTCATCGTCGACGAGCCCACCCGCGGCATCGACGTCGGCACGAAGGCCGAGGTCCACCGCCTGCTGTCACAGCTCGCCGCCGACGGGGTCGCCGTCCTGATGATCTCCTCCGACCTGCCCGAGATCCTCGGCATGGCCGACCGCGTGCTCGTGATGCACGAGGGCCGGCTCACCGCCGAGATCCCGCGCTCCGAAGCCACCGAGGAAACCGTGATGGCCGCAGCCACCGGGAGGGCCGCCGCATGACGGTGACCGCGACCGACCCCGCGCCCGCCGCCGACGTGCCCAGGTCCAGCGGCACCCGGCTGGTCGACCGCGTCTTCAAGATGCGCGAACTGGCCATCCTGGCCGTGTTCCTGGTGATGATCGCCGTCACCCAGACGGGCAACAGCGAGTTCCTTTCCGAACAGGGCATCAAGGACCTGCTCCTCAACGCGACGATCCTCGTGCTCGTCGCCACCGGCCAGTCGCTGGTCGTGATCACCCGCAACGTCGACCTGTCCGTCGGCTCCACCCTCGGCATCAGCGCCTTCGCGGCCGGCACCTACCTCCAGGGCGGCGGCGACCCCGTCGTCGCGATCGCCCTCGCGGTGCTGCTCGGGATCGGCTGCGGACTGGTGAACGGGCTGCTCGTCAGCCTCGGCCAGGTGCCCGCGCTCGTCGTCACCCTCGGCACGCTCTACATCATCCGCGGCATCGACTCCATCTGGGTCGGCTCCCGGCAGATCACCGCGGCGAGCCTGCCCGACGGGTTCATCGACTTCGGCTCCGGCGGCATCTCGGCGGTGCCCTACCTCGCGCTGATCGCGCTGGCGGTGCTGATCGCCACCGCGTACTACCTCAAGCACTTCGGCGGCGGGCGCGAGCTGTACGCGCTCGGCTCCAACCCGGAGGCGGCCCGCCTCGCCGGCATCCCCGTCCGCAAGCGGATCCTCGCCGCGTACACCTTCTGCGGCGCCCTCGCGGGACTCGCCGGCGCCCTGTACCTGGCTCGGTTCGGCAACGTGGACTCCGGCACCGGCAACGGCTACGAACTCACCGTCGTCAGCGCCGTCGTGGTCGGCGGCGTCGTCTTCACCGGCGGCTCCGGCAGCGTCTACGGAGCCGCGCTCGGCGCCCTGCTGCTCACCTCCATCAACAGCGTGCTGCCCGCCCTCGGCGTCAGCTCGGTCTGGGTGCTCGCCATCAACGGCGTCCTGCTCATCCTCGCCATCGCCGTCGACCGGGTCGTCGCGCTGCGCGTGGCCACCGCACTGAAGAAGAGGAACGCCCGCCATGGCTGACCCGTCCCTCGCGCGCGCGCCCCGCTGGTCCGCCCTGAAAAGGTGGGACTCGGCCGTCGGTGCCCTCCTCCTCGTCGTCCTGCTGTTCTCGTTCGGGTTCGTCGACGGCTTCGGCAATGCCCTCAACCTGTCGTTCCTCATCGGCAACACCCTGCCCATCGCACTGGTCGCGCTGCCGATGACCCTGCTCGTGGTGGCCGGCGAGATCGACCTCTCCGTCGCCTCCACCGCCGGCCTGTCCGGCGCCGTGATGGGCGCCCTGTGGAACCAGGGCATGACGATCGAGGCGATCATCCCGCTCTGCCTGCTGCTCGGCGTGGTCTGCGGCCTGGTCAACGGACTGCTCGTGACCCGGCTCGGACTGCCCTCCCTCGCCGTCACCATCGGCACCCTCGCCGCCTACCGGGGCATCGCACAGATCGTGCTCGGCTCCGACGCGGTGACCGACTTCCCCACCCAGTACCTGGACTTCGCCGCCGGACGCATCGGGGACACCTTCATCCCGTACGCCCTCCTGCCCTTCCTGGTGCTGCTCGCGATCGCGGTGGTCGTGCTGCACGCCACCCCGTTCGGGCGCTCGCTGTTCGCGGTCGGCGCCAACGAGGAGGCCGCGCGCTTCGCCGGCATCCGCGTCCGCCGGCACAAGCTGCTGCTGTTCGTCGCGACCGGCCTCATGGCCTCGCTCACCGGCGTCTTCTGGGCCCTGCACTACGCCAGCGCCCGCTACGACAACGCCACCGGGCTCGAACTCTCCGTCGTCGCCGCCGTCCTGCTCGGCGGCATCGACTTCGACGGCGGCAAGGGCACGCTCGGCGGCGCGATCGCGGGAGTCTTCCTGCTCGGCGCGCTGCAGAACGTGATGAGTCTCCAGGACGTCTCCGCCCAGTCGCAGATCGTCGTCACCGGTGTCCTGCTCGTCCTGTCCGTGCTCGGCCCGCGGGTCGCACGGCAGATCTCCGTCGCGAGGGCGGGGCGCAGAGCCGCCGCCACCTCGACCCCGGCCTCGTAACCCCGTACCCCGCGTACCTTCCGCAAAGGATCTCCGCCATGCGCAAGTCATCGATCCGCCGTACCTGCGCGGCCCTCGCCGCCGTCACCTCCCTGGCCCTCGCGGCCACCGCCTGCGGCGGCACCACCAAGGACGACGTCAAGGACGACGGCGGCGCCGCCGCCCCGGCCGGCAAGGCGGACCCGAACGCCGCCACCAAGAAGGGCCTGACGGTCGGCTTCCTGCCCAAGCAGGTCAACAACCCCTACTTCACCTCAGCCGACAAGGGCGGCGAGAAGGCGCTCCAGGAGCTGGGCTCCAGCTACAAGGAGGTCGGCCCGAGCAGCGCCACCGACACCTCCGGCCAGGTGTCGTACGTCAACACGCTCACCCAGCAGCAGGTCGACGCGATGGCCGTCTCCGCACAGGACCCCGGCGCCCTGTGCACGGCGCTCAAGCAGGCCATGAAGAACAAGATCAAGGTCGTCACCTACGACTCGGACACCAAGGCCGACTGCCGCAACGCCTTCGTCTCGCAGGCCAGCGCCGAGGACCTCGGCCGCACCGAGGTGCAGCTGCTCGCCGAACAGATCGGCTACAAGGGCGAGATCGCGATCCTGTCGGCCGCGCAGACCGCGACGAACCAGAACCTCTGGATCGACTTCATGAAGGACGAGCTGAAGGACCCGAAGTACAAGGACATCAAGCTGGTCAAGGTCGCCTACGGCAACGACGACGCGCAGCAGTCCTTCCAGCAGACCCAGGGCCTGCTCCAGGAGCACCCGAAGCTGGCCGGGATCATCTCCCCGACCACCGTCGGCATCAAGGCCGCCGCCCAGTACCTGTCCGGCTCGAAGTACAAGGGCAAGGTCAAGCTGACCGGCCTCGGCACCCCCAACGACATGCGCAAGTACGTCAAGAACGGCACCGTCGAGGCCTTCGAGCTGTGGGACCCGGCGAAGCTCGGCGAACTGGCCGCGCGCACCGCGGTCGCGCTGTCCTCGGGGCAGATCACCGGCAAGGAGGGCGAGACCTTCAAGGCCGGCGACATGGGCTCGTACACCATCGGCAAGGACGGCGTGATCAGCCTCGGTAAGCCCACCGTCTTCGACAAGAAGAACATCGACCAGTTCAACTTCTAGTCGGCGGAGGGTTCTCGATGCAACGGGTGTGCTTTCTGCTGAAGGTCCGTGCGGACCGCCTCGACGAGTACCGCGAGCGGCACGCCGCCGTCTGGCCCGAGATGCGCGAGGCGCTCTCGGCCACCGGCTGGCACAACTACTCGCTCTTCCTGCGGGAGGACGGCCTGCTGGTCGGCTACCTGGAGACCGAGGACTTCGCCGCTGCACAGGCCGGCATGGAGGCCACCGACGTCAACGCCCGCTGGCAGGCGGAGATGGCGCCGCTCTTCGAATCGCTGGACGGCGCCCGACCCGACGAAGCAATGAGGCCCCTGAGCGAGGTGTTCCACCTCGCCTGACCTCGCGCGGCCGCTCACGACGGGCGGCCGCGCGCCCGTCCGCACCTCGACCCGCCCCACCCGTGCCGACCCAGGAGTCCCGGACATGAGAAGACGCACCCCGACGGCGACCGCCCCGGTGGGCGCGGCGCCGCACGGGCGGCGGACCGGACACGCCGGACGAGGTCCTGGTGGCCGGGACGCGCGTCCCGGGGGACGGGACCCGATCGACCGCGCACCCGGAGCGGTCCGCCGGCACCACCCCCCGCGCGCCGCGGGTCCCCGGCTTCCGGCTCCCCGCACGACCACGGATCCCGCCCCGCCCGCGGGTAATGTGAGCCCCTGCCCGCCGCTTCTCGTCCCTCTGGAGGTCCCTGCCTGATGGCCCAGTCGGTGGGTATCAAGGACGTCGCCCGAGTCGCCGGGGTCTCGGTGGGCACGGTCTCCAACGTCATCAACCGCCCGGACACGGTCGCCTCCGAGACCCGGGCCCGCGTCCAGTCCGCCATAGAGCGGCTCGGCTACGTCCGCAGCGAGTCCGCGCGCCAGCTCCGGGCCGGGCGCAGCCGGATCATGGGCCTGCTCGTCCTCGACATGGGCAACCCGTTCTTCGTGGACGTGGCGCGCGGCGCGGAGCGCGCCGCCCGCGAGGCCGGGCTCGGCGTCATGGTCTGCAACAGCGCGCAGAGCGCCGGCGAGGAGGCGGACTACCTGTCGCTCTTCGCCGAGCAGCGGGTGCGCGGCGTCCTGCTGACGCCCGCCGACGCGACGGGCCGCAACATCGCGGCGTTCCGCAGGCACGGCATCCCGTTCGTGCTCGTCGACCGGGTGGCCGAGGGCACCACGGAGTGCTCGGTGTCGGTCGACGACGTGGCGGGCGGCGCCCTGGCCGTCCGGCATCTCGTCGACGCCGGCCACCGCTCCATCGCCTATGTGAGCGGACCGCCCGGCCTCAACCAGGTCAGGGACCGCCGGGAGGGCGCCCTGAACGCGCTCGCGGAGGCGGGACTCGCCCCCGGCCTGCTGCGCGAACTGCCCACCGAACGGCTCGACGTGGCCGCGGGGCGGGACGCCGGCGCGCGCCTCCTCGGGCTCGCCGAGCGCCCGACCGCCGTGTTCTGCGCCAACGACCTGCTCGCGCTCGGTGTCCTTCAGGCCATGTTCGCGGCCGGCGTCGGTGTCCCCGACGACCTCGCGATCGTCGGCTACGACGACATCGAGTTCGCGGCGGCCGCCGCCGTCCCGCTCACCTCCGTACGCCAGCCGGCCGTGACCATGGGCGCCCTCGCCGCGGAACTCCTCCTGGAGGAGACCGAGGCGGAGACCGCGCCCACCCCGCACGAGCACCGCCGGGTCGTCCTCCAGCCGGAACTGGTGGTGCGCAGCTCCAGCCTCGCCGGGCGCTGACCCGCCGTTCAGTCCCGGCCGTCGGCCGCGCTGAGCGGCCGGTCAGTAGCGGTTTCCCGATCCCCGGTCTCGGCCGACGGCCGAACGTGTGCTCAACTGGGACGCGGCCTGGAATCCGTACGTCTCGGGAGCCCTGTTGACCACCAGTTACCGTCAGCCCGGTGTCGTCCTCACCGACCGGCACTTCACCGTGCCGCTCGACCACGACCACCCGGCGGGAGAGAGCATCGAGCTCTTCGCCCGCGAGGTCGTCGCCAGTGAGCGGGCGGAGCAGCGGCTCCCCTGGCTCGTCTACCTCCAGGGTGGACCGGGCTTCGGCGCCAATCGCTTCGTCGGCAGGCAGGCCTGGCTCGGCCGGGCCCTCCAGGAGTACCGGGTGCTGCTCCTCGACCAGCGCGGCACCGGCCACTCCACCCCCGCGAACCGGCAGACGCTGCCGCTGCGCGGCGGACCCCGCGAGCAGGCCGACTACCTCACGCACTTCCGGGCGGACTCCATCGTCCGCGACTGCGAGGCCATCCGGCCCGCCCTCACCGGCGGCGAGCCCTGGACCGTGCTCGGCCAGAGCTTCGGCGGCTTCTGCACCGTGAACTACCTGTCCACCGCGCCCGAGGGACTGAGCGCCGCGCTCATCACCGGCGGACTGCCCTCGCTCGACGGCCACGCGGACGACGTCTACCGGGCCGCCTACCCGCGCATCGAGCGCAAGGTCGCCGCGCACTACGCCCGCTACCCGCAGGACGTCGAGCGGGCCCGGCGGATCGCCGAGCACCTGATCCGGCACGAGCCGGTCCTGCCCGGCGGCTACCGGCTCACCGTCGAGGCCTTCCAGTCCCTCGGCATCCTGCTCGGCGGGGGAGACGGCAGCCACCGCCTGCACTACCTCCTGGAGCACGCCTTCGTCCGCACCGCACAGGGTCCGGCCCTCTCGGACGCGTTCCAGGAGGAGGTCCAGAGCCTGCTCTCGTACGCGGGACACCCCCTGTACGCCCTCGTCCACGAGGCGGTCTACGCCCAGGACGACCGCCCCACCGCCTGGTCCGCGGAGCGCGTGCGCGCCGAGTTCCCGCAGTTCGACGCGGCGAAGGCGCTCACGGAGGACGGCCCGCTGCTGTTCACCGGCGAGTCCGTGCACCCCTGGATGTTCGACATCGACCCGGCGCTGCGCCCGCTGCGCGAGACCGCCGAGGAACTGGCGTCGCGCCGGGACTGGAAGCCCCTGTACGACCCGGCCCGGCTCGCGGTGAACGAGGTGCCGGTCGCCGCCGCCGTCTACCACGACGACATGTACGTCGACACCGGCCACTCCCTGCGTACGGCGCGTGCCGTGCGGGGGCTGCGCACGTGGGTGACCGACGAGTTCGAGCACGACGGGGTGCGGGCGGGCGGCCCCCGGGTGCTGGACCGGCTGCTGGCCCTGAGCCGCGACGAGGTCTGACCGGAGCCGTCCTGTCTCCGGGGTGCTCCCGGTCGCCCGCCCGGATGCGCGGCCGGGTGCCCGGGACCATCCTGGAGACATGTCCGGACGGGCCCCTGTGGTGGTGCATCCGCCGAACGGCACCGGCGGTCGCCGGGTGACGGCACGCGGCGAGATCCTCGGCCTGGCGTTCTCCGACGAGGACGTCGTCGAGTTCCTCAGCCGCGCCGGTCTGCCCGACGCCGAGGATCTGCTCGACGATCCCGCGTGGGTGAAATGGCGCGGTGCGGACGCGCACCACTACCAGGCGGCATAGCGAGAACGCCCCCCCGGGCCGGCCTCTTCGACACAGCGCCGGCCGGTCCCTCCGCCGTGCCCCGACGGAATGCCGGGAGGCGGCGCGGGGGAGCGGACGACGAACGGCGCCACGGATGGCGACGCCCGACCGCAAGCGCGGGAGCGCAGGTCAGTAGGCTTACGGGCATGCGGGAGAACGACGAGACGACCGAGGAACGGCGCTCCGGACTGCGGGCCGACTGCGGCCGGTGCTTCGGGCTGTGCTGCGTCGCCCTGCCCTTCTCCCGCTCGGCGGACTTCGCGGCCGACAAGGACGCGGGCGAACCCTGTACGAACCTGCGGACGGACTTCGGCTGCGGCATCCACACCCGGCTGCGGGAGTCGGGCTTCACCGGCTGCACGGTCTACGACTGTTTCGGCGCCGGCCAGCACGTCTCGCAGGTCACCTTCGGCGGGCGGGACTGGCGCTCGGGACCGCCCGAGCGGACCCGCCTGATGTTCGAGGTGTTCCCCGTCGTACGGCAGCTGCACGAACTGCTCCGCTACCTGGACGAGGCGCTGTCCCTGCCGGCCGCCCGCCCGGTCCACCCCGACCTGCGCCGGATGCTCGGCGAGACCGAGCGGCTCACCCGGCTCGGCCCGGACGAGCTGCGGGGCCTCGACGTGGGAGCACACCGGCAGCGGGTCGACGTGCTCCTGCTGCGGACGAGTGACCTCGTGCGCGCGGGCGCCGGCGGGGGACGGAAGAAGAACCGGCGGGGCGCCGACCTCATGGGTGCCCGCCTGCGGGGCGCCGACCTCAGGGGCGCCTGTCTGCGCGGCGCCTACCTCATCGCCGCCGACCTCACCGGTGCCGACCTGCGTACGGCGGACCTGATCGGCGCCGACCTGCGCGACGCCGATCTCTCGGACGCCGACCTGACGGGCGCGTTCTTCCTGACGCAGCCCCAGGTCGACGCGGCCCGGGGCAGCGCCGGCACGAAGCTGCCGGAGTCAGTCACCCGTCCCGGACACTGGGCAGCGCAGGGCTGAGGGCCCGGCCGCGGCGGGGGAGCGGCGCGCGAGGCGCAGCCGCAGACCGTCGGGCATCAGCGTGAGCCGCTCGGCCACCCGCAGCCGGTAGCCCGGCTCGGGAAGCAGCTCGTAGCGGCGCAGCAGCAGTCCGAGGACCAACGTCGCCTCGTGCAGGGCGAACTGGCGCCCGATACAGGCCCGCGCGCCGGTGCCGAACGGCTTGAAGGTGTGCGCGGGGCGGGCGCGTACCGCCTTCGCGTCGAAGCGGTCGGGGTCGAACCGTTCGGCGTCCGCACCCCACACCTCCGGGTCGCGGTGCAGCATCGCCGTCAGCACCAGGGCCCACGCGCCCTGCCGCATCGGGTGGACGCCGCCCAGCACCGTGTCCTGCCGGGCCTCACGCGCGAAGGCGGGCGCCGTCGGCCACAGCCGCAGTGCCTCGTCGAGCACCCGGCGGACGTAGCGGAGCCGTGCCACCTGGTCGTAGGCGGGCCGCTCGGTGTCGCCCCAGACGCGGTCCACCTCCGCGCGGGCGCGGGCGGCGACGTCGGGGTGTTCGGCGAGGTAGTGCAGCGCGAAGGAGAGGGCGCCCGAGGTCGTCTCGTGGCCCGCGATCAGGAAGGTGATCACCTGGCGGCGGACGTTCTCCGGCGACAGCCGCTCGCCGGTCGCCGGGTGGGCCGTCTCCAGCATGCGGTCCAGCAGGTCGCCGTCGCCGCTCGCGGTGCGGCGGGCCGCCACGACGGCGTCCACCGTCCGGTTCAGGTAGGCCATGTCGGCCTCGTTGCGGCGGCTCGCGCGGCGCAGGACCAGCGGGGCCAGGGGCGCGGGGACGACGTTGCGCCGCTGCGCGTGGGTCAGGGCGCCCACCATCGCGTCCACGAAGGGGTGCGGCCGGGAGCGCTCGAAGGAGCCGAAGTCGTGCCCGAAGCCGGTGCGGGAGATCGTCTCCAGGGTCAGCTTGGTCATGTCGCCCGGGACGTCCACGCCGTGCCCGGCCGCCGCCTGCCGGTCCCACCGGTCGGTCAGGCGCTCGGCCACGGCGAGCATCATCGGGTGGTAGCCCTCCATGGCCTCCCGGCTGAAGCCCGGGGCCAGCACGTCGTGCGCGAGCTGCCAGTTCGGTTCGTGGTTGTACGCCGTGAACAGTCCGTCGCCGGCCACCGGGCGGAGATTGGCGACGCCGAGGCCCACGTGCTTGGCGAACCGCGACTCGTCGGCCAGCTCGGCGGCGAGCCGGGCGCCCCCGACGAAGACGATCTCGTTGCCGAACGCCTTGCGGCGGAAGACGGGCCCGAGCCGGCGTCCGAAGCGCAGCGAGTCCTGGACGGGCGTCCGCACGTTCGCACCCACCACGTCCCCGATCAGCGGGACCCGCAGCGGGGGGTGCGGAATCCGGTGGAGCTCGGGCCAGCCCAGCTCGGCGCTGCGGAACCCCTTGGGCAGCGCGGCCCCTGTCGTCTGCGCCATCGCGCCATCTCCCTTGCGTCCACGCCGGGTTGGGCCCGGCGGCGCCCTGTTGTACGTGAGTTCAACAGCGGCCGCCAGTCTGGTCCCGTTGTTGAACCGGCGTCAAGTAAGGTGCGGGCATGGCCGGGAACCAGGGGGAGCGGACGGAGCGCACGCGCCGCCGTCTCAGTACCGAGGAGCGCCGGGAGCAGCTGCTGTCGGTCGGTGCGCGGCTGTTCTCGGAGAGCCCGTACGACGAGGTGTGGATCGAGCGGGTCGCCGAGATCGCCGGTGTCTCGCGCGGGCTGCTCTACCACTACTTCCCGACGAAGCGGGACTTCTTCGCGGCCGTCGTCGAGCGCGAGAGCGGGCGCATGCTGCGGATGACCGCGGCGGTGCCCGGCGTCCCGGTGCGCGAGCAGCTCTCCGCCGGCCTCGACACCTTCCTCGGCTACGTCGAGGAGCACGCGCACGGGTTCCGCGCCTTCCACCGTGCCGACGCCGCGGGCGACCAGTCCGTGCGGAAGGTCTACCAGCGCGCGCTGGCCGCGCAGGAGCGGCAGATCCTCCAGGCGCTCGCGGCGGACCCGGAGCGGGACGCCGCCGCCGAGGGCCCGGAGCTGCGGATCGCCGTGCGGGGGTGGCTGGCGTTCACCACGGCCGTGTGCCTGGAGTGGCTCCGGGACCCCGGGCTCTCCCGCGAGCAGGTGCGCGATCTGTGCGCGCGGGCCCTGCTGGGCGCGATCACTCCCTGATCCCGGCGCGCGACCCGCCGGACGTGGTTGGCGTGCACCCCGAACTCCGATAGGTTAGGCAAGGCTTACCTAAGGAGGTTTGGGATGGGTGTCCGTCACACCTGGGCGGCAGCGCCGTCCGCGGCCGAACGCGCCCGCTCGGTGCTTGCCACCGCATGGTCCTGCGCCGTGACCGCCGAGGGCGGCCGCGAGGAGTTCGTCGGCGCGCACACCGTCGCCGAGGACGGCCGGGTGCTCCTGCACGTGCCCGACGACAGCACGCTGGTCGCGGCCGCGATCTGCGCGCCGCGCGGCGAGCCGTCCGCGGTGCTGGAGTTCGCCGACGTCGCGCCCGTCCCGGTGCGCGACCGCATCCGCGCGAGGCTCTGGCTGGCCGGCTGGTTCGCCCTGGACGAGGGGCATCTGGCGTTCCAGCCCTCGCGCGCCGTCCTGCGGGAGGCCTCCGGGTCGGTCGTGGTGGACCTCGACGACCTGGCCGCCGCCCGGCCCGACCCCCTCGCGACGGCGGAGGCCAAGCTGCTCACCCACCTCGCCGACGCCCACCCGGACGCGGTCGAGCGGCTGACCCGGCTCGTGGAGCCCGACAGCCTGCACGGCGCCGTCCGCGTGCGGCCGCTCGCCGTCGACCGGCACGGGCTGACCCTGCGCATCGAGCGGGCGCGCGGCAACGGCGACGTGCGCCTGCCCTTCCACGCCCCGGCCGACGACCTCGGGCGGCTCACGGAGCGCATGCACGTCCTGCTCGCCCAGGCGAGTGCCGCAGCCTGCCCCCGGGCGCTACAGCGGCAGCGCACAGACGGCGACCGGTGAGGCGAACGGCTCGCCCGCCCGCCGCAGTTCACCACTGGCGCGGTCGACCCGGAAGACGCTGACCGTGCCCGACTTCTGGTTCGCCGCGAACAGCAGGCGCTGGTCCGGGGAGAAGGCGATCTGGCGCGGGAAGTCGCCGCCCACCGGCACCGTGCCGAGGAGGCGCAGCCGGGCGCCGTCCTTCTCGACCGCGTACCGGGTCAGGCTGTCGTGTCCGCGGTTGGCGAGGTAGGCGTACGACCCGTCCGAGGTGACCAGGATCTGCGCGGGATAGCTCGTGCCCGCTCCGGTCCCGGTCGGCTGGGGGTCGCCCGGCGTCAGGCGTCCGGTGGCCGGCTCGTACGCGCAGACCGTGACGGTGTTGTCGACCTCGTTCGCCAGATAGGCGAAGCGGCCGCCCGGGTGGAAGGTCAGATGGCGCGGGCCCGCGCCCGGCCGGGTCCGCGCCCGCGAGACCTCCGTCAGTGTGCCCGCGGACTCGTCCAGGCGGTACGTGTACACGGTGTCGGTGCCCAGGTCGACGGCGAGCACATGGCCGCCGTCGGGACTCGTGAGGACCTGGTGGGCGTGCGGGCCCTCCTGGCCGGGGCCGGGGGCGGGCCGGGAGTGCGTCACGAGGTCCGTGCGCTCGCCGAGGGCGCCCGAGTCGCCGATCGGATGCACGGCGACGCTCCCCGAGCCGTAGTTGGCGCTGAGCAGCCAGCGTCCGCCCGGGTGCACGGACAGGTGGCAGGGACCGGAGCCGCCGGTGCCACGGGTGCCGAGGACCCTGTTCCCCGCGAGCCGTACGGCCGTCACCCCGCCGTCCGGCCGCTCGTCCACGGCGTACAGCGTGCGTCCGTCCGGGTGTACCGCCAGATAGGACGGATCGCCGACGCCCGTGATCGTCCCGGTCCCCGAGATCCGGCCGGTCGACGCGTCGTACGTGGCCAGGCCGATGCCCCTGCCGCCGCCCTCCACCGAGGTGTACGTGCCGATGAACAGCGGCCGGGGGCCGGCGGAACGGGCGGGCGGCGCGGCGGAGTCCGGAGCCGGCCGCGGCGGTCCCGAAGGTGCCGCGGGGGCGGCCTCGCCCGACGCGGAGCCGGTGGGCGCGACCGGGGCCGGGATCGCCGTCACGGCGGCGGCCGCCGTGAACGTCCCGACGAACCGGCGCCTGCTCCACCTTCCGCCGCCCGGACCGCGCTCCGGCTCTCCATCACTGCTCATGCCTGCACCTCGGGTGTCGGTCGCCTCGGCTGTGACAGCCACCTTGACGCGACCCACCCGCCCCGTGCAAGAAAGACAACGGCCGTTGCGGTGACCGCAACGGCCGTCCGCCGCTCACCAGTCGCCGTCCCCCACCGGCTCGCCCGGCGCGTCCCCGAGGGGTTTCACCTGGTGGGGCGAGGGCTGCTGCCACGGCTCGTGGTCGTCGCCCAGCCACTCGCCGACCGGCTTCACCCCGCCCAGGGTGTCCGGGGGAGCGGTGTCCGTGGCGTCCTGGTCGTAGTAGTCGAACCACGGCAGGCCCGCGCGGGTGTACGCCGCCCGGTCGACCGGCGACGGGGGCGGTGCCTCGCCGGTGATGCGCCGCCACTCCGGGGGCGTCACCAGGTGCACGAACACGCGACCGGACGGTTCCTCCGCCCAACTGCCCGCCGGCCGGTCGTCCCGGTAGACCTCCTGGCGCATCGAACCGCCGACCCCCAGCCCCATGGCGGCGGCCCGCCGCGGGGGACCGCCCGCCGGAGCGCCGCCGGGAGCGGGCGGCGGGGCCGCGGCCATCGGGGCCGCCGGCATCGCCCCGTACGCCTGGAGCGGCGGCGCGGCCGTCCGCGCCTGCTCGGCCCGCACACGCTGCTCCTCGCGCCACTCGGCCAGCCGCAGCGCGTTCAGCGGGAAGGACTGGAGCTGCACGCCGCCCCACACCTCCTCGCCGGTCACCTGGCCCTCGACGGTGGCACCGAGGCCGAGGGGCACCGCCACGAACTGGCGGACCGTCCCCTTACCGGAATTGATCCCGTCCAGCCACGGCTGCCGCGGGAGCACGACGTAGTTCTGCGGGTCCCGGTGCAGCCGGGCACTCCACGGGCGGCCCGAGATCGCGCACACCTTGCCCACTCCGACCTGGAGGGCGGCCGGCTCCTGCGAACCCCCGAAACTCAGCCACATGGCCTCGCGCAGATAGACCGGCAGCATCACCCCGCCGCGAGTCCGCCAGGCCTCGGGCACCGAGTCCGCGTAGTCCTCGACCCGCCGTACCGGGAACTCGCCGAGGCCGGGCGGCAGTGCGTGCGTGCCCGTCTCGGGCAGCCGCAGCGTCCTCATGAACCGGACGCGCACCCCTCCGGGCAGCAGCAGGGTATTACCGTCGATCCGCGCGGTGCCTTCGGGCATCCGGACGCTCCCCTCGTCGCGCTGGTGCCACGCTCCGGCGTGGCACCTCGTCAGCTAGAACGCTTCGCGGGGGAGCGGCGGTTCCGCCACGGGAGGGCGAGGTGTCCGTGCTTGCGGCGCAGCCGGCGCACGCGCTGCTGGAGGCGGGCCAGGCGCGGCCAGCGCTCGCGCTGCTCCCGTGTGCAGCGGTCCAGCTCCTCCAGGAGCCGGCGGGAGCGGTGCTCCATGTCGAGTTCGTCGAGGATGCGGTTGACCTCGGTCAGCACGGCACCGTGCAACTGCCACAGCCGCGCGTCGCGCTGGACGCCCTCCAGCAACAGCTGGGCCAGCTTGTCGCGGGTGGCGGCGGCCCTGGCGAGTTCCGCGCCGAGCCGCGTCTCGGCGGACTCGGCGCTCTGGCTGACGTGGGTGGTCACCAGGACCGAGAAGCTCACCACGGCATCGCCCACTTCGGACAGGAGCTCCTCAAGTGCCGCCCCCACCTGCGGATCGAACAGCGGCTCGGGCTCGTGTTCCTTGGCCAGGTCGGTGAAGCTGCGCGCGAGCACCCGCAGGACGACCGTGCAGATCTCCAGCGTGTCGAGGCCGGTGCGGAGCACGACCCGGTGCAGCAGCCCCTCGCGGACGCGCGGGTTGAGCTTGAGGCTGTCCTCGGCCTGGCGCAGCGCCCCGTCCACCTCGGCGATGTCGTGGTCGAGCCGGCGCGCCTCGTGCAGTCGCGCGGCCGCTTGTGCAAACGCGGTGCGTCCCGCGGCCTCCTCGCCGAGGCGCAGCATCAGCTGCCGCATCCGGCGCGCCAGGTCCCCGATGGACTCACCGGCCGCGTCCGTCCAGACCGGCGGGGCGAACAGCAGGTTGCACGCGAGGCCCACCACCGCGCCGATCACCGTCTCCAGGACACGGGCCCAGGCGTAGTCGCCCACCTTGGTGACGCCGAGGACCAGCATGGCGCTGATCGCCACCTCGGGCACGAACTCGCTGACCCGTACCAGGTGCCCGACGGCGAGCGAGGCGATGATGAGCAGCGCCAGACTCCACCAGGTCAGACCCACCAGCACGCTGAAGCCGATGGCGACGATGACGCCGGCGACGACCGAGTTCACCCGCCGCAGGCTGGTGGTGATCGTGCCGTACAGGGTCACCTGGACGACCAGCAGGGCGGTCAGCGGAGCGGTGAGCGGAGCGGCCTCGGGGCTGAGCCGAACGGCCACCACGTACGCGATCGTCGCCGCCAGAGTCGATCTCAGGGCCTGCACGACCGCGGGCTCCCGCCGTCGCCTCACGATCCGTGTGACGGATGTCGTCCACTCCCCACGTGCCACTCGCATCCTTGCGCTGTTCCCCTTTCACAGGTGCAACGAACGTTTTGTTCCGTACTCATTGAGGACCGTAACTGTCCGCAAGTGTGCCTAAGTTGTTCTCGAAGGGCGAAGTGAGGTGTCGAGCGAGGGAAGGGGACCGGAATGGTCGGCACAGAGGGCGTCGAGCTGTTGTCGCGGGCGCACACCTACCTGAGCGAGGTGGTGGCGGCCGTACCGGAGCAGGCCTGGGGGGCGCGGACGCCCTGCAGCGAGTGGACCGTACGTCAGGTAGTGAATCACGCGCGTCTCGATCAGCAGGCTTACGGCGCTGTCGTCACCGGCCACGGGTTGCCGGAGTCGGACCCCTTCCAGCCCGCCGACGCGCTGCACGGTGACGCCTCGGCCGAGCTGGACGCGGTACTGGCGGGCGTGCGGGACGTCTACGACGGGCTGGCGGGTGACGGCGCGCAGGTGCCGACCCCGCTGGGGCCGCTGCCCTTCCCGCTCGCCGCGGCGGCGGCCGCGATGGACGCGGCGGTGCACGCCTGGGACGTCGCCGTGGCGACGGGCCAGGACGCGCCGCTGGCCGAGGATGTCGCCGAGGGGATCTGGCCGGTCGCGACCGCGCTCGTCGACCGGCTCCGCGACGCGTACGGCGTCTTCGCCCCGGCGCGCGAGCCCGCGGCGGACGAGGGGCGGGCCGCGGCCCTGCTGGCGTTCCTGGGCCGGGACCCGCACTGGACGCCCGCCGCGTCCTGAGCCGCCCGCGCCGGGACCCGGGCGGTCAGCCGGAGAGCTTCGCCAGGAAGGCGGACAGGTTGCCCACGGTCCGGGCGATCTGCTCCTCCAGGGTGAGGCTCTCCTCGAAGCGGCCCCCCGGCTCCGGGGCCTTCTTCCCCCGCACGTAGAGCGAGCAGGCGAGGTCGGTGCACATGTAGATCCCGACCGAGTTGCCGTCGCGGCCCGCCGCGCCCGCCTTGCGCGCGGTCATCAGGGAGACGCCGCTGCCCGGGTGCGTGGTCAGGCAGAGCGAGCACATGCTCCGGTGCAGGAGCCCCCGCCGGGACGAGGGGAAGCGCAGCGTCACGCCGGTGAGCCGGCCCGCGTGCTCGGTGACGAGGTAGCTGCGGTCGGGTGCCCCGGGATCTCGCCAGCCCAGGAAGTCCAGGTGCTCCCAGGGGCGCTCGTCCAGGTCCCGGGGCACCGCCAGGCGCTTCGCCTCGCCCTTCGAGCAGTTGATGAACGACGTGCGGATGTCCTGCTCGGTGAGCGGTCTCACGGGGGCTCCTGAGGTGTGCGTACGACTACGAGAAAAACCTAGGATGACTAGGTTCACACCTAAGCTACATAGCGACCCGGCCGACGGGCGAATGGATTTCCCGCAGGAGGAGGCGAAACGAAACGGCGGTCGCCGCCCCCGCGCCGTGCGCGGGGGCGGCGACCGCCGTCGGTGTCAGGCCGCGTTCCGACGCAGGCCCCCGTGGCTGCGGATGATGTCCGCGTACCGGTGCCCGGTGCCCTTCACGGTCCGCTTCTGCGTCTTGTAGTCGACGTGCACGAGACCGAAGCGCTTGTCGTAGCCGTAGGCCCACTCGAAGTTGTCCAGGAGGGACCAGGCGAAGTACCCGGCCAGCGGCGCGCCCTGGCGGACCGCCGAGGCGCAGGCCGCGAGGTGCTGCTCCAGGTACTCCGTGCGCTCCGGGTCGTGGACGGTCCCGTCGGGCCGTACGACGTCCGGGTAGGCGGAGCCGTTCTCGGTGACGTACAGCTTGCGGGCTCCGTACTCGTTCGTGAGGCGCAGCAGCAGGCTCTCGATGCCCGCCGCGTCGATCTCCCAGTCCATGGCGGTGCGGCGGACGCCGAGCCGGCGGACCGTGCGGACGCGGGGGGCCGGCCCGGCGGGGTCGTCGGCGACCGCGGACGGGAAGTAGTAGTTCAGGCCCAGCCAGTCCAGCGGCTGCGCCATCGTCTCCAGGTCGCCCTGCTGCTCGGGGAGTTCGACCCCGTAGACCTCGCGCATGTCCGCGGGGAAGCCGCGGCCGTGGACGGGGTCCAGCCACCAGCGGTTGGTGTGCCCGTCCAGCCGGTGGGCCGCGGCGATGTCCTCGGGGCGGTCGGTGGCGGGCTCGACGCTGGAGAGGTTGTTGACGATGCCGACCTGGGCGCCGGGGGAGGCCGCGCGGATCGCCTGGGTGGCGAGGCCGTGGCCGAGGAGCAGGTGGTAGGAGGCGCGTACCGCGGCCGTGAGGTCCGTCCAGCCGGGAGCCATCCGGCCCTCCAGGTGGCCGATCCACGCCGAGCACAGCGGCTCGTTGAGGGTGGTCCAGTGCTGGACGCGGTCGCCGAGGCGCTCGGCGACGACCGAGGCGTACGCGGCGAAGTGGTGCGCGGTGTCGCGCTCCGGCCAGCCGCCGCGGTCCTGGAGCACCTGCGGCAGGTCCCAGTGGTAGAGGGTGACGGACGGCGTGATGCCCGCCTCCAGGAGGGCGTCGATCAGCCCGTCGTAGAAGTCCAGCCCCTTGGCGTTGACCGGGCCGTCGCCGCCCGGCACCACGCGCGGCCAGGCGATCGACAACCGGTAGGCGTTGGTGCCCAGTTGCCGCATCAGCCCGATGTCCTCGCGCCAGCGGTGGTAGTGGTCGCAGGCGAGGTCCCCGTCGTCGCCGTTGTCGATCTTGCCGGGGGTGTGCGAGAAGGTGTCCCAGATCGAGGGGGAGCGGCCGTCCTCGGCGACGGCGCCCT
Organism: Streptomyces sp. NPDC028308; assembly: GCF_055565855.1. Lineage (NCBI taxonomy): Bacteria > Bacillati > Actinomycetota > Actinomycetes > Kitasatosporales > Streptomycetaceae > Streptomyces > Streptomyces sp. NPDC028308. The sequence continues at coordinate 247,817 of NZ_JBVHTO010000014.1, forward strand.
CGATCTGGTAGGCCGACGTGGCCGTGCCCCACAGGAAGTCATCGGGGAAGGCGGCGAGGTCGATGGTCACGGAGGTCCTTTCGGGAGGGGGAGAGCCGGTCACTTGACGGCTCCCGCGGTGAGCCCGGCGACGAGGTAGCGCTGCAGGAGCAGGAACCCGGCGACCACGGGGACGCTGACGACGAGCGAGGCGGCCATGACCTGGTTCCAGTACACGTCGTTCTGGGTGGCGTAGCCCTGCAGGCCGACGGCCAGGGTGCGGGTCTCGTCGCTGGTCATGACCGAGGCGAAGAGCACCTCGCCCCACGCGGTCATGAAGGCGTACACGGCGACGGCGACGATGCCGGGGATGGCGGCCGGCACGACCACCCGGAACAGCGCGCCGAGCGGCCCGCAGCCGTCCACCATGGCCGCCTCGTCCAGATCGCGCGGCACCGAGTCGAAGTACCCGATCAGCATCCAGATCGAGAACGGCAGCGAGAAGGTGAGATACGTGAGGATGAGGCCGCCGCGCGAGCCGAACAGCGCGATGCCCGTGGCGTTGCCGATGTTCACGTACAGCAGGAAGAGCGGCAGCAGGAACAGGATGCCCGGGAACATCTGGGTGGACAGCACGGTGACGGTGAACACCCGCTTGCCCGCGAAGCGGTAGCGGCTCACCGCGTACGCGGCGAACACCGCGATCGTCACCGAGCAGACCGTCGCCGCGCCCGCCACGATCAGCGAGTTCACGAAATACCTGGCGAGCGGGACCGTCGACCAGATGTCGATGTACGGCCGGATCGTGAGCCCGCTCGGCAGCCAGCGGAACTTGCCCGACACGTCCTCCAGCGGCTTCAGCGAGCTGGAGAGCATGACGTACACCGGCAGCAGGACGAAGCCGGTGAGCAGGGTGAGGAAGATCCGGCGCGACCAGAGGAAGGAGCGCGGGGCCGCCATCGGCGACCGGGGTGCGCGGACGGTGTCAGACATCGGCGGTCTTCCTTCCCCGGGAGGTCACCACGAGGTAGACGGCCGTCACGACGAGCAGGAAGAGCAGCAGCAGTACGGACATCGCCGATCCGGTGCCGAAGTTCCAGGTCACGAACGACGACTGGTAGATGTGGATCGAGATGAGGTCCGCGGCCTCGGGTGCCGCCTTGCCGAACAGCACGTACGGCGTGTTGAAGTCGTTGAACGTCCACAGGAACAGCACCAGCACGAGCACCTGGTTGACCGGCTGGAGCGAGGGCAGCGTGATCCGGCGGATCTGCTGCCAGATGCCGGCGCCGTCGATCGAGGCGGCCTCGTACAGCTCCTTGGGGATGTTCTGCAGGCCCGCCATCACGATGAGGAAGGCGAACGGCCAGCCCTTCCAGACCGAGACGGTCAGCAGCGCGTAGAAGCTGTTGTCGCCGATCAGCCAGAAGGACGGTTTGTCGGTGAGCCCGAGCTGGTCGTGCAGCACGTGGTTCACCAGGCCGTTGTCGTGCTGGAACATGAACGCCCAGGTGATGGTGGCCGCGTAGACGGGCAGGGCGTACGGGATCAGGAAGATCGCCCGCAGCAGCCCGCGTCCGCGGAACGTCTCCTGGAGGTACACCGCGGCCGTCGTGCCGATCAGCCAGCACAGGCCGACGGACAGCAGCGTGAAGGCGCACGTCACCCAGAACGAGTGCAGCAGCGACTGCCCGAGGGGCGCGTCGAAGTCCACCGACAGGCGGTAGTTGTCCAGGCCCGTCCAGGGCGCGGTGCCCCAGTCGCGGATGTAGAACTGGGTGAGCTCCTTGAAGCTCATGAGGATGCCGATCACCATCGGCACCAGGTGGACCAGGAGTTCGAGCAGCAGCGCGGGGAGCAGCAGCAGGTACGGGAGCCCGATACGGCGGATCCGCCCGGTGCGGCGCGGGCCGCGCGCCGCACCGGGGGAGTCCTTGCGTACCGCCCGCTCCCCGGCTTCGGGGGCAGCGGTCACGGTCATGGAGCACTCGCTTCTGCAGTCACGGTCACCGAGGGCGGCCGACCGCCCCCGTCGTACGTCGCGGTCATCGAGACGCTCACTTCTTCGGCATCTGCTGCTGGGCCTTGGCGAGCTTGGCCTTCACCGAGGCGGTGGTCACCGCCCGTCCCGCCGCCGCGTCCGCGAAGAGCTCCTTGACGGCCGTGCCCACGGCCGTCTCGAACTGCGACTCGTCGGCGACCTGCGGCAGCGGCGCCGCGCTCTTGGCGAGCGTGTCCTTGATCACCGCGAGGGCCGGGGTGTTGAACGCCGGGTCCGCCTGCGCCGCCTTGACCGGCGGGATCGATCCGTACGTCTTGTTGAGGATCTTCTGCTCGCCGTCGCTGGTCATGAACTTCACGAACTTGGTGGCGCCGTCGATGTTCTTGGTGTTCTTGAAGACGGCCATGTTGATGCCGGCGACCATCGAGTTGGTGGCCGTCCCGGTGCCCGGGGTGCCGGACTGGACCGGGACGGGAGCGACGCCCCACTCGTCGTCGCTCATGCCGTGCGCCTTGAAGGTGGCCGAGGCGGTCTGCCACAGCACCATCGCGGTCTTGTCCTTGGCGAAGTCCTGGAGGGACTGGTTCTGCGCGTACTCGGCGTTGCCGGGCGCGACGATCTTGTCCTTCGCCATCAGGTCGACATACTGCTTGACGGCCGCGACGGCACCGTCCGAGGTGAAGTCGGGCTTGCCCTCGGCGTCGAAGAAGTCGGCGCCGTGCTGCTTGGCGAGGACGAAGACCTGGTGGATGTTGTTGGAGAGGTTCGAACCCTCGGCGCCCAGCGCCCACTTGTCGTTCTTGGATATCTTCTTGCCGTCGGCGACCATCTCGTCCCACGTCGCCGGCGGCTTGGAGATGCCCGCGTCGGCGAACATCTTCTTGTTGTAGTAGAGGGCGTACGCCATCGAGTACAGCGGGACCGCGGCCGGGTCGGCGGTGGACGCGCCCGCGGAGCCGAGCGCCGAGTCGACGAAGCGGTCCTTGCCGCCGATCTTGTCGAAGTTCTTGTCGTCCCAGGGCAGCAGGGCGCCCGTCGCCTGGAGCGAGGCGGACCAGGTGTTGCCGATGTTGAGCACGTCCGGCCCCTGACCGGAGGTCGTCGCCGCCAGGATGCGGTTGAGCAGGTCGGACCAGGGCACGACCTCCAGCTTCACCTTGATCCCGGTCTGCTTCTCGAACTTCTTCAGTTCGGGCGTGAGGATCTTCTTGTCCGCCTCCACGCTGGGCCCCTGGTTGGAGGCCCAGTAGGTGAGCGTCTTCGGCGAGTCGTTGGACCCGCCCCCGCCCGTCGACGAGCCGCCGCCACAGGCGGTCACGGCGGTCAGCATGGAGACGGTGACCGCACCGGCGGCCGCGGCTCGGAATCTGCGCATGGCTCTGGTGTCCCTTTCCGGAGAACCAGCCGTGAGGGGGCCGGGCGTGCGTTCACTTCCCGAACGACCCTCATGGCTTAATTTAGGACGTGAGTTAAGACCCGGAAGAAAGTCGCGTCAAGCCTTCGCGCAGGGGTATCTTGCAGGTCGGGCGGACCGGAAGGGACCCACATGGCGGGGCGGAACGGGCGAACAGTGCGTGACCTGCGGCGGGGCAATCGCACCGCCGTGTTGCAACGGTTGTATTTCGACGGGCCGATGAGCCGCTACGAACTGGGCCCGGCCACCGGACTGAGTTCCGGCTCCATCAGCAACGTGGTCGCCGAGCTCCTCGCCGACGGGCTGGTCGAGGAGGCCGGCAGCGTCGACTCGGACGGCGGCCGCCCGCGCACCCTGCTGCGCGTCGCGCCCGCAAGCGGCCACATGATCGGCGTCGACGTCGGCGAGACCCGCGTCCGCGTCGAGCTCTTCGACCTCACCCTCACCGAACTCGCCCGCACCGAGCGGCCCTTGGAGCAGCAGGGATACGACGTCGACGTCATCGTCGGGCACATCTGCGACGGCATCGCCGAGGTCCTGGCCGCGGCGGACCTCGCCCCGGAACGCCTCCTCGGCGTCGGTGTCGGCGTCCCCGGCATCGTCGCCCGCACCGCCGAGCGCGGCGCCGTCGTGCACGGTCAGACCATCGGCTGGGACGCCGTCCCGATCGAGTCCCTGCTCCGCTCGGCCTGCCAACTCCCCGACTCCGTCCCGTACTTCACGGACAACGGTGCCAAGACCCTCGGCCAGGCCGAGATGTGGTTCGGCGCCGGACGCGGCGCCCGCAACGCGGCCGTCGTCCTCTTCGGCTCCGGCGTCGGCGCCTGCCTGGTCACCGAGGAGGTCGAGCACGGCCGGGCCGTGGAGTGGGGGCACCTGACCGTACGGGTCCGCGGGCGCCGCTGCCGCTGCGGCGCCCTGGGCTGCCTGGAGGCCTACGCCGGCGCCGAGGCGCTGCTCGACCGCTGGCGCGAGGAGGGCGGACGGCCCCCCGAGGGCGTCGACGAGGAGACCGCCCTGACCGCCATGCTCGCCGCCGCCTACCCGGCCGGCGAGGAGGCCCCCGACTCCGTGGCGCTCGCCGTCCTGGAGGAGACCGCCGAATACCTGGGCGCCGGCCTCTCCGACCTGATCAACCTCTTCCAGCCCGAGCGCATCCTCATCGGCGGCTGGGCCGGCCTCCAGCTCGGCTCCCGCTTCCTGCCCGCCGTCCGGCGCTACGCCGCCTCCTACGCCCTGCGCTACCCGGCCCAGCACGTCACCATCGACCTGGGACGGCTGGGCCCGGACGCCGTCACGGTCGGCGCGGCCATCCTGCCGCTCGCCGACTTCTTCGCCCGCGGCGGCCGGCGTGCCGAGACCGTGAGCGAGGGGCGCTCACCCGCCTGGCGCACCGCGCTGGAGGAGCGCGCCCCGCACTGATCCTCGGCACGGGGTTTCGCCGGGGAGCGGTGCGGTACCCGCGCCTCGCCGACGGGTGGCCCCTCAGCGTGTGCGGGCCGCGCCGACCTGCCGAAGAATGGAGAGCGCTGTGACCGATCACCGGATGGAGGGTCCCGGCGAGACCGGCGATCCGATCCCGCGCGACCTGCCCGACCAGCAGGTCCAGGAGGGTGAGGACCCCTGGGACGTCGCTCCGTTCGCCCAGGAGGCGGACGACGAGGACGAGTCCGGCTCCGACGTGCCCGACACCGACGAGGCGGGCACCGGCAGACAGGGCGGCGACCGCTCGGACACCGTCCACCCCGAGCACCCCGGTCCCGAAGAGTCCTCCGCCTGACCCCGACAGGGAGCGTCCATGGGTGTGTCCGACCGGCTGCGCCGCTGGCCCGTCTACCGTCAGCTCACCGGAGAGGACCGCCTGGCCCGGGGGTCCGCCGCGACCTCGCCGCACACGGAGCAGCTGCGACCGCGCACCGACACGGCCGACCGGGTGACCCGGTCGATCTGCCCGTACTGCGCGGTCGGCTGCGGCCAGCAGGTGTACGTCAAGGACGACAAGGTCGTCCAGATCGAGGGCGACCCCGACTCGCCCGTCAGCCGCGGCCGCCTGTGCCCCAAGGGCTCCGCGACCCTCCAGCTCACCACCGGCTCCGCCCGCCGCCACCAGGTGCTCTACCGGCGCCCGTACGGCACCGGGTGGGAGCCGCTCGACCTCGACACGGCGATGGACATGGTCGCCGAGCGGGTCGTGCGCACCCGGCGCGACACCTGGGAGTGGGAGCACGAGGGGATGCGCACCGCCCGCACCATGGGCATCGCCAGCCTCGGCGGCGCGACGCTGGACAACGAGGAGAACTACCTCATCAAGAAGCTGCTGACCGGCCTCGGCGTGGTGCAGGTGGAGAACCAGGCCCGGGTCTGCCACAGCTCCACCGTCGCCGGACTCGGCACCTCCTTCGGACGCGGTGGCGCCACCACCTTCATGCAGGACCTCCAGCACTCGGACTGCATCGTCATCCAGGGCTCCAACTTCGCCGAGGCCCACCCCGTCGGCTTCCAGTGGGTCATGGAGGCCAAGAAGCGCGGCGCCCGCGTCATCCACGTCGACCCGCGCTACACCCGCACCAGCGCCCTGGCCGACCTGCACGTCCCGATCCGCGCAGGCACCGACATCGCCTTCCTCGGCGGGATCATCAACCACGTCCTCACCGAGGGCAAGGACTTCCGCGAGTACGTCCTCAACTACACCAACGCCTCCTTCCTGGTCCGCGAGGACTTCCGCGACACCGAGGACCTGGACGGGGTGTTCTCCGGACTCGACGAGACCGAGCGGCACTACGACCCGCGCACCTGGCAGTACGAGGGCATCGACGTCCAGCAGCCCACCGGCGAGGTCGACGAGCAGTACGAGGAGCGGGTCGGGACGCTCGGCGGCTCCGAGACCCACGGCTCCGGCGGCGCCCGCACCGGCCCCCGCCCGCCGCGCGACGAGACGCTGCAACACCCGCGCTGCGTCTACCAGATCCTCAAACGGCACTACGCCCGCTACACCCCCGAGATGGTCGAGGAGATCACCGGCGTACCCCGCGACACCTTCCTGCGGGTCTGCGAGGACCTGACGTCCAACTCCGGCCGCGACCGCACCAGCGCCTTCTGCTACGCCGTCGGCTGGACCCAGCACTCGGTCGGCGCCCAGTACATCCGCGCCGCGAGCATCCTCCAGCTGCTGCTCGGCAACATCGGGCGCCCCGGCGGCGGCATCCAGGCCCTGCGCGGCCACGCCTCCATCCAGGGTTCCAGCGACATCCCGACGCTCTACAACCTGCTGCCGGGCTACCTGCCCATGCCGCACGCCCACGCCCACATCGACCTCGACTCCTTCGTCGCCGCCAGCCGGACCGACAAGGGCTTCTGGGGCGACATGCGGGCCTACTTCGTCAGCCTCCTCAAGGCGTACTACGGCGACGCGGCCACCCCCGAGAACGACTTCTGCTTCGACCACCTGCCGCGCCTCACCGGCTCCCACTCCACGTACGAGACGGTCATGGCGCAGCTCGACGGCACCTGCAAGGGCTACTTCCTGATGGGGGAGAACCCGGCGGTGGGCTCCGCGAACACCCGCCTGCAGCGCCTCGGCATGGCGAAGCTCGACTGGCTGGTGGTCCGTGACTTCTCCCTCATCGAGTCGGCGACCTGGTGGCAGGACGGCCCCGAGATCGAGAGCGGCGAGCTGCGCACCGAGGACATCGGCACCGAGGTGTTCTTCTTCCCGGCCGCCGCGCACACCGAGAAGGCGGGCTCCTTCACCAACACCAACCGCTGGGTCCAGTGGCACCACCCCGCCGTCGAACCCGAGGGTGACGCGCGCAGCGACCTGTGGTTCATGTACCACCTGGGCCGCCGGGTCAGGGAGAAGCTGGCCGGCTCCACCGACCCGATGGACCGTCCCGTCCTCGACCTCACCTGGGACTACCCGGTGACCGGCCCGCTGGACGAACCCGTCGCCGACGCCGTCCTCGCCGAGATCAACGGCCACGCCGCGGACGGTAGTCCGCTCGGCGCGTACACCGAGCTGAAGGACGACGGCTCGACGCGGTGCGGCTGCTGGATCTACTGCGGTGTCTACGCCGAGGGCGTCAACCAGGCCGCCCGCCGGAAGCCCGGGCGCGAGCAGGACTGGGTCGCCGCCGAATGGGCCTGGGCCTGGCCCGCCAACCGCCGCATCCTTTATAACCGCGCCTCCGCCGCCCCCGACGGCACCCCGTGGAGCGAGCGCAAGGCCCACGTCTGGTGGGACCCGGAGGCCGGCCGGTGGACCGGCCGCGACGTCCCGGACTTCGTGCCCGACCGCGCCCCGGACTTCGTGCCCGACGAGGACGCCACCGGGCCCGACGCGCTGCGCGGCGACGACCCGTTCATCATGCAGGCCGACGGCAAGGGCTGGCTCTACACGCCCGCCGGCCTGGAGGACGGGCCGCTGCCCACCCACTACGAGCCGCAGGACTCGCCGTTCACCAACGCCCTGTACCCGTCGACCCCGCGCTCCCCGGTGCGCCAGCTGCTGCCCCGCGAGGGCAACCGCTACCACCCGAGCGGCGACGAACCGGGCGCGGACGTCTACCCGTACATCGTCACCACCCACCGGCTGACCGAGCACTTCACCGCGGGCGGCATGAGCCGCTGGTCGCCCTATCTTTCCGAGCTGCAACCGGAGTTCTTCTGCGAGGTCTCCCCGGAGCTCGCCGCCGAACGCGGACTGGAGCACGGCGGCTGGGCCACCGTCGTCACCGCGCGCAACGCCATCGAGGCGCGCGTGATGGTCACCGAGCGGATCCGCCCCCTGAAGGTGCAGGGCCGCACCGTCCACCAGATCGGGCTGCCCTTCCACTGGGGCCCCAACGGCGTGGCCACCGGAGACGCGGCCAACGAGCTGGTCGCCATCGCGCTCGACCCCAACGCTCACATCCAGGAGGACAAGGCGCTGACCGCCGACATCCGTCCCGGCCGCCGCCCGCGCGGCCCTGAACTGCCGCGCCTGGTCGCCGAGTACCGCCGGCGCGCGGGCATCACCGAGACCACCGGAACGGAGGCCCGCGCATGAGCGGCGAACGGGTCGGCTTCTTCACCGACACCTCCGTCTGCATCGGCTGCAAGGCGTGCGAGGTGGCCTGCAAGGAGTGGAACGCGATCCCGGAGGACGGCCTGACCCTCTCCGGTATGTCGTACGACAACACGCAGGCGCTCGGCGCGTCGACCTGGCGGCACGTGGCGTTCGTCGAGCAGCCGCGCCGGACCGCACCGGCCGAGCCGCCCCGCCCGGACGGCCGGACCGAACTCCCGCTCGCGCAGCCGGAGTCGGCTCCGGCATCCGCCTCCGAGGGCGACGGCATGCGCTGGCTGATGTCCTCGGACGTGTGCAAGCACTGCACCCACGCCGCGTGCCTGGACGTGTGCCCCACGGGCGCCCTGTTCCGCACCGAGTTCGGCACCGTCGTCGTCCAGCAGGACGTGTGCAACGGCTGCGGCTACTGCGTACCCGCCTGTCCGTACGGCGTCATCGAGCAACGCCCGGACGACGGGCGGGCGTTCAAGTGCACCATGTGCTACGACCGGCTCGGCGCGGGCGGCGAACCCGCCTGTGCCAAGGCCTGCCCCACCGAGTCCATCCAGTTCGGTCCCCTGGACGAACTGCGCGAGCGGGCCGCGCTGCGGGTCGACCAGCTGCACGAGGCGGGCGTCGCCGACGCCCGCCTCTACGGACACGACCCGGAGGACGGGGTGGGCGGCGACGGCGCGTTCTTCCTGCTCCTGGACCGGCCCGAGGTGTACGGGCTGCCCCCGGACCCGGTCGTCACCACCCGGGACCTGCCCGCGATGTGGAAGCACGCGGGCGCCGCCGCCCTGTCCCTGCTGGGCGGGATCGCGCTGTCGTTCGCCGTGACCGGGAAGGGACGCCGATGACCAGTTCCGGCTCCGCCGAGACGCGGGAACAGGAACCGGGACGGCGGCGCCGACGCGGCCGCCGCGGGGAGCAACTGATGGTCCCGCGCGCCGAGTTCGAGTCCTACTACGGCCGTCCCGTCATCAAGGCACCGTCCTGGGAGCCGCGGGACATCGCCGGGTACTTCTTCCTCGGCGGGCTCGCCGGGGCCGGGTCGGTGCTCGCGGCCGGCGCCCAGCTGACCGGGCGCACCACCACGGCGACCGCGCTGAAGGTCTCCTCCCTCGCAGCGGTCTCGCTCTCCGCGGCGGCCCTCGTCCACGACCTGGGGCGGCCGGACCGCTTCGTCAACATGCTGCGGGTCTTCAAACCGACCTCCCCGATGAGCGTCGGCTCCTGGCTGCTGTCCGCGTACGGACCCGCCGCGGGGGCGGCCGCGGCCTGCGCCGTGACGGGTCGGATGCCGCGGACCGGGGCCGCCGCGACCGGCGCCGCCGCCCTGCTCGGGCCTGCCGTCGCCGCCTACACCGCCGTCCTCGCGGCGGACACGGCCGTACCGGCCTGGCACGGCGCCCACCGCGAACTGCCGTACCTCTTCGTGTCCTCCGCGACGGCGGCCGCCGCCGGCATGGCCCTCGTCGTCGCCCCCGCCCGGGAGACGGCGCCCGCCCGCTGCGCCGCGGTGCTCGCGGCGCTCGGCGAGACCGCGGCGACCCGGGCCGCGGAGAAGCGGCTCGGCATGGTCGCGGAGACCTACCGGGAGGGCAGGGCGGGCACGCTGCTGCGGGCCGCGCGTGCCCTCACCGTGGGCGGGGCGCTCGGCGGCGCCCTCCTCGGCGGCCGTTCCCGGGGCGCCGCCGCGGTGGGCGGACTCGCCCTCCTCGCCGGATCGGTCTGCACCCGCTTCGGCGTCTTCGCGGCGGGCGTCGCCTCGGCCGAGGACCCGAAGTACACGGTCCTACCGCAGCGGGAACGGGCGGACCGCCGGGCGTAGTTCCGTCCCGTCCGGAGCCGGCCGACCTGCCCGTGGGCCATGGCCGGGCCGGAACGGCGGCCACGGCCTGTTCGCCACCCACGCCGCCCGGCTCACCGCGGATCTGCGGGAGTTCGCCTCCCGCTGAACGCGGTCGGGGCTCACGCGAACGCGTCGACCCCGGTCAGCTCCGCGGACAGCCGCCACAGCCGCGCGGCCTGCTCGGGGTCCGTCGCGTGCGCGCACACGCCGGTGCGCGTGCCGTCCGCGGGAGCGGGCTCGGCGATGTCGCAGTCCTCCAGGTACACCCCGCCCATCCCGGCGAGCTGCGGCGAGGTCGCCGCCCACACCTGGGTGGCCGCGCCCTGTTCGGGCGTCTTGAAGCCCTGCGGGTTCAGCGGGGTGCCGTTCTCGTCGATCCAGCCGCGCTGGACCATCTCCTCCTTGGGGAGGTGGCGCTGGAGCGGGGTGAGGATGCCGCCGGGGTGGAGCGAGAAGGCCCGTACGCCCGTGTCCCGGCCGAGCCGGTCGAGGTGCACGGCGAACAGGGCGTTCGCCGTCTTGGCCTGGCCGTACGCCTCCCACTTGTCGTAGCCCTCCCGCCAGTTCACGTCGTCCCAGCGGATGCCGGAGTAGTGGTGGCCGGCGGAGGAGACGGACACCACGCGGGCGCCGCCGGGCGCGATGGCCGGCCAGAGCCTGTTGACGAGGGCGTAGTGACCCAGGTGGTTGGTCGCGAACTGCGCCTCCCAGCCGGGACCCACCCGCGTCTCGGGGCAGGCCATGATCGCGGCGCTGTCGACGACGATGTCGAGCGGGCGGCCCGAGGCGAGGAACCGCTCGGCGAAGCCGCGCACGCTGTCCTGGTCCCCGAGGTCGAGTTCGTCGACCTCAACGCCGTCGAGTCCGGCCAGCGCCTCCCGTGCCACGGACACCCGCCGGGCGGGCACGACCACGCGGGCGCCCGCCTTCACGAGCGCCCGGGTCGTCTCCAGGCCGAGGCCGGAGTAGCCGCCCGTGACGAGCGCGAGCTTGCCGCCCAGGTCGATGCCGTGCAGGACGTCGTCGGCGGTGCTCGTGGTGCCGAAGCCCGAGCCGATCTTGTGCTGTGCAGTGCTCATGCCCAGCACGCTACGAATTGGAGCGCACTCCAAGTCAAGCGGACACGGCCGCCCGGTCGACCTCGCTCCGGCGGGCGTCCTCGGCCGGACACAGAAGTGCCCCGACCGGACGGGGGGATCACGGTCGGGGCGGTCCTGATGTGGGCACGCATGGCGGTCGCCTCTCGGCGAGACGCTCCACAGGGCTTCAGCCGGACTGATCGTCCCTGTGGGCAATAGGTGAGGCCCGGGGACACTGTCCCATCCGCACCCACGGTTTGTTCAACGGGCGACTACCTGTCGGTGTTCCCCGGGATGGGGGCATTCGCGGTGATCTGCGTCACCGCGGGGTTCGGGCTCCCGGCACCCGTGCCGAGCCGCTCCGGCGCGAGCACAAAGCCGAGTGAACGGGCTCATATAGGCTGCTCGTTCTGTCTGTGTCATCCGCACTGATCTGGGGAGTTCCCTGTGTCCGTAGCGAGCGCCGCACCCGAGGCGACCGTTCCCCCCACCGACGACACCTCCGCCGAGGAGCACTTCTGGGACGAGGGAGCCGCCTCCGACGAGGGCGCCCCGGCCGGCTCCGTGCCCGCGCCCGCCGCTCCGGGAGACGCTCCGGACGAGGCGCCGGCGGGCCCCGTGGACGAGCGCGTCTCGCTCGACGCGCGGGAGTTCGGCGTCTACGCCCGCACCGGCGGCTGGACCTTCGCCCTGAAGGTGGCGCGCAGCGTGCGCCCCGGCGGGCAGGCGGCGGGGGAGACCCCGAAGATCTCCGCGAAGGAGTTCGCCGGACTCGCCGGGTGCTCCCCGGAACGGGTCATGCGCTACTACAAGGCCTGGGACCGGGCGGCCGACGACGGTCTCGTCCCGCACTTCGAGGTGCTCGCCCCGGGCGAGGACGTCGACCTGCCGGACTCGGACGCCTGGCTGTCGTACTACTCCTCCCGCTCCAGCTCCGCGTCCGAGCGCGGGACCGCCATCACGGCGGCGGCCGAGGCCGAGGGCATCCGGCCGACCAAGGCCCTGGAGGTCGCCGAGAACCCCACCGCGCTGCGGGCCGCGATCCTCGCCGACCCCTCCACCGCCCAGGCCGCGCGGACGGCGCTGCTCGACCGGCTGAAGGAGGACCCGGCGCTGCAGACGGAGCTGGCCCGGGACATCGCCCGCACCGACGACCTCAAGAAGGCGGTGGCCACCGAGACCCGCGCCGCCGACCGGATCGGCTACGTCCGCCAGATCGTGGAGAACGGGCAGGTCAAGACGCCGGCCGGGCAGACCATCGACGCCCCGGCCGAGCTGCGCGCGGAGGCGGAGCGGCACCTGTCCCTCATCGACGAGCTGGACGAGGACGAGGAGGCGGGGCAGTGGGCCGCCGAGGCGTACGACACCGTCAAGAACCTCGTCGTGCAGACCGTCGAGGCCGACCCCGAGCTGCGGGTCCAGGAGCGCCGTACGAAGTTCTACAGCAGTCTCCAGCGGGCGACGAAGGTCTTCGAGGAGCTGACCTTCGACGATGTCGACGACATCGACGACATCTACGAGGACGACATGCTCCAGCGCCTGGAGGAGCTCCAGGAGGCCATCGGCGCCTGCATCTCCAACCTCCGCAGGGCGGCCGGGCCCGCCTCCTGACCGGGCGGGGAGGAGCGGTTCGGCGCGTGTTCCAGGCCTCCGGAACACGCGCCGCGCGTCAGGCGCCGGGCGCCAGCGGGGTGTCCGACAGCCGTTCGAGCAGATGGGCAGGGTCGCGGTAGACGCTGCCCGCCCCGGCCTCCTCCAGGTCGGCGCGCGGGATACCGCCGCACAGGACACCCACCGTGGTCACCCCGGCCCGGGTGCCCGCGCGCATGTCCCACACGGTGTCGCCCACGAACACCGCCCGCTCGGGCGGCACCCCGGCCAGCTCCAGGGCGTGCTCGACCGGCTCCGGGGCCGGCTTGCCCTGCTCCACGTCGTCGGCGCTGGCCGTCGCCTTGATGGCGTCGTCGGCGTCGATGGCCCGGCGCAGGGCGCCCAGCTCGGCACCGCTCGCCGAGGTGGCCAGGACGACGGTCCAGCCGTCGTCCGCGAGGCGCCGCAGCAGCCGCCCGGCGTCCCGCAGGGGCGGCAGCCGGTCGAAGTACGTGCCGTAGAGCGCCTTGTGGGCCTGGCTGAGCGTCTCGTCCTGGTCGGGATCGCGGTCGTCGCCGAGCAGGTGGGCGATCAGGTCGTCCGACCCCAGCCCCACCGCCCGGTGGATGGCATGCATCGGCACCTGGTGCCCGGCCTGCCGGAAGGCCTCCCACCAGGTCGTCACGTGCAGGTGATTGGTGTCGACGAGAGTCCCGTCGACGTCGAACACGGCAGCCCGTTCCATCAGATGTGATCTCCTCTCGCGTCGCTCGGGTACCACGTCACGGGCCCGCCACGCGTCGCGGAGCCGTCCGGTTCCGGGTCCAGGCCAGCAGCTCGTGGGCCGTCCAGGTGGTGATGACCCGCTCGGCGGGCACCCCGCACTCCTCGGCGCGGGCGCAGCCGTGGATCTGCCAGTCCAGCTGGCCCGGTGCGTGCGCGTCGGTGTCGACGGAGAACAGCACGCCCGCGTCGACCGCCCGGCGCAGCAGCCGGCGGGGCGGGTCGAGCCGCTCGGGTCGGCTGTTGATCTCCACGGCGGTCCCGGCCTCGGCGCAGGCGGCGAAGACCTCGTCGGCGTCGAACTCGGACTCGGGCCGCCCCCTCCCGGTGACCAGCCGCCCCGTGCAGTGCCCGAGGACGTCCGCGTGCGGATCACGTACGGCGGCCACCATGCGGCGCGTCATCGCGCGGGCGTCCATGCGCAGCTTCGAGTGCACGGAGACCACCACCACGTCGAGCCGCTCCAGCAGCTCGGGTTCCTGGTCGAGGGAGCCGTCGTCGAGGATGTCGCACTCGATGCCGGTGAGCAGCCGGAACGGCGCCCACGTCCGGTTGAGCTCCGCCACCACGTCCAGCTGCTCGCGCAGCCGCTCCGGGGACAGGCCCCTCGCCACGGTGAGCCGCGGGGAGTGGTCCGTGAGCACCGCCCACTCGTGCCCGAGACGGGCCGCGGCCCGCCCCATCTCCTCGATCGGGCTGCCGCCGTCCGACCAGTCCGAGTGCAGATGGCAGTCTCCGCGCAGCAGTGCCCGCAGTTCCTCGCCGCCTCGGGCGAGCGGGACCTCGGCCTCGCCCTCCAGCTTCTCCAGGTAGCCGGGCACCTGCCCGGCCAGTGCCTCACGGGCCACCTGCGCGGTCTTCGGGCCGACCCCTTTCAGGGACTCCAGCGTCCCCGCCGCCGCCCGCTCCCGGAGCTCGTCCGCGGGCAGCGCGCCCAGCACGCCGGCCGCGGTCCGGAACGCGCGCACGCGGTACGTGGGCTCCTGGGCCCGCTCCAGCAGGAACGCGATCCGGTCCAGCGCCTCGACGGGGTCCATCGCCACCTCCTGTCTCCAGCCTTGCCCAGCGGCCGCCGGAGCGCACGGCGGCTCCGCTCGCCCGGCCGGGTGAACGGGACGCAAGGCGCCCCGCCGCGCTCACCCGGCTGGGCGAACACGGACGCCCCGGCCCTCCCGCGCCGTACGGGCCGGGGCAGCCACAGGCGCCTCAGCCGTTCTCAACCGTCCCGGGAGAACCGTCTTACGCTCTAGACATGACCGAAATCGCGAGCCCCCACATCTCCACCCCGCGGATCATGGTGCTCGGGGTGCAGCCGGGCAGGCCGCCGTTCCGCATCGTCGAGATCGACGGCGAAGTGGTCGGCGAGGCCAGGGCCGTGACCGACGTCCTGGTGGTCGCGGCGGCCTACGGCATCACGGTCCACGACCTGGACGACCCGGACGTCGTCCGCTGGGTCGGCGGCGACAAGCTCACCTGGACCCTGCACTAGAGACCGCCCGGCCCTCGCGCCGGGAACGGGAAGAGGGTCCGGCCGGGGCGACCCCCGCCGGACCCCTCAGCCGCCCGCCGGGCGGTCCGTGCCTCAGCTCACCGTCCACTTCTGGTTGGCGTTGCCGGAGCAGGTCCAGATCTGCAGCCGGGTGCCGTTGGCGGAGTTGTTGCCGGTGACGTCCAGGCACTTGTCGGCCTGGGGATTGACGATGTCGCGGGCCGCCGTCACCACCCACTTCTGGTTCGGGCTGCCGCCGCAGTCCCACAGCTGGACGACCGAACCGTCCGCCGTGCCGTTGTCCTTGACGTCCAGGCACTTGCCCAGCGCGCGGATCGTGCCGTCCGGGGACACCGTCCACTTCTGGGCGGCGGTGCCGTTGCAGTCGTAGAGCTGTACGGGGGTGCCGTTGGCCGAGCTGGCCCCGGCCACGTCCACGCACTTGCCGGCCAGCCCCGTGATCGGGCCCGCGGTGCCGGCCGAGTCGCTGGTGGTCACCTTGACCTCGTCCACGACGAGTTGCTTCGGGAAGGTGGTGGATCCGTCGGGGTCGCCCGGCCAGTAGCCGCCCACCGCGAGGTTCAGGATCAGGAAGAACGGCTTGTTGAACACCCAGGTCTTGCCGCCCAGGTCGGCCGGGGTGCGCCGCTGGTAGACCGTGCCGTCGACCGACCAGGTGATGGAGTCGGGCGCCCAGTCCACCGCGAAGGTGTGGAAGGCGTCCGCGAAGACCTGGCCGCCCGGGAGGGTGTAGCCGGCCCCGATGCCGCCCGAGCCCGAGTAGCCCGGGCCGTGGATCGTGCCGTGCACGGTCGAGGGCTCGAAGCCCACGTTCTCCATGACGTCTATCTCGCCCGAGTTGGGCCAGCCGACCTGCCCGATGTCACTGCCCAGCATCCAGAACGCCGGCCACATGCCCTGCCCGCGCGGGATCTTCATCCGCGCCTCGACGTGGCCGTACGTGCTGGTGAACTTGCCCGAGGTGTTGAGCCGGGCCGAGGTGTACTCGCAACGGCCGTACCAGCACTGGTAGTTGCCCGGGTTCTCCTTGCGGGCCGTGATGACCAGGTGCCCCTGGCCGTCCAGGGCCGCGTTGTTGCTGCCCGAGGTGTAGTACTGGCGCTCGTGGTTGTTGACGTTGTCGCCGGTCTCGATCTGCCACTTCGAGGAGTCGACGGCCGATCCGGCGGGCCCGTCGAAGGTGTCCGAGAACGTCACGGCCGCCGCCTGAGGTCCCGCGTGCGCGGGGACCACGGCGGCGGAGGCGACGAACACGGCGGACACCGCGGCGAGCAGACATCGGCGGAGCAGGCGCGGGGAGTCCATGACTCTCCCTTCTGTACGGCTACCCGTGCGGCGGGTGTGCCGATAGGTGTGGGGGGTGCATGCTTCGCCTCTTGATTTAAGAAGTGAGGTAAGGGGGTGTCAAGACTTTGGTACGGACCACCTCGGGGGAGTCCGCGCGTCAGTCACGGCGACGACGACGCGGGTGCACCGCCCGCCCGAGCCGGCGGCCCAGCAGCAGGTAACCCACCAGCGCCCCGGTGGTGTTGAGGATGACGTCGTCGATGTCGAAGGCGCGCCCGGTGATGAACGCCCCCTGCACCACCTCGACCAGGAGCATCACCACGGCGGTCAGGAGCACCACGCGCAGCAGACCCCGGGTCTTGGGGGCGAGCATGGGAAGCAGCACCCCGAACGGCACGCCCAGCAGCAGGTTTCCGCCGACCTGCTTCACCGCGTCACGCAGGGCCGGCTGGGAGAGATATGCCTCCAGAGAGCGGCCCGGGTGCAGGTTGTTGTGGGTCAGCGCCTCCGAGGCCGGCGACGGCTCCAGGGTCAGCCGCGCGAGCACGGCCGCGAAGCCCACCATCGCCGCGAAGGCCAGCAGCATGACCAGCAGCCGCAAGGGGAGGGGAAGTCCGCGCCGCTCCCGCGGCGCCGGCTCCGGCGGCGGTGCCGGCGTTCGCCTGCCGGACTTGGCTGTTCGCGTGGTGCGCATGCCCCACAGTCCCGACGCCGTACGTGCCATTCCGTCCTCCCGGTTTCAACTGCTCTACGGATGAGCGCGGTTACCCGCGATACGGCGGTGGATGCCCGGTCGGAGGCAGCCGCGAGCGCGGGTTCGACGAGGTGGCCGTGAGCCGTGGGCGCCACGGCCGCGATTCCCTCCCTCGCCGTCTGCCCGCTTTCCCCCGCCTCACCGGGCCGCCGTGCGTAGGACCGGGAAACCGCCGGATAAGGCACGGGAACGCGACGGGGCCCGGCGGGATGCGTACCCGCCGGGCCCCGTCCGGTCTCCGGACGACGGGTCCTACCCGTTGCCGGCCTTCGCGTAGTCCTGCGCCATACCGCCCGCGAAGTCGTAGAGGATCACCTGTTCGTCGCCCACCACCCAGGCGTCGTGCCCCGGCGGACAGACGAAGACGTCACCGGGGCCGACCTCGCCCTCGGCGCCGTCGTCCATGAGCAGCCGCATCCGGCCCTGGACCACGTAGCCGTTGTGGTGGATCATGCAGCTCTCCGTGCCCGCGATCGGACCGACGGACTCGGACCAGCGCCAGCCGGGCTCGAAGGTCCCCACGGCGAAGTCCAGCCCGCTGAGGTGGACCGCTTCGAGGTGCCCGCGGGGGAAATCGCGCCGCTCGTCCGGCTTGTCGACCGTCTTGACCTCAAGCATGACGGCTCCCTTCCACCGGGTCGTGCCCGATGCCTGCCGGGGGCCGGTGCTCGTCTCCTCCGCGGCGTTCTCCGGCCGACGCCCACGTCAACCGGACCCCTCATCTCCATGCTCCGCCCGTTCCGGGAAGACTGCCATCCGGGGGAGCGGCAGTCCCCCGGGGCGTCGCGGTCCCGCACGGTCAGGCGGTGCCGTAGGTGACCTTCACCTCCTTGAAGCCGAGCGAGCCCAGCAGTCCCTTGAGCATGCTCGTGGTGTTCTCCTCGGCGCGCACGGTGAGTTCGCTGTCGTCGGCGGCCTCGCCGATGTGCTTGACCGCGAGCTTCTGCACGGCGCGTTCGCTGTTGGGGTTGTCCGAGAAGAGGTCGCCGAGCCGGTCCAGGAGGCCGCGCTGCTTGGAGACGGCGTAGGAGTGGTCGGCGTCGAGCGCGGGCTTGCCGAGCGCCGCGTGCGGCAGGTGGAGCGTGGCCGACGTGCGGTCGTCGTTGACGGACACGTCCTTCTCGTCCAGCCGGCCGAGGTCGACGTAGGCGTCCACGGTGCCCGCGCCGACGTACAGGGTGCGGGTGCCGCGGATCGCGTCGGGCAGGAGCTTGGCGTCCTTCTCCAGGTCCACGACGACCTGGAAGTTGCCGGACGCGGCCTCGTACCGGCTCATGTCCTGGATGGACTTCAGGAGCGCGGGACCCGACCGGTCGTGCGTCTCCTCGCCGAACATGTCACGCAGCCCGGGAAGCACGCTGAGCCGCAGTCCGGCGAACAGCACCACGAGCACCAGGACGAGGGCGACGAGCGCCTTGATCCAGCCGGGCAGCTGCCTTTTGCCCCGGTCCTCGGACGTCGTCGAGCCGGGCGTCTGCTTGGTGGACGTCGTCATGTCGACAGCCCTCCTTTCTCTACGCCGTGTGCCCGCCAAATCCCCCGGCACAACGCCCGGTTGGCCGAATCCTCGCGGCCCGCCCGGAGGATCACGAAAGTGGGCCGGCGTCCGCCGGGGCACGGTTCCGGCCGCCGACGGCGGTTCAGGCGAGCGCCGGGGCTGTGCCGCGCCCGGAACCACGAACAGCCCCTGCCCGGGCGTGGGTCGCGAAGACACCGCCCCGCCGGTCCGGCGCCGCGGCGCGGCTGATAGACAAAGATTCCCGATGGTCCCGCCCGCCCCGCAGAACCCGCGGAAGGTCTCCTCAGCGCACATGCCCGTCACCGTCACCCGCGACCTGCCCTACACCACTCCCGTGAACGGCCGCCGGCAACTCCTGGACGTCTACCGACCCGACCTCGACGCGCCGGTCTCCGCCGCCCTGCTCTGGCACGGCAGCGGCACGGACGAGAAGGACACGCTGGCCGCCCTGGCCGAGGAGGCGGCGGGCAACGGACTGCTGGTCCTCGTCCCCGACTGGAACCCCGCGGCCCCCGACCGCGGCCGCTCCCACCTCCTCGCCTCCCTCGACTGGCTGCGCGACCGGGCCGGGCGTCTCGGCGGGGACCCGGACCGCACGGTGCTGGCCGGCTGGTCCGCCGGGGCGGGCGCGGCCGTCGGTGTCGCCCTGCGCGCGGGGTCCGACCACTGGCGCCCCTGCGCGGTGGTCGGCGTCGCGGGACGCTACGACGTCGCGGCCCGCAGTACGGGCACGGTGCCCCTCGCCGACGCGGAGGACCTTCCGGCCTCCCCGACGCCCGTCCACCTGGTGCACGGCACCGGGGACACCGACGTACCCGGCCACCACTCGCGCCGCCTCCTGGACGCGCTGCGCGACCAGGGCCGGCCCGCCAGCCTCACGGAACCCGCCACCGACCACGCGGGCGTGGTCATGGCGGAGTACGACCCCGTGCTGGGCCGCTGCCGGCGCTCCCGCGCCGAACACGCGGTCCGGGCCGGACAGCAGACGGCCCGCATCCTCGCGCAGGCCGCGGCCTCGGGCTGCTGACACACCGGCCGCCCGCGCGCGCCGCCGTGCCGGCGTGCCCGCGTGCCGGCGTGCCCGCGTGCCGCCGTGTCCGCCCGCGCGTACCGCCCTTGACCGCCCGGTCCGCCGCCCGCTCTCTGTCCCTTCCACCCGTCCGGTACGCCGGTCGTCCGGCCCCCACCTCCGCTCCGGTACACCGCTCGTCCGGTCCGCGCCGTCCGTGCCGCCGGTACGGTCCGCCGCCCCGTCCGTCCGGCCGCCTCCGCTCCGGTACGCCGGTCGTCCGGCTCGCCCCCGCCCGTCCGGCACGCCACTCATCCGGCCCGCCCCGCCCGTCCGGTGTGCCGCTCCGGCCGTCCACCGTCGGCGCCGGGGGAGAGGCGGCCGTCAGGGGCGGTCTTCCCTGCCCGTAGCATGTGCCGCGCAGTCCGGATCTGATCTTGGAGGAGCGGATCGTGCGTGACATCGCGGTTTTCAGCGGCAGTGCCCATCCCGAGCTGGCGGCCGAGGTCTGCGCGCACCTGGGCGTACCGCTCAGCCCGGCCCGGATCAGCCGTTTCGCCAACGACTGCCTGGAGGCGCAGCTGCAGGCCAACTGCCGTGAGCGGGACGTGTTCCTGGTGCAGCCGCTGGTGGCGCCGGTCCAGGAGAACCTGGTCGAGCTGCTGCTGATGTGCGACGCGGCGCGGGGCGCCTCCGCCGGGCGGATCACGGTCGTCATGCCGCACTACGCCTACGCCCGCTCGGACAAGAAGGACGCGCCGCGCATCTCGATCGGCGGGCGGCTGGTGGCCGACCTGCTGGTGGCGGCCGGGGCGAGCCGGGTCCTCGCGATGACCCTGCACTCGCCCCAGGTGCACGGCTTCTTCTCCGTGCCGGTGGACCACCTGCACGCCCTGCGGGAGCTTGCCGCGCACTTCCAGGGGAACGACCTCTCGATGACGACGGTCGTCTCACCGGACCTCGGCAACGCCAAGGAGGCCGCCGCGTTCGCGCGGATGCTGGGCGCGCGGGTGGCCGCCGGTGCCAAGCAGCGGTTCGCGGACGACCGGGTGAGCATCAGCTCCGTGATCGGCGACGTGAGCGGGCGGGACGTCATCGTCCTGGACGACGAGATCGCCAAGGGCAGTACGGTCCTGGAGCTGCTGGAGCGACTGCGCGAGCTGGGCCCGCGCTCCATCCGGGTCGCCTGCACGCACGGCCTGTTCGCCGCGGGCGCCCTCAAGCGGCTGAGCGAGCAGCCCGACGTGCTGGAGATCGTCTGCACGAACACCGTGCCGATCGCCCCCGAGGAGCGCACGGACAAGCTGCGGATCCTGTCCATCGCCCCGGCCCTGGCCGAGGCGGTCCGGCGGATCCACAACGGAGAGTCGGTCAGCGCCCTGTTCGACCCGCCCGAGACCGCGTAGGCGCGGGGACGCCGGTCGGCAGGCCGTGGCTCGGCGTACGCCGGCCCGGCCGCGTCAGTCCGGGCAGGTGGGAAGCGGCCGTCCGGTCCGTCCGGAGCCCGGTGAGGACCCGGCCGCCGCCTCGGTGCGGCCGACCGCCTCGGCCAGGGACGCCGCCGGCGGCAGCACCCGGGCGAGGCCGGTGACCCGGATGATCCGCAGCGTCAGCGGGTGGGTGCACACCAGCCGCAGTTCGCCGCCCCGGGAGACGACGCGGTGCCTGGCGCGGTACAGCAGGCGCAGCCCGGAGCAGTCGAAGAACTGGACGGGGCGCAGGTCGATCACGATCGAGGCGTCGGGACGGCCGGTCTCCGCGTCCATCAGCGGGACGAGGTCGAGCGCCGCGCTGATGTCGATCTCGCCGTGGAGCTCCAGCACGGTGTGGCCCCGGTACCGGCGGATCCGCAGCTGCCGGGTGAGGGGTGCAGGTTCCTGCCGCACGACGACATCGCCTCCAACCGGCCGCCGGCCCGCTGCTGGTCGCGGGCCCCGAAGTCACCGGGGCCGGGGTGACGACATCTGCGAGCGTAGACACGACACCTGGACACCCGGGGCTGCAAAACCGTTCCTTGCTCTGCAAGTTACCCCCGTTGGAGTGAATTCCAGCATGTTCGATTGACATATGTCTTGTCTTGGATCATCGCGGCGCGTCTTGAGCGGTTGGGGTGGAACGGCGGACTCCGGGGTGACGGGTTCGACGGGTCGGCTCGGTCGCCACGGCGCGGGCGCGGCCCGGCCCGGCTCGTGTCCATCCGAGCCGGGCCGGGCCGTGAGTTCCGCGATCGGGCGCTACGGGAGCGTCAGCACGAGCTTGCCCGTTCGTGCGGCCGGTGTCGCCGAGCGCGTGCGCCTTGGCCGCCTCGGCGAGCGGGAACGATCCCGCGATCGTGGCGCGCAGCTTGCCCTCCTCCACCAGCCCCGCGATCGCGTTCATGCCGGCGTGGTCGGCCTCGACGAGCATCTCCACCGCCCGGACGCCCAGCTTCTCGGCCTCCTCGATGAAGTCGGTCGCCCCGCTCGGCAGGATCGAGACGAGGAGGCCGCCCGGGCGCAGCACGCGCAGCGAGCGGAACCGGTAGTCGCCGCCGATCGTGTCCAGGACGACGTCCACGTCACGGACGGTCTCCGCGAAGTCGGTCTCCCGGTAGTCGATCGGCTCGTCGACCCCCAGCTCGCGCAGGAAGTCGTGCTTGGCCGCGCTGGCGGTGCCGATCACGTGGGCGCCGCGCGCCTTGGCGATCTGCACGGCGAGATGGCCGACCCCGCCCGCGGCCGCGTGGATCAGCACCCGCTGTCCGGGCCGCACGTCGGCGGTGTCGACGAGGACCTGCCAGGCGGTCAGTGCCGCGAGCGGGAGGGCGCCCGCCTGCTCGTGGTCGACGGAGGCGGGCTTGCGGGCGAAGGCGCGGGCCGGCGCGGTGACGTACTCGGCGTGCGAGCCGGCACCGAACGGGTAGGGCAGCATCCCGAAGACCTCGTCCCCGGGCTTGAAGACGGCGACGCCGAGACCGACCGCCTCGACCACGCCGGAGACGTCCCAGCCGAGGACGAAGGGGGGCTCCTTGAGGAACCCGCCGGTCGCGCGGTGCTTCCAGTCGGTGGGGTTGACCCCGGCGGCCCGCACCCGCACCAGCACCTCGCTGGGTCCGGGGGAGGGCCGCTCCACCACTACTTCCTCCAGGACCTCGGGGCCGCCGAGGACGGTCTGACGAATGGCTCGCATCGTGTTCGCAGTACTCATGGGCACCAGCCTGCCGAAAGCGGCCGGCCGAGGAAATGGCAAGATTGCCAATGTTCGCTAGAATCGTGCCATGGACCATGTGGAGCGAGTCGTGGTGCTGGCGCTCGAGGGGATCTACCCCTTCGAACTCGGCATCCCCAGCCGGATCTTCGGTGCGGCGGACGGCAGATACGAAGTGCTGACGTGCAGCGTCGACGGACGTCCGGTGCGCACCAACGCCGACTTCTCGGTGACCGTCGAGCACGGCCCCGAGGTGCTCGGCACGGCCGACACCGTGGTGATCCCGCCGATCACGCCCTCGTACGTCACCTCGCTGCTGTCCGACGAGATCGCGGCGGCCCTCGCGCACATCCGGCCCGACGCCCGCATCGTCTCGATCTGCACCGGTGCCTTCGTGCTGGCGGCCGCCGGACTGCTCGACGGGCGCCCGGCCACCACGCACTGGCAGCTCGCCGAGCACTTCCGCGCCATGTTCCCGAAGGTGGACCTCGATCCCGACGTGCTGTTCGTCGACGACGGCTCCGTCCTCACCTCGGCGGGCGCCGCGTCCGGCGTGGACGTCTGCCTGCACCTGATCCGCAAGGACCACGGGAGCGAGCTGGCCAACAAGGTGGCGCGGCGCTGCGTGGTGCCGCCCTGGCGCGACGGGGGCCAGGCGCAGTACATCGAGCAGCCGGTCCCGGAACCCTCGGCCGCCGGCACGGCCGCTACCCGGCACTGGGCGCTCGAACACCTCGGTGAACCGCTGACGCTCGCCGATCTCGCGGGCCACGCCCGGATGAGCCTGCGCACCTTCGCCCGCCGCTTCAACGAGGAGGTGGGCATGAGCCCCGGCCGCTGGCTCATCCAGCAGCGCGTCGCCCGCGCCCGTCATCTGCTGGAGTCCAGCGACCTGTCGGTGGACCAGATCGCCGGTGAGGTGGGATTCGCGACCGGCGCCTCGCTGCGGCAGCACCTCCACGCCGCGATCGGGGTCTCGCCCCAGGCGTACCGGCGCACGTTCCAGACCGTGCACTAGGAGTGCCCAAGCGGTGCTCCCGGCCGCCGTGCGCTTCACCCACCGCGGGCGGGACCGGCGCGCGCCCGCGACCCTCAACGGCTCCGGTGCAGGGCGACCAGCAACTGCCAGACCTGGTGGGCGATCTCGTCCGTGCCTGCCTCGATGAGGCCGTGCAGCCAGTCGGCGAGCACCCCGGCGAAGGTGGCCGCCACGGCGGAGGCGACGAGCGGGGCGTCGGGGGCGCCGGCGAGTTCACGCTCCGCGAGGCTGCGGGCGCGCAGGTCACGGTGCAGGACGTGGCCGAGCGGGCCGCCGCCGCCCGGGGTGAGCAGCGTGCGGTACAGGGCGGCGTGCGGGGCGAGGCCGCCGAAGAACGCGAGCAGGGCGGGCGGGGCCGACACCGGGTCCGGCCGCCCGCGCCAGGCGTGCAGCGCGTCCACGGCGTCCCGTACGACATCGGCGCAGGCGTCGACCGCCAGCGCCTCCAGGTCGGCGTAGTGCACGTAGAACGTGGCCCGGCCGACCCCGGCCGTCCGGGTCAGCGCCGCCACGCCCACCTCTGACAGCGGGCGCCGGGCGCACTCGTCGAGCAGTGCCCGGCGCAGCCTGGCCCGGGTCCGGGCGGCACGCGGGTCCTGCGGCGCCGGGTCGCCCCGGCCGGTCCCGCCGTCCGCCGGCGGCATGCCTTCGTGCGGGTCCCGGCGGCGTGCCGGTGTCACCCGGCGACCAGCACGGCGGCGAGGGCCAGGGCGCCCGGCAGTGCCTGGGCGACGAGGATGCGGCGATTCGCGGTGGCCGCCCCGAACACCCCGGCGACCACGACGCACACGAGGAAGAACACCTGGACGCGGAACCCGGTGGGGTCGGCGGCGACCAGGCCCCACACCAGCCCGGCGGCCAGAAAACCGTTGTAGAGGCCCTGGTTGGCGGCCAGTGGAGCGGTGGCCCGGGCCATGTCCGGATCGAAGCCGTGCAGCCCCCGGCCCGGCTCGCGCTCCCACAGGAACATCTCCAGGACCAGGATGTACACGTGCAGCGCGGCCACCAAGCCGACCAGCACGTTCGCGACCGTTTGCATCGTCTGTGGACTCCCCGTTCAGGATGACTTCATGGACAGGTGTCCACTATAGCTGGACAGGTGTCCAGGAAACACCTCGGCGTACGGGCTGCCGGTCGTCACGGGCGCAGGCGCGCGAAGGCGTGGGTTGTCCGGTGGGCAGCAGGTAGCGATGCTGCGGTTTTCCTTGATCGGAGGGGGAGTTGACGTGTCGGGCAGTCTCGCGCCCAGCGAGTGGAGCCGGAACGAGCGGAGCATGTGGGCCGCCTTCCGCCGGGGGGAGTGGTATGCGGACGGCGGAGAGGTACGGGCGGCGGCCGTCCGCAGGCTGCTGATCGCCCCGCCGCCGCCCGAGCCCGGACACCTGGCCCGCCTCCGGCTGCGCGATGTGCGCGTGACCGGCCGGCTCGACCTGGCCGAAGCCGTCGTCGGAGGGACCCTGCGCCTGCACAACTGCCGTTTCACGCAGGCCCCTTGCCTCGACGGCGCCTCGCTGGGCGCACTGGAGATGCGCGGCTGCTCCCTGCCCGGCCTGTCCGCCGTCGGCCTGACGACCGGCTGGAAATGCGAGATCAGCGGCTGCCGGGTGGAAGGCCCGACCGACCTGTACGGCGCCTCGATCGGCGGCACCCTGCACCTGGAGGGCAGCCACCTGACCGGACGCGGCGAGCGGCGTGGCGAGAGCGCCCTCCAACTCCTGTGCGCCACCGTGGGCGGCGACATCCAGGCCGGCACCGGGCTGCGCGTCGACGGCTGCGCCGACCTGCGCGACACCTCCGTACGCGGCAGCGTCGTGCTCACCCGCGCCCTGCTCGGCAACCCCGCCGGGACCGTGCTCAAGGCGAACCGGCTGCACATTGGCGGTGACCTGAACGGCCGGGGCGGTCTGGTCGCCGAGGGCATCGTGGACCTGTGCGACGCGCGGGTGGGCGGCGGCGTGCTCTTCGAGGGCGCCTCACTCGGCGCCGGGCACGAAACCGCGCTGCGGGCCCACGGCATAGACGTGGGCGCCGAGTTCAACTGCTGCGACGGCTTCACCGCACGCGGCAGACTCGCCCTCAGCAACATCACCGTCCGCAGCAAGGTGTCCTTCGCGGACGCCCGTATCGACGTACCGGCCGGCCGCCCCGCCCTCACCAGCCGCCGCTCCACCGCCTCCGAACTCACCCTGGGCCTCGCCCCGCCCGCGCGGGGCACCGTCGACCTCAGCCACACCCGGGTCACCGTGCTGCGCGGCACCCCCGACGGCTGGCCCGAGGGGGTGCGCATGGAGGGCGTGGTGTACGAGAGCCTGCTGCCCCAACTCCCCGCCCGGGGGCGGCTTCCGCTGCTGGCGCGCGACCCCCTGGGCTTCACCCCCCAGCCCTACGAGCAGCTCGCCTCCGTGTACCGGCAACACGGGCACGACGCCGACGCCCGTACGGTGCAGCTGGCCAAGCAGACCCGGCTGCGCGCCACCCTGCCCTGGCCGGGCCGGGTGTGGAGCCGGCTCCAGGACGTGACGGTCGGATACGGCTACCGGCCTATGCGCGCGGTGTGGTGGCTGGCCGCGATCATGGTCAGCGGCACCCTGCTGTTCTCCCGGTGGCCGCCCCAGCCCCTCGACCCGGGCCGGCCACCCCGCTTCCAGCCCGCCGTCTACACCCTGGACCTGCTCCTGCCGCTCGTGGACTTCGGGCAGGAACGGGCGTTCAGTCCGGACGGCGCGCTCCAGTGGCCGGCCGTGCTGCTGATCTGCCTGGGCTGGCTGCTCGCCACCACGGCCGCCGCCGGCGCCAACCGGATCCTGCGCCGCGCGTGAGCCCCGCCCGTCAGTCCCGCGCGGCCGGCGTCGACACCCTCAGGCGTCCGGGGACGCGAAGACCCGCTCACCGCCGACGTACGTCAGCGCCACCCGGGCCTCGGCGATCGCCTCCGGCGGCCCGGCGAGCGGGTCGCGGTCCAGCACCACCAGATCGGCGAGAGCCCCGGCCCGCACGCTCCCCGTGTCGTCCAGGTGGTTGGCGTACGCCGACCCCGCGGTGTACGCCGTGAACGCGGCCGTCGGCGTCAGGCGCTCGCCCGGCAGGAAGACCGGCCCGGACGCACCCGGCAGCACGCGGTTGACGGCGACGTGAATGCCCTGGAGCGGATCGGGGCTGCTGACCGGCCAGTCGCTGCCGGCGGCGAGCCGCGCCCCGGCCCGCAACAGCGAGCCGAACGGGTACTGCCGGGCCGCCCGCTCGGGGCCGAGGAAGGGGATGGTCAGCTCGTCCATCTGCGGTTCGTGGGCGGCCCACAGCGGCTGCACGGTGGCCGTCGCGCCGAGGCGTGCGAAGCGCGGCACGTCGTCCGGATGCACGACCTGGAGGTGCGCCAGGTGCGGGCGGGTACCCGTGTCCCCGTTGGCCCGGCGGGCCGCTTCCACGGCGTCCAGCGCGTCGCGTACCGCCCGGTCGCCCAGCGCGTGGAAGTGGCACTGGAAGCCGAGCGCGTCCAACTCGGTCACGTAGGACGGCAGTCGGGCCGCGTCGATGAAGCTGGTGCCGTGATTGGCGGTGGCGCAGCCGCACTTGTCCAAGTAGGGGCCGAGCAGTGCCGCGGTGCCCGTCTCGGCGACCCCGTCGAGCATCAGCTTCACGGTGGAGGCGCGGAACCGGCCGTGACTCAAGGCCGCCCGCCGTTCGACGAGTTCGGGGATCTGCTCGGCGCCGCGCTCGCGGTCCCACCACAGGGAGCCGACCACGCGCGCGGTCAGTGAACCGTCGCGGGCCGCCGTCAGATAGGCGTCCGCCGGATCGTCCATACCGAGGAACGAGCCGACCAGGGCGTCCTGCCACGCGGTGATCCCGAACGCGTGCAGGGTCCGCTGGGCGTGCAGCAGCGCCGCGAGCCGGTCCGCCGCGGTGGCCTCCGGGGCGAGCCGGCCGACGTACTGCATGGCCCCCTCCTGGAGCATGCCGGTGGGTTCGCCGGCCGCGTCCCGCTCGAACCGTCCGTCGGCCGGGTCGGCGGTGTCGCGGGTGACGCCCGCGAGCTCCAGCGCCCTGCTGTTGGCCCAGGCGCCGTGGTGATCCCGGTTCGGCAGGTACACGGGCCGGTCCGGGACGACGGCGTCGAGCAGCTGCCTGGTCGGCGTGCCGCCCTCGAACGCCTCCATGGACCAGCCGCCGCCGGTGATCCACTCCCGGTCGGGATGCGTGTCGGCGTAGGCACGGACGGCGGCGAGGGTGTCCTTGGCGGTGGTCGTGCCGGTGAGGTCGCACCGGGTGGACTCCAGTCCCGCCGGGACCGGATGGACGTGGGCGTCCTGGAAGCCGGGCAGCAGCAGCCTGCCCGCCAGGTCGACGACCTCGGTCCCGTGCCCCCGCAGCCCGGCGAGTTCCGCGCCCCCGACGGCGGTGATCCGGTCGCCGGTCACCGCGACGGCGCTCGCCCGGCCGCCGCCGGGGGTGAAGACGGGGCCGCCGATGAAGATGATGTCAGCTCGCATGGTCCTGATTCCTTGGGTCGAGGGCGCGAGGCCGCGGGGCCTCCGGCGCCGGTGCCGTGACCGGTGCGGGACCCCGCGGCCCGGGAACGGCCCGGTGACGGCCCATGCAACTGCCCGGCCCCGCAACAGGTCAACGGTGTTGACATAAGGTGCGCGTACGCCGGTCGACGGCGCCCGTCCGTCCCCGTACGGCCGCCGTCAGGAGGAGCCGATGACCGACCGCCTCGTCCCGCCCGCCGCCAGGCGGCGCAGGCGCCCCACCAAGTCGGGTGTCGTCCTGTCCGAGGAACTCATCGTCGAGACCGCGCTGCGGCTCCTCGGTGAGCACGGCGCCGACGCCCTCACCGTCCGCCGGCTCGGCCGCGCCCTCGGCGCCGATCCCAGCGCCCTGTACCGCTACTTCCGGGACACGGACGACCTGCTGCTCGCGATCGCCGACGAGCTGATCGGCCGCAGCATGCGAACCTGGCGGCCCTGCGGGGACTGGCGCGCCGACCTGCGCGACCTCGGACTGCGGATGCACGCGGGAGCGCTCGCGCATCCCCAGGCTGCGGTGCTGAGCGCGTACCGGGTGACCGGGCGCGTCCACGAGATCCAGGCCGTCGAGACGATCCTGGGCGTCCTGCGCGGGGCCGGCTTCCCGGACGCCGAGGCCGTGCGCGTCTACCACGCCTTCGTCGACCAGGCGCTGGCCTTCGGCGCGCTCGACGCGGGAAGCGCCGCCCTCCCGGCGCCCGCGCGACAGGCGGATGTCGGAGTGTGGCGGCGGACGTACGCCAGGCTGCCCTCCGGCACCCACCCGCACATCGCCGCGACCGCGGGGCACCTGGTCGCCGCCATGCGGCGCAGCGCCTACCCGACCGCGCTCGACCTGCTCCTCGCCGCCGTCGCGGCGCGCCTCGCCGAGATCACGGGCTGAGAGCGGCCTCGACTCCCTTCCCGTGAACGGGACTTGTCGGCGGTGCGGACGCGCGTACAGACCTGACGAAGTGTCAATACATGTACCGGGCAAGGTCGTCGGTGCCCGACTGATTCCGTCGGGCGGGGGGTACCCGGGGAGCGTATGGCAGCAGGTGGCACCGCCGCCCGCGCCCCGACCGTACGGAGGAAGCATGGCACTGGTAGTGACAGGCGTCGTGGTGCTGGACTGTGCCGAGCCGGAGAAGCTCGCCACCTTCTACAAGGAACTGCTGGACGCCGAGGAGACGGACGCGACCGCGAACCGGGTGGAGATCAAGGCCCCCGACGGGCTGCGGCTGGCCTTCCGCCGCGATGTGATGGCGACGCCGCCGAGCTGGCCGCGCCCCGAGAACTCGCTCCAGGCCCACCTGGACTTCCACGTCGACGACCTCGACGAGGCGGAGCGCCGGGTCGTGGGCCTCGGCGGGCGTCCGCTGGAGACGAAGGACGCCTCCGGTCCGTACGAGGAGCGCGGCTACAGCGATCCGGCCGGGCACTCCTTCACCCTGCGGCTCGTCCCGGCCACGGCCCCCAAGCAGGGCTGAGCGCCGGCGGCGGTCCGAGGACCGCCGCCGGACGGCACCGGCACCGGAGTGCCGGATGCCCGTGCGCCGCTCCGGCTCAGTCCCGGCCGGTCTTGTCGTCGGTCGGCCAGACGCCCGTGGAGCGCTCGATGGCCTTCGCGCCCGTGCGGTCCACCGCGCTGCGGACGACGGCGAAGATGGCGCCCTGCACCGCGGCGGCGAGCAGCACCTCGCCCCAGCCGCGGTCCTTGTCGAGGGCGTCCGGCGCGTTGTCCTCGTGGCGGATCGCCTTCCAGGTGGTCTGGAACGCCTTGCCCGCCAGCGCACCTCCCGCCCAGCCGAGCACGAACCCGACGGGCTTGTAGGCGAGGGGGAGCGTTTTCTTCTTCGTCTTCTTCGACATGTGGTTCTCCTTGTTGCCTTCGGCCGGCCTCCGGGGTGTCGCCGGACACTTGGCGTGTGTCCCTATCCGCGGCGAATACGCAGGCCGGGGTCGGTCGACGCGGTCTTCGGTGATCAGGGCCGCCCCTGTACGGGCACCTCCTCACCCTCGGGCACCGGTCCCGGCGGCGTCCCGTCGCCGAACGGCCGGCCGCCGAGTTCCGCGCGGTGATGCGGTGTCAGCCAGCCCGCCGGATCCGGGCCCAGCGGCACGATCCCGGTCGGATTGATGCCGGTGTGGACCTGGTGGTAGTGCCGTTTGACGTGGTCGAAGTCGACCGTGTCGCCGAACCCGGGCGTCTGGTACAGATCGCGGGCGTACGCCCACAGCACCCGGTCCTCGGCGAGCTTCCAGCGGTTGCACTTGAAGTGGCCGTGGTAGACCGCGTCGAAGCGGACCAGCGTCGTGAACAGCCGGATGTCCGCCTCGGTGATCGTGTCCCCGACGAGGTAGCGCCGTTCGGCCAGCCGCCGTGACAGCCACTCCAGCCGCCGGAAGACACCCGCGCACGCCTCCTCGTACCGCTCCTGCCGGTTCGCGAATCCCGCCCGGTACACCCCGTTGTTCACGTCGTCGTAGACGCCCGCCATGACCTCGTCGATCTCGTCGCGCAGCTTCGCCGGATACAGGTCCGGCGCCCCCTCGCGGTGCAGGTCCGTCCACTCGGTGGCGAAGTCCAGGGTGAGCCGCCGGTAGTCGTTGGTGACCAGCCTGCCGCTGGGCACGTCCACGAGCGCGGGCACGCTCACCCCGCCCGGATGGTCCTTCTCCCGGGCCTCGTAGGCCTCCTTCAGGAAGCGGATGCCGAGGACGGGGTCGCGGCCGTCCGGGTCCAGCGTGAACCGCCAGCTCCGGTCGTCCTGGATCGGGTCCACGACGGCGAGGGACACGGCGTCCTCCAGCCCGAGGAGGCGCCGTGAGACCAGCGCGCGGCTCGCCCAGGGGCACGCCCGGCTCGCGACCAGCCGGTAGCGTCCGGCCTCGACGGGCCAGCCGTCCCGTCCGTCGGCGGTGACGCGGTCCGTGAAGTGGCTGCCGGAGCGCTTGAACTCCTTCTTGCCGTAGTCGGCGTTCGACCCGTCCTCGCCCATCACGCCTCTCCTCTCCGCCCGCCGCCGTCCGCGTGAGCCCTCGGTGGAGGGGTTCCCCGATTTCCGCCGACGCCACTGTGTGAGCGGGCCGGGCTCGGGCATCCGGGGCCTGTGGCCAACGACTCGACGCAACAACCGACCAGCTCCGACCGCAAGACGCGCATCACCGTCCTGGTGGCGCTCGGCGCCAATCTCCTGATCGCCGTCGCCAAGGCGGTGGGTGGTCTGGTCTCCGGTTCGCCCGCGCTCCTCTCCGAGGCGGCGCACTCCGTCGCCGACAGCCTGAACGAGGTCTTCCTGCTCGCGGCCCTGCGGCGCAGCCGGCGCCCCGCGGACCGGCGCCACCCGTTCGGGTACGGCAAGGAGCGCTTCTTCTGGTCCCTGCTCGCGGCCGTCGGGATCTTCGTGATGGGCGGCTGCTTCTCCGTCTTCCAGGGCGTCGAGGCACTCAGGAACGGAGCCGAGGAGTCGTTCTCCGGCTATGTGACGGGCCTGGTGGTCCTCGGCGTGGCCCTGCTGGCGGAGGGCGCCTCCCTGGTGCGGGCGCTGCACCAGGTGCACAAGCAGGGCGGCGGGCTGCGCGACCCCGCCCTGCGGACGGTCGTCGCCGAGGACGGCACCGCGGTGCTCGGTGTGACGTTCGCGATCATCGGCATGGTGCTCCACATGGTGACCGGCCAGGTCGTGTGGGAGGCCGCCGCCTCGCTGGCCATCGGGGCGCTGCTCGTCTGCGTCGCCTACTGGCTGGGCCGGGACGCGCGCGCCCAGCTCGTCGGGGAGGCCGCCGACGAGGAACTCAGCGACCGGATCCGCGCCGTGCTGGACGCCCAGCCCGAGATCGACAGCGTGGAGGCGCTCCTCACCATGAAGATGGGCCTGGACTCCACCCTGGTGGCCGCCCGCGTCGACCTGGTCCCCGGGCTCGACAGCGAGGAGGTGGAGGACGTCGCCGTCCGCATCAAGCGCTCCGTCGCCCGGCTGGTGCCGGAGGCCGACCAGATATTCCTCGACGTGACGGACGCGCGGGCCGCCCGGGAGGCCGCGGGCCGGAGCGCGACGGAAAGCCCCGCCGCGACGGGGGAGCGCGGCGGGGCCTGACGTCCGGGTGCCCCCGGAGGCGGCGGATCATGCGGCGCCGGTCCCGCACGCCCGCGCGGGCCGTACGACACCGGCGGTGACCCGTGCGGACCGGCGCCCGTACGGGTCACTCCCGTGCGGCCGTCCGGCTCAGTCGGTCGGCTCCAGCACGAACAGCGGGATGGCGCGGTCGGTCTGCTTCTGGTAGTCCGCGTACGGCGGATAGGCGGCGACCGCGCGCTCCCACCAGACCGCCTTCTCCTCGCCCGTGACCTCACGCGCGGTCAGATCGTGGAGGGCGGGGCCGTCCTGCAGCGACACGCGCGGGTCGGCCTTCAGGTTGTGGTACCAGACCGGGTGCTTGGGCGCGCCGCCCTGGGACGCGACCACCGCGTAGCGCCCGTC
This sequence comes from Streptomyces sp. NPDC028308, assembly GCF_055565855.1. NCBI lineage: Bacteria > Bacillati > Actinomycetota > Actinomycetes > Kitasatosporales > Streptomycetaceae > Streptomyces > Streptomyces sp. NPDC028308. The sequence goes on from NZ_JBVHTO010000014.1 coordinate 280,856, forward strand.
GTGCTCCACCCGCATCAGCGGGGTCTTGCGGATCTTGCCGCTCTTGGCGCCCCGGGTGGTGAGGATGATGACGGGAAGGCCCGTGTTCCCGAGGGTCGTCCCCTTGGTGCCGCCGGAACTCTCGTACAACTCCACCTGGTCGCGCACCCATTGCTCCGGGCTGGGTTCGTACTCACCCTCAAGAGGCATGTCTTCCGTCCCATCGTCGCGTTGTACTGGTGTCGTCCAGTCAAGATTCAACACCGGTTCGCGCGCAAATCAACCAGGCCCCTACCTCGGGGGTAACCGACGGTGTCGGCCGGACGGGGCACGGTGGACCCGTCGTCACGCCGCCGCAGCCCCGGTCGGAACCGGTAGAGATGAGGGAGTCCCGCCATGTCCGCAGCCAACGGCCGAACCCCCGCCACGCGCACCGTCGTCGAGGAACTGCTGCGCCGGATCGGCGAGGGGGACCCGGAGCGGATCGCCGGGCTGTACGCCGAACGGGGTGACTGGAAGCTGAGCTGGCCCGAGGACGAGCACGGGCGGTCCGCGACCCCCTGGATCCGCCACCGCTCCACGCGCGCCGACGCCGCCGCCCACTACCGCGAGCTGGCCGCGCACCACAGGCCCGGCGCGGCGGCCACCGCGATCGAGCGCGTCCTCGTCGACGGCGGGGACGCGGTCGTGCTCGGCGAGATCCGCCAGACGGCGGCGGCCACCGGACGGGAGTACCGGGCCAGGTTCGCCCTGCATCTCACCGTCGAGGACGGGCTGGTCACCCGGCACCACGTGTACGAGGACAGCCTCTCCGTGGCCCGCGCCTTCGAGCCGGCCCGGCCCGCCGGTCACGCCCCCGGACGCCCCTGAGCCCGGCCGGGGACGCGTCGCCGGCACGGGACCGGGGCGGGTCCGGGCGGCGTCGGCGCGACGCGCCGTCCGGATCATGTCCCATTGCTCTCTGGTGGGCGCCGGTTCCGCCGTGTAGCGTCGCTGCCAGATGTCGTGGTTCGCCGTACCTGCCCGCGCTCCGGCGCGGGCGCTTTGCTGTGCGGTCGACCAGGTCGATCACCTCTGGGGCCCGCGCGGTGCGGGTCCCGATCTCAACCGGAGGGCACAGCATGGCCAGCGGAACCGTCAAGTGGTTCAACGCCGAAAAGGGCTTCGGCTTCATCGCGCAGGACGGCGGCGGACCGGACGTCTTCGCGCACTACTCCAACATCAACGCGAGCGGCTTCCGTGAGCTCCAGGAAGGCCAGGCGGTGACCTTCGACGTCACCCAGGGCCAGAAGGGCCCGCAGGCGGAGAACATCACCCCCGCCTGACCCCTGACCGAACCGGTCCCGGCCCTCGGGCCGGGCCGGTTCGACCCGGTCCCGGGGCGGCCGCTGCCGCCCGGCGCGGGACCGCCCGCACGGTACGGGTTCAGCCAGATCGCGTGGCAGGTACATCTGGCCGAACTTCGCGTGGCTCTGTAGATGCCCTGGGCATCTAATGATGATCGGCAAGAGCGAACCGTCGCTTGCGAGGTCACTCATGACAGAACCCGTCGCCTTCCCCCAGGACCGCACCTGCCCCTACCACCCGCCCGCCGCCTACGAGCCGTTGCGCGAGGCGGGGCCCCTGTCGCGGATATCGCTGTACGACGGCCGTGACGTCTGGTTCGTCACCGGCCACACCGAGGCGCGTGAACTGCTCGCCGACCCGCGCCTGTCGTCCGACCGCACCCTGCCCGCGTTCCCCGCGCCGACGGAGCGGTTCGCCGCCTCCCGCACGCGCCGCGTCGCCCTGCTCGGCGTCGACGACCCCGAACACCGCACGCAGCGCCGCATGCTGGTGCCGCGCTTCACCCTCAAGCGGACCGCCGAGCTGCGTCCCCGGATCCAGGAGACCGTGGACCGGCTGCTGGACCGGATGGCGGAACAGGGTCCCGACGCCGAACTCGTGGACGCCTTCGCGCTGCCCGTGCCCTCGACCGTGATCTGCGCCATGCTCGGCGTCCCCTACGCCGACCACGACTTCTTCGAGGAGGAGTCCCGCAGACTGCTGCGCGGCCCCGGTGCGGCCGACATCCAGGCCGCCCGCGACCGACTCGACGCCTATTTCGGCGCGTTGATCGACCGCAAGCTGGAAAATCCCGGCGACGGGCTGCTCGACGAACTCGTCCAGGAGCGGCTGCGCGAGGGCACGCTCGACCGCACCGAACTGCTCGGACTGGCCACGCTCCTGCTGGTCGCCGGCCACGAGACCACGGCGAACATGATCTCGCTGGGCACCTTCACGCTGCTGCGGCACCCGGAGCGGCTGGCCGAACTCCGCGCCCGACCCGCGCTGTGGCCGGACGTGGTGGAGGAGCTGCTGCGCTATCTCTCGATCGCCGACGGGCTGCTGCGGGTGGCCACCGAGGACATCGAGGTGGCCGGGGCGACGATCCGGGCCGACGAGGGCGTCGTCTTCTCCACCTCCGTCATCAACCGCGACGCGGACGCCTTCGGGACCCCGGACGCCCTGGACTGGCACCGCCCGGCCCGGCACCACGTCGCGTTCGGCTTCGGCATCCACCAGTGCCTCGGGCAGAACCTGGCCAGGGCCGAGCTGGAGATCGCCCTGCGCTCCCTCTTCGAGCGCTTCCCCACACTGCGGCTCGGCGCCCCGGCCGAGGACATCCCCTTCAAACCGGGGGACACGATCCAGGGGATGCTGGAACTCCCCGTGACCTGGTAAGAGGCTTCGGGCATGGACTACGACATCACCATCGACAGGGACGTCTGCATCGGGGCCGGGCAGTGCGCCCTGGCCGCCCCCGGCGTCTTCACCCAGGACGACGACGGATTCGGCGAGTTGGTCCCCGGCCGCGAGGACGGCGCGGGTGACCCCATGGTGCGCGAGGCCGCACGGGCCTGTCCCGTGAGCGCCATCACGGTGTCGGGGGCCTGACGGTCCGACACCCGCGTGACGTCCCGGACCCGTCCGCGATCCGTGTCCTACGGCCGGGAGTTGAGCAGCGCGCGGGCGGCCTCGCGCGCGTGCGCGGCGGGCGCGGTGCTCTGTTCGACGCCCGCGGTGACCATGGCGCCCTCGGCGAGCAGGTACACCTGTTCGGCGAGGGCCGCCGGCCGCCCCGCGTCGGCCACCAGCGCCGCCAGCCAGCCCTTGAACGCCTGCTTGTGCGCCCGCACCCGCGCGGCCACCCGCGGCGAGGTGGCGCCCAGTTCGCCGTACGAGTTGATCCACGCGCAGCCGCGGAATCCGGGTTCGGCGAACCAGCCCTCCAGCCAGTCGAAGACCGCGAGGACGCGCTCGGCCGGGTCCTCCCGACGGTCGACGTACTCGGCCAGCCGCCGCCGCCAGCGGACGTCACGCCGCTCCAGATACGCCTCGACCAGCAGCTCCTTGGACGGGAACAGCTGGTACAGCCGCTTGAGCGAGACGCCGGAGGTGCCGCGCACGTCGTCCATGCCGACGGCCTGGATACCGCGGCCGTAGAACAACTCCTCGGCCGCGTCCAGGGCCTGGTCCCGGGCGAGGGCCACTGCCTGTTCACGGGCGGCCGTGCTGTCCATCCGAAGTCCGCTCCTTGACGTGAGAACCACCGTTCTCTACGTTAGCAGCCATCGAGAGAACGGCCGTTCTCTCCGTCGTGGGCGTCCGCGCCCCGCCTCGAGGAGGACGCCATGAGCGACCGTCCACCGCTTCCGCCCTTCACCCGCGAGACCGCCGCACAGAAGGTCCGGGCGGCCGAGGACGCCTGGAACACCCGCGACCCGCACCGGGTCTCGCTCGCGTACTCCGAGGACTCGGTCTGGCGCAACCGCGACACCTTCGTGCGGGGCCGCGCCGAGATCGTCGAGCTCCTGACCGCCAAGTGGGCACGGGAGTACGAGTACGCGCTGCGCAAGGACCTCTGGGCCTTCGACGGCAACCGGATCGCCGTGCGCTTCCAGTACGAGTCCCGGGACGCGGACGGCCAGTGGTGGCGCTCGTACGGCAACGAGCTCTGGGAGTTCGACGAGCACGGCCTGATGACGCGCCGCGAGGCGAGCATCGACGACGTGCGGATCGAGGAGGCCGAGCGCCGGATCAGGGGCCCCCGCCCGGAGACGGAACGAGCGGACACCCTGCCCCTGCGCTAGCTCCGGCCGTCCGGACCGGCCGCGAGCGGCGATGTGCCGCTCCGGACCGCGCGACGCCGACCGGATCCGGACGTCAGGACCCGGGTCATTAGGGTGCTCGGGTGAGCGAACGCGCCGAGAAGCCCTTCCTGTACGTCGTCGTCTGCGCCGCCGGTGTCGCCGCGGACGTCGGCACGCTGATCACCGCCGCCCTGCGGGACTGGGAGGTCGGCGTCATCGCCACCCCGCAGGCGCTCGGCTTCTTCGACACCGCGGACGCCGAGCAGCGGACCGGCCGCCCGATCCGCTCCGCCTGGCGCTCGCCCGGCGACCCGCGCCCGTTCCCGGCCCCCGACGCGGTCACCGTCGCACCGGCCACCTTCAACACGGTCAACAAATGGGCCGGCGGCATCTCCGACACCCTGGCCCTGGGCACCCTGTGCGAGGCGTACGGTCTCGGCGTGCCCATATCCGTCCTGCCCTGTGTGAACGAGGCGCTCGCCGCCCACCCCGCCTACCGCGCGAGCGTCGAACGGCTCGGCGGCATGGGCGTCCGGTTCGGCGACCCGTACGACGGCGCGCCGGGGGAGGACGGCGGACGCGGTGAGTTCCGCTGGGAGCGGGCGCTCGACCTGCTCACCCGTCCCGTCCGACCCCGGCGGCGGAGGGCCGGTCCGCGCAGGTGAGCGTGGGCCCGACGAGCATGCCGCCCGTGTAGACGGCCTGGCCCTGCGGCATCCAGTAGCCCAGTTTGGAGACGACCGTGGAGCAGGACTCGGGCAAGGAGACGTGGACGACGACCGTGTCGGGCCGGCCCGGCTGGAGTTCGGTGAGGGCGCAGTCCAGGGCGTGCATGCTCCGCTCCGTGGAGGGATAGCGGCCGGTCAGCGGGTTGACGCAGCGGGGATCCGACGTCGTCAGCTCCACCCCGGACCCCTCCTCGCCGATGAGCCCGAAGCGGGCGCTGCCGTCACCCTGCTCGCTCTCCCGCGCGACCGTGTAGGTCACGGTGGTCGTGGAGCCCGCGCGCAGCGAGTCCCGGTCGACGTCGATGCGGTGGGTGGGCGCGGCCTTCGGCCCGGACAGGGTCAGCGTGGCGTGCACCCGGCCGCGCAGGTCGACACCCGCGGGTGTCGAGCGGACGTGCACCTCGCCGCTGATGTCGTAGGTGCCGGGCCCCGGGTAGTCGCGTCCGCCGGGCAGCGTCCCGGAGGCGACGGTCTCGCCCGCGCGCCGCGCCGTCCAGCTGCCCGAGGTCGTACAGGCGTACGCGACGGACGTGCCGGCCCGGCGGCAGGTCGCCGGGGCCGACACCGACATGGTCGGACCACCGCTGCTCGCGCACAGGTTCACGGAGGCCCGCTGGCCGTTCTCGCCCTTCAGCGTGCCCGCCTGCGCGCACAGGGTGGCGGGGGCGGAACCGCCGGGGGCCGGGGCGCGCCGCTCGGCGCTCGCCGCGGGCTCCCCCACGACGCCCCATCCGACGGCGGCGGCCAGCAGGGCCGCCGCCGTGAGGGTCCGGGACGTCCTGCGGACGGTGGTGCGTGTCGGCACGGCTTTTTCCTCCCGCACGGCTGTGACCGGCGGGTCCGCCGGTCGCGTGCGTCGAGGATGCGCGTCCGGCCGCCCCGGGCCGCCGCTCCCACGCCGGACGGTCACCTGCGGGCACGAAGGACGGGCACCCATCCGGGGCACCGGAGGCTCGGGGCGGGGGTGGGTGCCCGCCGTGCGCCACCACGGCAACGGCCGGGCGTCAGCGGGTCCGGCGTACGTACTTCTCGTCGTCCGGCGTGGACACCAGGACGTCCCTGCGGACGATGCTCAGCCGGTCGCCGAAGGCGGAGCGCGCCTTGCGCAAGCCGCTGTCGGTGTACTCGATGACGAGCACCCGGTCCCGGAACGCCTTCGCGTAGACCCCGCACTCGTCGTACTGGCCGCACTCCTCCGCCACCGCGAAGTCGAGCCCGGCAGCCTTCCGCCGCCCGGCCAGCTCCGGCGTGTTCTTCTGGCCGACGGCCAGATGCCGGGCGTGGGCGTGCGCCGAGAGGAGCCTGGTGAACGCGACGGCGTCGTCGGCGGTCAGCAGGTGCCGGGAGCGGGTGTAGCTGTCGTAGTTGTCCGGCTCGACGGCGTCGAAGCCCTTGGCGGCGCAGCCGTCGATCCAGCGGGCGACCCGCGCGGCCACCCGCTCGCGCTTGGCCGGGGTGCCGATGTCCAGCAGCGCCTCGTTCCAGTCGCGGTCCACGACGACCTCGCCGTCCGCGTCGCGCAGCAGCAGGTCCGCGGGCCACGCGTCGCGCTCCGCGGGCTGGGCCTGGAAGGCGTTGACGTAGCAGACGTTGTAGAGGCCGCGCGCGGGCGTCGCCGAGCGGTCGCGGCTGACGACGCGCACGCCGGCGGGCGGAGGATAGGCGCCGCCGATCTGGTAGTCGAAGTCCGCGCCGAGCGGCGGCAGGCGCACCCCGGCCCGCGAGGAGGAGTCCTCGCGCGGCTTCGGGCCGCCGTGCTCGTCCGGGGCCGTGGCCGCGCTTTCCCGGCCGCCCGAATCGTTCTTCCCGGCCCCGCCGGACCCCGATCCGCAGCCCGCGAGCGCGGTCAGGACGGCCAGGGCCGCGGCGACGGTTCGCAGGGGCCGGGCACGGCCCACACGCGTGACGGACATGTCCGCTCCATCGATCGCGAGTACGACCCCGCCTCGGACGCGTCGGCGGTCCTGGCGACTGTGGCCGGGCTTGGACCGAGTCCGCTACCGGCTGGGCGCACCTCTGCGTGCCGGGTTCCACCACGGCACGCGAAAGATCCAAGCGTGCCGGGCCGCCGCGAGTCAAGCGGCCCCCCGGCGCCGCCGAATCAGGTCACGCGACAGAAGCACGGCCCCGGCCCGTGCCCGATGCTGGCCGGTGCGCACGTCGGAGAAGCCGGGCACCACGGGAGAGCAGGCACGCATGCCCATCGGGATCATCGGCGCGGGAGCCGTCGGACAGGCCCTCGCCGTCCGCTTCCTGGCCGCCGGGGAGCGGGTCGTCGTCAGCGACAGCCGGGACCCGCAGCGGTCGCGGGCCCTGGCCGACGCCCTCGGGCCCGGACTGACGGCCGCGACGGTCGAGGAGGCGGCCGTCGCGGAGATCGTCGTGCTCGCCGTGCCCTGGCGGCGGCTGCGGGAGGCGGTGCGGGCCGCCGAGTCGTCCGACTGGCAGGAACGGATCGTCGTCGACACCACCAACCCGCTGGGGCCCGGCCACACGCCGGCCGAGCTCGGCGGGCGCCCGTCCAGCGAGGTCGTGGCCGCTCTGCTGCCCGGCGCGCGCCTGGTCAAGGCGTTCAACACGCTGCCGCCGGCCCTGCTCGGAGCCGACCCGCGCACCCCCGCCGGACGCCGTGTGATCTTCCTCTCCGGGAACCACCCGGGCGCCAACGGGCGTATCGCCGGTCTCGTGCGGCGCGCGGGCTGGGCGGCGGTGGATCTCGGGCCGCTGGCGGGCGGCGGGCGGCTCCAGCAGTTCCCGGGCGGTCCGCTGGCGACGCTGGAGCTCATTCTGAGGCCCGGCGCGGAGGCCTTATTGTCATGACATGAGGAACGACCGCGGCGCATTGGCCGTGCACGACCACGGGGGCGAGGGCTCGCCCCTGCTCCTGCTGCACGGCGCGGGCCGCACCCTCGCCGACTGGGCGGCCGTCGCGCCGATGCTCGTGCGCCGACACCGGGTGCTCGCCGTGGATCTGCGCGGACACGGCCTCTCCCCGTCCGGCGCCTGGAGCGTCCCGGAGCTGCTCGGCGACCTCGAAGGCGTCCTCAAGGAGCACGGCATCCCGGACGCGCTGCCCGTCGGGCACTGCGTCGGCGGTGTGCTCGCCGTCCTGTACGCGCTGGAGCACCCCGACGTCACCCCGGGCGCGGTGAACCTGGACGGGTTCGGGTGGGGACGCCCCGGCCCGGACGGGGACCCCGGGAGCGAGGAAGATCCGGCGCTCGCCGCGTCCGGACGTCCGCTGCCGGCCGACGGACTCAAGGAACTCCTCGCGCTCCAGCGCACCCTGTCGGAGCGGCTCGGCATCCCCTACGAACTGCTGGAGGCCGGCGTCCGGCGCGCGACCCACGACGGGCCCGACGGACGGCTGGCGCTGCGGCCCGAGCGCGCCCAGGTACGGGAGATGCGCGCCGCGATCGACTCGCTCGACCTCTTCGGCCTTCTCCGGCGGACCACGCGGCCCCTGCTTCTCGGCCGTGCGCTGCGGACCGCGCCGCCGATCCCGGGCATGGACTGGTCGTGCGCCCCGACGGCCGCCGGTGCGAGGGACATCGAGCGGGAACTCGCCGAACTGGCCGAGTACCGGGCCGAGTTGACGGTCACCGGAATCGACGCCACCCACGCCATGCTCCTCGAGAACCCCAGGGCGGTCGCCGACGCCGTCCTCCGGTTCGCCGCATGACGCCCGCCGGAGACGAGTGGATCGTCGGCCGCGAACACGAACTGGAGCTGCTCGCCCGGCTGGTGGACGACCCGTCGGCCCAGGTCCTGCTGGTCACCGGCGGCCCCGGACTCGGCAAGAGCGTGCTGCTGGACGCCACCGCCCGCCAGGCCCGGCGCGCCGGAACGCGGGTGTTGCGCTGCCGGGGCTGCGAGGGCGAGTCGGAGCTACCGTTCGCCGGACTCCACCAGCTGCTGCGGCCGGTCCTCGACCTGGCCGACGGGCTCCCCGCCCGTCAACGCGCCGCACTGCTCGGCGTGTTCGGGATCGAGGAGAGCGCCGAGCCCGCCGACCCGCTGCTGACCGCGCTGGGCGCCCTGACGCTGCTCTCCGACGCGGCGAACGGGGGCCCGCTGCTCCTGGTGGCCGACGACGCCCACTGGCTGGACGTGGGCACGCTCGACGTCCTCGCCTTCGTCGCCCGGCGCCTCGAAGGGGAACCGCTCACCCTGCTCGTCGCGGCACGCGAGGGCTGCGTACCCGCGCCCTTCGCCCGCGAGGCCCGGACACTGGCCGTCGAGCCGCTGGAGCCCGCGGCGGCCGGCCGGCTCCTCGACGTCCAGCCCCGGCCGCCGGTCGGACGCGCCCGCTCCCGCATCCTGGAGCAGGCCGCGGGCGTACCGCTCGCCCTGGTGGAGCTGGCCCGCGCCGCCGGACGCGACCCGGCCGCCGCCCAGGACGGGACGCTGCCGCTGACCGGCCGGCTGGAGGAGATCTTCGCCGCGGACCTGCCCGGACTGCCCGGCGCCACCCGGCAGTTGCTGCTCCTCGCCGCGGCCGCGGAGACGGCCGAGCTGCCGGTGATCCTGTCCGCCGCCGAGACGACGGCCCCGGACCGCCCGCCCGGCCCCGGCGACTGGCTGCCGGCCGAACGGGCCGGCCTCGTCCGCATCGCCGACGGGCACATACGCTTCCGCCACCCCCTGATCCGCTCCGCCGTCTACCAGGCCGCGACCTACGCCGAACGCCACGCCGCCCACCGCGCGCTGGCCGAGGTGCTCGACGGCGAACCCGACCGCCGCGCCTGGCACCGCGCCGCCGCCGTCTCCGGCGTCGACGAGGAGGTGGCCCGGGAACTGGTGGACAGCGCCTCGCGCGCCCGGCGCCGGGGCGGCTACGCGGCGGCGGCCACCGCCCTGGAGCGGGCGGCGCTGCTCACCCCCGACCCCGAGGTGCGCGCGCGACGCCTGGTCCGGGCCGCGACCATGGCGATGTACGCCGGACACCCCCGCTGGGTCGGCCAGATCGCCTCCCGCGTCGCGGCGATCGCCGAGGACCCGGCCGTGCTGGCCGAGGCATCCCTCCGGGCGGGCTGGGCGCTCGCCGTGACGACCCAGTTCGAGGGCTCGCTCGGCTTCCTGCTGCCGGTCGCCGAGGCCGCCGTCGAGACGAATCCCGGGCTCGCCCTGGACGCTCTGAGCACCGCGACCACCCCCGCCTACAACGCCGGGGACTTCACGCACCGCGAGAAGATCCTGCGGACCGCCGAGCGGGTGCCGCCCCAGCGGGACGAGACGGCCCGGCTGTGGATCCTGGCCGGCTGCGACCCGCTGCTGCACCGGACCCGGGCCCTCTCGATGCTGCGCGGCACGGCCTGGACCGAGCCCGCGGCGGAGCCCGGCCCCGGCGGCTCGGACGAACGGCTGTCCCGCCTGACCGCGGCCGGCGCCGCCGCGTGGATCCTCGACGAGACCGCCGAGGCGATACGCCTGCTCGGCGCCGCGCTGGAACACCTGCGACGCTCCCCGACCGCCGGCGCCAACGCGACCGTCGCCCAGGCCCTCGCCCTCGCCCTGTACGAGAACGGCTCCTGGGCCGCGTGTCAGGAAGCCGTCGACGAGGCGTACCGCACGGCCGCGGAGGCGGGCCTGGAGAACGTGGCCGTCGGCTCACCCGTCCTCGGGGCCACCCTGCTCGCCCTGCGCGGCGACACGGAGGAGGCGCGCGCCGCCGTACAGCGCGCATCGCACGGCATCGACCTGCCCAACTGCCGCAGCCTGCAGGTGCGGGCGCACTACGCGCTGGGCGCGGCGGCGCTCGCCGAAGGCGACCATCCGGCCGCCTACGACCGCTTCCGCGCCGTCTACACCCAGGACCCGGAACCCGAACCCCTGCACTACCACGCCTCCGACTACCACCTGGCCGACCTCGCCGCGGCCGCCGTGCGCACGGGACGGGCCGAGGAAGCGCGGCGCGTCCTCGACGCCGTCCGCCGCCGGCTCGCGCGGGGCGAGGTGTCCGCGCGGCTCGACGCGATCGTGCACCGGGCGAGCGCGCTCCTGGCCGCACCCGACGACGCCGAACGGCACTTCCTGGCCGCCCTCGCCGGCCCGGAGGGCGACCAGTGGCCCTTCGAGCGCGCGCAGGTCCGCCTCGACTACGCGGAATGGCTGCGCCGTAGGCGACGCTCGGTGGAGGCGCGACCGCTGCTCACCGCGGCGCTCGACGTCTTCGACCGGCTCGGTGCCCGCCCCTGGCGTGAACGCGCGCTCGCGGAGCTGCGCGCGGCGGGCGTCACGCCCGGCACACCGCCGGCCGCCGACGCGCTGGCCGAACTCACCCCGCAGCAGGTGCAGATCGCCCGGCTCGCCGCCACCGGCCTCACCAATCGCGAGATCGGTGAGCGGATCTTCCTCTCGCCCCGAACGGTCGGTTTCCACCTCTACCGGATCTTCCCCAAGCTGGGTATCACCTCGCGGGCCCAACTCCGCGACGTACTCGGGGAGTAGCCCGCGCCGCCCGGGCGCGGGCAGAGGTGAATAGCCGTGGAGGGGCCTTGCTGACAATTCGTCAATCCGCGTTCCACGGGCGGAGTCGCGAAAGTTTCGGGATGTCTTGTTCCGCCTCCGTGACCTGTGCAAAGGTGTGCCGTGCCTGACGGGGGGCGGCCTATTTCGTTTCCCCCTGCACGCTTTTTGCGTTTCTGGTGACCCCCTGTCGCGGAACTCTGGTACGGACTTTTCGCCGCGCGGGCTTCAGGAGGAAAGTGAACGTGAATGACCTCGCTCCGCCGAATTCCTCCGCCCCCGGCCGAGCACCCGAACCGACGGACGAACAGCTCGCCGTCGAACTGAAGAAGCACTCGGGAAAAGGGCCCGCGAACCGACCCGTCGAGGAACTCCTCGCCCGCCACTGGGAATCCGCCTTCTCGTACGCGCTGCTGTGCGCGGACGGTCCCCACCCCGCCGGGATGCTGACCACCGCCGCGTTCACCCGCCTCTTCGAGGAGGCCCTGCGCGGGAGCGGTCCGACGGCGGCCTGGCGGCCCGAGGTCCTCGTCGCCGTACGGCGCATCGCCGCGGAGTGGGACACGGACCACCGCCGGGAACTGCTCCACCCCGCCCTGCTGTCCGCCGCCGAGGACGGTGAACGCGCCGCGAGCCGGCTCCTGCCCACGGCGACCGGACGTCTGGTCTCCCGGGCGTTCCAGCGGCTCGGCGCGCCCGCCCGCTGCCTGCTCTGGCACGCGGAGGTCGAGGCCGAGCCCCTGGAGGCGCCCGCCGCACTGCTGGGGCTGAGCACCGAGGACGCCGCCGTGAAGCTGGAGCGGGCACGCTCGCTGCTGCGCGCGGGCTGTCTCGACGTCCACCGCGAACTGGCCCCCGATCAGGAGTGCCGCCGCTACAGCCGCCTGCTGGACGTGTCCCTCCGGCGCGACGACGACATCCTGGACCCCGACCTGCGCGACCATCTCGCCACCTGCCGGCACTGCGGGCAGGCCGCCGGGCAGCTCGACCACCGCGACGGGCGGCTCGCCCTCCTGCTGGCCGAGGCGGTACTCGGCTGGGGTGCGCGGGACTACCTGGACTCCCGGCCAGGGCAGGCCGACGAAGGGCCCGGCGAGGAGCGGACGGCGTGGCCGGGCGGGGTGCCCGGCGGTGAGCCGTCCACCGGCACCGCGGCTCCGGCCGGGCCGGTCACCGGAACGGCGTCTCGCGGCGGGTCCGGTACCCCGGCGGCCCCCGCCCGGCCCCCGCCCGGCCGCCGCGCGCCGGGTCCCGCACGGCCACGCTGCGCGCGTACCGCCGCGCACGCCACCGCAGGCATCTCGCCCTCGCCGCCCTGACGGCGGGCGTCTGCGTCCTCGTACCGCTCATCGTGTGGGCGGCCTCGGGGGACGGCGACGGGCGTCCGGCCGGGGGGAACGGCCCGCACAAGGAGTCCGCGCCCGGCTCTCCGCCCTCCTGGGTGAGCGCCGCGGACCGCGGTCCCGTCGGCACGCTGCGGGGCCGGCTCCGCAACACGGCGAGCGGCCTCTGCGTCGGCCTGGACCGGGGGAGGCCGGTGGCGGGCGCGGAGGCGGTGCTGGTCCCGTGCGGCGCGGCGGCGGACCAGCAGTGGGTGTACGAGACCGACGGGCTGCTGCGCAGCGGCTCCGCCCCCGACCTGTGCCTCGACTCCCACCTCGGCGACTCGGTCGTGCTGGGCGGGTGCACCGACGCCGCGGGGCCCGGGACCGGGAACGTGCGCTACGACTTCACCCCGCGGGGCTCCCTGGTCCCCCGGTGGAACCGGGATCTCGCGCTGACGCCCGCCTCCTCGCGGGACGGCGCCGCGCTGGTCCTCAAGCCCCGGGCGGACGAGTCCGCGGAGCAGCGCTGGGTGACCGACACGTCGGCGGACCGGCTGAGACCGGAGTCGGTCGACTGGGACTCCGCGGACCGCCCGGCGTCACCGCGGGACGCGAGCCCGAAGCCCTCCGCGCCCCCGTCACCGACGGCCACGCGTACCCCCGCCCCCACCGAGGCCCCGTCCGGCGGTCCCGGTCAGGACACGTGCTCCTGGTCCACCTGCGGGGATGACGGACACGGCTGGTGGGGCCGGGGCGGCCGGGGACACCGGCACTGACCGGGTTCAGGCGGGCGGTGGCGGTGGCGGTGGCGGCAGCGTCGTGACGTCCGGCGCCGGTTCCGGCCAGACCAGCAGCACCGGGCAGGGCGCGTGGTCGACGACGAAACGTCCGGCGGGCCCCAGGCTGTGCGGGCCGAGACGGGCGCGGTCGCCGTCGCGCGCCAGGACGAGCAGGCCGGCGCCCCGGGCCGCTTCGACCACCTCGCGCTCGGCGTGCCCGGTGCGCTCCAGCCGGGTGCAGGGGCCGCCGAGCCGCTCGGCCGCGGCGTCGAGGAGACGGGCCGCCGACACCGTGCCCAGGTCCTCCAGGCGGTTCCCGGGGTCGCGTTCCGGGTGCCCGCGGCCGAGCAGGCCCGCGAAGGCGCCGTGCGCGAGACCCGGTACGTCCGGCTCGCTCACGTGCAGCAGGACCACGTCCGCGGTTGCCGGGGCGTGAGCGCGCACGGCGTCGACACACGCGGGCCAGGTCCCCTCGACGAGCCAGGCGATCACCCGCATGTCCATCAGCCTCCGAAGACCAGCAGTCCCGTCCACAGCGCCGCCACGGCGGAGACCAGCGCGGCCGGCACGGTGATCAGCCCGAGCCGGGTGAACTCGCCGAGATCGACGCCGTGGTCGTGCTCGTGCACGATACGCCGCCACAGCAGCGTCGCCAGGGACCCCGCGTAGGTCAGGTTCGGCCCGATGTTGACGCCCAGCAGCACCGCCAGCACGGCGCCGGGACCGGACGCGGCGGTCAGCGGCAGCAGGACGAGGACCGCGGGCAGGTTGTTGATCAGGTTGGCCAGGACGGCGGCCAGGGCGGCGATGCCGAGGAGGGCGAGGAACCCGGTCCCCTCGGGCAGGAGCCGGCCGAGGCCGTCGGACAGTCCGTTGTCGACCACCGCGCGTACGACGATGCCCAGCGCCAGCACGAAGGCCAGGAAGGCGGGCGCCGTGGCGCGCACCACCGCGAGCGGTGTCGTGCGCCGCCGGACCAGGGCCCGGACGGCGAGGACGGCCGCCCCGGCCGTCGCGGACCACGCCGGGTCGACGCCGAGCGCGGAGGCGACGACGAAACCGGCCAGCGTGCAGGCCACCGTCACCAGCGCGAACACGGGCACCTCGGGCGGCGCGCCGGCGCTCGGCACGGGGGCGGCGGCGTTCAGGTCGCGGGCGAAGAAGCGCCGGAACACCAGGTACTCGGCGCCGATGGCGACCAGCCAGGGCAGCGTCATCAGGGCGGCGAAACGGGTGAAGCTCAGCCCGCTCGCGGTGAACGCGAGGAGGTTGGTGAGGTTCGAGACCGGCAGCAGCAGCGAGGCCGTGTTCGACAGGTGCGTGCAGGCGTACACGTGCGGTTTGGGGCGGACACCCATCCGGCCGGCCGTGGCGAACACCACCGGGGTGAGCAGCACGATGGTGGCGTCCAGGCTCAGCACGGCGGTGATCGCCGAGGCGAGGGCGAAGACGGCGGTCAGCAGCCGCCCCGGACTGCCCGCCGCCCAGCGGGCCGTCCACGCCCCGCACGCCTGGAAGAGGCCCTCCTCGTCGCAGTAGCGGGCGAGGACCAGCACCGCGGCCAGGAAGCCGACCACCGGACCCAGATGCGCGCTCTCCGCGCGGGCGTGGTCGAGCGAGATCGCGCCGGTCGCGACGGCGATGCCCGCCGCGGGGACCGCCACGGCGGCCTCGGGCAGCCCGAAGGGGCGGACCACGGCGCAGACGAGGACGGCCACGAGCAGGACGACCGAGAGTGCTTCGGCGAGCGGGGTGTTCAGGGTTCGGTCCTCCGGGCGCGGTTCTTCGTGCCCGTTCATGAAAGCAGGCCGTGCCGGGCGGACCGCAGCGGACCCGGCCGCGGGGGACCCCCAGCCGTGCTCACCGTTCGGGCGGACGCGCACGCCGGCGGCGTCTCATTCCTCCAGGAGCGCGATCTCCGCCCAGATCGTCTTGCCCTCCGCGGTGTGCCGGCTGCCCCAGCGCTCCGTGAGCTGGGCGACCAGCAGCAGCCCCCGGCCGCCCTCGTCGAAGGTCTTGGCCCGGCGCAGGTGCGGCGCGGTGTGGCTGCTGTCGGAGACCTCGCAGATGAGGGTGGTGTCGTCGTGGATGAGGCGCAGCCGGATCGGGTGGTCGCCGTAGCGGATGGCGTTGGTGACGAGCTCGCTGACCACCAGCTCGGCCGTGAACCCGGCCTCGCTCAGTCCCCAGGCGTCGAGCTGCTCCACCACGCGCTTGCGGACCGGGGCGACGAGGGAGGGGTCGGCCGGCACGTCCCAGGCCGCCACCTGGGAGGACGGCAGCTCGCGGGTCCGGGCGAGCAGCAGGGCCACGTCGTCGGAGGCGCCGCCCGGCGGGAGCAGGTGCTGGAGGACCTCGTGGCAGGTGTCGTCCAGGGAGCCCGAGTAGCGCCCCAGCACGTCGCAGAGCAGTTCCTGGCTGGCGTCCAGGTCTCGCTCGCGGCTCTCGACCAGCCCGTCGGTGTAGAGCGTGAGCACGCTGCCCTCGGCCAGCTCGAACTCGGCGGACTCGAAGGGCATGCCGCCCAGACCCAGCCGCGGCCCGGCCGGCACGTCGAGCTGCCGGGGCGGACCGTCCGGCGGGATCAGGATCGGCGGGAGGTGTCCGGCGCGCGCGACGGTGCAGCGGCGCGACACCGGGTCGTACACGGCGTACAGGCAGGTGGCCCCGAGCTCGCCGGTGGTGCCGTCGCTGCCCGCCTCCGCGGACAGCCGTACGACGAGGTCGTCGAGGTGCGTCAGCAGCTCCTCCGGCGCCAGGTCGATGTCGGCGAGGGTGCGCACCGCGGTGCGCAGCCGGCCCATCGTCGCCGAGGCCTGGATCCCGTGGCCGACGACGTCGCCGACGACCATGGCGACGCGCATCCCGGACAGCGGGATCACGTCGAACCAGTCGCCGCCGACCCCGGCGCGCGCGGCGGGCAGATAGCGCGAGGCCGCCTCGACGGCGGCGGTCCGGGGCAGGGAGCGCGGCAGCAGACTGCGCTGCAGGGCCAGCGCGGTCTCGCGTTCGCGGGAGTAGCGGCGGGCGTTGTCGATGCACACCCCGGCCCTCGCGGTGATCTCCTCGGCCAGCAGGACGTCCTCGGCGGTGAAGGGGTCCGGGCGGCGGAACCTGCTGAGGACGGCGACGCCCAGGGTCGCGCCGCGCGCCTGGACGGGGACGGACATCGTGGCGTGGATGCCGTACTCCGCGACCCGCTCGCCCCGCCGGCGGTCCCAGGACAGCCAGTCCGCGAGGGCGGCGGTCTCGTCCGGCGCCACGATGGTCCGCGCGGCCAGCAGGGAGTCCGCCTGCGGTGAGGAGGCGGGGTAGACGTCCACCTCGCCCAGCCCGACCACGGCCTCGGGAGCACCCGGGTTGACGGACCGGTGGGCGGCCCGGCGCAGGGTCACGGGTGCGGAGACCGGGGCCGGGGTGGGGTCGCCCGAGTGGTCCACGGGTTCCAGCAGGTCGACGCTGACGAAGTCGGCGAGGGCGGGGACGCAGACGTCCGCGAGCTCCTGGGCCGTACGCGTCACGTCGAGGGTGGTGCCTATGCGGACGCTCGCCTCGTTGACGACCTGGAGCCGCTGCCGGGCCCGGTACTGGTCGCTGAAGTCGTGGGCGGACACGCACACGCCGCGCACCCGGCCGTCCGCGTCGGTCAGCCGGGCGATCCGCGCCAGCCAGGCGTGGGCGTGCTCCTCGCCGCCCGAGCGCAGATAGGTCTCGACGTCGCGCGGGGTGCCGGAGACCAGCACCTCGCACATCTGGCGTTCGAGGTCGGCGCTCTGCGGAGTGCCGCTGATCTCGGTGACCCGCAGTCCGCGGACGCGGTCCTCGGGGAGCCCGATGACCCCCGCCATCGCGTCGTTGATCCCCCGGAGGCGCATGCGGTCGTCGTAGACGGCCGTCGCGCAGGGGGACTGGTCCAGGGCGGCGAGGACGAGGAGGTCGTCCGTGGAGGCGCGGACGCCCTCCAGCGGGCTGAGCACGAGCCAGTCACCCGGTCCGCCGCTCCCGGGCCGCCGGTGATGGGCGAGGACGGACACGGTCCGTGTGCCGCCGTCACGGTGCCGCAGGTCCAGGGTGCCGCTCCAGCGGTTCTGGTCCGGCGCGGGGGCCGCGGGCAGGCCGGCGGAGGCGAGCAGGCGGGCGGCGGGACGGCCCTCGACGTCGGCGGCCGCGTGTCCCAGCAGCCGGCGCGCGCCCTCGTTCCAGTGGCGCACGATGCCGTGCTCGTCGATGACGGCCCGTGCCGTGGCCGACTCGTCGAGGGGAAGCACCGGGCCCATCGTCGCCACTCCCTTGCGCACACCCACAGTGAACAAGCAACGTCACTCGTGTTCCAGCCTAGTGGGTGGCGCGGTCCGGCACCCGGGGGACGGACGGTCCCGGTCGCCACGCGCGGCGGGGACCCGGTGCAGGCCCCCGGACCAGGGCTCCGCACGGGGCGGGACGGACGCATGCCGCCGGTCCTCCGTCCGCTGAAGGTGTCTGTCCGTCAGATTCCTTTCACACGCGGTCAGTTGCGAGCGGTTGGCGGTCATCGACGAAGGTGTCGCAGGGCGGTCGCACGCACGTCCGTCCGGGCCGTCGGAGCGCTCCCACCGGGCGTCGCGTCCACGCGCGCGGCCCGCTCGACACCCTTCGGGGCCGCCGGCCGAGGGCGGGAGGAGCAGGGCCGGCGGCCGGTTTCGCGCGGGAGAGCCGCCGTCCCGCGCGGGGCCTCCGAGAAGGGCCGGTTCCCAGTGGACTACGGCTTTTCGCGCGCCGGGAGCGTGCGCGGGGCGCCGGCGCGAGCGAGGACTTCACACGGGGCGCTTCCGATATCGAATGCCGGTGCGAGCGAGAGAAGTCGTCCCGCCCTTGCTGACGGAATTTCAATTGCCGCGGATGTTGCCCAAGTGCCTTGTTGGTCGAACGCGAGTTGTGCGAGGGTGAACTCCCTGCGCAGGGGCAATGACCAGGTCTGATTCACCACTTCGGTATTTCGGGCCGTCGACAGGCTCGAAAGGCCCTCGGCAGCGGTCGCCCCGCGGCCTCGTCCCCGGCCGCTTTCCCCCGCGCTCGCCGAAAAGGTACGCACCAACGAAGGGTCATTCGGGCAAGCGGAACTCTTGCCGGTGTGAACCCTGGAAGGAATCCGCTCTGTGCACACCCCCCACCCCCCACCCCCCGCTCATCCCCCGAGGCCCGGGCCGCCCGCCGGCGAATCCGACGAGAGCCTGGCCGCCCGCCTGAGCGGCAGACCGGAGGGCGGGGCGCCGCACTCCGTGGCCCTGCTCATGGCACGGCACTGGCAGTCGGCGTACGACTACTCCGTCATCTGCCTCGCCTCCTCGGCGGGCGTCGCCTCGATGGTGGCCGCCGCGTCCTTCCACCAGGTCCTGGAGGACCTGACGCTGGGCGGGTCCGGCGCCGCGCTGCGTCCCCGGCTGCTCGTCACGGTCCGGGACACGGTGGCGGACTGGTCCGGCCAGGACCCGGTGACCGCCGTGCTGCCGCAGCTGGCGAAGCCCGCCGGGGCGCGCGGCCTGCGGGCGGCGACGACGGTGACACCCGAGAACCGCAGGCTCGCCGAGCGCGCTTTCCTGAGCCTGTCCGGACTCGCCCAGTGCCTGCTGTGGCACACCGAGGTCGAGGCCGAGCCCATATCCGTACCGGCCGGTCTGTCGGGGCTGGGCACCGGCTCCGCCGCTGCCGCGCTGGAGCAGGCGCGTGAACAATTCCGGGCGGCTTGTGTACGCGCCCATCAGGAACTCGCGCCCAGCAAGGAATGCCGCTTCTACAACAGGCTGCTGGACGTTCCCATTCGGCGGGGCGGCGCCTTGCTCCCCGATGTCCGGCAGCATCTCCAGGAGTGCCGCCACTGCCGATTCGCCGCCGAACAACTGGGCTATTTCGAGAGCGGGTTGGGCACCCTGCTCGCCGAATCGGTACTCGGCTGGGGTGCCAGGCGTTACCTGGAATCCCGCCCCGGCCGCCGCGAGGGGGCGCGCAGCGGTGTGAGCGTCCCCACCGGCGGCGACCGCCCGCGCCGCGGCGGACGTCCGGCTGGCGGACGGGGACGGCGACGGGCCGCGGGAGGCGCACGCCACCGGCTCATGTCCCGCATCCCCACGCCCGGCCGCTGGAACCCGCAGCGCGGGCCGGACGCCAAGGCCGTCGTCACCGGCGTCGGCATCGCCTCGGCGGCGGTGCTGGCGACCGTGCTCGTCGCGAGCGTCTGGTCGCAGGACGGCGGGACCACCGGCCCGGCCGCCTCCACCGGCGCCACCGGCGCCACCGCGGCCTCGCCCGCCCCCGGCTCCCGGACCCCGCCCGGCGCCACGTCACCGCCCGACTCCGCGGGTCTGCCCGACGCCCCGCGCCAGACCCGGCTGCGCAACCTCGCCGCCGACCTGTGCCTGGACGTCAGAGGCGGCAAGGCGGAGGCCGGCACCGGGACCGCGCTCGCCGTGTGCTCCTCGGCGTGGACCCAGCAGTGGTCCTACGAGGAGGACGGCCTGCTGCGCAGCGTCGCCGCTCCCGGACTGTGCCTGGACTCGCATGCCGACGCCTCCGGCCTCGTCGTGCTGGGCCGCTGCGTCGCCGAGGACGCGAAGCGCGGTGACGACGTGCGCTACGACCTCACCGTCCAGGGCGAGTTGCTGCCTCGGTGGAAGGAGGAGCTGGCCGTCGCACCCGCCGCCACGGATCCGAAGGCGGACGTGGTGACCAAGGAGCGGGACGGCTCGGACGACCAGCGCTGGGCGACCGACTCCCCGGCGGCGAGCCCCGATTCGCTGTCCGTCGCGGGCACGGTCGCACCACCGGCGCGGCCCTCCGGGACTCCGTCGGGCGATCCGTCCACGGACCCGGACGAGCGGGACGAGCCGGACGGTCGAGGGGCGGCCCCCTCGGCACACCCGAAGAAGTCCCCGTCGCAGCGGCACGGGCTGCGCCGGGCCGTGACCGTCGGCGACGACACGAGCCGGGCCCCGGTCCTGCCGGCGCCGGTCCAGCTGCCCGTCGAGCCGTCCGACGTCCTGGCGGGCGTCGGACTCTGACCGTCGTGCGTGGGGGCGGACCCGGTGCTCCGGGCCCGCCCCCACGCCGTGCACGCCGCGGCTACGACACGACGTCCCGGGGTGCCTTGCCCGCGAGGAAGTCGGCGACGTTCTGCACGGCGGCCAGCGCGATCCGCACGAGCGTCTCGCGGGTGACCCCGGCGACGTGCGGGGAGAGCACCACGTTCGGCGCCTTGAGCAACCGCAGTGCGGCCGTGGGCGGTTCGGGGTCGAAGACATCGATGCCCGCACCGGCCAGCGCGCCCGCCTCCAGCGCGTCCGCCAGCGCGTCCTGGTCGATCAGCGCGCCCCGGGCGGTGTTCACGACGAACGCGGTCGGCTTGAGGAGCGCGAGCCGCTCCGCGTTCAGCAGATGCCGGGTCGCCTCGGTGAGCGGCGCGTGCAGGGTGACGTAGTCGGACACCCGCAGCAGCTCGTCGAGTTCGACGTACCGGGCACCGCCCAGCCGTGCCTCGGCCTCGGGGCCCAGCGGCTGCGGGCCCGCGTACACGATGCTCATGTCGAAGGCGACGGCGCGCCGGGCCACCTCCTCGCCGATGTGGCCGAGTCCGACGATCCCGAGGACCTTGCCGGACAGTTCGGTGATCGACCGCTGGAGCCGTGGCAGTGCCCAGTCCGCGTCCACGAGCGCGGTGTGGGCCGGCACCAGCTGCTTGGCGAGGGCGAGCATCAGTGCGAAGGTCTGCTCGGCGACGTTCTGCTTCTCGGCGCCGCTGGAGCCGATGTTGCAGACGGGCAGTCCCCGGGCCCGCGCCGCGTCCAGGTCGACGTAGTCGAAACCGTGGCTCGCGCACTGGATCAGCTCCAGGCGCGGCGCGGCGGCGATGTGCCCGGCGTCGACGGGACCGAGCCCCGTGATGACGACATGCGCCTCGCGCAGCGCGACGGGGTCCTCGTCCGCCGCCTCCACGACGGTCACCCGCGCCTGCCCGGGGAAGACGGCGGCGAGCCCCGCCCCCGCCGCGCGGCCCCCGACATGGGGTGACACGACGGCCAGCACGTTCTTCACGGTGTCGCTCCCGGAGTCGTGCGCGGAGGTCATGCGGTCTCCTCGATCAGGTCGTCGGGGCCGACTGTGGCCGGGGTGGCGTGCCCGGACAGGGCCAGCGTGAGGTCGAACTCGGCGAGCAGGCAGCGGATGACGTGCTCCACGCCCGCCTGCCCGTCGAGGCCCAGCCCGTACGCGTAGGGGCGTCCCACGAGCACGGCCCGCGCACCGAGGGCCAGCGCCTTGAAGATGTCGTCGCCGGTGCGGACACCGCTGTCGAACAGGACGGTCAGCCGGTCGCCCGCGGCCTCCACGACGCGGGGCAGCGCGTCGGCCGCCGCGACCGAACCCGCCACCTGGCGCCCGCCGTGATTGGAGACGATCACCCCGTCCATCCCGGCGCTCGCGGCACGGCGGGCGTCGTCCGGGTGCAGGACGCCCTTGAGGAGGATCGGCCCGTCCCAGTTCTCCCGCAGGAACTCCAGGTCCGGCCACGTCTTGCCGGGGTCCGCGAACATGCTCACGAAATGCATCACGGCGGCGTTCGGGTCCTCGTGCACCGGCTTGGCGAGGCCCGCCTGGAACGCCGGGTCCGAGAAGTAGTTGGCGGTGCCCACCCCGTGCAGGAACGGCAGGTACGCCTGGTCGAGATCGCGCGGACGCCAGGCCAGCATCGGGGTGTCGAGGGTGACGAGCAGCGCCGTGTACCCGGCGGCCTTCGCCCGGTCCAGGAAACTCCTGGTGACCTCGCGGTCCTTGGCCCAGTACAGCTGGAACCAGCGTTCCGCGTCGCCCATCGCCTCCGCGACCTGCTCCATCGGCGTGCTGGAGGCCGAGGACAGGATGAACGGCACGCCCTGCGCCGCGGCGGCCCGCGCGGCGGCGGACTCGGCGTCCGGATGCATGATCGACAGCACGCCCACCGGCGCGAGCGCCAGCGGGGCGGGCAGTGAACGGCCCAGCACCTCGACCGACAGGTCCCGCTCGTGCACGTCCCGCAGCATCCGCGGCACGATCCTGCGCCGCTCCAGCGCGGCCCGGTTGGCGCGGGCGGTACTGCCGTTGCCCGCGCTTCCCGCGACATAGCCGACCGGACCGGGGCCGAGCCGCTGCTCGGTGAGTTCCTCCAGCCGCGTCAGATCGGTGGGCAGCCGCGGTACGGCTCCCGTCATCCCGTTCAGATAGATCTCGTACTGGAAGTCGGCCCAGTGCTTCGCCATCCGTACGTCCCGCCTCTCGTCCCTGAGACCGCGCTGTACGACGTCGATCCTGGCGAGTGTGACAAGGCCCGTCCACCGTGGTGCGCACATCGCGCGGCTGGGATCATCACGGTGTGACAAGCAGGACGCCGAAGGAGGCCGCCGCCGCACCGCCCCCGGCGGGGGACAGGGAGCGTGTCCGGCAGGAACTGCTCGCCGACCCGCGCGTGGTCGCGGCGGTCGTCGCCGCCGTGCACGAGCAGGTCCCCGTCTACGCGGCCCTCGACGACAGCCGGCTGCCGGAGGTACGGGCCATCGCGGCCTGGGGCCTCGAACGCCTGCTGCACCTGTGGGCCACCGACGGCGTACTGGAGGCGGCGGACCTCAGGCGGTTCCGCGGCATCGCCGCGGCCCGGGCGGCCGACGGGCGTCCCGTCCAGGCGGTGCTGCGCGCCTACCGGGTGGCCGCGACCGTGCTCACCGACGAGATCGCGGCCCGCGCGCCGGACCTGGCCGCCGCGGACGCCTTCGCCCTCACCCGGATGCTGCTGACCGCGCTCGACACCCTCTCCGAGGAGATGGCCACCGCGTACGCCGCCACCAGCGAGGACCTCGCCGGGGACCGCGGCCGGGCGCTGCGGCTGCTGCTCGACGACCTGATCGCGGGCCGGCACGCCTCGGTGGGCGCGCTGGCCGACCGCTCGGCCCGGCTCGGCATCCAACTCCCCGACCCGTACTGCCTGCTGGTCGCCGAGCCGGCCGTCGCGGACGGCTCCGACATGTCGCACGACGCGGCGGCCGGCCTCCTCGACGACCTGACCGCACCCGACGGGGACACCACGTCCCTGGCGACGGTACGGGGACCGCGCGCCGTCCTGCTGCTGCCGGCCACCGCCGCCGACGGGGCCGGGACCGTGCTCGCCGCACGCTCCTGGCGCGGCTGCGCGCTCACGGGCGAGAGCCTGGACCGGGTCGCCGTCGCCCACCGCCTCGCCGCCGACGCCCTCGACACGGCACCGGCGCACGCCCACCGGCCCGGTCACGTGCTCACCGACGCCGACGCGCACGTCCTCGCGCTGCTCGCCGGGCACCCGGCCGCCGCCCCGGACCACATCGGCCGGCTCGTCCTCGGCCCGCTCGCCGAACCCGCCGGACGCCATCTGCTGGACGCCCTCGTCGCCTACCTGGACACCGGCTCGGCGAACGCCGCCGCCCGCCGCCTGCACCTGCACCCGCAGTCCCTGCGCTACCGCCTGCGCCGCGTCCACACCCTCACCGGCCGCGACCCCCGAGACACCTGGCACCGCCTGACACTGGACATCGCCCGCACGCTCGCATTCTGAGGCCCTCCGGGCCGACCGACCCGGGTCCACCGCGTACGCGCCCTGTCACCGGAGAACGACGGCCGGGGAAGCGGGTGGGGCCGTAGTCTCAACGCATGCACGTCGTAACGGAGATGAAGTCCCCGATTCTGGAGATCCGCCCGCTTTTCCCCGCGGTCGCGCAGACGAAGGACCGTGTCTGCTCCATGACCACGGCCGGGCACTGCGACGCCCTGCTGGTGGCCGAGGTCTTCGTCCAGTTCGCTGACGGCACCGTCCACCAGTGGCGGGTGTGCGGGGAATGGCTGACCTGCCATCCCAAGGCGATCGACCACATCAAGGTCCAGGGTTTCGCCGAGCCCCGCAGCGAGAAGCCCGCCGCCCGCTGAGGGTGACCGCCGATCGGGCGTAAGCCCCCGCAGGGCCCCGCCCGCCGCAGGGGCGGGGAGAGGTCCGGCGGGCGGCTCGCGGTGGGGTCAGGAGAACGGGGTCAGGGACAGGCGGATGCCGGTCGGGGCGGTGTCCTGGACGTACGAGGCGAAGTCCGCCACGTCGTCGAAGGCGAAGCCGTACGCCTTCCCGTCGGCCGTGGCCGCGTGCACCGCCTTCGCGTAGTGGTTGGTGACCGCGGTGCGGTAGAAGGACGCGGGGTCGGTGGTCGGCTGGTCCGCGGTGCTCACCAGGGTCGTGCGGTTGAACGCGGCTCCGAGGACCGCGGCGACGGGACCGGTCCTGCCGTCGTTGGGCGCGGCCAGCGCACCGTCGCAGAAGAGCACGTCACGCGTGGACGGCTTGGCGAAGGACACGGAGGCGGGCCCGGTGAAGGAGAGCGTGCCCCCGCTGACCCGCCCGATGAAGGTCCCGGCGTTGGTGGTGACCGACAGGTCCCTGGAGGCGTACGTGCTCCACGCCTCGTCGATGTACGAAGCGAGGTAGTCCTTGGCGAACAGCCCGGCGTCCAGACCGTGTCCGGGGGCGATGACCCGGCGGTCGCCCACCACCAGCGGAGCGAAGGCGTCGACGGCCCTGACGGCGGAGAACACCTTGTCGCGTCCGCCCGCCACCAGCGTCCCGGTGGTCTGGTCGGCGGCGCCGGTGAGCCGGATCGCCATCGGCACGCTGAACATGTCGACCATCGTCGTGTTGCAGAACATCCCGGCCGAGTTGTAGGTGAACTCGGCGCAGTCGTGCAGCACGTCGTAGTTGGGGTCGGAGGCGACCCAGCCCGCGGGGTACTGGAGCGCCGCGTTCCCCGCGCCGTCGGTGACGGCCTTGAACCTCAGCTTGCTGCCCAGAGCGACGTATACACGGCCGGACATGTACGGGAGGGACAACGTTGTCTCGCCGCCCGCGGCCAGCGGGATGGCGTAGTCGGTGTACCCGTCGGCGCCGTTGTCGGACAGGGCCACGGGCGCCAGGGTCCCGTTCGGGGTGACCCGCACCTGGCGGCCGTCCTGGTTGCCGACGATGTAGACGTACACGGACGAATTGGCGTACTCGCCCGTGGAGTTGACGATCGTCAGCGGGAGCGCTCCGGCCGCCGCGGTGCCGGAGCCGTCCGGGACGGCCGCTCCCAGGGCGCGGGGCGCGACCAGGGCGAGGCCCGGTCCGGCGACGGCTGCGGCGGCGAGGGAGGCGAACATCCTTCTACGGGTGATCATGCGGTTCCTGTTCTCGTGGGGGAGGTGGTGCCGGCGACGTCCGGGAGCCGGGGCGGCCCGGAGTGCCCCCGCTGTCGTGGAGTTCGGAGTGCCGGAGCGGCCGGGCCCGCGGATCGGGCCGTGGACGGCGCCCGGCCCCCTGCCGAGGTTCGCGAAACCGTCGCGAGGGCGGCCGGGCCGCCGGAGGGCAGAGAGCGGCAGCGGTGTGTGCACATGCCGAACCTCGTTGTGGGGGTGGGGAGTTGCGGATGTGCGGGATCGATCGTCAGGGGGATGGGAGTGATGCTACGCAGGACGGTTGCCCCGGCCAACGTTTCGCGTCGCCGGGAGAGGGGCCCCGACCTGCGGGTTTTTCCGCAGCCTTGCTGCATAAAGATCTCTTAGGGCTCGCTTAAGCGGCGCGGGGGCCCGGGCGCCCTGTGCCGTGGGGGTGGCGGCAGGACGCCCGGGACGCAACCGCTCGTGCGGGCGGGCCGGAGCGGTCAGGGGTAGGAGACCACCGTGGACGGCACGGTCGAGGTGCCGGAGGTCGGCGACCCGGTGTCGTTGATGACGCGCTCGTACTGGCCGTTGCCGCCGAGCGAGACGACCAGCAGGTCGTGGAACTTCACCCCGGGCCTGTCGGGCGCGGAGAATCCGTGGTGCTGCACGATCGTGGGGTCCACGTTGTAGTAGCAGTAGCTGCCCAGACCCCAGCCCTCGTGCGTGGTCACGGAGTCGCCGACCTTGTAGGCCGCGTACCCCTTGACGGAGCCGTTCTGGATCGCCGCCTGGTTCGGCGCGTCGTACGCCTTCTCGTTCTGGAAGAAGATCGTGCGGCCGCGCTGGCCGTACCACTGGACGTCGTACTTGTTGAAGTGCTCGACGAACAGGCCGGTCGCCAGCACGTCGTCGCCGTTGACGCGGATGCCGTAGTCCGCGCGGTTGGTCTCCCAGCCGACGCCGGTCCCGTGGTCGGCGCGCCAGACCCAGGTGTGGTCGATGATGGTGTGCCGGCTGTTGATCACCATGCTGGTGGTCGCCTTGCCCGCGCCGGCCCCGCCGATGCGGATGAAGACGTCCTGCACCGTCGTCGGGTTCGCCGAGTGGTCGGCCGAGGCTCCGGCGGGGCCGACCTCAAGCAGCGTGGGCGAGTTGACGGGCCCGGCGTCGATCAGGAACCCGGCGAGCCGCACGCCGTCGACGTCGGCGACCTTCAGGGCCGTGACGCCGTTGTCCGGGATCAGCGTCGCGTAACCGAGCCCGAGGACCACGGTGTTGGCGCGCTTGACCTGGACCGGCTGGTCGAGGTGGTAGATCCCCGGGGTGAGCAGCAGGTGCAGGCCCTGGTCCAGCGCCGCGTTCAGGGTGGCGGCGGTGACACCGGGCTTGGCCACGTAGAACCGGGTGAGCGGGAGCGAGGTGCCCCGGGGTGTCCCGCTGCCCCAGGTGGTGCCGCGCGCGTTGGTGCGCTTCTCCGGCAGGAAGACCCGGTAGGTGCTCCCGTCCAGATAGAGGAAGGGCTTCTCCCGGGAGACGGGCGTCGTGTCGAGCGTGGTGTACGGCGGATTCGGGAAGCTCTGCGCGGGTGCGCCCTGCACGCCCGAGAACACCATGTTCCAGACCGCGTTGGTCCAGCCGCCCACGGAACTGTCGCGGGTGTACCACTGCTGCTGGGAGTACGGGCCGACCGTGCCGTCGATGCGGCTGTCGGCGATGTACCCGCCGCTGGCCCAGCCGTAGCCGTCGGGGGCGAGGTTCAGACCGCCCCTGACGTGCATGCGCCGGAAGGGGGCGGCCTGGGCGACGGCCCAGCGGTTGGTGCCGTTGACGGGGTTGAGGGCGAGGTTCTCCGCCGAACGCCAGAAGTTCTGGGTGGCGTTGCCGTTGAACCAGCCCGCGTCGACGGTCACGTCGCCGTTGATCGTGGTGTCGTCCGGGGACAGTCCGAGGCCGGCGATCGAGGTGTAGAAGCCGAGCTGGGCGTTGAGCCCGTTGTAGGTGCCCGGCTTGAACAGCAGCGCGTAGCGGCCGGTGCCGAACTGCGCCGACTCCTGCCGGGCGAAGACCTGGTCCAGCCTGGCCTGGATGCCGGGGGTGGCGGGGTCGAAGACGATCACGTTCGGGCCGAGGTCGCCGCCGCCGGGCAGGGCGCGGGCGGTGCCCGGCGCCGCCTGCGCAGGGGAGGAGGCGGCGAGCAGTGCGGGTGCGGCGGCCGCGGCGGCCACGGCGCCGAGCACCGTGCGCCGGGCGAGGGGAGACCGGTCGGACGAGGAGGGACCTGTGGGGGCAGGGGGCATGGGGGGAGACTCTCCTGGTTCAGGAAATGAACGGTGTGGGGTGTCTGGGAGCGCTCTCTCGCCGATGAATGCTTCATCCGTGTGAACGACGCGTCAAGAGTTGTGACCGCAGTCCCGCGAGTTGTTGCGGAGGCAACGGCAACTAAGCGCCGGTTTGGCCCTGTTCGACGGGACGGGAGTTCTCCACGGTCCCGGCGTCCGGTCCGGGGTTGAGTTCAAGAGATGCGTGACGGCGCTCATATGACACCTCGTCGGATGCCTTGACACTCCCGCGTCACCGCCACAACACTCCAGGACGGGAGAGCGCTCTCCCACCTGTTTCCGGCACAGGTGATCGTCCCTCGGTGAGCCGTCGCGGGACGCACGCCGCCCTCACGGCCGCCCGACCCCCACCGTCCCTCGACGTGGCAGGAGGTCTCCATGGCACGGAGATCGAAGATCGTCTCAGGAATGCTCGTCAGCGGCGCACTGCTGCTGACCTCGCTCGGCCTCGGCGGAGTCGCCATGAGCGCCGACACGCTCCCCACCGGCGGGGCGCAGGCCGAACCGGCCGCGGTCTCGCACGCCGGCCATGTGATGGCCGCGTCCACGGCCGCCTCACCCGACGACCCGGACGGCGACGGCTACATCCCGGCCGTCCCGCAGGTGACCGGCGTCCAGCCCTCCACCAAGGAGCCGCCCCACCGCTACTTCCACGAGTTCCAGGCCAACTGCTCGGTGTCCCACACCCGTCCGGACGACCCGATCGTCTATCCGGGCCAGCCGGGCAAGTCCCACGACCACACCTTCATGGGCAACACCACGACGAGCGCGGCCAGTTCCACCGCCTCGCTCGGCGGCGGGTCCACCACCTGCAAGGCGCCCGGTGACAAGTCCGCGTACTGGATGCCGACCCTGTTCAAGGGGACGCAGGCGGTGCTGCCGGTCGGACCGCAGACCATCTACTACAAGGCCGGCGTCACGGACTACACCAGCGTCCGGCCCTTCCCCAAGGGGCTGCGGTTCGTGGTCGGCAGCCCCATGCAGACCGCGGAGCAGTTCCGCAACCACCGCGGCTTCGTCGAGGGATGGGAGTGCGGGAACAGCTACTTCAACGTGCAGTTCCCGGCCGGCTGCCCCACCAGCCCCGACGTCCAGCTCAACATCCGGTTCCAGGCGCCGAGCTGCTGGGACGGCCGGTACCTGGACACCCCGGACCACCAGAGCCACATGGCGTATCCGGTGGTCAACCCCGGCACGAACAACAACATCTGCCCCGCGTCCCACCCGGTCGCGCTGCCGATGATCGAGTTCAAGATGGCCTTCCCCGTGAACGGGGACCTCTCGCAGGTGAGGCTGGCGAGCGGGCCCGGCTACTCCTTCCACTACGACTTCTTCAACGCCTGGGACGACCCGACGCTGAAGGCGCTCGTGGACCACTGCGTCGTCGGCGCGCTCCAGTGCGACGCCCGCGGCTACGACCAGACCCACCCCGAGGCCGGGGCGGCGCTGGACGCGAACTACCGGCTCCCCTGACCCGGAGCCGCCCGGCCGGAGCGGCACCCGCCCCTCCGGCCGGGCCCCCACCGCCGGCCCCGGCTCCTTCCCCCAGGCCGACCGGCTCCCCCCTCCCGCACACCGGAGATGCAGACATGACCAGATCCCGTACCGCCGCGCGCCGGGCCGCGGCGCCCGCCGTGGCGACCCTGCTCGCCGCGGGGGCACTCGCACTGCCCGCACAGCAGGCCCAGGCCGCCGGCAGCGTCGTCAAGGTGACCGGCTCGCAGGGCAACTGGCAGCTGACCGTCGACGGCCGCCCCTACCAGGTCAAGGGACTGACCTGGGGACCCTCCGTCGCGGACGCCGACCGCTACCTGCCCGACCTGAGGTCCATGGGCGTCAACACCATCCGCACCTGGGGAACCGACGCCTCCAGCAAGCCCCTGTTCGACTCGGCGGCCGCCAACGGCATCAAGGTCATCGCCGGCTTCTGGCTCCAGCCGGGCGGCGGCCCCGGCAGCGGCGGCTGCGTCAACTACCTGACCGACACCACGTACAAGAACCAGGTGCTCGACGAGTTCCCCAAGTGGGCCGCCACCTACAAGGACAACCCCGGCGTCCTGATGTGGAACGTCGGCAACGAGTCGGTCCTCGGTCTGCAGAACTGCTACAGCGGGGACGAACTGGAACGGCAGCGCAACGCCTACACCACCCTCGTCAACGACATCACCAGGAAGATCCACGCCGTCGACCCCAATCACCCGGTCACCTCGACCGACGCGTGGACCGGCGCCTGGCCCTACTACAAGAGGAACGCGCCCGACCTCGACCTGTACGCCGTCAACGCCTACAACGCGGTGTGTGACGTGCGTGCCAACTGGCAGCAGGGCGGCTACACCAAGCCGTACATCGTCACCGAGACCGGGCCCGCGGGGGAGTGGGAGGTCCCGGACGACGCCAACGGCGTACCGAAGGAGCCCACCGACCAGGCCAAGGCGGAGGGCTACACCCGCGCCTGGAACTGCGTCACCGGCCACCAGGGTGTCGCGCTGGGCGCCACGATGTTCCACTACGGCACCGAGTACGACTTCGGCGGCATCTGGTTCAACCTGCTGCCGGCCGGCCAGAAGCGCCTGTCGTACTACGCGGTGAAGAAGGCGTACGGGGCCGACACCTCGCGCGACAACACCCCGCCCGTCGTCCCCGAACTCGCCCTGGACGCCGACCCGTCCAAGGTGCCGGCCGGCCGCCAGGTGACCGTCAGCGCCAAGGCCACCGACCCGGACGGCGACCCCGTCTCCTACGAGGTCCTGGTCAACAGCAACTACGTCGACCAGTCCAAGCAGCTCAACTCGCTGCCCGCCACCGATCTCGGGGGAGGCCGGCTCCGCTTCACCGCGCCGGACCGGCCCGGCGTGTGGAAGCTGTACGTCAAGGCCACCGACGGCAAGGGCAACGTCGGCGTCGAGACCCGCTCGATCCGGGTGGTCGCCCCGCCGGTGAACGGGACCGACGTCGCCCTCGGCAAGCCCGCCACCGCCTCCTCGTACCAGCCCTCGGGCGGCGACTGCCCCTGCCCGGCCGCCAACGCCGTGGACGGCAAGGCCGACACCCGCTGGGCCAGCGACTGGAGCGACCCCCAGTGGATCCGGGTCGACCTCGGGTCCCGTACGTCGTTCACCCATGTCCAGCTCGTCTGGGAGACCTCGTACGCCAAGGCCTACACCGTCCAGACCTCCGACGACGGCCAGAACTGGCAGACCGTCCGCAGCGTGAGCGACGGCAACGGCGGCGTCGACGACCTCGACGTCAGTGGCACCGGCCGGTACGTGCGGGTCAACGGGACGGCGCGGGGCACCGGCTGGGGCTACTCGCTGTATCACTTCGGCGTCTACCGCTGAGCGGAGTCCGTGAACGATGACCGACGAAGAACTCGAGCGCCTGCTCGACAAGCTGACCCTGCCGCAGAAGGTCCGGCTGCTCACCGGTGCGACGACCTGGCGCACCGCGGCCGAACCGGCGGTCGGACTGCGGGAGTTGGTGATGTCGGACGGGCCCGCCGGGGTGCGCGGGGAAGCCTGGGACGAGCGCGACCCGGCGCTGCTGCTGCCCTCGGCCTCCGCGCTCGGCGCCCTGTGGGACGAGGAGTTCACCGAGCGCCTCGGCGGGCTCCTCGCCGCCGAGGCCCGGCGCAAGGGCGTGGACGTCGTCCTCGCCCCGACCCTCAACCTGCACCGCACCCCGCTCGGCGGACGGCACTTCGAGTGCTTCGCGGAGGACCCCGAACTCACCGGCCGCACCGGGGCCGCCCTGATCCGCGGTGTCCAGGCGCACGGGGTGACCGCCACCGCCAAGCACTACGTCGCCAACGACTCCGAGACCGACCGGCTGACCGTCGACGTCCGGGTGGGGGAGCGGGCGCTGCGCGAGGTGTACCTCGCCCCGTTCGAGGCGGCCGTCGAGGCGGGTGTCCGGGTCGTCATGGCCGGCTACAACGGAGTCGGGGGACACACGATGACGGCGAGCCCCCTGCTGACCGAACCCCTCAAGGGGGAGTGGGGATTCGACGGCGTCGTGCTGTCCGACTGGGGCGCGGTGCGCTCGACGGCGGGTTCGGGCGCCGCCGGTCTCGACCTCGCGATGCCGGGCCCGGACGGCCCGTGGGGGGAGGCGCTCGTCCGCGCGGTCGAGGAGGGGGCGGTCCCGGAGGCGGCCGTCGACGACAAGGTCCGCCGGCTGCTGCGGCTCGCCGACCGGGCCGGCGCGCTCGGCGGACCGCGGGCCACGGCGCCCCCGGTCCGCTCCCGCGACGCGCGGCTCCTCCTGCGCCGCGCCGTCGCCGCGAGCACCGTGCTGCTGCACAACCGCGACGTACTGCCCCTGGACCCGGACGCGTTGGGCACCGTCGCCGTCATCGGGGCGCACGCCACCCGTCCGCGTGTGCAGGGCGGTGGCAGCGCCGGTGTCTTCCCGTCGGCCGTCGTCACCCCGCTCGACGGCATCCGGACCTGGCTGCGCGGCCGGGCCCGGGTCGTCCACGTGCCGGGGCCCTCACCGGACGCTCCGCCGCCGCCCCTGGACATGGACCTGTGCCGGGACCCGCGCTCGGGCGTCCCCGGTGTGCTGCTGCGCGTGCTCGACGTGTCCGGGGCCGAGATCTACGCCGAACACCGCCAGACCGGGCGCCAGTTGGAGCCACTCGTCGTGCCGGCCGCGCACACCGTGGAGATCAGCGCCCTGCTGCTGCCGAGGACCACCGGCGAATGGACCTTCGGCATCGCCGGTTTCGGCCGGCTGAGCCTCACCGTGGACGAACACACCCTGGTGGACGGCGACTTCCCGAGGCAGACCGACGATCCCGCGGTCGTCCACGTGAACCCACCCGCCCACCACGGCCGGGTCCACCTCGCCGCCGGGCGCACCGCGCACCTGGTGGCGCGGCGTGAACTGGCCCCCGGCACCGGCCGGGCGACGGTCGTCAGCGCCGCACCGCCGGACATCGGCGCCGAGGAGTCGCTGGCCGCCGCGGCCCGTGCGGCCGGGGAGGCGGACGCGGCGATCGTGGTCGTCGGCACGACGGAGCACGACGAGTCGGAGGGCCACGACCGGACGGGCCTCGCCCTCGGCGGCAGGCAGGACGACCTCGTGCGCGCGGTCGCGGACTCCAATCCCCGCACCGTGGTCGTCGTGAACAGCGGCGGACCGGTGGAACTGCCCTGGCACACGAGGGCCGGCGCCGTCCTGCTGACCTGGTTCCCCGGACAGGAGGCCGGCGCGGGACTGGCCGACGTGCTGTTCGGCCGCGCCGAACCGGGCGGGCGCCTGCCCACCACCTGGCCGTCCGCCCTGGCCGACGCGCCGGTCACCCGGACCCGCCCGCACGCGGGACGGCTCGACTACGAGGAGGGCCTCCACATCGGCTACCGGGCCTGGCTGCGCGAACACCGGGAGCCGGCCTACTGGTTCGGCCACGGCTTCGGCTACACGACCTGGTGCTACGAGGACGTGAGCGTGCCGACCGAGGCCGAGGCGGGCGCGCCGTTCACGGTGCGCGTCGACGTCCGCAACACCGGCGGCCGGTCGGGACGTGAGGTCGTACAGGTGTATCTCGCGCGGCCGGCCTCGGAGTGGGAGCGCCCGGCGCGGTGGCTGGCGGGCTGGGCGGCCGTCCGGGCGGCCCCGGGCGAGACGGTGACGGCGTGCGTCCGGGTGCCGGCGCGCGCCCTGCGGCACTGGTCGCCCGCGGAACGGGCCTGGCGGACGGAGCCCGGCCGCTTCCTGGTGCTGGCCGGGCGGTCGGCCGGTGATCTGCCGCTGACGGCCGCGGTGGAGGTGACGGCTCCG
Source organism: Streptomyces sp. NPDC028308 (assembly GCF_055565855.1). Classification (NCBI taxonomy): domain Bacteria; kingdom Bacillati; phylum Actinomycetota; class Actinomycetes; order Kitasatosporales; family Streptomycetaceae; genus Streptomyces; species Streptomyces sp. NPDC028308. The sequence goes on from NZ_JBVHTO010000014.1 coordinate 314,595, forward strand.
GGCTGACCCGGCCCGCGGGTGCGGGAGAGCGCTCTATACCGTTCGCGGACCGGCCCGTTAGGGTGCGGGGATGAGCAGACAGGCTCCTACGCTGGAGGACGTCGCGCGGGAGGCGGGGGTCTCCCGGGCGACCGTGTCCCGGGTCGTCAACGGCGTACGCAACGTCGATCCGGCCATCCAGGACGTGGTGCGCCGGGCCATCGAGCGGACCGGTTACGCGCCCAACCGGGCGGCCCGTTCCCTGGTGACCCGGCGGACCGAGACCGTCGCGCTGATCGTCTCCGGCGCCGGTGACGCCTCGGAGGAGGAGCAGAACGGGTTCGCGACCCGCGTGTTCGCGGATCCGTTCTTCGGGCGCGTCGTCGGGGGAGTGGTGGGCTATCTGCGGCCCCGCTCGATGCATCCGGTGCTGATGTTCGCCGAGTCGCCGGCGGCACGGGAGCAGGCGCTGGCCTACCTGCGGCAGGGCAGCGCGGACGGCGCGCTCGTCGTCTCCACCCACGCGGACGACCCCCTGCCCGCGCTGCTGGCCGACGCGGGAGTGCCCGCCGTGCTGTTCGCGCGTCCGTCGCGGCCGGTGCCGCTCAGTCACGTCGACCTGGCCCACCGGGACGGGGCGCGGCTGGCCGCCGAGCACCTGCTGGACCGGGGCTGCCGACGGATCGTCACGGTGACCGGCCCGCTGGCCGTCTCGGCGAGCCAGGACCGGCTCGCCGGCTTCCGCGACACGATGGCCCGCCGGGGGCACCCGCACGTGCCGGTCGCCGAGGGCGGCTTCACGCTGGACAGCGGGATGTCGGCGATGTCCGCGCTGCTGGCCGAACACCCGGACGTGGACGGGGTGTTCGCGGCCAACGACCTGATGGCCCAGGGTGTCTGCCAACTGCTGCGGGAGCGCGGCAGGCGGGTGCCGGACGACGTCGCCGTGGTCGGCTTCGACGACTCCAGCGTGGCGGTGACGTGCCGTCCGCCGCTGACGACCGTGCGGCAGCCCGTGGAGGAGATGGCGGCGGCGATGGCACGGCTGCTCGACGAGCACATCCGCGGGGTGCGCACCGAGCCCGTCTCACTGGTCTTCACGCCCGAACTCGTGGTGCGCGCCTCGGCGTAGAGGTGTCCGGGACGCCGCCGGACGGTGTCGCCGCAGGCCGAACCGGAATGTTTCAGGCCTATTGCCGAGCCGTGGGAAACCGGCCAGCGGGCCGATTCCGGCGATCACCGACCCCGTAGCCATGGGGCTTGCACGTTCGAATTCTGTGACTTCGCGCCACTGATTCAATACTCAAAGTTACCGAAACGCGTGGGGTCGATGTGTGTTTCCGTGCCGGACTCGGCAGACTCGCGCTCGCCGCACCGGCAACCAACCCGAGCCGGTACGCCTCCGAACAGCGGAAGGATGCACACAATGCCGAACACCGCGCGCTGGGCAGCGACCCTGACCCTCACGGCCACCGCCGTCTGCGGACCCCTCGCCGGCTCCGCCCTCGCAGCCCCCACCCCCGCGCCCGCCTCGCTCTACGCCCCCTCGGCCCTGGTGCTCACCACCGGGCACGGCGACGGCGCGGAGGGCGTCACGCCCGAACGGGCGGTCACTCTGAGCTGTGCCCCGACCGCCTCGGGCACCCATCCGGACCCGGTCCGGGCGTGTGCCGAACTCCGCGCCTCCGGCGGGGACTTCGACGCCCTGGACGTCAGGGACGAGGTGATGTGCACCAAGCAGTTCGATCCGGTGGTCGTGACCGTCGACGGCGTATGGCAGGGCCGCCGCGTGTCGTACGAGCGCACCTTCGCCAACGAGTGCGTGAAGAACTCCTACGGGATGACCGTCTTCGCGTTCTGAGGGACCGGGATCGCGCGGCCCCCGTGAGCATCTGTCGAGGGCCGTAACTGGGGAGTGCGAGCCCCCGTCGCGGAGGACCACGTGATCTCGCACCGAGGGCCGGCAGGACGGAGTGGGGCCGTCCGCCGGCCCTCGGCATGTGCCCGGGGCGGAGCGCATCGCCGCATACGAGGGTGGCGTCCTGGAGCGGAGCACGGCGGAGGTCCGCCGGATCTCACGTCGGCTTCGAGCGACGGTGACTGGTGTCGCACCAGGGGTAGCGGCGGCTGAGCCGGCAGGTGCACAGGGCGACGCGGAAGCGGTCGGAGGAGACGACGCTGCCGTCCTCCAGCTCGACCTCGACCGGGCCGTCCACCAGGAGCGGGCCGCGGCGCTGCACGGTGATCCGGCGCGCGGCGTCAGACGGGTCGTTCGGCACGTATGACCACCAGCTCTTCCTTCTCGTCGTCGGCGGAGAGCAGACCGCGTTCGCGCAGCCAGCCCTCCCGTTCGCGCAGCACGGGTCCGAAAGCGACCCAGCGCCGCTCCGTCACCGAGGCGGTCAGCCCCGCCGCCCGCAGCAGCCTGAGGGTGGGATCGGCCCCGCTCAGCGCCGAGTGGACCATCAGCAGCACGCCCCCCGGCCGCAGCAGGGCGGGCGCCTCGCGGCAGATCCGGTCCAGTACGAGCCGGCCGTCCTGACCGGCGTCCCAGGCCCGGGCGGCGCCCCGCGGCGTGCTCTGGGCGCCGGGCGCGGGCACGTACGGCGGATTGGTGAGGATCAGGTCGAACGACTGGCCCGCCACCGGGGCGAAGAGGTTCCCGCGCACGATGCGCACGGGCAGTCCGGCCAGGCGGGCGTTCAGCCGGGCGGTGCACACGGCCCGCCACGAGACGTCCACGGCTGTCACCCGGCCGCCCTTCCGCGCGGCTTCCAGGGCCAGGGCGCCGGTACCCGTGCAGACGTCCAGCACCCGGGCCCCGGGTGCGAGCGGCTCGTCGGCCAGCGCGTCGACCAGCAGAGTGGTGTCATCCTGTGGGGCGTACACGCCCGGAAGTGCCAGAGGTTTCACGCGGGGCCGAGTACCCGGGGAATCATGAAATATGGGTATCGCGCATCGTGGGCCTTCCGGCCCGCCACTCCGCGAGGAGACGCTCGGCGAGACGGTCCTCCAGATGGCCGGTGGCGTCGATGCCGAAGACCACGTCGGCCTCCAGGTGCGGCTCCTCGGCCAGCAGGCCGCCGATCACGTCACGGCGGACGACCTGCTCGTGCACCGCGTCGGCCTCGACGTGCTCGTCGTAGAAGAACTCGGCCGCGGGGCCCGCGCCGGTACGCCGCATGGCCTCCGCGAGCCGGTGGGACCCGGGCGAGGAGGTGATCTCGACCGCCGCGAAGTGGCCGACCAGGGCGCCGCGCAGCGACCGGTGCAGACCGAAGAGGGACATCATGTTGACGACGGCCAGCATCTCCGCGGACCCCGAGTCCAGGTAGGCGCCGTACGCCGTGTCCAGCCCCAGATCCTTCATCATGTCGGCGAAGAGCTGGGCGTGCACCCGTTCGGCCCTGCCGCCGCCGTACTCGTCGAACTCGACGGCCGCCATGCCCGCCTTGGCCCGGCCCCACAGCCGTGGCAGCACCCAGGCGTGCGGGTCGGCCTCCTTCAGGTGGTAGAGCGAGCGCTGGGCCACGTACTCGCGGACCTGCCACAACTCGCCCTCGTCGCGCAGATGGTGGCTGACTCCGGTACCCTCCGCCGGCTCCACGAGCAGTTCCTTGACCGCCGCCTCGACGCTGTCGTGCACCTGGGTGTCGGCGCGCAGGGCGGTCAGGAACCGGTCCTCCAGGGCCCGCCGGGTCCGCAGCAGCTCCGGGTCCCACTCCAGGTCCGGATCGACCCCGGCGAAGCCCCGGTAGTGCAGTTCGTAGCAGCAGTACAGGGCCAGCTGCAGGTCGTCGCCGTAGGGCGACGCCGCCCGGACGTCCTCGGGCGAGGGGAGGGCGCCCGTGCCCGTCAGATGGGCGGTGACGGCCGTCGAGAGGGGGCCGCGGCCCTGCGGCAGCTTCGGTCCTGGACGATCTTCTGTCATGGCGGCCGGGTACCCGCCACGCGCCAGGTCATCCGCGGTGTGGGGACGCGCCGGGCGGGTACTCCGAGGCGTCATGAAGGCACTCGTCGTCAACTGCACGCTCAAGCGGTCCCCCGCACCCTCCAACACCGAGGCCCTGGCCGAGGTGGTCGTCGGGCAGCTGGTGAAGGAGGGCGTCGCCGTCGAGGTCGTACGCGCCGTCGACCTGGACATCCTGCCGGGTGTGACCAGCGAGGCCGCCGGCGAGGGCGACGCCTGGCCGGGCGTCCACGAGAAACTCCTGGCCGCGGACATCCTGGTGATGGCGTCGCCGACCTGGGTCGGCCGTCCCTCGTCCGTAGCCCAGCGGGTGCTCGAACGCATGGACGGCATGCTGTCCGAGACCGACGACCAGGGCCGGCCCGTGGCCTACAACCGCGTCGCGGGCGTCGTCGTCACCGGCAACGAGGACGGCGCGCACCACGTGATCAGCGAGATCTCCGGCGCGCTCGCCGACATCGGCTACACCATCCCCGGCCAGGCATGGACGTACTGGCACCTGGGCCCCGGACCCGGCCCCGACTACCTGGACGACGAGCGCGGCCGGGAATGGTCGCACCGCACCGGCCGGGCCATGGCGGCCAACCTGTACGGCGTCGCGCGCGCCCTGGCCGAGAACCCGCTCGCAGCGCCGCCGCAGTGAGGCGGCGGTCCCGCCCGGCCTGGTGCGGACAGGTCACCCGGAGCCGGAGTGCCGGGTCAGCGGGCCTGCGCCGCGATGCGCAGCGGCACGGTCCCCGCGCCGGTGGGCGGAGGCGGCATGTCGTCGCAGTGCTCGCTGATCTCGGCCCACCAGGACCCGCCCTCCTCGATGTGCCTCAGCAGTACGCCCTCGCGGATCGCCCACGGGCAGATGCTGACCCTCTTCAGGCCCGTGAGCTTCATCGTCGTGTGCCCGACCACCGCGCCGGCGAGGCTCTGCGCGGCACGGGGCGCCGAGATGCCGGGGAGCCGGGCGCGTTCGCGGGCCGGGAGGGCGGCCAGGCGCGGGATCGCGGCGCCCAGCTCCCTGCGGTGCAGCTCCCGCTCCACGAAGGGCCCGTTGCGACCGGGGGCCGTCCCGCACAGCCGCGCGAGCTGCTGGAACGTCCGCGAGGTGGCCACCGCCGTACGGGGCCCCTCCCAGCGGATCCGGGCCGCGACGTCCCGCAACTGGTGGCGCACCCGGCGCCGCAGCGCCCGCAACGCCTCCGGCGTCGGCGGGTCCTGGTCCAGCAGGTACTCCTGCGTCAACCGGCTTGCGCCAAGCGGCAGCGAGGCCACGAAGTCCGGCAACCTGCCCCGGCCGAAGGCGACTTCCAGTGAGCCGCCGCCGATGTCCATCAGCGCGAGCGGCCCCGACCGCCAGCCCATCCATCTTCGGGCGCCGAGGAACGTGAGCTCGCCCTCCACCTCGCCCGGCAGCGTGCACAGCGGCACGCCTGTCTCGCTCCGTACGGCCCGCAGGATCTCCGTGCGGTTGGGCGCGTTGCGCACCACGGCGGTGGCGAACGCCAACGGGCCCACGGCACCCCACCGTTGAGCGGTCCGCGCGGCGGCGCGCACCGCGAGGACGAGTTGCTGCACCGATTCCTCGGGTATATGGCCGTCCGGTTCCACGTGTTCGGACAACCGTAGGCGCCACTTGGCCGTGTGCACCGGCAGCGGCACCCCGCCCTCCGCGTCCGCGACAACCAGTCTGACAGTGTTCGATCCCACATCCACCACGCTCAGTCGCATGTCCCGGGAAGTACCCGGCTGCCGTCGAAGCACGCCCTCCTGGCGACCGCCGCACGGGTGCGCCGACCGGAGCAGCGGCGTCACCGGTCCGGGTCGCCCCGGATGCCGGTCGGGGCGCGATCCCGTAACGGTGGAGCATGGGTGTACTGGGCGAGTGGGACCGACTGCTGTTCACGCGGGTCGCCGGCACGCGGCTGCCGGGCGCCGATCCGGCGGTGACCCGGCTCAGCCGCTCCGCCGACCACGGCAGGCTCTGGCTGGGCGCCGCCGCCGGACTGGCGGTGCTCGGCGGCCGCACCGCCCGGCGGGCCGCCCTGCGCGGCGCCGGCTCGCTCGCCCTGGCCTCCTTCACCGTGAACACCGTCGTGAAGTGGGGCGCCCGGCGCCCCCGTCCGCTCCTCGACCATGTGCCGCCGGTACGGCACCTGCGGCGCCAGCCGCACACCACGTCCTTCCCCTCCGGGCACGCCGCCTCGGCCGCCGCCTTCGCCACCGGTGTCGCCCTGGAGTCCACCCGCTACGGCGCCCTGGTCGCGCCCCTGGCGGCGTCCGTCGCCTTCTCGCGGGTCTACGTCGGGGTGCACTACCCCGGAGACGTGCTGGCCGGCGCCGCCATCGGAGTCGGGGCCGCCGCGCTCACCTGCCGGTGGTGGCCCCCGCGCACCCCGGCCCCGGAGCGCGAACGTCCGGCGGCCGGCGCCCCCGCCCTGCCCGACGGCGAGGGACTGGTCGTCTTCGTCAACAGCAGCGCGGGCAACGGCGTGCCGAGTCCACCGCTGCCGGCCGTGGACCGGCTGCGCGGACTGCTGCCGCGGGCCGAACTGGTCGAGTGCGGTCCCGGGGACGACTTCACGCGGCTGCTCGCCGACTCGGTCGAGCGGGCCGCGCGGACGGGTGGCGCGCTGGGAGTGTGCGGTGGCGACGGCAGCGTGAACGCGGCGGCCCGGGCGGCCGCACAGGCGGGCCTGGCACTCGCCGTGTTCCCGGGCGGCACCCTCAACCACTTCGCGCTGGACGTGGGCGTACCGGAGTTCGAGGACACCGCGGTCGCCGTCACACGGGGCGAGGCGGTGGCGGTGGACATCGGGGTGGCCGCGTCGGCGACGGGCGAGGAGGTGCGGTTCCTCAACACCTTCAGCATCGGGTTCTACCCGGAACTGGTCCGGATCCGCGAGCACTTGGAGAAGCGCTGGGGCAAGTGGCCGGCGGCGGCCGTGGCCACGGCCCGGGTCCTGCGCACGTCCACGCCCGTGGAGCTGCGTGTCGACGGCCGGCCGCGGCGGCTTTGGCTGCTGTTCGCGGGCAACGGCCGCTATCTGCCCGACGGTTTCGCCCCGACCTATCGGCCGCGCCTGGACGACGGGCTGCTGGACCTGCGGATGGTCGACGCCGGCCACCGTCTCGCGCGTACCCGGGTGCTCGTCTCCGCGCTGGCCGGTGCGCTGGGCCGCTCCCGTGTGTACAGCGCCGCGACCGTGCCGCGGGTGGAGCTGGCGGGTGTGACGGGGACGGGCCCGCTGGCCTACGACGGTGAAGTCGTCCCGGCGCCGGACGCGTTGAGGCTGACGAAGGCCGCGCGGGCACTGGTCGTCTACCGGCCGGCGCTGCCGCAGAACGAGCTCGCCCAGCAGGCGCGTCTCGCCGCCGCCACCGCCCGGTACCGGGCACGGGCGAGGGGCCGCCGTCTCCCTGAGGACGGCGGCCCCTCGGCTCGCGGGTGAACTCGCTCCGGACCGGCGTCGGCGGTCCGGACCCGCTCACATGTGGACGACCGGTGCGGCGTCCGGGTCCGGCTCCTGCGTCCCGCGGCGGTAGAGCAGGAAGGCGATGACCGTGCCCGCGACGAAGAAGCCGGCCGACCACCAGAAGGCGGTGGTGTAGCTCTCGATCGTGGACTGCGCCTGCACGAGCTTGTCGGTGGCGTCCCGGCCGGCCAGGTAGCTCGTCGCGGCACTCGCGGCCAGGGTGTTCAGCAGGGCCGTGCCGATCGAACCGCCCACCTGCTGCATGGTGTTGACGGTCGCGGAGGCGACGCCGGCGTCCTCGGCGGCCACCCCGCTCGTGGCGAGCGCCATGGCGGGCGGCATCACGATGCCGAGGCCCGCGCCGATCAGGATCACCTGGGGCAGTACGGCGGTGGAGAAGTCCGAGGCGACACCGATGCCGGTCAGCCACGCCATGCCGACCGCGGCGATGGCGAAGCCCGCCGGGATGACGGCCTTCGGCCCGATGCGCGGCACCAGGACGGTGGTGGAGAGCTGGGCCATGACCATCATGGCCGCGACCATCGGCAGGAAGGCGACGCCGGTCTTCGTGGGGCTGAAGCCGAGGTTCAGCTGGAGGTAGTAGGTGAGGAAGAGGAAGACACCGAACATGCCCGCGCCGGTGATGAGCACGGCGACGAAGGACGCGGCGCGGTTGCGGTCGAGCAGGACGCGCAGCGGCAGCAGCGGGTGCTTGGCCCGGGTCTGCCACCAGCCGAACACGGCGAGCAGCAGGCCGCCGGCGACCAGGAAGCCCCAGGTGGCGGGCGAACTCCAGTCGTGGGTCTCGGCGTTGGAGAAGCCGTAGACCACGGCGAAGAGACCGGAGGAGACCAGCAGGGTGCCCGGCAGGTCGAGCTTGGAGTTCGCCGCGTCACGGTGGTTGCCGAGCAGCACCCAGCCGCCGACGAAGGCGACGATCGCGAAGACGACGTTGACGTACAGCGTCCAGCGCCAGTCGAGCGCGTCGGTCAGGACACCGCCGAGCAGCAGTCCGACCGCACCGCCGGCGCCCGCGATGGCGCCGTACACGCTGAACGCCTTGGCGCGGTCCCGGGCCTCGGTGAACGTCGTGTTCAGCAGCGAGAGCGCGGCGGGAGCGAGCAGTGCGCCGAACACGCCCTGGAGGGCGCGCGCCATCACCAGCATGCCGAAGCTGGTGGACGCGCCGCCGAGTACGGACGCCCCGGCGAAGCCGGCGACGCCGACGAGGAAGGCGGGCTTGCGCCCGAAGAGGTCGGCTATCCGCCCGCCGAGCAGCAGGAGGGAGGCGAAGGCCAGCGAGTAGGCGGTGACGATCCACTGCCGGTTGCCGTCGGAGAAGCCGAGGTCCGCCTGGGCGGAGGGCAGGGCGATGTTCACGATGGTGGCGTCGAGGACCACCATCAGCTGCGCGATGCCGACGATCGCGAGGATCCACCACCGCTTCGCCGGATGCGCCGCGGGCGCTTCCGCCGCACCCGCGCGGGTGCTTTCGGTCAGGGTCGGGGACATCAGAGAACGCTCCAGGGAAGTTGCGCTGCGTTACGGATACGTAAACGAAACGGTTTCGTACACGTCGAGCGTAGACCACGCCGATCGAAACGGCAAAGTTTCGCTTGCGCGACACCGCTCTCACGCCCGGGCCGGGAGCGCCGCCCGCCTGGGAGCACCGCCCGCCGGTGGCATCGACCGCCCGGGAGCCCCGGCTGGCCGGGGGCATCGGCGTCCCTGGAGCACCGGCCCGCACGGAGCGCCGGAGCGCCGGCCCCCTGGAGCACCGGCCCCCTGGAGCACCGGCCCCCTGGAGCGCCGGCCCCCTGGAGCGCCGGCTGCCCAGGACTGCCTGCCGGCCAGGCGCACCCGGCGGCCCGGAGCGCCGGAGCACCGGCCGCCGCAGGGCGTCGGCGCGCGACACCGCCCTCACACCCCGGCCGGGGAGGCCGCCCGCCTGGGAGCACCGCCCGCCGGTGGTACCGGCCGCCCCGGAGTCCCGGCCGGCCGGGGGCGGCGGCGGCCCGGGAGCACCGGCCCGTACGGAGCGCCGGAGCGCTGGCCCTCTGGAGCGCCGGCTGCCCAGGACTGCCGGCTGGCCGGGCGCACCCGCCGGCCCGGACCGCCGGAGCGCCGGCCGCCGCAGGGCATCGGCGGGCCCGGAGCGCTTGCTGCGCGGGAGCACCCGCCGGCCCGGAGCACGCCGCCTCGGAGCGCTGTAGCACCGGCCGCTCGGGGGCATCAGCCGCCCGGAGCGCCTGCCGCGCGGGCGCATCGGCCGGCCGAAACCCTTGCCGCCCGGGAGCACCGGCTGCCCTGGGGCGTTGGCGGCCCGAAACCCTTGCCGCCCGGGAGCACCGGCTGCCCCGGGGCGCAGGCTGCCTGGGATCACCGGTCGGCTCGGAGCGCCGGAACGCCGGGCGCCTGGGCCTCGGCCGACCCGGAGCGCCGCTGCCCCGTCACCAGCGGCCTCGGGGCACCCGCCAGTCCGTTGCGCCTACTGCCCCGGCCGCCCCGGGGTACCGTCCGCCCGGCGGCACCGGTCCCGCCACGGCACCGAGCCCGCCGCACCGAGTGCCCGGCGGCGCCGAGCGTCCGCGCCGCACCCACGGGACGGCGACGTTCCTCGAGCGAGAGGCTGGGGCCCGTCGGGGACTCCAGCTACCCGGAGCGCCGGCTGTCCTGAGCTGTCGGCCGCCTGGAGCCACCGGCCGCCCCGAGGCGCCAGCCGACCGGGCCCCGGGCCGCGCGGCGGCACCGAGTGCCCGACGGCACCGACGGTCCCCGCCGCACCGGCGGTACGGCGGGCGTCCTCACGCGAGAGGCCGGGGACCCCGGCTGCCCCGAAGCGCGGGCTGTCCTGAGCCACCGGCCGCCCGGGGGCCACCGGCTGTCCTGGCCACCGGCCGCCGCCCCGAGATACCGGCCACCAGGGCCCCGGGCCGCCCGAGGCACGGGCCGCGCGGCGGCACCGAGTGCCCGACGGCACCGACCGTCTCCGTCGCATCGAGCGTCCGGCGGCACCGAGCGTCCGCGCCGCACCGACGGCACGGCGCCGTTCCTCAGGCAGGAGGCCGGGGCCTCTCGGGGACCCCGGCTGCCCCGGAGCGCCGGCCGTCCTGAGCCGTCGGTCGCCTGGGGCCACCGGCTGTCCTGGCCACCGCCTCCCCGAGGCACCGGCGACCAAGGCCACGGGTCGCCCGAGCCGCGGGCCGCCCGCGGCACCAAGTGCGCTTCGGCGCCGATCGTGCCCGCCGTACCGAGTGCCTGGCGGCGCCGATCGTCCCCGCGGCACCGACGGGTACGGCGCCGTTCCTCACGCGAGAGCCTGGGCCCCCTCGGGGACTCCGGCTGCCCGGAGCGCCAGCTGTCCTGGCCACCGGCAGGCCCGAGGCGCCGCCCACCAAGGCCACGGGCCGCGCGGTGGCACCGAGCGTGCGGCGACACCACCGTCCCGCCGCATCGAGCGCCCGGCGGCGCCGATCATCCCCGCCGCACCGGCGGCACGGCGCCGTTCCTCACTCAGGAGGCCGGAGCCCTACGGGGACCCCGGCTGCCCCGGAGCGCGTGCAGTCCTGAGCCGCCGGCCGCCCAGGGGCCACCGCTGTCTTGGCCACCGGCCGCCCCGAGGCACCGGCCACCAAGGCCACGAGCCGCCCGAGCCACGAGCCGCCCGAGCCCCGAGCCGCCCGAGCCCCGAGCCGCCCGAGCCACGGGCCGCGCGCGGCACCGAGCGTCCGGCGGCATCGACCGTCCCCGCGGCACCGATGGCACGGTGCCGTTTCTCAGGCAGGAGGCAGGGTGCCCCTCTGGGACCCCGGCTGCCCCGGAGCGCCGGCTGTCCCGGGCCACCGGCTGTCCTGGCCACCGCCGCCCCGCGGCACCGGCCACCAAGGCCACGGGCCGCCCGAGCCCCGGGCCGCGCGGCGACACCGGGCGCCCGGCGGCACCGACCGTCCCCGCCGCATCGAGCGCCCGGCGGCGTCGACCGTCCCCGCCATACCGAGTGCCCGGCGGCGCCGATCGTCCCCGCCGCACCCGCGGCACGGCGGGCGTCCTCGCGTAGGAGGCCGGGGTCCCCTCGGGGACGCCGGTCTCGGCCTGCGTCAGTGGGTGCTCAGTGCATCTGGCGTCGTACCAGCTCGTGCAGCCGGCCGCCCGTGTCCGCGAGGAGTTGCGCGGGGGGACCCTGCTGCGCGATCCGGCCGTCCTCCATCACGATGACGCGGTCCGCGTCCATCACGGTGGACAGGCGGTGCGCGATCACCACGCGCGTGGCGTCGAGCGCCCGGGTGCTCTCGATGACCGTGCGCTGCGTCTCGTTGTCCAGCGCGCTGGTGGCCTCGTCGAGGAACAGGATCCGCGGCCGGCGGATCAGCGCCTGAGCGATCATCAGGCGCTGCCGCTGGCCGCCCGACACCGCGCCGCTGCCCGACACGATGGTGTGCAGCCCCATCGGCATCCGCCGGATGTCCTCCGCCAGGCCGGCCATCTCGGCCGCCGCCATCGCCTCCTCGGGCGTGTACGGCTCCGTGCCGCAGATGCAGTCCAGGATCGACCCGGTGAACGGCTGGGCGTGCTGGAGCACCACCCCGCACTGACGACGCACGGCCGACTGGTCGAGGGCCGCCAGATCCTGGCCGTCGTACAGCACGCTGCCCGAGACCGGCCGGTCGAAGCCGATGAGCAGCCGCAGCAGCGTGGACTTGCCGCAGCCGCTCGGCCCCACGATCGCCACGAACTCGCCCGGCCGGACGGCGAAGGACACGTCGTCCAGGACGAGCGGACCGTCGTCGGAGTACCGGAAGGAGAGCCCGCGCGCCTCGATCCCCCCGGACAGCGGGCCCGGTCGCGTGCTCGCCGTACGCACCTCGGGCGTCGCGTCCAGCATCGGCCTGATCTCCTCGAACATCGGGAGCGCGGCCGCCGCCGAGACGAACGCGCTGGTCAGCTGGGTGACCGAGGTGAGCAGCATGGTGACCGAGGTGTTGAAGGTGAGGAACTCGGCGGCGGTCAGGGAGCCGCGCGCCGGGCCCGCCAGCAGCATGAACATCAGCAGCGAGCACAACGGCAGGTACACCGCGCCCAGCACGGTCGTCAGGTTCTTGATGCGGCCGACCCTCTGCTGCAGTTCACGGCTGCGCGCGAACTCGCCCGCCCAGGCCGCGTACGCGTAGTTCTCCGCCGCGGCGACGCGCAGCTTCGGCAGCCCGCGCAGGGTCTGGAAGGCCTGGTTGTTCAGCTTGTTGCCGAGCACGACCAGCCTGCGCTGCCAGCGCACCTGCCACAGACCGAGTCCCAGGAACACGGCCGCGATGACGACGAGCATCCCGATCGCGGCCAGCGCCATCGGCACGCTGTACCAGAGCAGCAGGCCCAGGTTCATCGCGCCGACTGTGCCGGCCTGGAGGACCGTGGGCCCGACACCCGCCAGCAGTCGGCGGATCGAGCTGATCCCCATGGCGGCACTCGCCAGCTCACCGGTCGAACGCGAGGTGAAGAACGTCGTCGGAAGTCTCAACAGCCGGTCCCACACCGCCGGTTGCAGCACCGCCTCGATGCGTCCCTCCATCCGCAGCACGGTCAGGTTCTGCAGCAGCATGAACGCCGCGGACACCACGCCGGACACCATGACGGCCAGGCAGACCTGCGCGATCAGCCCGTGCTGCGCCTTGGGGACGTACTCGCCGAGCACCTTGCCGGTGGCGATCGGCACGAGCGCCCCGATCGCCACCGTCACCAGACCGCTGATCGCCAGATTGCGCAGATCGCCGCCGGTGCCCCGCAGGCAGAACCGCATCAGGCGCAGCGGGCTCAACCGGCGTTCGGGCAACGGCCGGTAGAACATCACGCCCCGCGGCTCGAACTCCGCCGCGTTGGCCTTCTCCACCGGTGTCTCGCGGCCCGAGGACGGGTGCACCGCCACGTATCCGCCGCGCCGCCACAGCAGCGCCACCGGCGCCCCCGACACGGCACGGTGGCCCACCAGCGGACCGATGTCGTCGCGCCACCAGCGCCCGTCGAGGCGCACGGCCCGGGCCCGTACGCGCGAGGCCAGGGCGATGCGCTCCACCGGGTCGAGCCGCTCGCCGTCGGCACCGCCGCGCGCGGGCTGCGCGAGCGTGATCCCGGCCGCCCGGGCGACCAGTTCGCAGGCCGCGTAGGTGGCGTCCGCGTCGGCGGCGGTCGGCCGCCTGCCCGACTGCCTGCCGATCGACGCCAGCAGGGTGCGGTCGGCCTGGGCGCGGACGGCCTCGCCCGCCTCGATGCCGGCCGCCGTACGGTGCTCGTGGTGCTCCTCCAACCGCTCGATCCACCGGTCGAGCGTGGCAAGCAGGCGGTACTGCTGGTCGACCATGCCCTGCCAGACACCTGGGTCCATCAGCAGGTCGGCCGCCGCCTCAGCGCCGTACAGGGAGCCGTACTGCACACTCCCGGGCGGCACCTGCATCCAGAAGACGTCGTCGTCGGTGGGCGCCGCGGCGCTCTCCGTGGCCATCGGCGCCTGGAAGAGGATCGACAGACTGCGGCCGACACCGAGCGCGAGGGCGTACTCCAGCGGGCTCGATGTCGGCGGCACGTACTGGGGGTTGCCGTACGCGTCGTACGACCAGGTCTGCGTGGGGGCCTGCTGGTACAGCTCGCGGAGCCCGATCCGGCGCACCGCGCAGTCCCGCGACGGCCGCCCCACGAGCGTGTGCTGGGGCCCCGCGACCGGGCCGAGCAGCAGCGAACCCGCCTCCAGGCGGCCCAGATGGTGCCAGTGTCCCTGCAGGGCCGCGTCCACCGCGAACAGGTCCATGGCCCCCGCCGCGACGAGCCACAGGACCTGAGGGCCCTCCAGGTCGAGCCGGTTGGACCCGGCGCAGTCGACCGGCGTCCCCATGCCGCCGAGCGCCCCGAGGACGAGGTCGCCGTCCTGAACCGTCGTCATCTCAACGCTCCCTGACCAGCTCGGCGTACGGACCGCCGGCGACCACCAGGGCGTCGTGCCGGCCCCGCTCCACGACCGTGCCGTGCTGGAGCACCACGATCTCGTCGCTGTCGCGCACCGTGCTCAGCCGGTGCGCGATCACCACGCAGGCACAGCCGCGCCTGCGCAGGTTGTCCATGACGACCTGCTCGGTCTCCGCGTCCAGCGCGCTGGTCACCTCGTCGAGCACCAGGATGCTGGGCCTGCGCACCAACGCCCGCGCGATCTCCAGGCGTTGCCGCTGACCGCCGGAGAAGTTCCGCCCGTCCTGCTCGACCCGGCTGTGGATGCCCCCCGGCCTGCGCGTCACCACGTCGTACAGCGCCGCGTCGCGCAGCGCCTCGGTGACCGCGTCGTCCGGGATCGAGGGGTCCCACAGCGCCACGTTGTCCCGGACGGTCCCCTCGAAGAGGAACACGTCCTGGTCGACGAAGGAGACGGAGGCGGCGAGCGCGCCGCGCGGGATGTCCTCAAGACGCCGACCGTCGATGCGGATCGTGCCCTCCCACGGGGCGTACAGCCCCGAGATCAGCCGCGACACCGTCGACTTGCCGCTGCCGGAGCCGCCGACCAGCGCGACCTGCTGCCCCGGCCCCACCGTGAGCGAGAACCCGGTGAGCAGCGGCTTGTCGAGCGGGCTGTAGCCGAACGTGACGTTCTTTAGCTCGACATGGCCGTGCAGCCGCCTGGTGGAGTCGCCGGTGCCGCCACGCGCGTAGAGCGGATCGGCCTCGAAGTTCTCCACGTCCTTGAGCCGGGCCACGTCGGCCGCGAAGTCCTGGATGCGGCCCGCGACCCCGTTGAGCCGGGTGATCGGCGCGGTGAAGCGGGTCACCAGCGCCTGGAAGGCGACGAGCAGTCCCACCGAGATGTGCCCCTCGACGGCGCGCAGGCCGCCGATCCACAGGATCAGCGCGCTGTTCAGCGTCGCCAGTGTGGGCGCGACCACCCCCAGCCAGGCGCTCGGCACGCCGAGCCGCTGCTGCTCCTCCAGAGTGGTGGCGTGCTGCCCGGCCCACTTGCGGAAGTAGCCGTCCTCACCGCCGGTGGCCTTCATCGTCTCGATCAACTGGAGGCCGGTATAAGCGGTGTTGGTCAGCCGGGCGCTGTCCGCCCGCAGCTTCGCGGTCCGGTTGGCCCGCAGCCGGATCACCACCCGCATCGCCACCACGTTCAGCAGCGCGACGCCGATGCCCACGGCCGTCAGCTGCGGGTCGTACGTGTAGAGCAGCACGGCGTACAGCACCACCACGACCGCGTCCACCCCGGCCGCCGCGAGGTCGCGGGCCAGGGTCTCGGCCACCGCGTCGTTCGACTGGAGCCGCTGGACCAGGTCCGCCGGGCTGCGCTGGGAGAAGAAGGTGACCGGCAGCCGCAGCAGGTGCCGCAGGAAACGGGCGCTGCTGAGCGTGGAGGAGATGAGCCGCCCGCGCAGCAGGTTCGCCTGCTGGAGCCAGGTGAGAACCACCGTGAGCAGTACGGAGGCGCCCATGGACGCGAACAGCACGCCCAGCAGCGACGTCTGACCGCCGATCAGGAACATGTCGATGTAGGTGCGGCTCAGCGCGGGCACCGCCGCGCCGACCGCCACCAGCAGCAGACTCGACAGCACGGCGGCGGGCATGGTGCCCGACGTTCCGCGCAGCCGGGCCGGCATGGCACCCAGGATTCCCGGCCTGCGGCCGCCCCGGCGGAAGTCGGGGCCCGGCTCCATGACCAGGACGACGCCGGTGAAGCTGGTGTCGAAGTCCTCCATCGGGACGAAACGGCGGCCCTTGGCGGGGTCGTTGACGTGCACCCCGCGCCGGCCGAGCCGGCGCCCCATCCCGTCGTAGACGACGTAGTGGTTGAACTCCCAGAACAGGATCGCGGGCGCGCGCACCTCGGCGAGCGCGCTCGTGTCCATCTGCATGCCCTTGGCCGTCAGGCCGTAACTCCGGGCGGCCTTCAGCAGGTTGCTGGCCCGTGAGCCGTCGCGGGAGACCCCGCAGGCGATGCGCAGCTCCTCCAGCGGGATGTGCCGCCCGTAGTGGCCGAGCACCATGGAGAGGGAGGCGGCGCCGCACTCCACGGCCTCCATCTGGAGGACGGTGGGGGTGCGGACCGTCTTCCCGCGGCCCTTGGGCACGGTGCGCCGGGGCGGGGCGGCGCGGCGTCTGCCCCGGACGGGTGGCGGGAGGGTGTCCTGGGGAGCGGTCACGGCAGAAGCCAATCGACGGGGCGCTGATCGGCCAGGCGGATCGAACCCGTGGCCAGGGTCATGGAGTCCAGGGCGTACGGCGGCCCGTCGGCGGACGACCACCGGTAGCCGCTCTTCGTGCCGGAAGACCGGTCGAGGCGGACCAGGACGGCCACCGGCCTGCCCTTCTCGGTGAACTGCTCGCCCAACTGGCTGTCACCGAGGTAGGCGGTGATCTGCTGCCGGGTCTGCGCGGTCCGGTCGACCGCCTTCACATGACCGCGCAGGACGCCGTATTGCTGCGTCGGCACGGACTGGACGGTCAGGTCCACCGCCGCGTCGACCGGGATGCCCGAGGCGTTCTCCGCCGGGACGTACACGGTCGCGTACAGGGGGTCGCCGGCGTGGGCGACCTTCTCCACGGCGGCGACGTTCGCGCCCGTGGTGATGATCGCCCCGATGGTCGCGGCGAGCGCGGTGATCCGGCCAGCGGCGACGGTGCGGACGACCCTCTTCTCGCCCTCGGCCGTGCGGACTTCGAGGACGGGGGAGTTCGCGGGGAGCCGCCGGCCCTCCTCGGCGAGAACCGCGGTGACCTGCCCGGCGACCGGACTCTGCAGGACGTAGCTGCCCTCCCCGTGCGTGAGGACGGCGGGGGCGCTGACCGTGGACGCGACGGTGCCCGTCACGGCCCACACGGACGCGGCGGCCATGACGACGACCGTCACGGACAGGACGAGCCAGCCCTGGGGGCGGGCGAAACGCACCGGGAGGTCGAGTTCCTCCGGCGACTGCAGCTTGGTGAGGGCCTGTTGGCGGAACTGCACGGGTCTTCCCTCGGCTGTCCGGGAGAGTCAGGGCATCCGAGAGTCCCGGAACCGGGGAGTGGTTCCGGGACTCGACGGCGCGTGGATGCGATCAGAGACCGGCGACCAGGCCGGTGACCGGGGCGGTGTTCAGGCCGGTCACACCCTCGACGGTGCCGACGACGGTGCCCACGAGGCCGGAGACCGGGGCGACCGAGTCCACGAGGTCCGTGACGGTTCCGACGGCCTGGACGGACAGGCCGCCCGCGACGTTGTCGAGCTCGGCGTCGGAGATCTCGACGGTCGCAACCTGGGGGGTGGAGTTCATGATGGAACTTCCCTTCGTATGGGGATTCATAAGGGGGGAGCGGCCCCCTCTGGGGACAGATGGTCGGCCGCGACCGCGGGCTTGCGGCTCCCGTCTCCGGGAACCTTCGTGCGAACCGCGGTGCCACGGATCAAAGCACGGTGACGCGCCGCCCTTCCAATCAATCAGGGCTCCGACCAGGGCACTTGGGAGCCGAGGCGGTCCAAGCGTGCAGGCGTGCCCACGTCTCGGCGGCGACTTCTTCACATGCTGCGCGGCATCGGTTCGCGCTACCCCTTGCCTCCCGGAGTCCGAAAGGGACAGTCCGGGCCCGGGGCGCGGCGCACGGCGGCCGCGTGTGCAGATCCGCCGTGCGCGGTGCCCTCGTTGCGCATTCGATGTGCAGATTCGCTGAAGCCGGGATTCCGCTCCGTGTCCTGGACGGAACGTGACCAGGCGACTCCGGAGGGTGCCGTCCTCAGCCCAGCAGCGCGTACACCGTGCTCGCCCGCGCCACGACGTCGTCCGACCCCTCGGCGGTCATGGTGATGTCGGCGAAGGCCATCCGGCGGCCCAGCTTGGTGAGGACCGACTCCACCGAGACGTTCGCGTCCGTGACGGCCCGTTGGAAACTCGTGGACTGCTGCACCGTCGTCATCGGCACGAAGCCGCCGCGTGCCGCCGAGACCGCGATCACGGTCGCCGTGTCGGCGGCCGCCATCAGCGCCTGACCGGACAGGGAGCCGCCGGTACGGGCCAGCCGGGCCGACCACGGGAGCCGCAGGACGGCCCGGTCGTCCCCCAACTCCCGTACGGAAAGGCCCAGGTCGAGCACCCAGGGGGCGAAGTTGTCGGCGAGGATCCGGTCGGCTTCGGCGCGTGTCAGTGTCATGCGGCGATTCTTCCCCCGTTGAACGCCCCGGACGGCCCGTGCGTATCAACTGCCATCCAGGCGCCCCCAGTCAGCTGCCGGACGGCGGCTCGGACCCCGCCCCCAGGAGGTCGAGAGTTGAGTCACAAACGCATACCCAAGCGCAAGGCCGCGATCGCGGCAGGAAGCGTGGTGGCGCTCGGAGCGGCGGCGCTCGTGCTGCCCAACGCCATGGCGTCCCAGACGGACCAGGCGGACGCTCCCCGTACCTTCAAGGCGGCCGACGCCTCGGACGTCGCGGCGCAGCTCGCGTCCCGGCTCGGCGACGCCTTCGCCGGCTCGTACTACGACGCCGGCAGGCAGCAGATCATCATCAACGTCGTCGGTGACGACAGCGAGGTCGTCAACGAGATCCGCGAGGCCGGTGCCGTCCCCAACCAGGTGGACAACAGCACCGCCACCCTCAAGGCCGCCGCCAGAACGCTGCGGACGGACGCGACGATCCCCGGCACCGCCTGGTCCGTCGACCCGAAGACCAACGAGATCCGGGTCACCGCGGACAGCACCGTCACCGGCGCCCGCTGGAACCAGCTCACCTCGACCGTCAAGTCGCTCGGCTCCGACGTCGCGACCGTCAAGCGCTCCCCCGGCACCTTCAAGACGTTCGTGGAGGGCGGCGACGCCATCTTCGGCGGCGGGGCCCGCTGCTCCCTAGGCTTCAACGTGACGGCGGGCGACGGCAGTCCGGCGTTCCTGACGGCCGGTCACTGCGGCGTCGCCGCCGCCGAGTGGTCGGACGCGCAGGACGGCGCCCCGATCGCCACCGTCGACCAGGCCACCTTCCCCGGGGCCGGCGACTTCGCGCTGGTCAAGTACGACGACCCGAACACCGAAGCCCCCAGCACCGTAGACGTCGGCGACGGCAAGACGGTGGAGATCACCCAGGCCGCGGAGGCGACCGTGGGCCAGCAGGTCCTGCGCATGGGCAGCACGACGGGTCTGAACGACGGCAGCGTGACGGGCCTCGACGCCACCGTGAACTACCCGGAGGGCACGGTGACCGGTCTCATCCAGACCGACGTCTGCGCCGAACCCGGGGACAGCGGCGGCTCCCTGTTCACGCAGGACGGCAGCGCGATCGGCCTGACCTCGGGCGGCAGCGGCGACTGCACCAACGGCGGGGAGACGTTCTTCCAGCCCGTCACCACCGCGCTGGAGGCGGTCGGCGCGACCCTCGGCGCCGGCGGAGCGGGCGCGGGCGACGAAGCCGGCGACCAGGCGGGCGACCAGGCCGGCGAGGAGGGCCAGGCCGGTGCCGGTGAGGAAGGGGCCGGCGCCGGCGGGGACGAGCAGGCCGGAGGCGGCGGCGAGGCGGTCGACCCCTCGGCCCCGGCGGACGGCGCGGCCGATGACGGCTCGGGCGCGGCCGACGACGGCTCAGGCGCGGCTGTCGAGGGCCACTGACACCGGCCTGCCGCGACCGGTGACCCACGGGTGAGGACAGCGCCCGGGTCACCGGCACAGGAACCGCCGTACCGGACGCAAAAGCGGTTCGTCCGGGCGGTGGAACGGTCCGGCTCTCCGGCGGGAGGGCCGGACCGCTCCGTGTCCCGCCCGGGTGTCAGCCGCGGGTCCGCAGCAGGAGCAGCGCGACGTCGTCCGGCCGTTCCTGCGCCGACTCGGTGCTCCGGACCAGGGTGTCGGCCAGCGTGTCCAGCGGCTGGTCGCCCAGCTCGGCGAACCGCCCGGCGAGCTCGGCCAGGGAGTCCTCGATGTCCACACCGGGCGCCTCGATGAGACCGTCGGTGCACAGGGCGAGCACGGAACCGGGGGCGAGCTCCAGCTCGGTCGTCGGGTACGTGGCCGAGGCGTCGATCCCCAGCAGCGGACCGCCGGGCAGGTCGAGGACGCGGACCCGGCCGTCCGGTGTGCGCAGCAGCGGCGGAGGGTGCCCGGCCCGCGCCAGCACCGCCCGTCCGCGTGCCGGGTCGAGCCGCAGGTACAGGCAGCTCGCGAACAGCTCGGCGCCCAGGTCGATCAGCAGCCGGTTCGTGCTGCGCATGACCTCGCCGGGCGCCTGCCCGACGGTCGTGTACGCCCGTACGGCGGTCCGGATCTGCCCCATCAGGCCGGCCGCCGTCACGTTGTGCCCCTGGACGTCACCGATCACCGCGGCAGCCTGCCCGCCGGTGGGCACCAGGTCGTAGAAGTCGCCGCCGATGTCCATGCCGAGGGTGGCGGGCAGATAGCGTGCCGCCGCCTCGATCCCGGGCAGGGACGGCAGGGAGTGCGGAAGCAGGGCGGCCTGCAGGCCGTGGGCCAGCTGGTGCTTGGCGTCGTAGAGGAGCGCCCGCTCCAGCGCCTGGGCGACGAGCCCGCCGAGGCTGGTGAGTACGGCCCGCTCGTCGGCGGGGAAGGTGTGCGGCTCCGCGTAGGCGAGCACGCACGTGCCGACCGGCCGCCCCGAGGCGACGAGCGGCAGGTACGCCCACGCGGCCATGCCGTCGGGCGTCGCGCCGCGGGCGGGGTAGATGTGCTCCAGCTGCCCGCGCGACTCGAAGAAGGCGGGCACACCGGTGCTCAGCGCCCGGGTGCCCGGGGTGTGCGCGGTGAGCGGGAGCCCGTCGAAGTGCTCCACCACCCGCGGGTCGGTGTACCCGTGCTGCCCGAGCACGTGCATGCGCCCGCCCTGCGTCCCGAGGACGACCAGCGCCTTGCTGCCGACGGCGGGCGCGACCTCCTCGGCGACCAGCTGCACCACGTCCTGCACGCTCACCGCCTCCGTGAGCGCGCTGGCCAGACTGAGGATGTGGGAGATGGTCACCAGCCGCGGATTGGTGTCCGTGCGCCGGGGCTGCGCGCGGTTCATCTCGGACACCGCGCGGGCCCGGGCGATGCGGACGCTGAGCCCGCTGGTGCTCGGGTACAGACGGAACGACAGCCACTCGCCGGGCGGGCGCAGCGCAACGAACGACGTCACGTGCTGGCTCATCAGGGCCGCCCGGTACCGGTCCTCGTACACCGGGTCGTTGAGCCAGGGCACGGACGCCCAGGGCTGCGTGCCCACCAGGTCGTCGACGGGCACTCCGAGCAGCTCGGCCGTGGCCTGGTTGGCGAAGCTGACCCGTCCGTGCAGGTCCAGCGCGCACAGCCCGTAGGGCAGCCGCTCCACCAGGCGCGCCGCCTCCACCGAGCCGAACCTGCCGGTCAGTTCCGTCGCCGAGGTGGGCAGATCGGGTTCCGAGGGCAGGGGGCGGTTCTGCTTCACCGCGCGCTCCAGGCGCAGCGCCAGCCGGTCGCCGGCGGCGATGAGATGGGACCGCTCCCGGTCGGACAGCTCCTGCGGATGCGTGCTCGGCCAGGTCACGAACATCGCGCCGTACGGGGTGTGCCCGGTCGCCACCGGGACGGCGGCCAGCGCGAAGGGGTAGGGCAGGACCACCGCGATACGGGGATAGCAGCGCGCCATCTCCTCCTCGCCGCTGACCCAGATCAGCCGTCGTCGCCGCAGCGCCTCGGCGACGGGGATCGGCGCGTTGATCCCGACCCGCTCCCAGGGCGCGGCGAAGGCCCGGGGCAGCCCCGCCATGACGGCCATCTCCAGGACCGGTTCGTCGGGCGCCAGCAGGTACACGGCACCCGAATGGGCCTCGACGTCGTCCATGATCGTGGCGAGGGTGAGCGAGAGCAGCGGTTTGCCGACCGGTGCCCGTGGGGCGGCCGGTGCCTGACCGGACGCCTGCCAGTCGGACACGCCGACCACCTCCTCGCATGGCCGCGACGGGTCCTCAGGGGTCAAGGCTCTCGCGCGCGGCCGTTTCCCGCACGGCGAGCGGGGCGGCGCCCGCACGGAGGGGACCTGGGCGGTCGCGCCCCGGTCCCGTCTCGGACACGCGCGGCGGGACGTACGTGCTCGCACAGGAGTACCCGTACGCCCGTACGAAGACGAAGGGTCACCCCGGTGTGACGTCCTGTGCGGGCCCTGCCCGGCGGCGGGCCTCGGCCGTCGTCCCGGGGCCCGGGAACCGTCCCAGGGGCTGCGCGCGCGTCCGGGAAGCGCTGTAATGACGGACGTGGTCAGTGAGGGCGCTGCGGGACGCAGAACGAGATCGTCGCGTGCCGAACTTGCCCTCAAGGCGCTCACCGCGGACCTCGGCTCCCGCGAACGGCTGCGCCGCGTTCTCGAACAGGCGCTCGTCTTCGCAGGGGTCACCCTGGCCGCCGTGTACGCCCCGGGCGAGGGCGGCGACGAGCTGTGCCTGGTCGAGTCCGCCGGGTTGCCGAGGACGCTGTACGGGCTGCGCGACAGCTACCCCCTGGCCGGCACCGCCCCCGCGGCCGACGTCCACCGCTCGGGACGTCCGCGCTGGCTCACCCCCAAGGACCTCGCCCGCTGCTCCGACGCCCGGCGGCTGCCCACCCAGGAGTTCTCCCTGGCCGTCCTGCCGCTGAGCGGCGGCGGCTGCCTGGCCGCGGTCAGCGAGAACGAGCGCGGCTTCGACGCCGAGGACCGCGAGTGCCTGACCCTGATCGCCGACGCCGCCACCTTCCCCTCGCCGACCCCGGCGGGCGACCCCGACGAGCTGCCCGCCAGTTCCTTCAGCCTCGCCATGGACAGCGGCCGGGTCGAGATCGACGACGAGATGCTGCAACTCTTCGGCATCAGCCGCGAGGACTTCGACGGCAACGTCGAGACCCTCCTCTCCCTGACCGTCCCCGAGGACCTGCCCGCGCTGATGTCGGTCGTCGAGGCCGACCACATGTCCATCGGCGACCGCGAGCTGGAGTTCCGCATCCTCCAGCCGTCCGGCGTCCCCCGGTGGCTGCGGCTGCGCGGGCGGCTCCTGCCCGGCGGCGACGGCCAGCCCGCCCGCCTGGTCGGCACGGTCGCCGACGCCTCGAAACTGCGCTCCGGCGTCAACGACGTGGCCCGCGTCCAGCGTCTCGCCGCCGCGCTCGCCACCGCGGGCACGGTCCGCGACGTCAGCCACGCCGTGGTCACCGCCCTGCGCAAGCCCCTCCAGGCCGACCGGATCGCCCTCGCCGAACTGGAGGGGGACCGTCTCGTCGTCACCGTCCTGGACCCGCCCGAGCCGGACGCCTGGCCCGAGCTGTGGCGCACGGAGTGGCGCTCGGAGTGGCCGGACGCGCCCGTGCGCACCATGCCGACCCTCGCGGCGGCCCTGCGCGAGGGCCGCGCCGGGATCTGGCCCGCCGGAACCGACCTGGAGCCCGCCCTCGCCGAGGTGGGGCCCGGCGGACTCGCCGTGCTGCCGCTGGCCGCCGGCGGGCGCATGGGCGGCGCCTGCCTGATCGGCTGGGACACCCCGCACGACTTCGGCCCCGACGAACGCGCCCTGCTCACCGCCGCCGCGGGCCTGGCCGGGCAGGCCCTGATGCGCGCCCACGCCTTCGACGCCGAGCACGAGCTCGTCGGCATGCTCCAGCGCACCCTGCTGCCGCGCCGGCTGCCCAAACTGCCGGGCGCGGTCGCCGTCGCCCGCTACCTGCCCACCACGGCCGGCCTGGAGGTCGGCGGCGACTGGTACGACGTGATCCCGCTGCCCGACAACCACGTCGCCCTCGTCATCGGCGACGTCCAGGGACACAACGCCGGGGCCGCCACCCTGATGGGCCAGATGCGCACCGCCCTGCGCGCGTACGCCGTCGAGGGACACCCCCCGGACGTCGTCGTCTCCCACGCCAACCGCCTCCTCATGGACATGGAGACCGACCTCTTCGCCACCTGCTGCTACGTCGACGTCGACATGGAGGAGGGGTCCGCCTGGTTCGTCCGCGCCGGACACCTCCCGCCGGTGCTGCGCCACCCCGACGGCCGTACGGAGATCGCCGAGTCCGAGGGCGGCCCGCCGCTCGGCGTCGTCCGGCAGGCCGACTTCCCCATGAGCCCGCTGCGCCTGCAGCCCGGCACGCTGGTGGCGCTGACCACGGACGGCCTGGTGGAGTCCGCGGAGCTCGACATCGAGGACGGCCTCCGCCGGCTCGCCGCCGGACTCGCCGCCTCCGACCCCGCCCACCTCGGACTCGTCGCCGACGCCCTGCTCGCCGACGCCAACCGAAGCGACGACGTGGCCCTCCTCCTGCTGCGCTACGACGGCATGGCGCTGCGCCCGCTACGGGAGAGCTGGACCGTCTGGCGGGTCCCGGAAGCCGTCCGGCACGCCCGGCGCTTCACCCGGCGCGCCCTGCGCGCGTGGCGCGTCGGCGTCGACGCGGACGCCGTGCTCCTCGTCGTCTCCGAACTCGTCACCAACGCCCTCGTCCACACCGACGGGCCGGTACGACTCGACCTGACCCTCCTCGGCAACCGGCTGCGGATCACCGTCGCCGACAACTCGCCGCGCACCCCGATCAAGCCGACCAGCATCGGCTGGGAGGCCACCGGGGGCCGCGGCATGCTCCTGGTCGAGGCCATGTCGGCGTCCTGGGGGACCGTGCCGGTCAGCGGCGGCAAGCAGGTGTGGAGCGAGCTGGTCCTGGAGTGAGCGCCGCCGCCCCCGTGATGGCACCCTGAGCGGGTGCGTCTGCTGCTGATGTCCGACACCCACCTGCCCAAGCGCGCCAAGGAACTCCCCGCGCCGCTGCTGGCCGAACTCCCGCTCGCCGACGTGGTGATCCACGCGGGCGACTGGGTGGACACGGCCACCCTCGACCTGCTGGAGGCCCGGTCGAGGGCCCTGATCGGCGTGTACGGCAACAACGACGGCCCCGGTCTGCGCGCCCGCCTCCCCGAGGTCGCCCGCGCCGAACTGGGCGGCCTGCGCTTCGGAGTCGTCCACGAGACCGGGGCCGCCCAGGGACGCGAACGCCGCTGCGCCGAGCGCTTCCCCGACCTGGACGTCCTCGTCTTCGGACACAGCCACATCCCCTGGGACACGACGGCGGAGACCGGGCTGCGCCTGCTCAACCCGGGCTCCCCGACGGACCGCCGCCGCCAGCCGCACTGCACGTACATGACCGCGCGGGTGGCCGACGGCGGCCTGACGGAGGTCGTCCTGCACCGGCTGCCGCCCCGGGGGAACAGGCCCTAGGGCCTGTCGTTTGGATCAGGCCGGTGTCGCGGGGTCTGGCACGCACATCTGCGGCGTTGTCGTCGGTCGCCGAAGCTCCGCTTCGACTCC
>NZ_JBVHTO010000015.1:0-296477 GCF_055565855.1 Streptomyces sp. NPDC028308
TCTCGGGCTTTCCTCCGGGCGCTTCCCTTCGGTCTTGCGTTTCCGACTCTATCAGACCGTTTCCGGTTCCGATTTCCTCGGTGCTTTCCAGGTTTGCGCTTTCGCGTTTCCCTTTCCGGCGGTTCCGACTCTATCAGATCCTTTCGGGCCTGATTCCCAGTCAGCGGGGCTTGTCTTCGCGGCTGTTGGGCCGTTCCGACGTCCCAGACTTTAGCGGATCCGCTCGGCGGTTCCTAATCGGAGCCGCCGGAGTCAATCGAATTGAATTCGGACATGCCGAAATACAACCCGGTTGGGAGATCCTGCTGGTGGTTTGGGTGCCGCTTCAGCGGCGGAGGTGCTGTCGCAGAACCGTTACGGCCCCGCGGCAACTCGAAGAACCTTACGGATCCGGCAGATGGCTGTCAACCACCTCTGTCAAGATCTTTTGCGGGAGGCTCCGACACCCTCACTGACCGGGGTCGACGCTCTCAGTCGAGGTCGGTGAGACGGCCGCCCGCGTCGGGCTGGGCGTCCTCCACGCGGCGGAGGAGTCGGGTGAGCACCTCGCCCAGGACGCCGCGCTCGTCCGCGGACAGGTCCTGGAGCAGGTCCTCCTCGAAGACCGTGGCCAGGCGCATCGCCTCGAGCCACTTCTCGCGGCCCTCCACCGTCAGCTCGATGATGACACGCACCCGGTTGGTCTCGTCCCGCTCCCGGGTGACCAGCCCCTCCGTGACCATGCGGTCGATCCGATGGGTCATGGCGGCCGGCGTGAGGCCCAGCCGCTTGGCGAGCTCGCTCGGGCCCAGGCGGTACGGGGCGCCGGAGAGGACGAGGGCCTTGAGGACCTCCCATTCGGCGTTGCTGATGCCGAGGGTGGCCGTCTGCCTGCCGTAGGCGACGTTCATGCGGCGGTTGAGCCGGCCGAGCGCCGAGACGATCTTCTCGACCTGGGGGTCGAGGTCGCGGAACTCGCGCTGGTAGGCCGCGATCTGTTCTTCGAGGGTCGGCTCGCTGACGCCGCCGCCGGGGGTGTCACCCATGGGCGCAGTATGGCACGCCCTCGCTTGGCTTCGAAGTCCTTGGAGGTGTACTGTTTAGCTTCGAACTTTAGCTCTGAAGTCTTCAGGGTTAACTCCTCATCCGTACCTCTGGACCGGCTCCCCGCTCGGGGGCCGGCCGGTCCTCGTTCCAAGGCAGGTGAAAGTGACCAGGGCGATGGGCGCAGCGATGCGCCGGATCCACGTGGGCAACGCACTCAGCGCGTTCGGGCTCGGCTTCACGGTTCCGTATCTGTACGTCTACGTGGCGCAGGTGCGGGAGCTGGGGGCCATGACGGCGGGGCTCGTGCTCGCCGTCTTCGCCGTGGCCGCGCTCGTGGTGCTTCCGTTCGCCGGGCGGGCCATCGTCCGGCGCGGTCCGCGGCCGGTCCTCGTCGCCGCCCTGGTCACCGCCGCCCTCGGAGCGCTGAGCCTGGGACTCGCGGGCAGTGCGACGACGGTCCTGCTGTCGGCCGCCGCGCTGGGTGCCGGTCAGGCCGTCATGCAGCCGGCGCTGGCCACGATGATCGTGGACTGCTCCACCGCGGACACCCGCTCGCGCGCCTTCGCCACGCAGTTCTTCCTGCAGAACCTGGGTCTCGGCGTCGGCGGCCTGATCGGCGGCCACCTCGTCGACACCACCCGCGCGGACTCGTTCACGCTGCTGTTCGCGATCGAGGCGGCGATGTTCCTGCTGCTCGCCGTGATCATGACGACGGTTCGGATGCCGCACGCGCCGCGGGTCGAGGGTGCCCCGCAGGCCAGGGGCGGCAGCTGGAAGCAGCTGCTCGGCAACCGGGCCATGGTGCAGCTGTGCGTCCTCGGCTTCGTGCTGTTCTTCGCCTGCTACGGCCAGTTCGAGTCGGGGCTGAGCGCGTACGGCGTCGAGGCGGCCGGTATCTCGACCTCCGCGCTCGGTACGGCTCTCGCGGCGAACACGGCGATGATCGTCGTCGCGCAGTTCGCGGTGCTGCGGTTCGTCGAGCGTCGCAAGCGGTCCCGGGTGATCGCCGCGGTCGGGCTCATCTGGGCCCTGGCGTGGGTCGTGGCCGGGTACGCGGGCCTCGGGCACGGCAGCCAGACCATGGCGACGGCCGCGTTCGTGTCGACGTACGCGCTGTTCGGTCTCGGTGAGGCGATGCTCTCCCCGACGGTCGCGCCGCTGGTCGCCGACCTGGCTCCGACCGGCATGGCGGGCCAGTACAACTCCGCCTTCGCGCTGGTGAAGCAGCTCGCGCTGGCGGTCGGCCCGGCGGTGGGCGGTCCGATGGGCGCGTCCCTGCACGCGCCGTACGTCGTGACGTTCCTGCTGTTCTCGCTCGGCATCACCTACCTGGCGGTCCGGCTCGGACGGCAGCTCACCCCCGTGCAGAACCAGCCGTCGCTCGCGCGCAGCCGGGTGGTGGCGCAGGGCGGTGCGCCGGCCGAGCCGGCCCGCTCCAGCGCCTGACGGGAGCGGCCGCTCAGCCCGCCTCGCGCGGCAGGGCGAACTCGCACCACACCGCCTTGCCGCCGCCCGGCGTGCGCCGGGAGCCCCAGCCGGAGGCGATCGTGGCGACGATGGCGATGCCGCGTCCCGCCTCGTCGCCCGGTTCGGCGCGGCGGCGGCGTGGCAGGTGGTCGTCGCCGTCGGTGACCTCGATGATCAGGCGCCGGTCGGTCCGGCGCAGCCGCAGCCGCATCGGCGGGGTGCCGTGCTGGAGGGAGTTGGCGACGAGTTCGCTGGCGGCCAGCACGCCGAGGTCGTGCAGCTCGCGCGGGAAGCGCCAGCTGGTGAGCACCCCGGAGGCGAAGGCACGCGCGCGTGGGGTGGCCTCCACCCCGCCGAGCAGCTCCAGTGCGGCGTTGCGGAACAGCTCGCTGTCGGGGCCGGTGCGGGCCGGGTGCTGGAGGACCAGGACGGCGACGTCGTCGTCGTGGTCGGCCGTCACCCCCGCCGAGCGGACCAGTCGGTCGCAGACGACCTGCGGGGTGCCGGTCGCGCCGGCCAGGGCGCGCTCCAGGGCGGCGATCCCCTCGTCGAGGTCCTCGTTGCGCCGCTCCACCAGGCCGTCCGTGTAGAGGACGGCCGTGGAGCCGGGGCCGAGCGGGACCGTGCCCGAGGCGTGCATCCAGCCGCCCGTGCCGAGCGGGGGCCCGGTGGGTTCGTCGGCGCGCAGCACGGTGCCGCTCTCGTCGCGTACGAGGATCGGCAGGTGGCCCGCGGACGCGTAGACCAGCCGGCCTTCGTTCGGGTCGTGGATGGCGTACACGCAGGTGGCGATCTGGTTGGCGTCGATCTCCGTGGCGAGGCCGTCGAGGAGCTGGAGCACCTCGTGCGGGGGCAGGTCGAGCCGGGCGTACGCGCGGACCGCCGTACGGAGCTGGCCCATGACGGCGGCGGCGCGCACCCCGCGCCCCATGACGTCGCCGATGACCAGCGCCGTGCGGCCGCCGCCCAGGGTGATGACGTCGTACCAGTCGCCGCCGACCGCGGCCTCGGTGCCGCCGGGGTGGTAGGTGGCGGCGACGCGCAGGTCGTCCGGTTCCTCCAGCTCCTGGGGCAGCAGGGAGCGCTGGAGGGTGACGGCGGTCTCGCGCTGCCGGCGCTCGCTGGCGCGCAGCCGCTCGGCGGCCTCGGCGTGGTCGGTGACGTCGGTGGCGAAGATCAGCACGCCGCCGCCCCGGCCATCGGTGCCGTCGTCCCCGTCGGGCGTGTCCACGGGGGTGCAGGTGAAGGTGTACGAGCGGCCGTCGGGTGTCCTGCGGGACTTGACCGTGCGCGGTTTGGCACTGCGCAGCACCTGGTCGAGGAGGGGCAGCAGGCCCAGCCCGTCCAGTTCCGGCAGGGCCGAGCGCGCGGGCTCGCCGAGGGGGCGTACGCCGAAGGCGGTCACGTACGCGTCGTTCACGTACGCGATGCGGTGGTCGGGGCCGTGCACGAGGGCGACGAGGGCGGGGACGCGGTCGAGGACCTCGCGCACCGGCAGTACGTCGACCGCGGGCACGTGCGGCGCGGCGTCGGTCAGCTGCTCGACGCGGGCCGCGGGCACGGATCCGTCGCCCCGCCGGTCCTGGGTGACCGGATGGTCGCCGCGCGCCGCGGCGCGGCGCTGCGTTCCGGGGAGTCGGGCGCTCCAGCGCGTGAAGTTCACGAGTCCTTGCCTCGGGTTCATGGCCCCCGGCCGGCACGGTCGGCCGGGGGGCCGGGGGTCTCCCCCGGGGGATACAGCACGTGGGAAAAAGCGTCGTGGGTCCGAAGAGCGGGGCGGCGGACCCGCCCGGCCGGGGAACAGTCTGGCCGACCGGACCGACATCCGTCAGACGCGGGCCCCTCCGGCGGAGTTCCTGGCTCCGGTCAGGACGACCCCTTCGGGTCCCGGGCGGGTTTTCCACCGGCCGCGAGTTCGAACTCGGCACGGGGGTGTTCGAGTGAGCCGAGGGAGACGATCTCCCTCTTGAAGAGCCCCGACAGGGTCCATTCGGCCAGGACGCGGGCCTTCCGGTTGAAGGTCGGGACCCTGCTCAGGTGGTAGGCGCGGTGCATGAACCAGGCAGGGTAGCCCTTCAGGCGCCGTCCGTAGACGTGGGCCACGCCCTTGTGCAGCCCGAGCGAGGCGACGGAGCCGGCGTACCGGTGGGAGTACGTCTCCAGCTCCTCGCCGCGCAGGGCGTGGGCGATGTTGTCGCCGAGGAGCTTCGCCTGGCGCACCGCGTGCTGGGCGTTGGGCGCGGTCTGCGCGCCGGGCTTCCCGGCGGCGACGTCGGGGACGGCGGCCGCGTCACCCGCGGCCCACGCGTGCGGGGCGCCGTCCACGGTGAGCCGGGCCGTGCACTTCAGGCGCCCGCGCTCGTCGAGCGGCAGGTCGGTGGCGGCGAGGAGCGGGTGGGGTTTCACGCCGGCCGTCCACACGACGGTGCGGGTCGGGAAGCGCGCTCCGTCGCTGAGGACGGCGACCCGGTCGGCGCACGATTCCAGCCGCGTCTCCAGGCGTACGTCGATGTTGCGCCGCCGCAGCTGGGTGACCGTGTACCTGCCCATCTCCTCGCCGACCTCGGGCAGGATGCGCGGCGAGGCCTCCACGAGGATCCACTTCATGTCCTCGGGACCGATGTTGTGGTAGTACCGCGTGGCGTACCGGGCCATGTCCTCCAGTTCGGCGAGGGCCTCCGTGCCCGCGTAGCCGCCGCCCACGAACACGAAGGTCAGGGCCGCGTCGCGGACCGCGGGGTCGCGGGTGGAGGAGGCGATGTCCATCTGCTCGATGACGTGGTTGCGCAGGCCGATGGCCTCCTCGACGGTCTTGAAGCCGATGCCGTGGTCGGCGAGGCCGGGGACCGGCAGGGTGCGCGAGACCGAGCCGGGCGCGAGGACCAGTTCGTCGTAGGTGAGCTCCTCCGCGCTCGCGCCCTTCTCCTCCGTGGCCGGGGTGGTGAAGACCGCCGTGCGCGCGGCGTGGTCGATCGACAGGACCTCGCCGACGACGACCGTGCACCGGTCGAGGACCCGCCGCAGGGGGACGACGACGTGGCGCGGCGAGATCAGACCGGCGGCCGCCTCGGGCAGGAACGGCTGATACGTCATGTAGGGGTCCGGGGAGACCACGACGACCTCGACCTCGCCCCGTCTGAGCTCCGGTTTCAGCTTCCGCTGCAGTTGCAGCGCGGTGTACAGCCCCACATAGCCGCCACCGACGATGAGAATGCGTGCGTTCTTCCGGGGTTCGGGGGTCGTCCCCTGATTGATCTCAGCCGTCACCATCCCATGACGCACCCGGCGCCTGCGTTTGTCCACAGCCCCGACAAATTGTGTGACCGGCGGTCGCCGTCGCGCGGGGTCGGCCGAATTGCCGGAGTACGGAGAAGACGCCCAGCTCAGTGGGG
Organism: Streptomyces sp. NPDC028308; assembly: GCF_055565855.1. NCBI lineage: Bacteria > Bacillati > Actinomycetota > Actinomycetes > Kitasatosporales > Streptomycetaceae > Streptomyces > Streptomyces sp. NPDC028308. The sequence continues at coordinate 5,886 of NZ_JBVHTO010000015.1, forward strand.
GCGCACGGGGTGGGTAGAGGGGGCGCAATCGGGAGGTAACAGACCCGTGCTCCGATCGGGGGGCGCTCTGTGCGGAACCTGCCCCTTCTGAATTGACCCCCTCTCAACTATGTTCGTGTGTCGACGGGGTGCAGGGGGATGTGCTCGACGGGCCGCAGGAGCGGACCCGTGAAACACGCTCGTTCCACACGCTCCGGCTTTTCAATGGCGGGGAGAGTCTCCGGGGGGAGACGTCATTACCGGGGGAACGCTTATGCACATTCAGGACTCTCATTGGTCTTCCGCGTCGGCCATCGCACCCGGTGGCGCACTCGGCGCGGCAAGCGGCAACGGACGCGGTCCGGGGGACGGTTCCCGTACCACCCCGTTGCGCGTGGACGCACAGCGCAATCTGGAACACGTACTGCGCGCGGCGCGCGAGGTCTTCGGCGAGCTGGGGTACGGCGCGCCGATGGAGGACGTCGCACGGCGCGCCCGGGTGGGTGTCGGCACGGTCTACCGGCGCTTCCCGAGCAAGGACGTCCTGGTGCGCCGGATAGCCGAGGAGGAGACGTCCCGGCTGACCGACCAGGCGCGTACGGCGCTCGGCCAGGAGGACGAGCCGTGGTCGGCGCTGTCGCGCTTCCTGCGGACGTCGGTGGCCTCGGGCGCCGGGCGGCTGCTGCCGCCGCAGGTGCTGCGGGTGGGCGTCGCCGACGAGGGCGCCGACGGCGTGCTCGCGGAGGAGGCCCGGGTGCCGCACCAGCGGACCCAGCCGGCGGCCGAGCTGCGGCTCGTCGAGGACACCGCGCCCGATCCGGGTGACGACACCGGCGCCGCGGCGCTGCTCGAGGTCGTCGGCCGGCTCGTGGACCGGGCCCGCGCGGCGGGCGAGCTGCGGGCGGACGTGACGGTCGCGGACGTCCTGCTGGTCATCGCGACGGCCGCGCCCTCACTGCCGGATCCCGCCCAGCAGGCCGCGGCCTCGGCCCGGCTGCTGGACATCCTGCTGGAGGGCCTGCGGTCCCGGCCGCTGTAGAAGCACGGCGTGAGGATCGCCGCGAGAGGCCGCCGGTCGTGTCCGGCGCGCCTCCCGCGGCGGCCCCGCCCCGCTCTCCCGCGCGCCGGGCGGGCATTTCAGGCAGGACTCCAACTTCCGTACAGCCGCGCCCTGTTGGCGCCACAAGAAGCGGTGAAGCCTTCCCCGAACAGGTGACGGTCAGTACCGCCGTACGAAAAAACCCCACGGACGAGTGGTTGATCCCCGCGCCCCGGCTCCTCAGGGGCCCCGTGTGCCACGCTTTCCCGGTATCCGGGTCGAGTGTGCAGGCGGGGGCAGTCCGCGATGAGTGTTGACGGACGGGACGAGTCGCCCGGCGACGCGGGCGCGGAGCCCGACGGACCGGCCGCGCGGCAGGTCCCGGGCCAGGGCCGCTCGCACGGTGGCCGCTCCCTCCCCGCGACCGCGGACACCGCCGCGGACGGGACGCCGCAGCCCAGCGTCCCCTCACAGCGCGAGCGCCGCGAGGACGGCGTGCTGCCGCCGCCGGCCGAGCTGCCGCCGTCCGACGCCGACCTGATCGAGCGGATGCGCGCGGGCGACGACACGGCCTACGAGGCGCTGTACCGCCGCCACGCCGACGCCGTACGCCGTTACGCGCGCACCTGCTGCCGGGACGGGCACACCGCGGAGGACCTCACGGCCGAGGTGTTCGCGCGCATGCTCCAGGCGGTGCGGGGCGGCAGCGGCCCCGAGCACGCCGTACGGGCGTACCTGCTCACCAGCGTCCGCCGCGTCGCCGCGCACTGGACGAAGACGGCGAGGCGGGAGCAACTCGTCGACGACTTCGCGGTGTTCGCCGCGCAGGCCGCCCACAACCCCGAGGTCCGCGACGACGACACGCTCGAACTCGGCGCGGACGTGCGGGCGATGCACGAGGCCGAGCAGTCGATGGCCATGCAGGCGTTCCGGTCGCTTCCCGAGCGCTGGCAGGCCGTGCTCTGGCACACCGAGGTCGAGGACGAGTCGCCGAGCGAGGTCGCCACGCTCTTCGGGCTCGACGCGAACGGCACCCGCGTCCTCGCCAGCCGCGCCCGCGAAGGACTCAAGCAGGCCTACCTCCAGGCCCACGTCAGCACCACGCTCATCGCCGACGAGGAGTGCGCGCGCTACGCCGACCGGCTCGGCGCCCACGCGCGCGGCGGACTGCGCAGCCGGGCCGAGCGCGGGCTGCGCAAGCACCTGGAGGAGTGCGTCAAGTGCCGCCTCGCGGCGGGTCAGATCAAGGAAGTCGCCGGCGGCATCCCCGCCGTCGTACCGGTCGCGGTGATCGGCTGGTTCGGGGCCGCCGGGTACGCGAAAGCGGTCGCGCTCGTCGCGGGCGGCACCGGGGTCGGCGCCGCGGGTGCGGCCGCCGCCGCGGGCGGTTCCGCCGGAGGGGCCGGTGGCGCGGCGGCCTCCGAGGGGCTCGGCGCGCCGGCCAAGGCCGGTATCGCGGCGGGAGTCGCCGCGGTGGCCGTCGCGGCGGTTGCCCTCGCGCTCGTCGGCGACGACAGCCCCGCGAGGAAGCCCGAGGCCAGGCCGAGCGCGTCGCGCGCCGTCGAGTCGCAGGCCCCGGAGCCCGCCCCGGACCCGCCGGGGAAGGCGTCCCGGCGGCCGCCGGTGGTCGCCGCCGGTGCCCCGACCCCGGCCCCGGCGACGACCCCGGCGCCCGCTCCCCGGCCCACGCGGGCCGAGCCGTCCCCGACGCCCACCCGTACGAAACCGGCGCCGGCCCCGGCACCCCGGCCCACCCCGAAGCCCACACCCCCGCCGCCGCCCGCGCCCGCGCCCGCGCCCGCCGTCTACCCGTGGAACGAGCTGAAGTACGGCCTGACCGGTGACGGCACCGAGCCCGAGATGCGGCTCGGCGAGAGCAGCTGGGTGTGGCAGCGGTGGGGCGTCTCGGTCGGCGGCCGGGAGTACGCGCGCGGAGTGACCGTGCACGGCAAGTCCTCGGTGACCATCGACCTGAACCGCGACTGCACGGCGTACGACGCGGTGGTCGGCGTCGACGACATGACACTGGGGCTCGGCAGGGTGCGGTTCTCCGTGTACGCCGACGGCTCGCGTCTGTGGCGGTCCCCGCTGCTGGCCGGCGGCGACAGCGCGGTCCCGGTCCACGTGGACCTCACCGGCCGCCGGACGATCCGCCTCGCCGTCGACCCCGACACCTCGTTCGACGCCGTGACGCTCGCGGACTGGGCGGACTCGGCGTTCAGGTGCCGCTGAGCCGCACGAGGGCTACCCGGCGTCCAATGCCTCCTTCAAGGTGAGCAGGACGCCGTCCGGGGTGAGGCCGCCGCCCAGCGCGCGCTCGGACTCGTAGCGGGCGCGGCCGAGGGACGCGCGCGCCTCGGCCGTGATGCGCTCGGCGTGGCAGCTCTCCGGCATCGGACGCGGGTGGCCGCCCCGCCAGCGCTCTCCGGCGGCGAGCAGGCGGACCGCGCGCGCGAGGTCGCCCGTCTCGGCGAGCAGCCGCGCCGCGTTGTCGGCGAGGGTGGCCGTCACCCACTCCGCGCAGCGCGCGTCCATGGCGTCGCGCAGGGTCTCGGTGATCTTCGCCAGGCCCCGCTCCGGGGTCGTCTCGATCGCCGTGATCATGGCGTCGAGCTGGCCGAGGGCGGCGAGGAACTGCGGCGGCGGGGTGCCCCGGCGGGACTCCGTGCGCGCCGCCCGGAGCAGCTCGCGCGCCTCGCCGGCCGCCCCGTCGTCCAGCGCCATGTGGGCGCGCATCATCAGGACGAAGGCCCGGGAGTCCGTCACCCCGTGGCGCTCGGCGGCCTCGCTCGCCCGGTCCAGGAGGGCCAGCGACTGCGAGCGGTCGCCCGCGCGGTACGCGATCTCGGCGAGCCGCGCGATGAGGAACGGCGTCTCCGTGTGGGCGCCCACCTCGTGCGCGAGGCGCAGCGCGTCCTCGTACTCGCCCCGCGCGTCCTCGAACCGGCCGCGCACCATCGCCGTCTCCCCGGCCGCGCTGCACACCTGGGCGCGCATCCAGCGGTCGCCGACGCGGCGGCTCAGGGTGCGGAGCTCGGCGAGGTCGCCGTCGATGTCGTGCAGCCCGCCGGGTGAGTCGACGACCATGTGCGTACGGAACATGAGGATGACGCCGACCTCCCAGTCGCCGCCGTACGTACGGCAGTTGGCGAGGGCGGCGTCCAGGGCGGGCCGCAGGTCCTCCGATGAGCCCAGGAAGTAGACGGCGAGCGGCCAGACCAGTCCCGGCATGACCGCCGCGTCCGGACCGCCCTTCTCGAAGACGCGGCGGACCCGGCGGATGTACTCCGGAGTGAGCCGGTCCCGGAGCGACTCCAGGGGCTGCGCCTCCATGACGAGGAACAGCTCCTGCATACGGAGGTTCATCCGCAGGCGGTGCAGCGGGTGCTCCTCGCCGTCGGCGTCCGCCAGGCAGGCCCCGGCGGGGTCGACGCCGGACAGCGCGGCGAGCAGGTCGTCGCCGCGGGCGTCCGGGCCCGCGTCCAGGACGAGCCCCAGGCGCAGCACGCGGTCGGTCCATTCCGCGCCCTCGGCACGGTCGTTGCGCAGCCACCAGAACCAGCCCATGGCGAGGACGAGGGCGCCGGCCTCCTCCTCCGCACCGGCGTGGACCGCCCGCCAGAGCGCCGCCCGGATGTTGTCGAGCTCGCTCTCCAGGCGCCGGATCCAGGGGAGTTGGCCGGCGGAGCGCAGCTGGGGCTCGGCCTCCTCGACGAGGGCGCGCACCCAGGCGCGGTGGCGCCGCTCGGCCGCGGCCCGCAGCCCGGGCACCTCGGCGGCGCGTTCACCGGCGTACTCGTGGATGGTCTCCAGCATCCGGTACCGCATCCCGCCGTCCTCGCCCGGTGTCGCGACGACCAGGGACTTGTCCACGAGCGCCCCGACGAGGTCGGCCGCGGGCCCGGTGCACACCGCCTCCGCCGCCGCGAGGTCCCAGCCGCCCGCGAACACGGACGCCTCGCACAGCACGGTGCGTTCCCGCTCGTCGAGGAGGTCCCAGGACCAGTCGACGACGGCGCGCAGCGTCTGCTGGCGGGGCAGGACCGTGCGGCTGCCGGAGGTGAGCAGTCGGAAGCGGTCGTCCAGGCGATCGGCGATCTGGCGCGGGGTGAGCATCCGCAGCCGGGCGGCGGCCAGTTCGATGGCCAGCGGCAGTCCGTCGAGCCGCCGGCAGATCTCGTCCACCGCCTCCGGGTCGTGCACGGCGTCCGCGTCGGGGCGGACGGCGGCGGCCCGCTCCACGAAGAGCCGGCGGGCGGGGTCGGGCGGCAGCGGCTCCACCGGGCGGACCGACTCGCCCGGCACACCGAGGGGTTCGCGGCTGGTGGCGAGGATCGTGAGGCCGGGGCAGTGCGTCAGCAGGGTCTCGGCGAGGGCGGCCGCGGCGTCGATGACGTGCTCGCAGTTGTCGAGGATCAGCAGCAGGCTGCGCGCGGCGCAGTGCTCGACGAGCAGGGCGAGCGGGTCGGTCGCCGCCGTGGCGGACATCTCGTTCGTGACGAGCACGGTCTCGCGCAGGCCGAGGGCGCCGACGACCGCGCCGGGCACCGCCTCCGGCCGCTCCAGCGGAGCCAGTTCGGCGAGCCACGCCTGCGGCAGGCCGGCGGCGGCCTCCTCGGCGAGGCGGGTCTTGCCGGAGCCGCCGGGTCCGGTCAGCGTGACCAGGCGGGCCCGGCGCACGTCCGCGCGGATGGACTCGATCTCGGGTTCCCGCCCGACGAAGGAGTTCAGCCGCCGCCGGATGTTCCCGCCGCGCGGCTCCGGCCGTACGGGTGCGGGAACCGGCGCCTCGGACTCCCCGAGCAACTCGCCGTGCAGCGCCCGCAGTTCCGGTCCCGGGTCGGTGCCGAGCCCTTCCAGGAGGGCGCGGCGCGCGGTCTCGTACGCCGCGAGGGCGTCCGCGTGGCGTCCGGCGTCGCGCAGGGCGTGGATGAGGAGCGCGTGCAGTGGTTCGTCGTAGGGGTGCGCGGCGGTCAGTTCCCGCAGCTCCGGCACGACGTCGGGGGCGCGGCCCAGTCGCAGGTCGGCGGCGAGGCGGGTACGGGTCGCCTCCAGGCGCAGGGCCTCCGCGCGGGTCGCCGCGTCACGGTCGGGAAGGTCTGCGAGGGCGGGGCCGCGCCAGAGGGCGAGGGCTTCGCGCAGCTCGTCCGCGGCGGTGTGCGCGTCGCCCCGGGCGAGGGCGGTCTTGGCGTCGCGCACGAGGCGTTCGAAGACGTACAGGTCGACGTCGTCCCGTGCGGCGGCGAGGCGGTAGCCGCCGGGCCCGGAGATGACAGCGTCCTTGCCGAGGGCCCGGCGGAGGCGGCCGACCAGGGCCTGCAGCGCCGCGGGGGCGTCCTGGGGCGGGTCGTCCGCCCACACCTCGTCGATCAGGGTCTCGGGGGTGGTCGTGCGGTCGGGGCGCAGGGCGAGGGCGGTGAGGAGTGCGCGGACTCGGGGGCCGCCCATGGCTATGGGGGTTCCCTGGTCGTCCTCCGCCTGGGTGACGCCCAGGATTCTGTACCGCACGCCCCCATTCTCACCGCCCCACCATCCCCCAGCACCCCCTTTCCCCGGCGAGCCCCACCCCGACCTCACCAGCCCCGGCCCACTCCCCGCCCATACGCCGGCCTCGGAAACCCCAACAGACCAGGCAACCCGAACCACGAGGCCCCCACGTACAGCAGCCCCCGCTGCCTCGGCCGACGCCGGGGTGGGACGGCGAACCCGGCGCCAACGGGGAGCCGCCTGCGCCCCACCCTCCCCCACTCTCGGCTCCGTTCGAGCGGGGGGACCCCCATCGCCCCAGCGGCACGATTGCCCGCAGCTGGGGTGACGACGGCCCGCAGCCGCCCTCCGACCGAAGGGGCCGTGCCGGTACATCAAATGGCCGTCGAGACGGGGACGTACGCAACCGAGGAACGCTGGTAACGGGGGCCGGCAACAACTACCGACGGCCGGATGTACCGGCACGGCCCCGACCCACCCACCGGACGGCCAGCGCCCGACGCCCACCACACCGGACACCGCCCAGGACAACCCCGCTCAAGGCGCCCCCGCCAGCCCCCGTCGCCCCGACCCCAGCACCCGCCCCTGCGGCGCGATCCCCGCGGGTACCGCCCGCTGCCGGGCCGGCGTCCCCGTCCAGCACGTGCCCCGGCGGCTCAGCAGCCGACGGAGCCACAGCTCCAGGGAGACCAGGTCCGCGAGCCCGTCCAACGGCAGCGGCTCCCCGTCCGCCGCAGCCCGCAGCGCCCTGCGGACCACCCGCGCCTCGACCAGCCCCGCCTCCGCGAGCAACGGCGTGTCGAACAGGGCGATCAGCGAGTCCACGGACACCCGCAGCCCCGTCCGGACGGCCGCCGCGGAAGAGGCGTTGGACGGCGCGCCCCAGCCCGCGGGGAGGTCACCGACCCCGGCCCCCTCCAGCACCGTACGGAGGATCGCCGCCCGCGCCCCGGGCTGCACCCGCAGCGCCTCGGGCAGCGCCCGGCACGCCCGCACGACCTGGTTGTCGAGGAACGGCGCGTGCAGCCGCTGGAAGCGGATCTCCACCGCCTGCTCCAGGATGCGCAGGTCCGCCGCGTGCCGCGCGAGCGCCGCACGCGCGCGGAAGTCCCCGGGCCGCTGCCCGGGACTCACCCCCGCCCGCCCGGACGCCGCCTGGAGACGAACCGATACTTCAGCGAGAGCCTCCCCGGTCAGCCACCGCGCGGCGGGCCCGGGCCGGGCCCAGGTGAGCGCGGAGAGGGAGGCCCCGACGGCCCCGACGGGCTCCTCGAACCGGCGGTGCAGCAGCCGGTCGGCGAGGACGTCGACCCCGGCCCGGTACGGCGTACGGGCCAGCTTGCGCGCCGCGCCGTACACGCGCGCGGGGACCATGACGGACCCGTCGGCCCGGGTGAGCGCGGCGACGGGCCGCACGAGATGGCGCCGCTTGCGGTCCATCAGGAGATCCGCCAGCCGGGCGGGGTGCGCGTCGAGCACCTGCCGCGCCCCGTACCCGGTGAAGTGGTCGGCGCTGCCCGCGGCGAGCCGGGCCCGGTGCCGGGCGGCCGTCACCAGCGAGGGCGCGGGCTCGTCGGTGAGCGGCCCGTCCAGGTCGGCGTAGGGCAGGGCCTCCTCCCCGCCGGCGACGACCACGTGGTGCAGCCGGGGGTTGGCGGCCAGCGACCCGGCCCGCTCCAGCTCGGCCTCACGCCCGCTGACGGCGAGGTCGTTGAAGGTGACGGCGAGGAGTCGCTCGCCCGCGCCGGTGCCGTGGCCCAGCACGGTGCCGGGCATCCCGGGGAGCCCGGCGGCGAGGAGCGCGAGGGTCCCCGAGGCGGGGCCGCCGGAGAGGTCGGCGCCGATGCCGGGGACGGGCATGCCGCGGGCGGCGCGCCGCTCGGCGGGGCCCATGCCGGGCACGGGACCGGGGTCGACGTCGGCACCGGGCACGTGCCGGGGCGCGGCGAGCCGGGCGCGTACGGCGTCGACGAGGGCGTCCCGGACGGCGTCCACGGAGGCGGTGGGATCGGCGGCCGGTGCGGCGACGGCGAGCGAGGCGACGGCCTCGTACCCGGCGATCTCCCGGGCCCCCGCGCGCAGGATGAGCGCGTGTCCGGGCGGGATGCGCCGCACGCCGTCGTACGGCGTGGAGTCGTGCACGGCGGCGGGCACGTCGGGAGCGGCGAGCAGCGCGGCGAGGTGTCCGAAGTCGAGGTTGGCCTCGATGAGGTCGGCGAGGGGCAGCGCGGCGGTCGCGTAGGCCGTACCGCCCGCCCAGGGGGTGTAGAACACGGGCCGGGCGCCGGCGAGATCGCCGCAGACGGTGACGCGGCGGCCGGCCTGGACGATGGCGGTGTAGCTGCCGGGCCAGGCGGTGAGATGGCGAAGTGCCCCTCCGCGGGCGGCGAACAGCCCGACGCGCAGTTCCTCGTCGGAGGCGCCGCAGGTGCCGAGGACGGCGATCCGGTTCTGCGCGCCCGCGTTGACGACGCGCACCTCGTCGGGGCGCCAGTCGCCGACCGCCCAGAGCGGATCGGGGTCGCCCCAGAGCAGTTGGGAGCCGACCGGGTGCACGGTCTCGCCGTCGCTCCCGGTGGCACCCGCCGAGCCGACCTCAGAGGCTCTGGCGGCGGTACTGCTCCACCCCACCAACCACCGCATCGCCGCCTCCACAGGCTGTGGACAACCAGTGCACCGCACGAACTGGGCACCATGCTGCCACGAAGCGGGCACGCTGGAAGGCCTGTGGGACTGCTTGCGCCCCCCGGAATGCGCCCCCGCGGACCCCGTGCAGGCTCCCGACCGGCCGTGCGGCGGGTGTCGGGGAGCAGTCGAGGGACCGTCAGAGAGGCAATGGCGGAGGCGAGTTGACGTGCCGGCGGCGGGCCGGTGGACGGCGGCGGACGGGAGCCGGGGAGGCGCGGCCGGGGCTGCCGCCAGGGCGGTCACGAAAGACACCCCCACGAACAGCGACTCGAATGCGCCCCCGATACGCTCCCCAAAGGCACCCCGCGCGCCCTCAAGTGACGTGGTGAGACGGCGTATTGACCTCCCGAGGAACCGTCGATAACAAGCCAAATCGATGCTGGATGGCCACGCGCGCACACGCTCCGTACAGGCCGTGCGGAGGGCCGGCGACCTCCAGTCCGGGAGGCGGAGTTCGCCTCCCGGACCGATCCGCCGCCCGCGGGGATGTAGGCGGCGGTGTCCCCCAGCCCACCGGATCCAGTACAGCGGGCCGACCCACGCGTCCTCATGGAAGCGCTCCCCCCGTGGCCGGAGAAGAGCGCACGGGCGGGCGCACGGCCACACAACGGGAGCACGCCGCAACACTCCGTACTGCCGTGCGGACCACAATCCCGCCATCCGGAAGTACGCCCCTTAACGCTTGGGATTGGGCGAACTACGCTGGGTTTACGAATGCCGCGTGGTTATGCCAGCGCGGCAGCCGTCTGTGTCGAGGGGTGGCGCATGTCCAGGGAGCAACGCGGGCCGAACGAAAAACTCGGCACCGTTCTCGCCCTCGCGGGAATCAGCAACGCGGGCCTCGCCCGGCGCGTCAACGACCTTGGCGCCCAGCGCGGTCTGACTCTTCGCTACGACAAGACGTCGGTGGCGCGCTGGGTGTCGAAGGGAATGGTGCCCCAGGGTGCCGCCCCGCACCTCATCGCGGCCGCCATCGGGCAGAAACTCGGCCGCCCCGTACCGCTCCACGAGATCGGTCTGGCGGACGCGGACCCCGCACCCGAAGTGGGCCTCGCCTTCCCGCGCGACGTGGGACAGGCGGTGCGGTCGGCGACGGAGCTGTACCGCCTCGACCTGGCCGGCCGCCGGGCCGGCGGCGGCATCTGGCAATCGCTCGCCGGTTCCTTCGCGGTGAGCGCCTACGCGACGCCCGCCTCACGGTGGCTGATAACCCCGGCCGACAGTTCGGTGGCACGCGACGCGAACCCCGGTGAGGGTTCCGGAGCACCGCTGAAAGTCGGCCACAGCGATGTGCTGAAACTGCGCGAGGCCGCCGAGGACGCCCGACGCTGGGACTCCAAGTACGGCGGCGGCGACTGGCGTTCGTCGATGGTGCCCGAGTGCCTGCGGGTGGAGGCGGCGCCGCTGCTGCTCGGCGCGTACTCCGACGAGGTCGGCCGGGCGCTCTTCGGGGCGAGCGCCGAGCTGACCCGCCTCGCCGGCTGGATGGCCTTCGACACCGGCCAGCAGGAGGCCGCCCAGCGCTACTACATCCAGGCGCTGCGCCTGGCCCGCGCCGCCGCGGACGTCCCCCTGGGGGGCTACGTCCTGGCGTCGATGTCCCTCCAGGCCACCTACCGGGGCTTCGGCGACGAGGGCGTCGACCTCGCCCAGGCCGCCCTGGAGCGCAACCGCGGGCTGGCCACCGCGCGCACGATGAGCTTCTTCCGCCTGGTCGAGGCGCGGGCCCACGCGCGCGCGGGTGACGCCCACGCGGCCGGCGGTGCCCTGAAAGCGGCCGAGGGCTGGCTGGAGCGGGCCCGCGACGGTGATCACGACCCGTCCTGGCTCGGCTTCTACTCGTACGACCGCTTCGCCGCCGACGCGGCCGAGTGCTACCGCGACCTGAAGGCCCCGCGCCAGGTCCGCCGCTTCACGGAGCAGGCGCTGTCGAAGCCGACGGAGGAGTTCGTACGCTCCCACGGGCTGCGGCTGGTGGTGTCGGCGGTCGCCGAGCTCGAGTCGGGCAACCTGGACGCGGCCTGCGAGCAGGGCGTGCGGGCGGTCGAGGTCGCCGGGCGCATCTCCTCGGCCCGCACCACCGAGTACGTGAAGGACCTGCTGCACCGCCTGGAGCCGTACGGGGACGAACCGCGCGTGGTGGAGCTGCGGGAGCGGGCGCGGCCGTTGCTGATGGCTCCCGCGTAGCCTCGCGGTCCCGCCGCTCCTGCGCACCCGCGGGCACGGGGAGCGCGATCCGGGTTTGAGGGCATTGTCAGTGGCGCAGTGCACTATCGAAGCCGGGAGGTGAAGCGGGTGCGGCAACGGGTTGCATACGACTGCGACGTGCTGGTGACCGGCGGCGGGATCGTCGGTCTGTCGGCCGCGTACGCGATCTCGCGCGCCGCACCGGGCACGCATGTGATGGTGCTGGAGAAGGAGCAGGGCCCCGCCCGTCACCAGACGGGCCGCAACAGCGGGGTCATCCACAGCGGGGTGTACTACCGCCCCGGCTCCATGAAGGCGCGCTACGCGGTCCGGGGCGCCGCCGAGATGACGAAGTTCTGCGCCGAGTACGGCATCGCGCACAGCGTCACCGGCAAGCTGATCGTCGCCACCGACAAGGCCGAGCTGCCCCGCCTGCACGCCCTCGTCCAGCGCGGCCGGGAGAACGGCATCGCGGTCCGCGAGCTGGGCCCCGCCCAGATCGAGGAGTACGAGCCGGAGGTCCGCGGACTGGCCGCCATACACGTCGGGACGACGGGGATCTGCGACTACGTGGCCGTGGCCCGCCGGCTCGCGGAGTCCTCCGGCGCCGAGATCCACTACGGCGCGCGGGTCGAGCGCGTCGACCGGCGCCCCGACCTCGGCGTCGCCGTCCGGACGGCCGACGGCCGGATCGTCCGCGCGCGCGTGCTGGTCAACTGCGCGGGGCTGCACTGCGACGAGATCGCCCGCCTCGCCGGGGACGACCCGGGGATGCGGATCGTCCCGTTCCGTGGCGAGTACTACACGCTGGCCCGCCCGGAGCTGGTGCGCGGACTGGTGTACCCGGTGCCGGACCCGGCGTTCCCCTTCCTCGGGGTGCATCTGACCCGGGGCATCGACGCGGGCGTGCACATCGGCCCGAACGCGGTCCCCGCGCTGGCCCGCGAGGGGTACGGCTGGGGCACGGTCCACCCGCGCGAGCTGGCGGCGACCCTGGCCTGGCCGGGCTCCTGGCGGATCGGACGCCGCCACTGGCGGTACGGGGCCGGGGAGCTGCGCCGCTCGGTGTCGAAGGCGGCGTTCACCGAGGCCGTCCGGCGACTGCTGCCCGCGGTCACCCCGGACGACCTGATACCGGCCCCGGCGGGCGTCCGCGCCCAGGCGGTCCTGCGGGACGGGACGCTGGTGGACGACTTCCTCATCCAGGAGCGCCCCCGGACGGTCCACGTGCTGAACGCGCCGTCGCCGGCCGCCACGGCCTCCCTCCCGATCGGCCGGGAGATCGCCCGCAGAGCCCTCAAGGCGCTGTCCCAGCCCTGACCCTCCCGGCAACGGGCCGCGACCGTGCCCGCCCGGCCCCGCGGGCGCGTCCTCCCCGGCCCGCCCGGGAGCGGCCCGTCCCCGGGGCGGGAGGCGCCGGGAGCCGTCCGCCGTAAAATCGACTCACTGTGTCTGATTCCCTCAACTCCTCCGAAGAGCCCCGGCCCTCCGCGGCCGAGGGCTCGCCGCGCCCTTCCCGTGCCAAGGGCGAGCCCCGCTTCCCCGCCGGGCCGAAGCCCGATCCCGCCGGTTCGCACTTCGAGCGCCGGATCCGGAGCTTCCAGCCGCGGCGCAGCCGGGTGACGGCCGGCCAGGCGGACGCGCTCCAGCGGCTGTGGCCCAAGTGGGGACTGGACATCGACGGGCGCCCCCTCGACCTCGCGGAGCTCTTCGGCACCGACGGCCCCGTCGTCCTGGAGATCGGCTTCGGGATGGGCGAGGCCACCGCCCAGATGGCCGCCGCGGACCCGGACACCGGCATCCTGGCCGTCGACGTGCACACGCCCGGCCAGGGCAACCTGCTCAATCTCGCCGACCGGAACGGGCTGTCCAACATCCGGGTGGGCAACGGCGACGCGATCATCCTGCTCCGCGAGATGCTCGGACCGGACACCCTCGACGGACTGCGCGTCTACTTCCCGGACCCGTGGCCGAAGAAGCGCCACCACAAGCGCCGCATCATCCAGCCGGAATTCCTGACCCTGGCCGCGACCCGTCTGAAGCCCGGCGCCGTCCTCCACTGCGCGACCGACTGGGAACCGTACGCCGAGCAGATGCTCGACGTGCTGACCGCGCACCCGGACTTCGAGAACACCCAGCCGGACGGCGGTTACGCGCCACGTCCCGGCTTCCGTCCGCTGACCCGTTTCGAGGGCCAGGGACTGGACAAGGGCCATGTGGTGCACGACCTGCTGTTCCGCCGTGCGGAGCACCGGGCCGAGGACCGGAACGAACGCCAAGAGGAACACGCTGACCAACCCCCCGCCGGCGACTGAGGCACCGCACGGCCCCCACCGGGTGCCGTCGCGGGCAGCGCCCCTCCCTCGTTAGGGTCGATGCCGTGGCCACCTTTCCTCCGTACCCGACGTACCCCACCGGCTCGGCCGACGGTGCGCTGCGGCATGCGCACTGGTGGCAGCACAGATGGGTGCGTTACGGCGCCCTGGTCACCCTGCTCGCGCTCTCCGGACTGGTCATCCTCGCGCTGGTCCGCCGGCAGACCGGCACCCAGGGCTTCCTGGTGGGCCTCGGCCTCGCCGTGCTGCCGGTCCCGCTCCTGCTGGCCGCGTTCCGCTGGCTGGACCGCGTCGAACCGGGCCCCTGGCGGAACCTGCTCTTCGCCTTCGCCTGGGGCGCCTGCGCGGCGGCGCTGATAGCGATCGTCGCCAACAGTTTCGCGACCCGGTGGATAGCGACAGCGACCGCTGACCCGTCCGGCGCCGACACGCTCGGTGCCACCGTCATAGCGCCCGTGGTGGAGGAGTCCGCGAAGGCGGCCGCCGTGCTGCTGGTCTTCCTGTTCCGCAGACGGGACTTCACCGGGATCGTCGACGGGGTCGTCATAGCCGGGGTGACCGCCACCGGCTTCGCCTTCACCGAGAACATCCTCTACCTCGGCAACGCCTTCGGCACCGACCAGCTCAACGGCGGCCGGGGCCTGGCGTCGGTGACCGCGGCAACCTTCTTCGTGCGCGTGGTGATGTCCCCGTTCGCGCACCCGCTGTTCACCGTCCTCACCGGCATCGGCTTCGGCATCGCCGCGCTGTCCGCGGACCGCCAGCGCCTGCGCCGGGTGCTGCTGCCGCTGTCCGGACTGCTGCTGGCCATGGGCATGCACGCGGTGTGGAACGGCTCCTCGTCCTTCGGCGAGTACGGCTTCTTCGCGGTCTACGCGGCCTTCATGGTCCCCGCGTTCGGCCTGCTCACCTGGCTGGTCATATGGACGCGCCAGCGGGAACTGCGCACCGTGCGCGCGGAGCTGCCCGCGTACGCCGTGGCGGGCTGGCTGACGGCGCCCGAGCCGTTCGTCCTGGGGTCCATGCGGGCGCGGCGTTTGGCTCGCGACTACGCCGCTCACCATTTCGGCAAGGCCGCCGCCCGGTCGGTCGCCGAGTACGAGTCCTACGCGACCTCGCTGGCGTTCCTGCGGCACCGCGGGCGCGCCGGCCGCGCGAGCGCCGACTTCGTCGTACGGGAGAGGGAGCTGCTGCACGAGCTGTGGCGGCGCCGGGAGGTAGCCCGGCCCTCCCTCGCGTACGCGGCCCGGGCGTCCGCCCCCGCGGTCGTACCGCCCTGGCCACCGCTGTACGCGCCGCCGCCCGTCCACCCGTACGCCGGCCCCCCGTCGGCGTACCCGGCGCCCCACCCGGGCCACGACCCCTACGGCGCGTACAACCCGTACCGCTCGTAGCGCGACCGGGGCGGAGCGACCGGCGGGACCTGTCTAGGGTCTGTCGTTTGGATCAGGCCGGCCGTGACGGACGGTTCGTCCCGGCCGACCCGAGCGGGGTCTGGTGCGTGCAGCTGCAAGGCGGAGGAGGGAGTCGAAGCGATGGGGGTCCCCCCGCTCGAGCGGAGCCGAGAGTGGGGGAGTCGGCGACCGACGACAACGCCGCAGATGTGCGTGCCAGACCCCGCGACACCGGCCTGATCCAAACGACAGGCCCTAGGCGGACGCCTGCGTCAGCGTGGCCAGCTCCGCGTCCGTCAGGGTCAGGTCGGCCACCCCGAGGAGCGCCGGGAGCTGCTCGACCGTCCGGGCGGAGGCGAGCGGCGCCGCCACCGTCGGCCGGTCGGCGAGCCAGGCCAGGGCGACCGTGGCCTGCGGGACGCCCCGGGACCCGGCGATCTCGTCGAGCGCGGCCAGCACCCGCGTCCCGCGCTCGGTCTCCAGGTGCTTGCCCGCGCCGGCGGCCCGCGCCGAGTCGACCGTCGTACCCGGGCGGTACTTGCCGGTGAGGAAGCCGGAGGCCAGGGCGTAGTACGGGACGGCGGCGAGGCCGGAGCGGGAGGCGATCTCCTGGAGCGGGCCCTCGTAGGTGCGGCGGGAGACGAGGTTGTAGTGCGGCTGGACGGCGACGTAGCGGACCAGGCCCTCGCGGTCGGAGAACTCCAGGGACTCCTGGAGCCGTTCGGGCGAGATGTTGGAGGCCGCGACGGCGCGCACCTTGCCGGCCCGCACCAGTTCGTCGAGCGTGCCGATGATGTCCTCGACGGGGACCGAGGGGTCGTCGTAGTGCGTGTAGTACAGGTCGATGTAGTCCGTGCCCAGCCGGCGCAGCGAGGCGTCGGCGGCGGCCCTGAGGGTGTCGGGCGCCAGCCCCTTGTACGCGGGGTGCGCGCCGGCCTTGGTCGCGAGGACGATGTCGGAACGGTTGCCGCGCGCGGCGAACCACCGGCCGATGACGGTCTCCGACTCGCCGCCCTCGTTGCCGGGAGCCCACGAGGAGTAGGTGTCCGCGGTGTCCACGAAGTTGCCGCCGGCCGCCGCGTAGGCGTCCAGCACGGCGAAGGACTGCGCCTCGTCGGCGGTCCAGCCGAAGACGTTGCCGCCGAGGGCGAGCGGGAAGACCTCGAGGTCTGACGGGCCGAGCTTGCGGAGAGAAGTCATGGACGATTTCAACATCGTCCGCGGTACCGCCTATTCCGCGAGCCCGGCCGGCGGACCTACGGGTTGAGGCCCTTGCTCTGCAGCCACGCCATCGGGTCGATGCCGGTGGCGGCGCCGCCCGCGTGGACCTCCATGTGCAGGTGCGGCCCGGTCACGTTGCCGGTCGCGCCCACCCGTCCGATGACGTCACCGGTGGCGACCTTCTGGCCCACGCTGACGCTGATGGACGACTGGTGGCAGAACCAGACCTCGGTGCCGTCCTCCAGGGTGAGGATGGTGCGGTAGCCGTACGAACCGGCCCAGCCCGCCTCGGTGATGGTTCCGGTGTGCACGGCCTTGATCAGCGTGCCGGTGGGCGCCGCGAAGTCGAGGCCGGTGTGGTAGCCGGAGGACCACATGGAGCCGGAGTCACCGAAGCGCGAGGTGAGCGTGTACGAGGAGGTCGGCAGCGCGTAGCTCTTGGCGAGCTCCGCGAGGCGCTCCGCCTCGGCCTTCTCCTTGGCCTCCTGCTCCGCCTTCTTCTTGGCGGCGGCGGCCTTGGCCTCGGCCTCGTCCTGGGTCTTGGCGGCTTCCTCGGCGGCCTTCTTCACGGCGGCGGCCTGAGCCGCCTCGGCGGCCTTGAGGTCGACCTGGTCCTGCTGCGACTCGGCCTGCTGCATGATGCGGGCGCGCAGGGCCTCGCCCGCGTCGGTGGTGCCTCGCGCGGTGTCCGAGTTGGTCAGTCCCGCGGTGGTGAGCGGGGTGGCCGAGCCCTTCGGTGCGCCGGCGTCGGAGCCGTCCGATATCAGGCCCTTGGCCGAGTCGGCGACCGATGACAGGTCGGGCATCGAGATGGACACCGGCGGCTTGCCGCTCTGCGCGGTGGCCATGCCGCCCGCGCCGACGGCGGCGATGACGCCTACGCCGAGGACGGTGGAGCTGCGGGCGAGTCCTCCGCCGCGCTGCTTGGAGACGCGGTGCCGGCCACGGACGGGACGGACGGAATCCTCGGTGGGATTCCACTCCTCCCAGGGGCCCTCGTCGTTGCCGCGGCCGTAGCCGAAGGTGTTGCTCTGCTGGTCACTCGGCGCGAACGAGGTTGACTGGGCAGGCCGGTTGGACGCCACGTGGGCGCGCTCCTTTCCTTCCTTCTCGCCTACCGGGTTAGCTGACGGGTTCGGAGCAGGAAGGTCTCCTACGCGCGTCGACCAGGGTGCACCGCACCGCGGAAGACGCTCGATTCACCCCAAGTTGGTGGTTCCCCGGTTCCCTTGCGGGATTCGGCGCGTGCGCACGGAGCCATCTCTTGTGACGGCTGGGACGACCGCGCTGCGTTATCGAACGTTAATAGACTCGGGTCCCGTATTCCAAGCTGTTCCGACTGATCATTAACGTCTTCGTCACGGACTTACGGGTCACGGGCGGTGAAAACCGGGCGAGTTGACCCTGCGGGCTAAACCTCATTTTCGCTGACGGTTCGTCAGTTGTTATGCGCAGCGGTGCTACTCGATCACTCGCGGTGACCTCGGCCCCTTCTCCCGCCCCGGTGACTCACGGCCGCCGTACGGCCAGCAGCGCCAGATCGTCCGTCGTCCCGTCTCCCGTGTGCCGGTGCACGTCCTTGATGAGGGTGTCGAGCAGCGCGTCCGGGTCGCGGAAGACCCGTCCCGCGAGACGGGCCGCGGGGTCGTAGAAGCGGCCCTCCGGGTCGCGCGCCTCCGACAGCCCGTCCGTGTAGACGAGGAGCGTCGCCCCGCCCGGGAACGGCACCACGGCGGCACGGTCGGGCCAGGTGCCCAGCTCGCCCATCCCGAGCGGCAGCGCGGAGTCCGGCCCCTCCAGCGTGCGCAGGGTGCCGTCCGCGTGCAGGAGCAGCGGCGGGGGATGGCCGCGGTTGACGACGCGCACGAAGCCGTCCCCGTGCGGGACCTCCGCGAGAACGGCGGTGGTGAACCCCTCGAAGGCGTCCAGCCCGTCGCGCCGCGTCCCCTCGCGCGCCAGCGCCCGTTCCAGCCGCTGGGCGACCGCCTCCAGCGTCGGCTCGTGCTCGGCCGCCTCACGGAACGCCCCGATGACGACGGCGACGGCCGTCACCGCGCCCATTCCCTTGCCCCGCACGTCCCCGACGACCAGCCGCACCCCGTACGGGGAGTCCTGCACCGCGTACAGGTCGCCGCCGATGAACGCGTCGGCCTGCGCCGCCTCGTAGCGCGCCGCCACCTCCAGCCCGCCGATCCGTTCCTCCGGGCGCGGCACCACGGCGCGCTGGGCGGCCTCGGCGATCTCGCGGGCGGAGGCGAGCCGCCGGTCGGTGCGGCGGACGAGCATGTTGATGAGCACGGCGAGGACGGTGACGGTCGCCACGGTGACCAGCTCGGTGACCGCCTCCGCGTGCGCGACGATGCCGAGGTCGACGTGCACGGCGAGGACGGCGGCGACCGTGGCGAGGCCGGTGAGGACCGTGCCGCGCAGCGAGAGCAGCGGCGCGGCGACCAGGGGCGCGGCCGTGAAGAAGGGGGCGGCCGTGAACTGCGACGGGGTGAGGTAGTCGTAGAGGACCCCGGCGACGATCAGCAGCGCGGGCAGGGCGCGCACCACGGTGCGCGCGTACGAGATCCGGCGGGCGGGCCGCTCCGGGGCGGGCGGTGACGGGACGCCCAGTCCGGGATCGGGCACCGGATCGCCGGGCAGCCGTCCCCCGGCCCGTTCGCGCCCTCCGGGAAGCGGTTTCCGGCCGCCGTCCACGAGGCCCGCTCCGAGGTCCGGCCCGCCGCCGGGCACGCGGTCACGGGGGTCTGGCGCGGCCCGGTCGTCGGCGTCGGAGAACCGGCCGCCGGCCCCGCCGGACCCCGGTTCCTCCGGCCGTCGCGCGCCACCTCGCTGCCCCACCCGTCCAGGCTTCCCGCCACGGGGGCGGGCGGCGACCGGTGTGGACCGACCGGATGACACCGATGGGAGCGCCGGCGGGCCCGGCCCGGGAAACGACTCAGGGCCGGAACTCGATGATCCGAGTTCCGGCCCTGGGCCTTCAGTAGCGGGGACAGGATTTGAACCTGCGACCTCTGGGTTATGAGCCCAGCGAGCTACCGAGCTGCTCCACCCCGCGTCGTTGAGACCAGTGTACGCCATCGGCGGGGGCGCGGACGCACGCCTGCACCCGGCCACCCCCGCGACCTGCGAATTCGGCTCCTGCCGGGGGTCAGGCGGCCGGGTTCCCGGCGTGGGTCAGGGTCTCCCAGGACACGAACAGATCGTCCGTTCCGGCGGGCCGGGTCCGTTCGACGAGCTTGCGGGCGGCCGGGACGCGGACGTCGAGCCGGCCCTCCAGGTGGTTGAGGGCGACCTCCATGTCGGGCCCCATGTCGCGGTCGACCTTGCCGCCGCACAGCCAGCCGGGCGGCGTCTCGCCCAGCTGGTAGCGGGCGTGGAAGGTGAGCGCCGCGCGCAGCCGGTCCTCGACCTCGCGGTACAGGTCGACGCCCTGGTGCCAGGCGGTCTCGGCGATGTGGGCGGTGGCGGCGAGCGCGTACCCCACGTGCTTGAAGTTGCGGCAGGTCTCCTGCGCGACCCCGTCCGTGTAGCGCTTCTGCCCGAACCAGTACGTCGTCATCTTCTGCGGGGTGTCCACCGTGCCGCCCGCCGGGGCCATCGGCAGCTGCCCGTCCTGACGCAGGTAGAAGTAGGCGGGGACGCGCTGCCGGAAGCGCGCGAGCGCGGCGTCGAAGGCCCGGTGGTCGTCGAGGAAGACGGCGATGCCGATGGCGGCGTCGGTCATGACGAGGTCCCAGTTGCCGTTGAAGTCCGGGACCGGCTTGGTGACTTCGGGCTGGTACACCGTCCGCAGCATGCGCCGGAACCGCTCGACGCCCGCCGCCGGCCAGTGGGCCTTCGTGTGCCGCACGATCTCCCCGGCGCGGGCCCAGGTCGATCCCGCCCAGGCGGTCTGCAGTCCGGCGTTGGCCTCGGTGTGCCGCCGCACCCGGTCCGACCAGGCGTCCATGATCTCGATCGCCTTGGCCGCGTGCTCCGGCCGGCCGGTGACGCTCCACAACAGGGCCTGGGTGTACGCCGCGATGGCGTCCTCGCGCTCCTCGACGCAGCCGCGCCCGGCCCGGGTGTCGGGCGGGCACGCCACGGTCGCGTACGGCTTGGCCTGCCACTTGTACGACCCGTAGCGGCTGTCCCGCATGCCGAGGAACGCGCTCACCCACGGCTGCTCGCCCTGGTCCACGTGCCGCCGCACGTTGTCCAGCTGCTCCCGGCTGACCAGCACTCCGGGGTGCTCGAACGCCCCGTCCTCGGGCCGCGCCCGCACCGCCGAGCGCGCGTGCGAGGACGTCCCGCAGGACGCCAACAGCCCCATCAGCAGCGGTGCGAGCAGCACCGCCGTCACCCGCCGCCCCACTGAACGCATCGCCTCGACCTCCGGGTCCGCCGCATCGACTCCCTCGCAGCCTGACCCCTCGGCCGCCCGCCCGCAGGATGGCTTAGCCCGTCCGGCAGGCGGCCCCGGTCACGCGGCGGGCGGCAGCAGGTGCCGGTTGGGCGCCTTGGCCGCCTCCTCGTACTCCGGCAGTACGACGACGTCGGCGCCGCCCGCCGTCAGGACCCCGCTGCCGTCGGCACCGGCGACGAACGTGTCGGGCTCCCGCCAGGCGGTGACGACGCGCCGCACCCCGGCGTCGAGGATCAGCCGGGCGCAGGGCGCGGGCCGGGACGCGCGGCGGGCGCAGGGCTCCAGGCTGCTGTAGACGGTGGCGGTGGCCAGGCGCGGGTCCGCCGGGTCGGTCCTGGCGAGGGCGGCCTCCTCGGCGTGCTCCACCGGGTCGCCCTGGCGCGAGTACCCGCGGGAGATCTCGGTGCCGTCCGCCGCGACGACGACCGCGCCGACGCTGAAGGCGGTCTCCGAGGGCGGGCACTGGGCGGCCAGTTCGCAGGCCAGTGCCAGCCAGCGCCGGTCGGCGGCGGTGGCGAGCGGTCCGGTGCCGGGGGCGGTGGGGACGTAGCGCATGAGGACGACGTCCCCGACCGGCCGGGTCTCCACCAGGCTCATCCGTCCAGCCGGGTAGGGGCCGGGGCCGAACATGCGGGGTGCGTCGGGCTCGCCCACGAGGAGCGGGGCGAGGACCAACTGCAGTTCGTCTGCGAGGCCCTGACGCAGCAGCTGGGTGTGCACCCGGCCGCCGCCCTCCACCATGAGCCGCCGGACACCGCGTACGTCGTGCAGGTGCTCCAGGACGGTCCGCCAGTCCAGTTCGGGGCCGGCCGCGACGATCTCGACGCCGAGTCCGTGCAGCGCGGCGGCTGCCCGGGCGGCCCCCGTGTCCGTCGTGTAGACCGTCTTGTCGCCGCCGGTGTGCCAGAACCGCGCCGCGGGGTCGAGGTCGCCGGACCCGCTGACCGTGACCTTGAGCGGGTACTCCGGGCGCCCCGCGTCGAGCCGCGCCCGCCGCCGCTCGGCCGAGTTCACCAGCAGCCGGGGGTTGTCGGCGCGGATGGTGCCCGCGCCGATCAGGATCGCGTCGCTGGACGCCCGTACCTCGTCGACCCGGTCGAAGTCGGCCGGCCCCGAGAGCAGCAGGCGGTCGGGCCCGGTGTCGTCCAGGAAGCCGTCCAGGGAGACGGCGGCGGACAGCAGGACGTGGGGGTGGGGCATGGGCGCACTCTCCGGCTCCGAGCGCTCGGCTCGTGGTGGTTCGGGTCAACGACAACAGCGCCCCACCCGGCCGAGGCCGCGTGAGGCGCTGTGCGTGGTAGACCCTGTGGGACTCGAACCCACAACCAATGGATTAAAAGTCCACTGCTCTGCCAATTGAGCTAAGGGTCCACGCAACGGCTCGCGCCGATGCATCCCCGAGCATAGCCGGACGCGGCCGGGACTCCGATCGGGTATCGGTGACCCGGCCGCGCCGGGGGGTCTGAAGTGGGCGGGAAGGGTCAGGGATCGACCGGTTCGGGTGCGCCCGCACGGGCGGCCTCACGGGCGATGGTGCGTTCGTGGCCGGGGTTGAGGAACCAGTGGCGGGCCGAGACCAGCCACCAGGTCGCGGCGAAGCCGAGGACGACGAGGACCGCGACCGGGGCGTAGTTGAAGGTCTCCCAGGTGACCGGCGAGACCTGCGGCAGCATGAAGAGGACGGTGATGACGGCCACCCAGGCGACGGAGACGATCCCGATCGCCCGCGACCAGCGGCCCAGGTGCCAGGGCCCCCGCTCGAACGCCTCGCCCTTGCGCAGCCGCAGGAGCGTCGGGATGACGTACGCGATGTAGAGGCCGATGACGGCGATCGACGTCACGGCCGCGTACGCCGTCACGTTGATCAGGTACGGCAGGCCGAGCACCAGGGCGCCCAGTGCCGCCAGCCAGACCGCCGCGACCGGTGTCCTGGTCCGCGGGTTCACGGTGTGCCACACCTGCGAGAACGGCAGCGCGCCGTCCCGCGAAAAGGCGTAGATCATGCGGCTGTTGGCGGTGACGGAGGCCATCCCGCAGAAGAGCTGGGCGCCGATGACGACCAGCAGCAGGAGCTTGCCCGCCGTCGCCCCGAGCGCGTCGAGCAGGATCTGCGCGGGCGGCGCCCCCGTGGGCGAGGCGAGCGCCTTGTCGTACGACTGGATGGCGTAGGTGAAGCCGAGGAGCAGGACGAAGCCCGCGATCCACGAGGTCCAGATGGAGCGGACGATACCCCGGGGGCCGGCCGTCGACGCGTCGTGGGTCTCCTCGGTCATGTGGGCCGAGGCGTCGTACCCGGTGAAGGTGTACTGGGCCATCAGCAGGCCGATGAGGACGACGTAGACCCCGCTGCCCCAGCCCGTGTTGTTCACGAACTCGGTGAACACGAAGGACGTGGACTGGTGGTGGTCGGGCACGAGGGCGAGCGCGCCGACGATGACCGCGACGCCGAGGACGTGCCACCACACGCTGACGCTGTTGAGGAGGCCGACGATGCGGACCCCGAAGGTGTTGAGGAGTCCGTGCAGGACGAGGATCCCGGCGAAGAGCAGGATCGTCCGGCCCGGGGTGACCTCGAAGTCGAACTGCAGGTTCAGGTAGGCGCCCAGGAAGGAGGCCGCGCCGAAGTCGATGCCGGCGGTCACGGCGAGCTGCCCGAGGACGTTGAACCATCCGGTGAACCACGCCCAGGCCGCGGCGGTGCGGGGCGGCGCCAGCCGGTGGGCCCAGAAGTACAGTCCCGCGGAGGTGGGATAGGCCGAACAGATCTCCGCCATCGCCAGTCCGACGAACAGCGTCATCAGTCCGACCGCGACCCATCCCCAGGTGATCAGGGCGGGACCGCCGGTGTTCATCCCGAACAGGTACAGCGTCAGACAGCCCGACAGCACCGAGATGATCGTGAAGGACACCGCGTAGTTCGAGAACGCGGACATGCGGCGGGCGAGGACCTGGGTGTAGCCGAGCTGGGCGAGCCGTTCCTCGTCGGAGAGGGCGGCGGAGGGGTCACGCGCCCCTGAGGCGGGTGGAGTTGTCATGCCCCCAGCGATTCCCTCACCAAGTGCCGGGCATGCGCGGCACGAAGGCCGAAACTCGACCGTGACCCGGCCGCAAAATGATCTTCCCGGACAGACGGAAGGGCCCGTACGACGTGAGTCGTACGGGCCCTTCTCCGTCAGGGCGCGAGGCCCGTCACCGGATCAGCCGTTGCGCTTCCAGCGCGGCTTCTCGTCACGGCGGCCGAAGGAGCCGGCACCGGTGCCGCGGTGGTCGTCACGACGGCCGTACGGGCGGTCGTGGCTGCCGGAGCGGAAACCGCTGGAGGGGCGGTTGTCCTGGCGGTCGCGGTTGAAGGGACGGTCGCTGCCACGGTGACCGCCGCGCTCGTCGCGACGCTCGAAGGTGCGGCCGCCTCGGTCGTTGTCACGACGCTCGAAGGTACGACCGCCGCGGTCGCCACCCTCACGACGCTCGAACGTACGCCCGCCGCGGTCGTCACGGCGGTCGTCACGGCGGAAGCCGCCACGGTCGCTGCCACCACGGTCGTCACGGCGGAAGCCGCCGCGGTCGTTGTCACGACGCTCGAAGGTACGGCCACCGGCGTTGCCGCCGCGGTCGTCACGGCGGAAACCGCCACGGTCGCTGCCACCACGGTCGTCACGGCGGAAGCCGCCACGGTCGCTGCCACCACGGTCGTCACGGCGGAAGCCGCCACGGTCGTTGTCACGACGCTCGAAGGTACGGCCGCCGCGGTCGTTGTCACGACGCTCGTAGTTGCCGCGGTCGTCGCGGCGCTGACGCGGCGCCTCGTAGGCACGCTCACGCTCGACGGGTTGCTCGGCGGCCTCGGCGGGAGCCTCGGCCACGGCCTGCTCGGCGGCGGCCGCGACAGCCGCCTCCGGGTCGTCTCCCCGCTCGCGCGCGGCACGGGCGACCAGGCGGTCGGCCTCCTCGCGGAGCTCGGCCGCGCGGCGCTGCGCACGCTCCAGCTCCTTGGTGAGCTGCGAGACCTCGCGCTCGGCCTGCTGCGCCGCGTTGCCCGCGGACTCGGCCTGGACCTCGGTCATCGAGCGGGCGCCGGTGATCTCGGCGACCTCGGGCTCGAAGGCCGTACCGGAGTTGATGATGTGACGCGAGGCGTCGACGCCCGCGTCCTCCATCAGCCGGAAGATCTGACGGCGCTGGTGCGGCAGGGACAGCGAGACGACGGTGCCGGAGCGGCCGGCGCGCGCGGTGCGGCCGGAGCGGTGCAGGTAGTCCTTGTGGTCGCCGGCCGGGTCCACGTTCAGCACGAGGTCGATGCCGTCGACGTGGATGCCGCGGGCGGCGACGTCGGTGGCGACCAGGGCGTTGACGTAGCCCTTCTTGAAGTCCTCCAGCACGCGGGTGCGGGCACCCTGCGTCATGCCGCCGTGCAGCGCGTCGGCCTTCACGCCGGACTCGCAGAGCTGCTCGGCGATGCGGTCGGCGCCCAGCTGGGTACGGACGAAGATGATCGTGCGGCCCTTGCGGGAGGCGATCGCGGCGGTGACCGGCGCCTTGTCCTTGGGCTTCACGATGAGGATGTGGTGCGACATGGTCGTGACGTTGCCCTGGGCGCTGTCGACCTCGTGCGTCACCGGGTTGGTCAGGTAGCGCTTGACCAGCGTGGAGATCTCGTTCTCCATCGTGGCCGAGAACAGCATGCGCTGGCCGCCGCCGGGGATCTGGTCGAGCAGCTCGGTGACCTCGGGCAGGAAGCCCAGGTCGGACATCTGGTCGGCCTCGTCGAGGACGGCGACCTGGACGTTCTCCAGCGAGCAGGCGCCGCGGCTGATGATGTCGCGCAGGCGGCCCGGGGTGGCGACGAGGACGTCGACGCCGCGCTCCAGGGCGTAGATCTGGTTGCCCATCGACGTACCGCCGCAGACGACCTTCATCTTCAGGCCGAGGACGTCGCCGTACGGCTGGAGCGCGTCCGCGACCTGCATCGCGAGCTCACGGGTCGGCGTGAGGATGATGCCGCGGGGCTTCTTCTTCTCGGTGTGGCCGCCGGACAGCGTCGCGAGCAGCGGCAGACCGAACGAGAGGGTCTTGCCGGAGCCGGTGCGGCCTCGGCCGAGGATGTCCTTGCCGGCCAGGGCGTCCGGGATGGTCGCGGCCTGGATCGGGAAGGGGGCGGTCACGCCGTTCTGCGCGAGCTTGCGCACGACGCCCTCGGGGAGACCCAGAGTGGCGAAGGTGACCTCGGGAGCGGACTCCGCGGCCGGCGCGAGCTCTACGACGTCGGCGCCCTCGGTGTCGATGTTCTCGGGCACGACGACGTGATCAGTACTGGAAACAGACATGCGAAATGCGAACCTTCCGGAGTTCTACGGCACGCGCCCAAACTCCGTGAAGTCGCAATCGACCGCCTCTATGCGGTCCGGCCACGGCAAGGGAGAGTACGCGCCACGCGGCGCTCTCTGTTGGCGCCGGGCAATTGGTATCAAACGATCTACCACCATACGCACCCCTCCACTCCCCTGGCAAACCGCGTCCCCCCCTCACGCCCCCCACACCCCGATTTTCCCCACCCAAATCCCCCATCCCCCCAGCTCAGCGCCCCGCACGTCCCCCACGTGAGCATCATCACCCCCTCCTCCGAAGGCCCCGCCACACGCCCCCAGCGCCGCAGCCGAGGTCGAGGCAGGACGGCGAACCCGGCGCCAACGGGGAGCCGCCTGCGCCCACCCGTGCCGCCCCTAGCGGCACGCCTGCACGCAGCTGGGAGCAGGCGGCCCCCTGTCTGCACGCCTGCACGCAACTGGAGCGGGTGGGACGGCCACCCCGGCCAGGGTCTGGGCCCCGCACCGGAACCACCGGGCCCGAGCCCCCGCAGCTCAGCCGCCCGCGGACCGCAAGCCGCCATGAAACCGAAGGGGCCGTGCCGGTACATCAAATGGCCGTCGAGACGGGGACGTACGCAACCGAGGAACGCTGGTGACGGGGGCCGGCAACAACTACCGACGGCCGGATGTACCGGCACGGCCCCGACCCACCCACCGGACCGACAGCGCCCCACGCCCACAGAATCAGGACGCCTGATTCGAGAACGGCGCCCCCGCCCGAGGCGCCGGCTCCCGCTGCACCAACTGCGTGGTCTGCTCATGCGCCGAAGACGACGGCTCCGCGCTCGGATCGGCGGACGGCTGCGTGGTCTCCGTGGCCGTGGGCCCGACCGTCCGCGTAGGACTGGGCTCCCCCTTGGTGGGCCGGGGCTCCCCCGGCCGCCCCCCGCCCTTGCCGCCGCCCCCCTCCCCCTTGCCGCCCTTGCCGTCCTTCGACGTCACCTCGGCCGAGGGCTTCGCGGACCGCCCCCCGGACGCGGAAGCGGAGGCGGACGCCGACCCCGACGCGGAGTCCGGCTCACCCGAGCCGCCCCGCCCTCCGGGCCCCCGGTGGAATCCCGCCACACCCCCGGACCCCGCCGGCCCCCCGTCCGGCGCCTCCCCACCCCGCTGCCCCGAGGAATGCGACGGCCCGGGCCCTGCCCCGTCGTTGCCCACGCTCATGCAACCGGCAGCCGCGGCGACGGCGACGACCGTGGCGGCCAGACGGACAGGTACGTACAAGGCGCGCACGGGCAGCCACCTCCGAGGGCGGGTCGGGAGTCCACCTGCCCAACTCCCGTCGCACGCCCAAGGACACGCGCCCCCCAAGAGCGACCCACCCCATCCGGCCACCCCCTGATCCGGACGGGGCGCCCAACACCCCGACGCGGCGTCACATCACGCAACCGGAACCCGCAAACAGCTCCCGGTCACCCATCCCCGTCACGCCCCCCGTTACCCCGTCACCCGTACCCCAGCGCATGCAACCGGGCATCGTCGATCCCGAAGTGATGGGCGATCTCGTGGACGACGGTCACCTCGGTCTCGGCGACCACGTCCTCACGCGTGTCGCACATCCGCAGCGTCGGCAGCCGGTAGATCGTGATCCGGTCCGGCAGCACCCCGGCGTACCACTCGCCGCGATCGGTCAGCGGCGTGCCCTCGTACAACCCGAGCAGCTCGGGATCATCGGCGGGCGGTTCGTCCTCGACGAAGACCGCCACGTTGTCCATCAACCGCGTCAGCTCCGGCGGAATCCGGTCCAACGCCTCGGACACCAGTTCCTCGAACTCCTCGCGCGTCATCTCCAGCACACCGCCATTGTCGGGCACGAGCCCCTTTCCCGAGAGTCCACGCACGACGCTCCACCGCAAGAGCCACGGCACGACCCACCGCGCAAGCCACCGCACCGCGCCGCATATCCACCCCCACCCATGGGCATACGGCACCAATGGCCAGCGCCGCAGCCACCGAGCACCGCCTACGCACCCGCATCCGCAACGCACCCCGCGCCCTGCTCCGGCACCACCGCTCCCGCCGCGGCCACCCCGAGGTCGAACTGGTCCCGCAGCCGCACCCGTACACCCGCGCCCTCGGCCTGACCGCCGTCGTCCTGCTGGGCGCCTGGCTCGGCCTGCTGATCGTCGGCAACGTGCGCGCGCCGGTCGGCCCGATGGACACCACGATGACGCTGCGCCCCTCCCTCACCGGCGGCACGAAGATCAACATCTCTCCGCTGGGCGCCCTGGAACTACGCAGCCACCGGGCCCCGATCCGCCTGGACGTGGACGTCGACCAACTCGACCCGGTCCGCTCCCAGGCCCTGGTGGACCACCCGGAACGGCTCTCCGGCCTCCAGGACGAGGTGACGCGCGACGTCGAGCACGGCACCGTCGACCTGGCGGTCCGCTCCTGCGTGGCCGTCGTCTCCGGCGCCACGGCGCTGGGCCTCGCGGTGTACCGCCGCCCCCGCCGCGCCCTCGCGGCCGGCGGCCTGGCGCTCGCCCTCCTGGCGTCGTCCGGGGCGACGGCGTACGCCACCTGGAACCCGAAGTCCGTCCTGGAGCCCAAGTTCTCGGGCCTGCTCTCCTCGGCCCCCTCGGTCGTCGGCGACGCCCGCAGCATCGTCAGCGAATTCGACGTCTACCAGAAGGAGTTGGCGCGCCTGGTGACGAACGTGACGAAGCTGTACGACGTCACCTCCACGCTTCCGGCCTACGAACCGGACCCGGGCACGATCCGGGTGCTGCACGTCTCGGACATCCACCTCAACCCGGCGAGCTGGAAGATCATCGCCTCGCTGGTGGAGCAGTACGACATCGACGTGATCGTGGACTCGGGCGACACCATGGACCACGGCTCGGCGGCCGAGAACGGCTTCCTGGACCCGATCCCGGACCTCGGCGCCCCGTACGTGTGGGTGCGCGGCAACCACGACTCCGCCGACACCCAGCGCTACCTGGAGCGCATGAAGAACGTGCACGTCCTGGACGACGGGAGGGCGGTCTCGGTGGCCGGCCTGCGCTTCGCGGGCATCGGCGACCCGCAGTTCACGCCGGACCGCACGGCGCGGGTCGGGGGCGACGCGGCCGAGCGGATGGCGGGGCTGCGGCTGGCCTCGGCCCTGGTGGACCAGAAGACGGCGGGCACGCCGGTCGACGTCGCCGTCGCCCACAACCCGGACGCGGCCCGGCAGACGGACGGCGACGTGCCGCTCGTCCTGGCGGGGCACGTCCACCACGAGGAGATGGAGGTCATGCCGTACGGCACGAGGCTCCGTGTGGAGGGTTCGACGGGCGGCAGCGGACTGCGGGCGGTGGAGGGGAAGTACCCGGACCCCATCGAGGCCTCGGTCCTCTACCTGGACCGCGACACGCGCCGGCTGCAGGCCTGGGACGAGATCGCGCTGGGTGGCCTCGGCCTGACGACGGCGGAGGTCAGCCGGCACCTCCCGAAGGAGAACCAGCCAGGCGCGACGCGCTTCTCCAGCCCCCCGCCGAACACCCGCCCCTGACAACCCGCCCGTCACCCTTCCCCCAGCGACGATCACCGGACCCCCACCGCTGCGGGCCCGGACCCGGCACCGGCCTGCATCGCCACGGGCCGGAACCCGGCACCCGCCCCCACCAACAAGGCCGCCGGAGCCCCGCCGCTTCCGGTGTCCCCGGCCCGCCGGAAGCCCTCCGGAAACCGTTTTGGCGATACCTCCCGCCATCCCATATGCTTCTCACGTCCCCGACGCGCTGAGAAGCGCCCAGGCGGGCCGATAGCCCTCATCGTCTAGCGGCCTAGGACGCCGCCCTTTCAAGGCGGTAGCACGGGTTCGAATCCCGTTGGGGGCACGCAAAACCGTGTGCGACACTGTTCACGCAGCCGCACACAACAGCTTGGTCCTGTGGAGCAGTTTGGAGTGCTCGCCACCCTGTCAAGGTGGAGGCCGCGGGTTCAAATCCCGTCAGGACCGCTGAGATTCCGCGAGGAATCTCGTGGCTGGGTAGCTCAGTTGGTACGAGCGATCGCCTGAAAAGCGATAGGTCGCCGGTTCGACCCCGGCCCCAGCCACAAGAGTCGAAACCCCCTCCGGGTGACCGGAGGGGGTTTTCGTCGCTCATGGGGAACCTAGGGGGGTTCTTGAGACACACCAGCAGGGCCATCGTCACGGCCGGCGCCGTCCTTCTCGCCACCTTCGCCGTGCCCGGCACGGCCCACGCCACCGCGCCGACGGTCAAGGAGGCGTACAGCGACTCGGCCGACTGGTCGGTCATCGACGTACGTCTCGGTCACGGCAGTGCCGTCGGTGAGGACGTCGAGAAGGTCACCGCGGAGCTCCGGCCCGCGGGCAGCACCGCGACAGAGCCGGTTGCGACGGTGACCGGATTCACGCAGAAGTACTGGAACAGTCCCTGGGACGGCGTCTGGGCCTCGGAACCCGTCCACCTGGACAGCCTCGGCGACTACACGATCGACATCGAGGTCACGGACAGCTCGGGCGAGACCTCCGTCCGCAAGGACGCGGGCACACTGCGGTACCGGAAGCAGCCGGTCATCAGTGCCTTCACCGTGACGCCCGACGAACCGACCATCGACGACAAGACCGTCGCGGTCGGCGGCGACCTGGTGGTCCGCGACCCGCGCACCCGCGCGACGGTTCCGCTGGCCGACGCCGCCGTCGACATCCATCTCGACCAGAACGGCGACACGAGCGCCCGTACGGACGAGAACGGTCACTTCGCCCTCTCGCGCGAGCTGGAGCAGGGCGGTTGGGCCTGGGCCGAGTACCGCGGCGACCTGGGGTTCGCCACGGTCCCGTGGGTGGACATCAGGCCGAAGGCGGCCCCGACCCGTCTGGTCCTCGACCGGGCCTCATTCCATCCCGCCGCCGGTGACCCGATCTCCGTCTCCGGCACGCTGCAATACCAGAGCGGGACGGAGTGGAAGCCCCTGTCCGGCATTCCGCTGGAGATGGACCACAAGGGCAGCAGCACGAGCAATCCGGTTCTCGCGACCACCGACGCCGCCGGCCGCTTCACCTTCTCCGCCCGGCCCTACCAGAAGACCGTGTACGAGGTGTCGTTCCCGCCCTACCCGTACAACGCGTGGATCCAGCGCACGGCGACCGCCGATGTCGCCGTCGCGGTCACGGCGGGCACGACGTTCAAGGAGTTCACCGCCTCCCTGGACGAGCGCGCCGAGCTGAGCGTCTCCGGCATCCTCGGCATCACCGGCGAGGACCACAGCGAGCGGGTCGACGTCGACGTGCAGTACTCCGCGGACGGCCGTACCGGCTGGAAGACCGAGAAGACGGTGCGGACCGGGTTCGACGAGCAGTTCCACGTCGACCTGCCGGGCCACCCGGACGGCTACTGGCGGCTGCGGTACGCCGGTTCCACGACCAAGGACGTCACCGGCACCACCAGCGGCTCCCTGCGCAGGAACCGCTCGCTGACCCGGATCAAGGACGCCAACGCGTCGCCGGAACCCGTACGCAAGGGCGGCACCGTCACGGTCAAGGGCGTACTCCAGGAGCGGGCGCCCGGCGCGTCGAGCTGGCGTGCGTACGGCGGCAAGAAGGTCCAGATCCTCTTCCGGCCCAAGGGCAAGTCGACCTGGTACCTGATGACGACCGTCACCACCAGCGCCGGCGGGTCCTTCTCCAAGGGGTTCAAGGCGCAGCAGGACGGCACCTGGACGCCCGTGTTCCTGCACCCCGACAGCAAGCACTTCGTGGGCGGCGGATACGAGGACTACGTCGACGTGCGATGACACCCCGTCCGGTCACGGGTGACCGGACGGACCCGGCGGGAGGGGCGGACGCGTACGGCGTCCGCCCCTCCCGCCGTCCGCCGCCGTACGGGGCGGTGGTCAGGCCGCCGCGTGTGCCGCTCCCCCCGTACGGCCGCCCGGATGCCGGTGCCGCCAGGTCCAGAACACCCCGCAGGAGACCAGGGCCCAGCAGGCCAGCACCAGGAACGGGAACACGTGCTGGTGACCGGCGAAGTACACCGCCGTGTGCTGGGCGTTGACGGAGGCACCCGGGGGCAGCCAGCGCCCGATGGCGCCGAGCGCGGACGGCAGCAGCGGCCAGGACACCGCGCCGCCCGACGAGGGGTTGCCGAGCAGGACCATCAGCCCCCAGGTGGGCAGCATCGCCCAGCGCCCGAAGAGGGTGTTGAACATGGTGAAGACCATGCCGGAGGTGAACATCGTCAGCGCGAGGATCAGCCACGACTCCACGAAGGGCAGGTCGAGCGCGCCCAGCACCCAGTCCACCACCGCCGCGATCACGAACGCCCCGAGCAGGGCGTACGCGGCCGTGAACGCGATGCGCTCCAGCGGGTTCAGATCCCGCGCATGCACGCTGAGCTGGATCGCCCCGACGAAGCCGATGATCACGGCCGCCAGGGAGACGTAGAAGATCGCGAGGCCGCGCGGGTCGCCCGCCTGGAGGGGCTTGATGTCCTTGACGGTGACCGCGACGCCGGTGGCCCTGCCGACGGCCGGCGCGGCCTTGGCGATGATCTCCGCGACGGAGGCGCCGGACGCCCCGGAGACGTCGAGCGTGACCGCGCGCCCGGCCTCCCGCACGTCGAGGATCGCGAAGACCTTCTGCTCGTCCACCGCCTCGACGGCCGCCGCCCGGCCGTCGTAGGCGCGGATCCGCAGGGACGCGTCGAGCGCCTTCTCCATGCCGTCGATGAACGCCTTGCCCCGCACCGTGTCGTAGGCGCCGATCACCGCCGTCGGGACGTGCCGGGGTGTCGGGTTGGCCATGGTGTACGTGTACGAGCCGGCGAAGAGGCCCGCCGACGCGGCGAGGATCAGCACGAGCACGGACGCGGGCAGGAACGGGGACTCCTTGAACCAGGCCCACCGCTCGCCCCGCGTCGGGGTCCTGCCATGGGCACCGTGCGGCATCTCGGACATACGGACACGCTAAAGGCGCGGAACGGATATTTCTTGACGGAACGGGATATCCATTCACCTTCTCCGCGCCTCCGCGGCGCCGGCGGGTCCGCCGCGCAAAAGCGTTCGCCACTCATTTCGCCGAGGTGAGATCCTGGATCGCGTATGTCTACGCATCCTGCCCCCGTTCTCGGCGATCTCGCCGCCCGCCTGACCGAGCTGTCCCTGCGCGACGCGCACCGGCTCGGGCGCAGGCTCGAAGGCGCGCGCAAGATCCGCAAGCCCGAGGCCCGGTCCGCCGTGCTCGCCGAGATCGACACGGAGGTCACCCGGGCCGAGTCCCGCATGGCCGAGCGGCGCCGCCGCGTCCCGGCCGTCACCTATCCCGAACAGCTCCCGGTCAGCCAGAAGAAGGACGCGATCGCGGAGGCCATCCGCGACCACCAGGTCGTGATCGTCGCGGGCGAGACCGGCTCCGGCAAGACCACACAGATCCCCAAGATCTGCCTGGAGCTCGGCCGGGGCGTCCGGGGCATGATCGGGCACACCCAGCCCCGCCGGATCGCCGCCCGCACCGTCGCCGAGCGGGTCGCCGACGAGCTCGACACGCCCCTCGGCGAGGCCGTCGGCTGGAAGGTCCGCTTCACCGACCAGGTGAACCCGGAGGGCACCTTCGTCAAGCTCATGACGGACGGCATCCTGCTCGCCGAGATCCAGACGGACCGCGAGCTGCGCGCGTACGACACGATCATCATCGACGAGGCCCACGAGCGGTCGCTGAACATCGACTTCCTGCTCGGCTACCTGGCCCAGCTGCTGCCCAAGCGCCCTGACCTCAAGGTCGTCATCACCTCGGCCACCATCGACCCGGAGCGCTTCTCCCGGCACTTCGGCGACGCCCCGATCGTCGAGGTCAGCGGTCGTACGTATCCCGTGGAGGTCCGCTACCGGCCCCTCCTGGAGGAGGACTCGGACGACGCCGACCGCGACCAGATCACCGCGATCACGGACGCCGTCGAGGAGCTGATGGCGGAGGGCAAGGGCGACATCCTCGTCTTCCTCTCCGGCGAGCGCGAGATCCGGGACACCGCCGACGCGCTCACCAAGAAGAACTACCGGTTCACCGAGGTGCTGCCCCTCTACGCGCGGCTCTCGCACGCCGAGCAGCACCGCGTCTTCCAGCAGCACACCGGGCGCAGGATCGTTCTGGCGACCAACGTCGCCGAGACCTCCCTGACCGTCCCGGGCATCAAGTACGTCATCGACCCGGGCACCGCGCGCATCTCCCGCTACAGCCACCGCACGAAGGTGCAGCGGCTGCCCATCGAGCCCGTCTCGCAGGCCAGCGCCAACCAGCGCAAGGGCCGCTGCGGCCGTACCAGCGACGGCATCTGCATCCGGCTCTACAGCGAGGACGACTTCCTCTCCCGCCCGGAGTTCACGGACGCGGAGATCCTGCGGACGAACCTCGCCTCCGTCATCCTGCAGATGACCGCGGCCGGCCTCGGCGACATCGAGAAGTTCCCCTTCATCGACCCGCCGGACCACCGCAACATCCGCGACGGCGTGCAGCTCCTCCAGGAGCTCGGCGCCCTCGACCCGGCCCAGAAGGACCCGCGCAAGCGGCTCACGGACACCGGCCGCAAGCTCGCGCAGCTGCCCGTGGACCCCCGGCTCGCCCGGATGGTCCTGGAGGCCGACAAGAACGGCTGCGTGCGCGAGGTCATGGTGATCGCCGCCGCGCTCTCCATCCAGGACCCGCGCGAGCGCCCCGCGGAGAAGCAGGCCCAGGCCGACCAGAGCCACGCCCGCTTCCGGGACGAGACGAGCGACTTCCTCGCCTTCCTCAACCTGTGGCGGTACGTGCGCGAGCAGCAGAAGGAGCGGGGCTCGTCCTCGTTCCGCCGCATGTGCAAGCAGGAGTACCTGAACTTCCTGCGCATCCGCGAGTGGCAGGACATCTACAGCCAGCTGCGCACGGTCGCCAAGCAGATGGGCATCCAGCTCAACGAGGACGACGCGCCCGAGCAGAGCGTCCACGTCTCGCTGCTCGCCGGCCTGCTCTCCCACGTCGGCATGAAGGACGTGAAGGAGACCGGCGGCGAGAGCGGCCGCGCCACCGGCAAGAACGAGTATCTGGGCGCCCGCAACGCGAAGTTCGCGATCTTCCCCGGATCGGCGCTCTTCAAGAAGCCCCCGCGGTTCGTGATGTCCGCCGAGCTGGTCGAGACGTCCCGGCTCTGGGCGCGCGTGAACGCGCGGATCGAGCCGGAGTGGGTCGAGCCGCTGGCCGGGCACCTCCTCAAGCGCACGTACAGCGAGCCGCACTGGGAGAAGGACCAGGCCGCGGTGATGGCGTACGAGAAGGTCACGCTGTACGGCGTCCCGATCGTGGCCCAGCGCAAGGTGAACTACGGGCGGATCGACCCCGAGGCCTCCCGCGAGCTGTTCATCCGCAACGCCCTGGTGGAGGGCGACTGGCGCACGCACCACAAGTTCTTCGCCGACAACCGCAGGCTGCTCACCGAGGTCGAGGAGCTTGAGCACCGTGCCCGGCGCCGGGACATCCTGGTCGACGACGAGACTCTCTTCGACTTCTACGACCAGCGGGTGCCCGAACACGTCGTGTCGGGCGCGCACTTCGACTCCTGGTGGAAGCACAAGCGCCACGAGGAGCCGGAGTTCCTCGACTTCGAGCGCTCGATGCTCATCAACGAGCGGGCCGGCGACGTCAGCAAGGACGACTACCCCGACTCGTGGCGGCAGGGCCCGCTGAAGTTCCGAGTGACCTACCAGTTCGAGCCGGGTGCCGACGCGGACGGCGTGACCGTCCACATCCCGCTCCAGGTGCTCAACCAGGTGACGGACGAGGGCTTCGACTGGCAGATCCCGGGGCTGCGCGAGGAGGTCGTGACCGAGCTGATCCGGTCGCTGCCGAAGCCCATCCGCCGCAACTACGTCCCGGCCCCGAACTTCGCCCAGAAGTTCCTGGAGCGGGCGGTGCCCCTCCAGGAACCGCTGACGACGACGATGGCCCGCGAGCTCAAGCGGATGGTCGGCGTCCCGCTGACGGCCGACGACTTCGACTGGTCCCGGGTCCCCGAGCACCTCAAGATCACCTTCCGGATCGTCGACGAGCGGCGCCGCAAGCTCGCCGAGGACAAGGACCTCCAGGCGCTCCAGCTCCAGCTGAAGCCCCGGGCGCGCAAGGCGATCTCGCAGGCCGCCGCGGCCACCGCCGAGCGCGAGGGCGGCCAGTCGCTGGAGCGCACGGGGCTCACCGACTGGACGATCGGCTCGCTCACCCGCGTCTTCGAGACGCGCCGGGCGGGCCAGCCGGTGAAGGCCTACCCCGCGCTCGTCGACGACGGGGACACCGTCTCCGTACGCCTCTTCGACACCGAGGCCGAGCAGCAGGAGGCGATGTGGAAGGGCACCCGGCGCCTCATCCTGCGCAACATCCCGGTGAACCCCGGAAAGTTCGCCTCGGACCGGCTGACGAACGCGCAGAAGCTCGCCCTGTCCGCCAATCCGCACGGCACCGTCCAGGCGCTCTTCGACGACTGCGCGATGGCCGCGGCGGACAAGCTGATCGGCGACTTCGGCGGACCGGCGTGGGACGAGGAGTCGTACCGGAAGCTGTACGACCGGGTGCGTGCCGAGATCGTGGACACCACGGTCCGCACGGTCGGCCAGGTCCAGCAGGTCCTCGCCGCCTGGCAGGCCTGTGAGCGCCGCCTGAAGGCCACCAGGAGCGTCGCGCTGCTCGCGAACCTCGCGGACGTACGTGCGCAGCTGGACGCCCTCGTGAAGCCCGGTTTCGTGACGGAGACGGGTCTGCGCCGCCTCCCGGACCTGATGCGGTACCTGGTGGCCGCCGACCGGCGTCTCCAGCAGATGCCGACGAACGTCCAGCGGGACACCAGCCGCATGGAGAAGGTCCACGAGATGCGGGACGAGTACGCCTGGCTGCTGGAGCAGCTGCCCCAGGGCCGGCCGGTGCCGCAGCAGGTCCTGGACATCCGCTGGATGCTGGAGGAGCTGCGGGTCAGCTATTTCGCCCACGCGCTGGGCACCGCGTACCCGGTCTCCGACAAGCGGATCGTGAAGGCGATCGACGCGGCGGCCCCGTGATCGGGTCCGCACGCTGAGTGAGTTCGACCACCGGGCTCCTGCTCCTGTACAGTCCTTCTCGCAGCACAGCGAAGGAAAGTGCCGCGAAACCTGGTCCTGTGGAGCAGTTTGGAGTGCTCGCCACCCTGTCAAGGTGGAGGCCGCGGGTTCAAATCCCGTCAGGACCGCAGAAAATCGAGAGCCCGGGTCTTCGGACCCGGGCTCTCGTGCGTGTGCCCGTCCCCCGGTCGGGGCCCTTTCGGCAACCCCGGCGGCACGACGGCGTCTTGACGGCGCCCCGTTCCGCCGGTACCCAGAAACCAGGGCCCTCGACCTCTCGGAGGTGGCGTATGGCAGCGACCGCCAGGCACGAGACGCGAGCCCTGCTGCGGGCCCATCTGGCGGCCGCCACGCAGTACCGCCACCTGACGCGGCACTGCCCCATCTGCCACCAACTCCTGCGGCTGGCCATGGAACCCGCCGCACGGGACGAGGAGAGCCCGGAGACGGCCGCCGAGGACGAGAGCCCCTCCCCGGCCTGACGCAGGCCGGTCCTCATCGGGACAACTCCCCTCTAGCGCACACCTCACAGGGGCAACAAGGACCCCGACGTGTGACGGGTGTCACCGCATAAGTTTTCAGAAGGGCGGTACTTACGCCCCACCTACAACAGGTCAATTTTATATGTGCAATTGCACGGGCCCCGTGGATGCCCCACAGGAGATCCGACACCCCTCCCCAGACTCCGACAAGCTCGCTCACAGTCGGGCCGTCCGGCGCACATCCCGGTCAGAAGCGGGGCACATCCAGAGCCCATCCCGGGAGCAACAGGGCATAAAAAAGATCGCGCTGGACCCGGCGGAGTCCAGCGCGATCTACGACACACCCTTGGCGCCTGCTTGTTCAGCTGGGGCGTGGGCTCCGTTGGGGCGGAACCCGCGTCGCTTGGAGCTGTTGGCCCGGACCTGCGGCGGGTTTGGGGGACCAGCCGAAATGCCCGGTTATGCGGTTGTTCAGGCTTCGCTGCGCTGCTGGGGGATGCCCGCGAGCAATGCGCGGACCTCCGCCTCGCGGTAGCGACGATGCCCGCCGAGCGTGCGGATCGACGTGAGCTTGCCGGCCTTCGCCCACCGCGTGACCGTCTTGGGGTCGACGCGGAACATGGTGGCGACCTCAGCCGGGGTCAGCAGCGGCTCGGCATCAGGGGTGCGAGCGGTCATGAGCGGCCTCCTCGGGAGAACCGAACCTTCTCGGTTCTTTCCTCTAAATTCTGCACCTTGACCCGCGTTGCCCGAAATGGCGGACGCGAGTCGAGTCGGTTATAGGACGAACGGCTTGTCCTCGGCACTACAACTACACCATCTGTCCAGCCGCGTCGGCCAAACCGATGGAATTGCCCTCCCAGGTGTTCATCAGCGACGGAAGCCGATGGACCATGCCATAGCGGACAGTCACACCCCTGTGACGATCAGTCACAGGGGCGATCAGGAGTCACCAGACCCC
The DNA here is from genome assembly GCF_055565855.1 of Streptomyces sp. NPDC028308. Lineage (NCBI taxonomy): Bacteria > Bacillati > Actinomycetota > Actinomycetes > Kitasatosporales > Streptomycetaceae > Streptomyces > Streptomyces sp. NPDC028308. Next base: position 44,498 of record NZ_JBVHTO010000015.1, read on the forward strand.
CCATAGCGTGCAATGCTGAGATTCCACCCAAAGTCGGACGGACGGAGTCCTCCCCGGACTCCTTGTCCTATTTTGGCATGAGGAGGGGCAAGCGGCGCAAGGGCCGAGTAAGTGCGGTCCGTCACCCTTGCGACAAACGCCCGGATCGGGACCTACGTCCGTGCCGAAGGATCCACGGCCCCGGACGGGAGCCGCGGGACGGCCGTGAAGACCGGCACGCGGCAGGTCAGTCCACCACGGCGGCCGTCTCCTGTCAGCCCCTCAGTTCGCCGAGCGCCGGTCCCGGACCGCGCGCCAGCGCTCCACGAGCCGGCCGTACGCCTCGCCCGCCGTGGTGCCGTCCCCGGCCCGCAGCGCCTCGATGCCCTCGGCGACGTCGGCGGCCGAGTGGTCGCCCTCCAGCTCCCGGGCCGGCAGGACGTGCACCAGGCCGCCGTAGTCCAGCTCGACGAGCGAGCGGGGGTGGAACTCCTCCAGCCACCGGCCGACGTCCAGCAGGCCGTCGATCAGCGGCCCCTCCTCGATGGTGTCCTTGAGGGTGCGCAGGGCCCGCGCCACCCGCCGCCGCGCCTGCACCATCGGCGTCCGGTAGCGGAGCAGCGGCGCGTCCTGCCCCGACTCCCCCGGACCCTTGTCGTACTCGCGCTCCTCGTCGGAGACCAGCACGAACCAGTTCAGCGGCACCTGCCAGGTCGAGGTGCGGATCCACGGGCGGGCGTCGGGGTTGCGGGCCAGCCAGCGCTCGTAGTCCTGGGTGGCCTGGTGGCGTACGAGCGGCGGCAGCAGGGCGTCCAGGACCGGTGCCGGGAACTCCTCCGCGAGCTCGCCAAGGGCCAGCCAGCCGCGCAGCCGGGTGCGCCACGGGCAGACGCACAGCACCCCGTCGACCTCGGTGACGAAGGCGTCCCCGCTCTCGTGCACCGGCACCGGGACGGGCGGGACGGGCAGCAAGTCCGCCAGGGAACGACGCAGTTCGTCCTGGTACGACGGACGGTCGGGGCGCCGGGCGTAACGGTCCCAGTGACCGCGCTCCGGCTCCGGGAAGGCGGCCAGCGGTTCGTACACCCGCAGATAGGACGCGTACGGGACGATCACCGAGGACACCTTGGGCACCCCTGCTCCCTCCCCAACCGACCAGCCGTGAAACCCGGGCACGCCGGGCGCTCGACCCGCGCGCGAGCGACCGGGAAAACACTCAAATCGTCCCACGGCCGTGACCGAACGTACTCCGGGAGAGGGTGATCCTGAACACTGCCCGGATGGCGGCCGGGCGCAGGCTCTAATCTCAAGCCATCGGGAGCCCGCCACCCGCACGGGCACCGCCTCCAACCGCCGCTTCGTAGCTGGGAGTCACCACCGTGACCGACGTAACCAACGGCGTCCTGCACACCCTGTTCCAGTCGGATCAGGGGGGCCACGAGCAGGTCGTGCTCTGCCAGGACCGGGCCAGTGGCCTGAAGGCCGTCATCGCCATCCACTCCACCGCGCTGGGCCCCGCCCTGGGCGGTACGCGCTTCTACCCCTACGCGAGCGAGGAGGAGGCCGTCGCCGACGCCCTGAACCTCTCGCGCGGGATGTCGTACAAGAACGCCATGGCCGGCCTCGACCACGGCGGCGGCAAGGCCGTCATCATCGGCGACCCCGAGCAGATCAAGACGGAGGAGCTCCTCCTCGCGTACGGGCGCTTCGTGGCCTCCCTCGGCGGCCGGTACGTCACCGCGTGCGACGTGGGCACCTACGTGGCCGACATGGACGTCGTGGCGCGCGAGTCCCGCTGGACGACCGGGCGCTCCCCGGAGAACGGCGGCGCGGGCGACTCCTCCGTGCTGACGGCGTTCGGCGTCTTCCAGGGCATGCGGGCCAGCGCCCAGCACCTGTGGGGCGACCCGACGCTGCGCGGCCGGACCGTGGGCGTCGCGGGCGTCGGCAAGGTCGGCCACTACCTGGTGGAGCACCTGCTCTCCGACGGCGCCGAGGTCGTGATCACGGACGTGCGCGAGGACGCGGTGCGCCGGATCGTCGAGCGGCACCCGTCGGTGCGGGCGGTGGCGGACACCGAGGCGCTGATCCGGGTCGAGGGACTCGACGTCTACGCCCCGTGCGCGCTGGGCGGGGCGCTGAACGACGACTCCGTGCCGGCGCTCACCGCGAAGGTGGTCTGCGGCGCCGCCAACAACCAGCTGGCGCACCCGGGCGTGGAGAAGGACCTCGCGGACCGCGGGATCCTCTACGCCCCGGACTACGTGGTGAACGCGGGCGGGGTCATCCAGGTCGCCGACGAGCTCCACGGCTTCGACTTCGACCGGTGCAAGGCGAAGGCGACGAAGATCTTCGACACCACGCTCGGAATATTCGCACGTGCGAAGACGGACGGGATTCCGCCGGCCGCGGCGGCCGACCGGATCGCCGAGCAGCGCATCGCGGAGGCACGCTCCCGCTGACCGCGGGCCGGCCCCTCGGGCGCCTGACACACCCTTGTCAGGGACCCGCCGACGCGTACTTCGAGAGAACTCTCACGTCCGTCGGCGGGTCGTGCGCCGAGAAGAGGTTAAAATCGCCGTTGACCAGCGGGGAAAGGGCACCTCGCGGGTTCTGGGCGAAGGCGCGTCCTGCGGGCGACGTACCGTATGGCCGCGGGCTCAGGTACCGTGGAAGCCCTACGGACCGGTCTCTCCACGGAGAGTCCGTTCCAGATCATGAACGCGTGTCAAGACTCTGGGGCCGTCGAGCCCCGTCACCGAGGGGGTCGAGCCATGGGGCGCGGCCGGGCCAAGGCCAAGCAGACGAAGGTCGCCCGCCAGCTGAAGTACAACAGCGGCGGGACTGACCTGTCGCGTCTGGCCAACGAGCTGGGCGCTTCGACTTCGAGCCAGCCGCCTAACGGCGAGCCGTTCGAGGACGATGACGAGGAAGACGACCCGTACGCCCAGTACGCGGATCTCTACAACGACGACGACGAGGACGAGGACGATCAGTCCGGTCCCCAGTCGCATCGTCGTGGCGCGTAGCGCTTGCAGCGGGCTCAGCAGGTTCCACGGCATCCGTAGGAACTCGTAGCACTTCACCCGGTCCGGGGCCTCAGCGCCGGACCGGGTTCAGTGCTGTCCCGGCCTGTCTCAGCTCGCGTAGTCACCCACGAGCGCCGCGCCCGTGGTGTGCTCGCCGCGCTCGGTGATCTCGCCCGCGATCCAGGCGTCCACGCCCCGGTCCGCGAGGGTGGCGAGCGCCGCGTCCGCCGACTCCTCCGGGACCACGGCGATCATTCCGACGCCCATGTTCAGCGTCTTCTCCAGCTCCAGCCGCTCCACCTGACCGGTCCGGCCGACCAGGTCGAAGACCGGGGCCGGGGTCCAGGTCTCACGGTCCACGATCGCGTGCAGCCCGTCCGGGACCACCCGGGCCAGGTTGGCCGCCAGGCCGCCGCCCGTGACGTGGGAGAAGGCGTGCACGTCGGTCGTGCGGGTGAGCGCCAGGCAGTCCAGCGAGTAGATCTTGGTGGGCTCCAGGAGTTCCTCACCGAGCGTCCGGCCGAACTCCTCGATCCGCTGGTCCAGGCTGAGGTTGCCCCGGTCGAAGAGCACGTGCCGCACCAGCGAGTACCCGTTCGAGTGAAGGCCGGAGGACGCCATGGCGATCACCGCGTCACCCTTACGGATGCGATCCGCGCCGAGGAGCCGGTCGGCCTCGACCACGCCCGTGCCCGCGCCGGCGACGTCGAAGTCGTCCGGGCCTAGGAGACCCGGGTGCTCGGCCGTCTCGCCGCCCACCAGGGCGCAGCCGGCGAGGACACAGCCCTCGGCGATGCCCTTCACGATGGCGGCGACCCGCTCCGGGTGGACCTTGCCGACGCAGATGTAGTCGGTCATGAAGAGCGGCTCGGCCCCGCACACCACGATGTCGTCCATGACCATCGCGACCAGGTCGTGGCCGATGGTGTCGTACACGCCGAGCTGCCGGGCGAGGTCGACCTTCGTGCCGACGCCGTCGGTGGCGGAGGCGAGCAGCGGGCGCTCGAAGCGCTTGAGGGCGGAGGCGTCGAAGAGGCCGGCGAACCCGCCGAGGCCGCCGAGGACCTCGGGGCGCTGCGTCTTCTTCACCCACTCCTTCATCAGCTCGACGGCGCGGTCGCCCGCTTCGATGTCGACGCCCGCGGCTGCGTAGCTGGCACCTGTGGTCTCAGACATGGCTGTGAGAACTTTCGTGTCGTACAGCTGTAGTGCTGCGGAGTCTTACGGGCGACGGATCGCGTCGGCCGCGGCCGTCGCGGCGGGACCCGCCGCGAGCTCGGTCTCCAGAAGCTGCTTGCCCAGCAGTTCCGGGTCGGGGAGCTCCATCGGGTACTCGCCGTCGAAGCAGGCGCGGCAGAGGTTCGGCTTGGCGATGGTGGTCGCCTCGATCATGCCGTCGAGGGAGATGTACGAGAGGGAGTCGGCGCCCAGGGACGTGCCGATCTCGTCGATCGACATGCCGTTGGCGATCAGCTCGGCCCGGGTCGCGAAGTCGATACCGAAGAAGCAGGGCCACTTCACGGGCGGCGAGGAGATCCGGATGTGGACCTCGGCGGCGCCGGCCTCGCGGAGCATGCGGACCAGGGCGCGCTGGGTGTTGCCGCGCACGATCGAGTCGTCGACGACGACCAGGCGCTTGCCCTTGATGACTTCCTTGAGCGGGTTCAGCTTCAGACGGATGCCGAGCTGGCGGATCGTCTGCGAGGGCTGGATGAAGGTCCGGCCGACGTACGCGTTCTTCACGAGACCCGCACCGAAGGGGATGCCGGATGCCTCGGCGTAACCGATCGCGGCGGGCGTCCCGGATTCCGGAGTCGCTATGACCAGATCGGCGTCGACGGGAGCTTCCTTGGCCAGCTTGCGGCCCATCTCGACACGCGAGAGGTACACGTTCCGGCCGGCGATGTCCGTGTCCGGGCGGGCCAGGTAGACGTACTCGAAGACGCAGCCCTTGGGCTTTGCCTCCGCGAACCGCGACGTCCGCAGGCCGTTCTCGTCGATGGCGACGAACTCGCCCGGCTCGATCTCGCGCACATAGGCGGCGCCGCAGATGTCCAGGGCGGCGGACTCGGAGGCCACCACCCAGCCGCGCTCCAGCCGGCCGAGGACCAGCGGGCGGATGCCCTGCGGGTCGCGGGCCGCGTACAGGGTGTGCTCGTCCATGAAGACGAGGCTGAAGGCGCCCTTGACCTGCGGAAGGATCTTGGCGGAGGCCTCCTCGATGGTCAGCGGCTTGCCGTCGTCGTCCACCTGGGCGGCGAGGAGCGCTGTGAGGAGGTCGGTGTCGTTGGTGGCCGCGACCCGGGTGGTCCGGCCGTCCTGCTTGGGGAGGTCGGCGACCATCTCGGCGAGCTGCGCCGTGTTGACCAGGTTGCCGTTGTGGCCGAGCGCGATCGAGCCGTGCGCGGTGGCACGGAACGTCGGCTGGGCGTTCTCCCACACGGAGGCACCGGTGGTCGAGTAGCGGGCGTGACCGACCGCGATATGACCCTGGAGCGAACCGAGAGAGGTCTCGTCGAAGACCTGGGACACGAGGCCCATGTCCTTGAAGACGAGGATCTGGGAGCCGTTGCTGACCGCGATCCCCGCGGATTCCTGACCTCGATGCTGGAGGGCGTAGAGCCCGAAGTAAGTGAGCTTGGCGACCTCTTCGCCCGGAGCCCAGACACCGAAGACGCCGCAAGCGTCCTGGGGGCCTTTCTCACCGGGGAGCAGATCATGATTGAGTCGACCGTCACCACGTGGCACGCCTCCGAGTGTAGGCGAGATCGAGTACTGGTCCGAATTGGGTACGGCGGGTCACCGGGCGTCACACGACGGCCACGACCACCGAGCTCGTATCGTTTGCGCAGGTCAGAGCGGGTGCGTGGAGGCCGGAGCGGTCCCGTGCCGGCCTGGCGGGGGGCGTGCGGGGGCTCCGTCCGGCGTCCGTGAGTGAGCCGTCGCACATCAATCTGGTGCGGACGGGGGCTCCGAGGGTGATATGTCCGTCGCGGACGGCGACACCCGGCCGCTCACTTCATCAGCGGCAGCAGCCCCGACAGGTCCGCGCGCTCCCCGCTCGCGCTGACCTTGGCCTCGTCCAGTGCCGTACGCCAGGCGATCCGGCCCGTCGCGAGCCTGATCCACGTCAGCGGGTCGGTCTCCACGACGTTCGGCGGGGTGCCGCGGGTGTGCCGGGGGCCCTCGACGCACTGCACCACGGCGAACGGCGGGATCCGCACCTCCGTGGAGGCCCCCGGCGCCTTCAGGGCGAGGGCGTCGGCGAGCAGCCGGGTGCAGGCGGCGAGGGCCTGCCGGTCGCGGGGGATGTCGAGGCCGGGCACGGCGCGGTTCAGGTCGTCGGTGTGCACGACGAGTTCGACGGTACGGGTGACCAGGAAGTCGGCGAGGGTCATGGCACCGGCGCGGAGGTCGACGATCCGGGTCCCGGGGGCGGCGGCCAGGCGCTCGGCGAGGCGCTCCTCGGTACGGGCGAACAGCGCGTCGAGGTCCGGGGTGCCGGCGGCGAGCCGGCGGACACCGTCGGCGATGGCCTCCGCGAAGCCGGCGCTCCCGAACAGCAGGTCCACGAGGGAGAGTTCCGCCTTGCGCGGTTCGTCCCGGTCCAGGGCGCGGCTGACGGCCTCCACGGTCATCGTGACGTGGACGGCCAGCTCCCGCACGGTCCAGTCGCCCAGGCCCGAGGGCAACGCCAACTGCTCGTCGTCGAGGGCCCGTACGGCCTCGCGCACGTTCCCGAACTGGGCGGAGACGGCGGCGCGGATCTTGGCGGGGTCGTAGCTGCGGGTGCGTTTCCTGGCCGGTGGCATGATCCTCAGCCTAGATCCTGGGCGCCGGGGGCGACCGGGGTTCTCCCGCCGCCGGCGTCGGGTCCCGCTCCGCACCCAACGGCGAAGGCCCCGCCCGGAGAACAGCCCGGACGGGACCTTCACACAGGTACCGCCGCTCGGTCACCGCCCGGGGCGGCACCCTGTGCGGCAGAGGACGCCTACGCCAGCAGCGCGGGGATCGTCCCCTCGTGCGCCGTGCGCAGCTCGTCCAGGGAGAGCGCGAACTCGCCCTGGACCTCGACCGTGTCGCCGTCGACGACACCGATGCGGGTGACGGGCAGACCCCGCGCGCCGCACATGTCGTTGAAGCGCAGCTCCTCCGAGCGCGGGACGGCGACGACCGCGCGGCCCGCCGACTCCGAGAACAGGAGGGTGAACGCGTCCAGGCCGTCGGGCACGATCAGCCGCGCGCCCTTGCCGCCGAGCAGCGCCGACTCGACCACGGCCTGGATCAGACCGCCGTCGGACAGGTCGTGCGCGGAGTCGATCATGCCGTCACGGGACGCCGAGATGAGGATCTCGGCGAGCAGCCGCTCCCGCTCCAGGTCGACCCGCGGCGGGAGACCGCCCAGGTGGTCGTGGACGACCTGCGACCAGGCCGAACCGCCGAACTCCTCGTGGGTGTCGCCGAGCAGGTAGAGGAGCTGGCCCTCTTCCTGGAAGGCGACCGGCGTACGGCGGGCGACGTCGTCGATGACACCGAGCACGGCCACGACCGGCGTCGGGTGGATGGCGGCCTCGCCGGTCTGGTTGTAGAGCGAGACGTTGCCGCCGGTCACCGGGGTGCCGAGCTGCTGGCAGCCGTCGGCGAGTCCGCGGATGGCCTCGGCGAACTGCCACATGACGGCCGGGTCCTCGGGCGAACCGAAGTTCAGGCAGTCGGAGACGGCGAGCGGCTTGGCGCCGGTCGTCGCCACGTTGCGGTACGCCTCGGCCAGCGCGAGCTGCGCGCCGGTGTACGGGTCGAGCTTGGCGAAGCGGCCGTTGCCGTCGGTGGCGATGGCGACGCCGAGCCCGGTCTCCTCGTCGATGCGGATCATGCCCGAGTCCTCGGGCTGCGCCAGCACCGTGTTTCCCTGCACGAAGTGGTCGTACTGGGAGGTGATCCAGGACTTGGACGCCTGGTTCGGGGAGGAGACGAGCGCGAGGACCTGCTCCCTGAGCTCGTCGGAGCCGGCGGGCCGGGGCAGCTTGTTCGCGTCGTCGGCCTGGAGGGCGTCCTGCCACTCGGGACGGGCGTACGGGCGCTCGTAGACCGGGCCGTCGTGCGCGACCGTGCGCGGGTCGACGTCGACGATCTTGCCGCCGTGCCAGTAGATCTCCAGGCGGTCGCCGTCGGTGACCTCACCGATGACGGTCGCGATGACGTCCCACTTGTCGCAGATCTCCAGGAACCGGGCGACCTTCTCCGGCTCGACGACCGCGCACATGCGCTCCTGCGACTCGCTCATGAGGATCTCCTCGGGCGAGAGTGTGGAGTCGCGCAGCGGTACGTCGTCCAGGGTGACGCGCATGCCGCCCGAGCCGTTCGAGGCCAGCTCGGAGGTGGCGCAGGACAGGCCGGCCGCGCCGAGGTCCTGGATGCCGACGACCAGCTTCTCGGCGAAGGCCTCCAGGGTGCACTCGATGAGGAGCTTCTCCTGGAAGGGATCGCCGACCTGGACGGCGGGGCGCTTCGAGGGCTTGGCGTCGTCGAAGGTCTCCGAGGCCAGGATCGAGGCGCCGCCGATGCCGTCGCCGCCGGTGCGGGCCCCGTAGAGGATGACCTTGTTGCCGGCGCCGGACGCCTTCGCGAGGTGGATGTCCTCGTGCTTCATCACGCCGATGGCACCGGCGTTGACCAGCGGGTTGCCCTGGTAGCAGGCGTCGAAGACGACCTCGCCGCCGATGTTCGGCAGGCCCAGGCAGTTGCCGTAGCCGCCGATGCCGGCGACGACGCCGGGCAGCACGCGCTTGGTGTCGGGGTGGTCGGCCGCGCCGAAGCGCAGCGGGTCCACGACCGCGACCGGGCGGGCGCCCATCGCGATGATGTCGCGCACGATGCCGCCGACACCCGTGGCCGCGCCCTGGTAGGGCTCGACGTAGGAGGGGTGGTTGTGCGACTCGACCTTGAAGGTGACCGCGTAGCCCTGGCCGACGTCGACGACACCGGCGTTCTCGCCGATGCCGACGAGCAGCGCGTCGGACTGCGGGGCCTTCTCGCCGAACTGGCGCAGGTGGACCTTGGAGGACTTGTACGAGCAGTGCTCGGACCACATGACCGAGTACATGGCGAGCTCGGCGCCGGTGGGCCGGCGGCCGAGGATCTCCACGACCCGCTCGTACTCGTCCTTCTTCAGGCCGAGTTCGGCCCAGGGCAGCTCGACGTCAGGGGTAGCGGCCGCGTTCTCGACCGTGTCCAGAGGCGTGCGGCTCATGCGTTGACCAGCTTCTTGAGGATCGAGGTGAAGAAGGGGAGGCCGTCGGTGCGGCCGCTGCCGATGAGCGGCTCGACGGCGTGCTCGGGGTGCGGCATGAGGCCGACCACGTTCCCGGCCTCGTTGGTGATCCCGGCGATGTCCCGCAGCGAACCGTTGGGGTTGAAGCCGACGTAGCGGAACGCGACCCGGCCCTCGGCCTCCAGCTGGTCGAGCGTGCGCTCGTCGGCGACGTAGCGCCCGTCCATGTTCTTCAGCGGGATGTGGATCTCCTGGCCCGACTCGTAGTCGGTGGTCCAGGCGGTGTCCGCGTTCTCCACCCGCAGCTTCTGGTCACGGCAGATGAAGTGCAGGTGGTCGTTGCCGAGCATCGCGCCGGGCAGCAGGTGGGCCTCGGTGAGGATCTGGAAGCCGTTGCAGATGCCGAGGACCGGCAATCCCGACTTCGCCTGCTCGATCAGCGGCTCCATCACGGGCGAGAAGCGGGCGATGGCGCCGGCACGCAGATAGTCGCCGTAGGAGAAACCCCCGCACAGCACCACGGCGTCGACCTGCTTGAGGTCCTTGTCCTTGTGCCAGAGAGCGACGGGTTCGGCACCGGCGAGCCGGATCGCGCGCTGCGTGTCCCGGTCGTCGAGGCTGCCCGGAAAGGTGACGACTCCAATACGAGCGGTCACTTCTCTTCCTCCACCTTCACGGTGAAGTCCTCGATCACGGTGTTGGCGAGGAAGGATTCCGCCAGTTCGTGGATGCGGGCGAGAGCGGCGTCGTCCACCGGTCCGTCCACTTCGAGTTCGAATCGCTTTCCCTGACGTACGTCGGAGACACCGTCGAAACCGAGGCGCGGCAGTGCACGCTGCACCGCCTGGCCCTGGGGGTCGAGGATCTCCGGCTTGAGCATGACGTCGACTACGACGCGTGCCACTGGCACTCCCGGTGTGTGGTGCTGAGCAGGTCCCTTCAGACTACCCGTACAAAATTTCTACTCGCGTAGATTCGTAGAATCCTACGTGACCCCGATCACGATCCGGCATCGGCGCGAGGGCGCCCACGGAAAATCCTGGGAAAAACCGCAGAAGACCGGTGGCACCCCATTGCCTCTGGACACGCGGGGGGATTTAGTCGGGCTTCACAATGCAATGCCGGGCACTGTACAAAGGAAAAGGCATTAGCCGATACTTTGCCCAATAACAGCCGGACAGTCGACATCTCTCCGCCCACTTCACGACGTCAGAGCACGTCATGGCGCGTGATCGCGGAGGAGTCGCACGAAGGGACCGATATTCGTGGCGCAGCGTGTCGTGGTCACTCTCTTTGACGACATCGACGGCTCGGAAGCGGCGGAGACGATCGCCTTCGGACTCGACGGCAAGTCGTACGAGATCGACCTCAATCCCGCCAATGCAGAAAAACTGCGTGAGGCCCTCGCGCCCTACGTCGAGGCCGGCCGCAAGCGCGCCAGGTCCGGCAAGGCGTACACGCACACGGCACTGACCCCGGACCCCGCCGCCGTCCGGGCCTGGGCCCGCTCCAACAAGCTGGACGTGCCGCCGCGCGGCCGCATCCCGCAGAAGGTCTACGAGGCGTTCGCCGAGGCGCACTGAAACCGGCGTCCCCCGTTCGGGGGACCCGGCCTCCCGGGCCTGACGAGGGGCCGTCAGCGGACCCTGGGGGCAGCCGACTTGCGCTGCCCCCCTGCTGGTCAGCTAGAGTCTGGAACACGCCGAGGGGCGAGGCCGAAAGGCCGGAGCCCACGAGGTCGTGCGGGTGTAGTTCAGTAGTAGAACATCCCCCTTCCAGGGGGAAGGCGCAGTGTGCAATTCCTGTCACCCGCTCCGCATCGCTTACCCACCACTCTTGTGGATCAGGTAAGGTGGTGCTCGCGCCGATCGGTGAGAGCCGGTCGGAGGCAATGCGAACGTAGCTCAGTTGGTAGAGCGCAACCTTGCCAAGGTTGAGGTCGCGAGTTCGAACCTCGTCGTTCGCTCCACAAAGAAGACCCCGGTCCATGACCGGGGTCTTCTGCTGTACCCGCTCGCCCTGTCCGCGGCCTTCGCGAATGCCGCGCGGTGATGTGAGCACGGCCACAGACTTTCCCTCGCCGCGCATCGGGAACGACCCGCGGGGCGCTGTACGCCCTCTTCCGCATACGCCCGCGTGTCCGCCGAGTTGGCCCGTCCCGGGGCGGACCGGCGAGCGCTCGGAGCGGGTCCGGAGGCGGCGGCCGAGCAGCCGGCAGGGCGTCCACGGCACCCGGGAGGTTGGGTATAGTAGCTGTCGCGCCACGGCGCAGTGCGGACGTAGCTCAGTTGGTAGAGCGCAACCTTGCCAAGGTTGAGGTCGCGAGTTCGAGCCTCGTCGTCCGCTCCATATGAAGAAGCCCCCGGCCTCGGCCGGGGGCTTCTTCGTGCGTTCAGGACCAGCTCGTACCGGTCAGCCGCTCGAACGCCTCGATGTACTTGGCGCGGGTCGCCTCCACCACGTGGGCGGGCAGCGCGGGCGGGGGCAGCTCGCTCTTGCGGTCCCAGCCGGACTCCGCAGAGGTCAGCCAGTCGCGGACGAACTGCTTGTCGTACGACGGCTGCGCGTGACCCGGCTCCCACTCGTCGGCCGGCCAGAAGCGGGAGGAGTCCGGGGTGAGCACCTCGTCGGCGAGGACGAGCGTCTCTCCCTCGAAGCCGAACTCGAACTTGGTGTCCGCGAGAACGATGCCCCGGTCGCGGGCGATGTCACGGGCGCGGCCGTAGACGGCGAGCGTCGTCTGGCGGAGCTGGGCCGCGGTCTCGGCGCCGACCTGGCGGGCGACCTCCTCGTAGGAGACGTTCTCGTCGTGCTCGCCGACCGCCGCCTTCGTGGCCGGGGTGAAGATCGGGGCGGGCAGCTCCGAGCCGTCCACGAGGCCCTCGGGGAGGGCGAGGCCGCAGACCGTGCGGGACTCGTCGTACTCGACCAGGCCGGAGCCGGTCAGGTAGCCGCGCGCGACGCACTCCACGGGGACCATCCGCAGCGACTTGCAGACCAGGGTGCGGCCCGCCCAGTCGGCGGGGGCGCCCGGCGGGAGCTCGGTGCTAAGGACGTGGTTGGGGGCGAGGTCCGCGAGCTGGTCGAACCACCACAGCGACAGCTGGGTGAGGACGCGGCCCTTGTCGGGGATCTCGGTCGGGAGCACCCAGTCGTAGGCGGAGATGCGGTCGCTGGCGACCATCACGAGGTCGCCCGCCTCGTTCTGGTACAGGTCGCGCACCTTGCCGGTGTGCAGGTGCACCAGACCCGGCACCTGAAGGGGCTCGGGCTTTTCGGCGAATCCGGACACGGTTCCTCCCCGTGGTTGAAGAAAAAGGGGCGCCCGCGGGCCCGAAGAGGCTGCGGTGGGCGACGGGTGGGCCCAGGTGGCTCGATTCTCCCGTATGCGGCGACCGGTCCGGGCCACGGGGTGCGCGGCGGGAGCGCGGGTCGCGGGTGGTCCGGGGTGTGGCCGGAGGGGTGTGGCCGGTGGCCCGGGGCGCGGGGGAAGGGAGGGGCCGAAGGGGAGCGCGGTGCGGGAGGGGTGCCTCTCAGTCGCGTTTGCAGATGCGGTCCAGGAGGTTCGCCGTGGCGCGCTGGACACGTGTGTCGACGTGGCCGGGCCGGTCCAGGGCCGGGGACCAGGCGAACGTTCCGGACGCGAAGACCAGGGCGCCGGACGCGGCACGGTAGACGGAGGTCTCCTGGTGGCGGGTGACGCCCTCGCTGTCCGCGTACGGGGAGTGGGCCAGCAGGATGCGGCCCTGGTGCTCGGGGAGCGGGGTGCGCGGGAAGTAACGGTCCGCCTCGCCGGCGACCAGGCCCGGGAGCTCGTCCCCCTCGTGGGCGCCGGTCGCCTCCCACAGCCAGTGGTCCGCGTTCCTGACGACGAGGGGGTGGGGCTCCGGGACGCGGCCCGCGTACTGGATGCCGATCAACTGCTGTTCCGGGCGGTCGATCTCCCGCCAGAGCGCCGGCTTTCCGGGGCCCTTGCGCTTGCGGCAGGTCAGCAGCCGGTCCGGGACGCCCGACGGGGACGGGCCCAACTCCACCTGCCAGTACATGGTGTTGGCGGAGAGGAAGACGAGCGAGGTGCCGTGGTCGCGGGCGCGCTCCACGGCACGGCGCATGGCGGGCGACCAGTACTCGTCGTGGCCGGGGAACACCAGGCCCCGGTAGCGGGTGGGGTCGACCCGGCCGGCGTGCAGGTCGCGGGCGTCGGCGTAGGCGAGGTCGTAGCCGTAGCGCTCGGCCCAGCGGATGAAGTCGTAGGCGTGCCCCACGTGCAGGGGCAGTCCGGCGCCCGCGTACGGGCGGTCGAAGGAGATCGTCGTCGCCGCGTCGGCCTCGCCGAGCAGCTGGCCGTCCTCGTCCCACGCGTGGTAGAGGCTGGCGCCCGTGCGGCCGTCCTCCGGGTAGAGGTTGTACGCCTGCCACGTGATGTCCGGGAGCAGAAGCAGCAGGTCGGCCGGCTGTTCGTCGCGGACCGTGAAGGGGACGTGGGAACGGTAGCCGTCGGCGGTGGTGAGCACGGCGACGTACGCGCCGACCGACCAGTACGTCGGGACCTGCAGCCGCCAGGACAGCCACCAGTGGTGGCAGGAGACCGTGCGGTCGGCGGTGAGCGGGGGCGGCTGGACGATGCCGGAGAGGCGCGGGCTGGTGGTGATCTTCGAGGCGCCGTCGCCGCCGTAGTGGCCGATGCGGTAGATGTCGACGCTGAATTCCTGCGGCGGGTCGACCGTGATGTGGAAGTCGATGGCCTCGCCGGGGGTGGCCGCGCCGGTGGACGTGAACCCCTTGATCTGGCGGCGGACGTCGTCGGCGGAGCGGGGTCCCGGGGTCGTGGGGCGGGAGCGCAACGGGCGGGGACGCGGGACGCCTCGGCCAGGGCGGGCGGTGGCCTGCGCTCCGGGGAGGTCGTCGACGGCGTCGATGTACCAGGGGACGACCTGGCCGGTGTCGCCGAAGTACTGCTCGTCACCGCGGAGCCACGGGACGGGGCCCTGACCGAAGGGGTCCGTCACGGCGTGCGCCAGTGCTCCCGACTCCCAGCGGCGGATCTGTTCCGACCCCATGTGTCCTCCCCTCCCCAGCGCCCCCGTCACCGTTGCGTTTCCTGCCCTGTGCGCGATCGGTCCCAGCACATCACATAACGCGCGCACTCCGTCACCGTTCGTCGCGAATTGACGTGAACGGAACGGGAGGCTCCGCCAAGGTCGAACGCAACCGTCAGCGCGGGAGGGCGCCCTCAGACCAGCCGGACGGGTTTCTCGGGGCGGACGCCCGTCTGGTGCAGCCAGGTCTTCAGGGGGGCCGGGTCGCCGGTCTCGACCAGGGCGAGGACGCGGGGGCCGAGGTCGGCGGCACGCTCACCGTCGACGAGGAGGGAGGGGCCGTCGAGCCAGTCGAGGCCCGGTATCGCGCCCGCCGTGTCCATCGCGGCGCAGCAGACCATCGCGGTGACGTGGTCGGCCAGCAGGTCCCGGCCCGTGCGGGGCGGCTGCAGGGGGAAGAGCGGAAGCATCCCGTCCTCCCACAGCGCGCTGTCGGGGCCGCCCTGCTCCACGCCGGACGCGGGGACGGGTCCCGCGGCCGCCTCCTCGCGCGCCACCTCCGCGCTGAGGGCGGCGGCCAGCGCCGCCGTCCGCTCGTTGCCCAGCGGGTCTTCGTCCTCTTCGTCCTCTTCGTCGTCGCCGTCCAGGCCCCCGCCGGGCGCGACACCGTCCGCCTGCCCCCCGCCGGCTATGCCCCCGTCGCCGGCGCCCGTGTCCGGTTCCCCGTACGGAGGGGGCGTCACCGCGGCGGCGGGGTCCGGCCCGTCACCGGCGGCGGTCGTCAGGTGCTCCATGACCCGGGACAGGGTCGGGCCGGGGCCGCCGGGCTCCGCCGGGCCGCCGGAGGGGCGGACGCCCTGGGCGTCGAGGACGCGGTGGAGGCGGGCCGCGTCGGTCCGCCACTTCCGGTCGACGACCTCCTCCGGGTACTCCTGCCAGTTCACCGGCGCCCAGTCCGGGCCTCGCTCGGCGGGGCCGCCGTGGAAGAGGCGGGCGGCGAGGAGGGAGGCCGCCTCGTCGACCGCGCCGGGCTCTTCGAGGAGGTCGCAGGCCGGGCGCTCGCCCAGCCGGGAGGCGAAGCCCTCCGCGAGGCGGTCACGGCGCGAGAGTTCGGTGAGGGCCGCCACGACGCCCGCGTCCAGGCGGGAGGGCCAGCGGCCCATGCGCCAGGCGGGCAGCGCGACCCGGGTCAGCAGCCGGTCCCAGCCCGCGTACGCGAGCCCGACCTGCTCCTGGGCGACGATCCGCAGTCCGTAGTCCACGGTCTGCGCACGCTCGGCGGCGGCCGCCGCCACCCCCCGCTCCATCTCCGCCGCGTGCCCGCGGCAGCTGCGCAGGAGCAGCCGGACCACCCAGCCGGCGCCGCCGAGCACCGTCCGGACGAGGGGACCCCGGGTCGGTGCGGACGTCACGGCCACGGCCGCGTCCAGGCCGCGTACGAAACGGCGGGCCGCGGCTATGTCCGGGTGGGCGGAGGGGCCCGTGCCCGCGACGACGGGGGCGAGGACCGCGCGCAGCTCCCCCACCCTCATCCACCACAGGAACGGCGAGCCGATGACGAGGACGGGCGTGGCGGTGCTCCGGCGGTGCGCGTGCCTCGTGGCCCGGCCGAGACCGCCGGACAGCGCGGAGAGGCGGCCGCCGCGGCGCTGCGGGGGCCTGCCCTGCGCCGGGTGCGTGCGGTCCTCCAGCCAGCTGTCGCAGTCCGGGGTGAGCGCTATCGCGGAGGGGACCGGGACGTCGAGCCGGTCGGCCAGGTCGCGCACCATCCGGTACAGGTCGGGCGCCGAGGTCTCGACGACCGGCACCGTCGGGCTCATCGCCGGCCGGGCCCGGGAGACCACCAATGCGATACCGGCGGCCGCCAGCAGGACGACCACGGCCAGGGCGGTCACGACCCGGCGGGCCGTCCCCCAGCCGCCGCCGACGAGATGGCCCGTGGACCCGCCGACGAGCAGCACGACGGCGACGGCCGCGGGCAGCAGGGCGACGGCCAGCGCCCTGCTGCGGATACGCAGCACGGCGAGAGCCCGGGAGCGCGCCGCCAGCGCGCCCACCTCCACACCCATACCGGTCACGACCGGATGCCACCCCCTACCGTCTCGCCCGGGGCCCGCCGTGACAGTGGCTGTCACGGTCGGCGCCGGGGCATCTGCTGGCGTTGCTCATCCCCCCACTGTGGCACCCGCCACCGACATCGCAATGCCGGTGGGCCAAGTGCCGGAACGCTTGCGCCGCACCCTAGTTGGGGCCTCGGCCCCAGTCAGCCGGATGGGGCATCGGTCACTCGATGGAATGGCTTTGGGGAGAGCTGGATGACAGTGGGCAACGATCAGGCCCCGGATCCCAAGGGGAATCCGGGGCCTGAGGTGGCGGGCCGTGGGTGACGGAGCGTGTCCGTCACCGTCGTGCCGCGGGCCGGTAGGCGATCGGGGTGCCGGGCGGCGTCCGCGCGCCGCCCACCTCCCCGTTCTACGCTTCCGCCGCCGCGTTCGCCGCGATGTCGGTGCGGTGCTGGGAGCCGTCGAGACGGATCCGGGAGAGCGCCGTGTACGCACGGTCGCGGGCCTGCGTGAGGTCGTCGCCGACGGCCGTGACGGACAGGACGCGACCGCCCGCGCTGACCACCGCGTCACCGTCGCGCTTCGTCCCGGCGTGCAGGACGTACGCGTTCGGCGCGTCCTGGGCCGCCACCTCGTCGAGGCCGGTGATCGCGTCGCCGGTGCGCGGGGTGCCGGGGTAGTTGTGCGACGCCACGACCACGGTGACGGCCGCCTCCTCGCTCCAGCGCAGGGGCGGGAGGAAGGCGAGGTTGCCGGTGGCCGCGGCGAGCAGCAGACCCGCGAGCGGGGTCCTGAGGCGGGCGAGGACCACCTGGGTCTCCGGGTCGCCGAAGCGCGCGTTGAACTCGATGACCCGCACGCCGCGGCTGGTGATCGCGAGGCCCGCGTAGAGAAGGCCGGAGAACGGCGTACCGCGGCGGCGCAGCTCGTCGACGGTCGGCTGGAGGACGGTCTCCATGACCTCGTCGACCAGCTTCGGGTCCGCCCAGGGCAGGGGCGAGTACGCGCCCATGCCGCCGGTGTTCGGGCCCTCGTCGCCGTCCAGGGCGCGCTTGAAGTCCTGGGCCGGCTGGAGCGGGACCACGGTCTCGCCGTCGGTGACCGCGAAGAGGGAGACCTCGGGGCCGTCGAGGAACTCCTCGATGACGACGCGGTCGCAGGCGTTGGCGTGGGCCCGGGCGGCGTCGAGGTCGTCGGTGACGACGACGCCCTTGCCGGCGGCGAGGCCGTCGTCCTTCACCACGTACGGGGCGCCGAAGGCGTCGAGCGCCTCCTCGACCTCGTCCGGCGTCGTGCAGACGTAAGAGCGCGCCGTGGGGACGCCGGCGGCGGCCATGACGTCCTTAGCGAAGGCCTTGGAGCCCTCCAGCTGCGCCGCCTCCTTGGAGGGGCCGAAGCAGGGGATGCCCGCCTCGCGCACGGCGTCGGCGACTCCCGCGACGAGCGGGGCCTCCGGGCCCACGATCACCAGCTCGGCGCCGAGGCGCGCGGCCAGCGTGGCCACGGCGGCACCGTCGAGGGCGTCGACCGGGTGCAGCTCGGCCGTCTCCGCGATGCCTGCGTTCCCGGGGGCGCAGTGCAGTGCGGTGACGTCGGGGTCGTGGGACAGGGAGTGGCACAGGGCGTGTTCGCGGGCGCCGCTACCGATGACAAGGACCTTCACGGGGGTCAGCCTAACCGTCCCGGGCGAGTGCCTTTGTAGAGGATTCCGAGGCGTGGACGCGGGCGGGTTGGTGTGAATCTCCAGTTGGGGGTGGGGGTTACGGGGGCGGGGCGGGATTGAGGGTGAGGTTCGGGGGTGGGGTGCGGTGGGGGGGGAGGGCAGGGCTGCGGGACTTGGGGAGCCGGAGGCCGGGGAGTGGGGGCGCGGTCTGCGCGGGGCGGGGACACGGTCGCAGGCGCCCGGGGGGCCGGGGTTGCGGTCGCGTCGCCTTGGCGGCGCGGGGCGGGGACACGGTCGCAGGCGCCCGGGGGGCCGGGGTTGCGGTCGCGTCGCGTTGGCGTGGGCCGAAGTTACGGCTGTACGGCGCCCGGTGGGCCAGGGCCACGGCCGCAGGCGGCCGGGGTGGGGCATGGCCACGCCCGCCGGGGGCCGAGGGATGGCCGCAGCGTCGGCTCAGCGTGGGCGGCGGCGTGGCCCAAGGCCACGGCTGTAGGGCCCTCGACGTGGGCGGGGTCACAGCCGCACCGCGTCGGTGTGGGTGTGGGCGGTGGGCGTGGGCGTGGGCCGGAGCATCGCCTGCACGGCATCGGCGTAGGCCGGGGATCAGGCGTACGGCGCCTGCGGGGGCCTGGGCCACAGCCGCACCACGTTGGCGTGGGCGTGAGCCGCGCCTCCGGAGCCGTACCGCATCGGCGAGGCCCGGATCAGGACCGCATGCCGTCGGCGTGAGCCAGAGCCACGGCCGTACGGCGCCGACGTGGGCCGGGGCAACAGCCGCACCGCGCCTGCGTGAACCGGAGTCGCGGCCGTACGACATCGGGTGAGCCGGGGACGGGCCGCACGGCATCGGCGTCGGACTGAGCCGGGGCCGGGGTCGGGCTACTCGTGCGAGACCTCTTCGACCACCGTCGCGCCCAGTTCGCGGACGATCAGGTCGTGGCCCGAGAGGGCGGACTCGTCCAGGTCGGGGTCGTCGTCCTCCGGGGTGTCGTCCTCGGGTGAGACGGGGGGCGGGGGCTCCGCCGCGGGCGGGGCCGGTCTCGGGGCGGACGCGGACGGGCCCGAGGACGCCGGGCCCTGCGAAGGGGCGGGGCGGGCCGCCGGGGCCGGCTGCTGCGGGGCGGGACGGGGCGCCGCCGGCCCCCCACCGTGCCCACCGCCGAAACCGGGGCCCGGCGCGGGAGGCGGCGCCGAGCCGCCCGACGGGTCGACGATGGCGTCGATCTTCCACTGCACGTTGAACTGCTCGGCCAGCGCCTGCTTCAGCACGTCCTCGCTGCCGCTGCTCGCGAAGTTGTCCCTGGCGCCCGCGTTGACGAAGCCGATCTGGAGGGTCGTGCCGTCGAAGCCGGTCACCTGCGCGTTCTGGCTGAGCAGGATCCAGGTGAAGCGGCGCCGGTTCTTCACCGCCTCCAGGATGTTCGGCCAGAGCGTGCGCGGGTCGGGGCCGCCGGGCACGGGGGCGGAGGGGGCGGGCGCGGCGGCTGCCGGAGCCGGGGCGGGTGCGGGCGCGGGCGCGGCCGACGGGGCCGGGGTCGCGGGCGGGCCCGAGGGTGCCTGGCCACCGGCGGGCGTGGTGGTGGGCCAGCCGCCGGGGCGCCGGGCGCCTCCGCTGCCCGCAGCCGTCGCGGTGGGCCAGGCGCCGGGGGCGGGGGCGGCGGGCCGGTCCGGCTGGGCAGGCGGGGCCGCCGGGGCCGGAGCCTGGACGGGCGCCTGCGCCGCGACCGGGGCGGGGGCGGGCGTAGGCGTGGGCTCCGGCTGGACCGGGGTCGGGGCGGGAGCCGGTGGCTGTGCCAGGGCGCCGGTGTCCGTCGCGGGACCGCCGGTCCCCGGAGCCGCGCCGGCCGACCGCACGGCGGCCCGGGCCGCGGCGGCACCGCCTCCCGGGGGCACGGCGGGTCCGCCGCCCGGCGCCGGTGCGGGAGCGGCCGCCTGCGCGAGCGGTGCGCCGTGAGCGTCCGGGCCCGGTGCGGGCACGTATCCCATGGCGGGGGCGGTGCCGGCCCCGGTGAAGTTCACCCCGCGCTCGATGCGGTCCAGCCGGGCCATGACGGAGCGCTCGTCCCCGTAGGCGGCGGGCAGCAGCACGCGCGCGCAGATGAGCTCCAGCTGGAGCCGCGGCGAGGTGGCGCCGCGCATCTCGGTCAGTCCCTCGTTCACGAGGTCGGCTGCACGGCTCAGCTCGGCGGCGCCGAAGACGGCGGCCTGGGCCTGCATCCGCTCCACGACGTCGGCGGGGGCGTCGATGAGCCCCTTCTCCGCGGCGTCCGGCACGGCCGCCAGGATCACCAGGTCCCGCAGGCGCTCCAGCAGGTCGGCGACGAACCGGCGGGGGTCGTTGCCCCCCTCGATGATGCGGTCCACCACCTCGAAGGCCGCCGCCCCGTCCCCGGAGGCGAACGCCTCGACCACGGAGTCCAGCAGCGACCCGTCCGTGTAACCGAGCAGGGAGGTCGCCATGGCGTATGTCACACCGGCGTCGCCCGCTCCGGCGAGCAGCTGGTCCATGACGGACATGGAGTCACGCACGGAACCGGCACCCGCGCGCACGACCAGCGGCAGCACGCCGTCCTCCACGGGGATGCCCTCGCTGCCGCAGACCTCGCCGAGGTACGTGCGCAGGGTCCCGGGCGGCACCAGACGGAAGGGGTAGTGGTGGGTCCGCGAACGGATCGTCCCGATGACCTTCTCGGGCTCGGTCGTGGCGAAGATGAACTTGAGGTGCTCCGGGGGCTCCTCGACCACCTTCAGCAGCGCGTTGAAGCCGGCCGGCGTGACCATGTGGGCCTCGTCGATGATGTAGATCTTGTACCGGCTGCTCGCGGGGCCGAAGAATGCCTTTTCCCGCAGGTCACGGGCGTCGTCCACGCCTCCGTGGGACGCGGCGTCGATCTCGATGACGTCGATGGAACCCGGCCCGTTCCTGGCCAGGTCGCGGCAGGACTGGCACTCGCCGCAAGGTGTCGGCGTAGGACCCTGCTCGCAGTTCAGACAGCGGGCGAGGATGCGCGCGCTCGTGGTCTTACCGCACCCACGCGGACCGCTGAACAGGTACGCGTGATTGACCCGGTTGTTCCGCAGCGCCTGCTGCAACGGGTCGGTGACATGCTCCTGCCCGATGACCTCGGCGAACGACTCCGGGCGATAGCGGCGGTACAGCGCGAGAGACGACACGCATACGAGGTTATAGGCGCCCACTGACAACCCGGACCGCCCGGAAGCGACCCCCGCTCCGGACCCGCCCGCCCTTCGGGACCACCGGCCGACCGCCGGCCGCACGGCCCCGGGAACGCAGACGCCCCCCACGCACCCGCCAGAGCCAACCTACCCTTGCTGCCTTCCGGCCCTGGGGGAGTTCAGTCAGATAGCGCCACGTGAGGGGCTCCGCACAGGTTACCTGATCCTGGCGGTGAGAACGAGTTCGCGAGCACTCCTCAACGTCTTGTATTGTTTGCCGCGGAGGATTCGCCTAGAGGCCTAGGGCGCACGCTTGGAAAGCGTGTTGGGGGCAACCCCTCACGAGTTCGAATCTCGTATCCTCCGCCAGTGCCTCACCGGGCACTAACGTCGAAGGGCCCCACCGCGAGGTGGGGCCCTTCGACGTTGTCCGTCCTATTCGGTTCAGAACATGCCTCCACCGGCGCCGATCGTCTGGCCGGTGATCCAGCGGCCCTGGTCGGAGACCAGGAAGCGGACGATGTCGGCGATGTCCTCCGGCTGTCCGACGCGGCCGAGCGGCGTGTTCGCGACCTCGGCGTCGATCACCGCCTGTCCCGCGGCGACCAGGGCCGGCGTCAGGACGGCGCCGGGCAGCACGCTGTTGACCGTGATGCCGCGGGGGCCGACCTCGTGCGCGAGCACCCGGACCAAGTGGTCGACGGCGGCCTTGCTGGCCGCGTAGACGCCGGTTCCGGTGCGCGGCATCCGCGTCAGCCCGGCCGAGATGGCGACGATCCGCCCGCCGTCGGGGAGCCGGAGCGCGGCCTCGCGCAGCGCGATGAACCCCGCCCGCGCGTTCACGGCGAACATCGCGTCGAACTGCTCGTCGGTCGTGTCGACGATCGTGCCGTGGTTCACGTTGGCGGCGTTCAGCACCACGATGTCGAGGCCGCCGAACTCCTTCTCCGCGAAGTCGAACAGCCCGCGCAGCTGCGCGGCGTCGGCGATGTCGGCCGGAGCGGCCACCGCGGTGCCGCCGGCCCCCTTGATTCCGCGTACGACGTCCTCGGCGTCCTGGCGCTCCGACGGGTAGTAGTGGACGACCACGCTCGCCCCGTCTCCGGCCAGGCGTTCCGCGATCGTCCTGCCGATTCCCCGCGACGCTCCCGTCACGAGCGCGACCTTGCTGTGCACTGCCATCGAACGACCTTCTTCGTGCGGCCCGGCCTCCCAGGATAAGCTGACTTCTGACACTTGTCAGATTACGCCCGTTCTGACAGGCGTCAAGCAGAGGTGACCCAGTACACGCGGCGCCTCCGCGCCAGACCGACGGAAGGTGTCAGATGGAACCGCGACGGAAGAACGCCGCCGTGCAGCTCGACGAGAGCGAGATCCTGCGCCGAGGGCTCGACACGTTCGCCGAGCTCGGCTACGACGCGACCACCGTGCGGGAGCTGGCCCGCCGGCTCGGGGTCAGCCACAACTTCATCAATGACCGTTACGGGTCGAAGGCGAGCTTCTGGCGCGCGGTGGTCGACTTCGCGCTCACCGGCGTCCAGGCCGAGCGTGACGCCCTGCTGGCGCGGCACCGCGACGACGCCGAGCGGCTGAGGGAGGCGGTCGGTCAGCTCTATCGCATGACGGCGAACGCGTCGCAGCTCAACCGGCTGATCGCCGACGAGTCCACTCGCGACTCCGACCGCCTGGACTATCTGCACCAGCGGTTCGTGCAGCCGTTCTGGGACAGCCTCACGCCGACGATCACGGCTCTCGTCGACACGGGGCGCATCCCGCGCGTAGCCCCGCGCATCCTCTACTTCGCGATCATCGGCCCGGCCCTGGCCCTCACCCAGGACCCCATCGCCGACCGCCTCGACCCCGCCACCACGCCGACCGCGCACCACGACCGGAACGGCATGGCCGACGCGTTGGCGGCCCTGGCCCTGCACGGTCTGTTGCCGCCGGAGGAACGGACGTGAGCCGAGGTTCGGGGGCTACAGCGTCAGCAAACTCCCTCGATTCCAGCAAGGTTTGTCAGCTCTGGTCGGCTAGGTCGCTCGACCAGTACGGGGACTTCACGTTCGGCGCGGGCAGCTTCTGCTTCGAGTAGTCGGGGCCGTTCGGCTTGCTGGTGGGCTGCGCAACCTTGGATTCCTTCACGCACGGGGTGGTGACGCTCAGGTGTGCCTGGCCATCGGGCCCGATCAGGACTTCGAGCTGGAAGCCGTCCTGCGTCCTGTAGTGGTCCACGAGCCCGTTCGGACTCGTAGCGACGAGCTTGTAGCCCTTGCTCTTCCAGTGACGTTCCAGAACGCCGAGGAAGATCTCACGCTTCTCGTCCGAGATGAGCGTCATGACAGAACGGTCCCGGTCCACGTAACAGTCACCCGGCATGTAGTACCTGTGCGTCCATTGGACGGGGGGCTGATCGCAGCGAACGCGTCGTCAAGAATCCCGTCCGCCCTGGCGGCCGCCTCTTGCAGGTTCATCGTGGAGTGGCTCCCCTCGCTCGGGGAGGCAGCGCCTGTGGCGCCGCACCCGGAAAGGCCACCATGACCTGTGAGTACCCGTACTCAGGCGGTAGCCCTCGTCACGGTGACGGTGTCGGTGGGAGGGGGCTGATGCCCGGGTCGAAGTGGGTGCGGAGGTAGATGCGGGCGCGGGTCGGGGTGTAGTCGTGGGCGTACAGGCGGACGCAGCGTTCATCGGACGTGTCGTACGTGTCAGGCGGGGACTGCGCCGACTCGGCGGTGGCGCCGGGGCAGACGTAGCCGTAGCGGACGCCCTTCTTCAGGGTTTCCGGTTCCGGTAGACCGAAGTGGGCGAAGTCGTGGGCGCTGGTCGTCTGTGCGGACGTCGGCTCCAGCCACTTGCCGTCCGGCGGGTGCTTCTCCAGGTACCTCTTCGCCTCCGCCCTCGTCAGCGTGAAGGTGAGGAGGCCCGTGTCGAAGCGTGAGGTCACCTCGTACGCCGCTCGCGGGGAGCCGGCCGTGGCCGGGACGTCCAGGCCCATCCGCTCGGCCATCCACTCCGGTGTGATCCCCTCGGCCCACCTCGCATCCGCCGCCTCCCGGGCCGCGCGCCCGCCGTCCTTGCCGTCATCCGCACCGGTGACGAGCACTCCCGCCGCGATCACGGCGCCGGCGAGGACTGGTACGGCGGCGATCAGCCACCACCGTCGGCGACGGCCGTCCTCTGGGCCAGGGGTCTTCTCGTCGGGTGCGCTGCGCGCGTAGGGGTCGGTCATCGCACGCTCGCCCTCCCCGGTGACCTGCCCGTCGTACGATCCTGTTGTTGCTCCCGGCCGGGGTTCACACGTCCATCCCTGCTGTCGTCGGGACCCGGCATCGGGTCACCGTTGGGCTGTGAGGAGCCCAGATCGTAATGCTCGACACTGCTGCTGCCCGCCATGTCGAACTCCTGGGCAAGGCCGGTGCGGTGGAGCTTGGCCATCTCTCCGTCCGGGATGTCCAATGGGCCCACGTTGACGCCTTTGCCCTCGTCCCAGTTGTAGCGGTCCCACACGTTCGCCTGGTAGTCGATGCCGATCCTCGGGTTACCGTTCGCGTCCGGAACGGCTGTAACCACGCCGGTCACGTTCGTGTTGGCACCGCCCACCGCGTAGAACCAGTTGGCGTCGTCCTCCTGACGGAAATAGAAACCCTCGCGTTGCTTCGCCTCGACCGGGAAGGCGACCGGCTTACCGCCGTTCTTCTTGAACTCGTCCAGAGCCTGCTTACGCCACTCGTCCTGGTTCAACCTGACCGTGTCATCGACGTACGACTTGAAGGCGGGTACGTCCGCCATCATCTTGTCCACAGGCAGGTTCATGGAACTTCCGCTGTTTCCCAGATAGTGCGCCATGTGACGGGATGCATCCGTCATGCCCTTCCAGTCGGCGCCTTCTGTCAGCAGTTCCATCTTCTGCTTGGTGACCCATTGGTCGAAGCCCGGCGACTCGGAACCGTGCTGACCCGCGCCACCGTCCGCCGCGATCTGCGGCATGGTGGGGCTCAGAATGCCGGCCGCCATCAGGTCGTCCTTCTGCGTCAACCACAGCTGCGCCCTGGCCTCAGGGCTCAGAGACTCCCATAGCCGCCGGAGCTCGCCCCGCTGCTTCGAGTCCGCGTCCTTGCCCAGCGCCGCCAGTTCCTTCGCACGCGGTAGCTGCTCCTCGTCGAGGGACGTGTAGGTAGCATGCCCGGCATTGTGCGGGTCGTTTCCATGGCTCTTCCGCAGCGCGCGTACGGCCGCCGCGTCCACCTCGGCAGCGTGCTGAACGATGCTTGTAAGCGTATCCGCGTACCACTGGATGCGGTCCTTCGTTCGTTGATCGGGGCCTTCCGGAGTACACATCGACTCCGCGACGCGGACCGTGCCTCCCTGACCGTCGAACACGATGAGTCCGGCATCCGGCGGTGTGTGAGCCGGGTCGCCCCGGCGCGCCTGATCAGTAAGCCTCTGCGCTTGCTTCTGATATCGGGTCAGTTCTTCATGCGCGTCCGACAAAACGCGAGCGATGCTCTCGGCCTCGGCTTGGAGGTCCTCGAACTCCTTTGCCGTCTTGTGCACGAAGCTTCTGGTCACACCGGCGTTGATGCCTTTCCAGCGGGCTCCGTCGGACTTCGTGATCAGTCCGTCCCGCACGTCGCTCGCCAGCTTGGCCAGTTCGCCGGCCATAGTTGACCAGTCGGACGCAGCCGTGCCCAGTTTGGTCAGATCCACGGCCATGAGATCCGAATACGAAAGTGATCCCACGGCTTCCTACTTGAAGTAGTCGTTCAGGGATGAGACGGGCAGTGGCCCGGTGCGGCCGCGGACTTCGGCCGCGATCCCCACGTCTTCCTGCGCGTGCAGCTTCTTGGTGTAGTCCAGGTGATTCGATATGTGGGCGCAGGCCTGCAGGACGTTCTTCACCTGAGAGGTCCAGACCTCGACGGTCGATTCCAGTTCTGATCCAAGTCCCAGATGGTGGCTCTTGAGAGAGGAAGCCGCCTGCATGGTTGACCCAGACCCGTTCTTGTCCGCACCCGCGCCCGCGATGTCGGCCTTCTTCTTCAACTCGCCATGGAGGATGAACGCCTCGTGGCCTACTGCCCCCAGGTCGTCCTGGTGAACTACGAGATCTGCGTCACCCGCGTCCACCGGCGCAGTCTGGTTCAGCTGGACGCGAGTGCTCCCGCCCGCCGATGCCGCAGCCTTGGCCTTCTCCCACTCTTCCCACACCACGCGTCCCCATCCCCGTCGTCCTACCTGCGGGTCTGCATCGGCAGTGCCGTCACTTGCGCAAACGTAGCAAGCCTTGAACCAGTCAACAGGAGTTGAGATCGCTCCCTTTTGGTTCCTCGGGTCGGCGACTTCCCCTCCGGGGCGGGTTCGTGGCGTCGGGCCGGTGGCGGGGTAGCCGGTCGTCCATGGGTGAGATTCTGGTGGGTGCGTGTTCGTGGACGGATCGGGCCCTCGTGGGGAGCGGCTGGTATCCCCCGGGGTGGCGGGACGCGGAGGGGCGGCTGCGGCACTACGCCGGGCAATTTTCCGTCGTAGAGGTCGACTCCGCCTACTACGCGCTGCCCAGTGAGCGGAACAGTCTCCTATGGAGCCAACGGACCCCGGACGGCTTCGTGTTCGACGTGAAGGCGTTCTCGCTGCTCACCGGGCACCCGACGCGGGACGCCGCGCTGCCCGCCGATCTGCGGGGCCGCACCGGGCGCGGCGTGTCGGACGCCGGGCTGCTCGACGAGGTGTGGGCGCGGTTCGCCTCGGCGCTCGAACCGCTGCGGCGCACCGACCGGTTGGGGACCGTGCTGTTCCAGTTCCCGCCGTGGTTCGCGCCCGGCGCCCGGTCCGAGACGTTCCTGCGGGAGTGCGCCGCCCGTACGGCGGGGTGGCCGCTCGCCGTGGAGTTCCGGCATCCCGGGTGGTGGCAGGAGGGGCTGTACGACCGTACGGCCGGGCTGCTCGCGGAGCTGGGGACGAGTGCCGTCGCCGTGGACATGGTGCAGACGCTGCGCACGTCCGTCCCGCCCGTCACGCCGGTCCCCTCCCCCGAACTGGCCGTCGTCCGCTTCCACGGGCGGAACGAGGCCTGGGGTACCGGCAGCAAGGAGGACCGCTTCCGGCACACGTACACCGACGGTGAACTCGCCGAGTGGGTCCCCCGGGTGGCCCGTATGGCCGGGCACGCCAAGCGGGTCCACGTGCTGTTCAACAACTGCTGCGCCGACGCGGCCGTCCGGGCCGCCGAGGCCATGCGGCGACTGCTCGCCGACGAGGGACTGACCGTGCGGTGAGGTGTCAAGACGGCTGCCCTGTAGGCGCGTTGGCCTCTTTCCTCGGTACGTCTGCGACCTCTAGCCGATCCGTATCGTCTTCGAGACCGTGACCTGGTCGATGTCGGTCGTACGGATCATCACCTTCATCGTCCAGGTGCCGGGCAGCGGGAGGTTGACGCTGTCGGTGCCCCAATAGCCGCCCCGGTCGGTGAGCCCGGCGTCGAGCGGGCCGATCTTCTGATCGCCCAGCGTGAAGCTCAGGCGCAGTTCGGGGACGGTGGCGATGCCTCCGTCGGGGCCGAACACGACGGCCTGGACCGTGTTCTCGCCCACCCGGCCCGGGCCCAGGTCGATCTGCACCTTGCCGTGGCCGCCCGGCGTACCGACGTCGAAGGGGACCAGGGTGGTGGTGTCGGCGGGCTGTCCGGCCGTCTCCGGGCCGGACGCCGCCGCCTCCTGCGCGGCCCGGCCCGGCTGGGTGCCGGTCAGCACCGTGGTGATCACCAGGACGACGATTCCCAGGGTGACCTCCGCGAGCACCGAGCGACGCAGGGCGCGGCGATGCGGTCCCGGGTCCGGAGCCGCCAACTCTTCTGCGGCGCCGGGCTGTTCCGGGGTGGTGGAGTCGTCCCCGGCGGTGGGCTCGTGCGGTTTCTGCTCGGCCCCGGTCACCCCCGACTCCGCTTCGGCCTCGGCGGTCGCAGTCTGGGCCTGAGGGGCTTTCGCGCCCGCGGTCGAGGTCTCCGCGTCCGTCCGGGCCAGTGCGCCGACCCGTTCCGGGATGCGCGCCGGGGTCGTCACCGTCCCCTCCGTCGTCGTCGCCGGCCGCGCCGGGTCGGGAGCCCTGTCCCGGGCAGACCGGTCGAGGGGCGCGGCGGGGGCCTCCCCAGCCGTACCGGTTCCCGCCGTCACCAGGCGTCCCGTCCAGCGGCGGGAGTACGCCGCCGCCGCCAGCACCAGCAGTACCGTCACCAGCTTGGCCGTCAGGATCCTGCCGTACGACGTGGTGGTGAGGGCGTCGAGGGAGCCGAGGCCGCGCCAGGACTGGTAGGCGCCGGTGGCCACCAGGACGCAGACCGCCGTGAAGGCCAGCCGGGAGTAGCGGTGCACGGCGGAGGCGGGCAGCGCCTGCGGGGACCGGTGCAGGGCGGTCAGCAGGGCCGCGAGGCCGCCCAGCCACACCGACATGGCCAGCAGGTGCAGCACGGCAAAGACCATGGCGACGGGGACCTGGATGCCCGCGGAGGCGTGTTCGGCGGCGGCCCAGGTCGACGCCAGGCCGACGGCGAGCAGTGCCGCCCCGGCCTGCGTGCCCCTCGTCGCGGGCGACGCGTCGCGGCCGGGGACGATCCGCAGCGGGAGCAGCGCGACGGCGGCCAGCAGCACCAGCCGGGCCAGCAGCGCCGTCCCGGGCCGGGAGGTCAGCGTGGCGGACAGGACGGACGGGTCGAACGCGGTCGCCGGGCCGCTCCCCCGCTCGTACGGGCCGCGGAGCAGCAGTAGGGCGACCGTGGACAGGGACAGCGTCCACCAGCCGGTCAGGAGCAGGCCCCGCAGAGGTCCGAAGCCGGTGGCCGCGGCGAACGCCGCCGTCCCGACGAGCAGGGCGACGGCCGCGTACGCGACGTAGCGGGCGGCGTCGTACAGCGTGCGGGCGAGGGTGTCGGCGGCGCCGTCGGACGGCAGGACGGCGCTGGTCGCGGAGGGTTCGCCGACGGAGAAGGTGAAGGCGCCGGAGACGGGGTGGCTGTCCGCCGAGACGACCCGCCAGGCCACCGTGAAGGTGCCGGTGCCCAGATCGCGCGGGAGGGTGACCCGGGCCGTGTCCGAGCGGCCGCCGGCGTGTCCGGGCTCGCCGGTGTGGACCCGCCGGTTGTCGGGGTCGAGGACGCGGAAGGAGTCGTCCAGGAGTCCGACGGGCTCGGTGAACGTCAGGGTGACGTGGCGGGGTGCGGACGCGAGGACGGTTCCGTCCCGGGGGTCGGTGCCGCTGAGGGCGGCGTGCGCGGACGCGGGACCCGCGCCGCCGAGGAGGAGCAGGACCAGCACGGGGCCCAGCAGCACCAGGCCGCGAAGGACCCGTCCCGCGCGGGGTTCACCGCCCCTGCCGCGCCGGGCAGGGGTTCCGCCGTTCCCGGCCCGCCCTCCGTCCCGTCCGCCATCGCGTCCTTCCGCTCGCCGAGCGTCTCGCCACAGGCCCACGTCACGTCTCCGTATCGGGCGTCCGGCGTCGACAGCCGGGCGTCCGGGTCGTTCATGTCGTCGTGTGTCCGGGTGTCCGGGTGCGCACGTGTCCCCGGGGACACCCGCGTCGCTCCTCCATACGTACGCGGGCGGCCCGGCGCTCAGCGTGCGCGCGTTCCGTGCGGGCGGGCGGGACGGGGCGTTCACCACGTGGGGCGGGCCGACACCCCTCCGTCGACCACGAGGTCGTGGCCCGTGATCCAGGACGCGAGCGGCGAGGCGAGGAACACGCAGGCGTCCCCGACGTCCTGCGGGCGCCCCAGCCGCCCGGTGGGGGCCGCCTGCCGCCAGCGCCGTACCCCGTCGGGCCAGTCCTCGGCCAGTCCCTCGCGGTCGATCAGGCCGGGCGAGACGGAGTTGACGCGGATGCCCTGCGGTCCGTACTCCAGGGCCGCGGAGCGGGCGTGCATGACGACGGCCGCCTTGGACGCGCAGTAGTGGGCGTGGTGGGGCGCCGGGTGGGCGGCCTCGACGGAGGCGATGTGGGTGATCGTGCCGCCGTCGCTCGCGCTCATCAGTTCCGCCGCCGCCTGGGTGCACGCGAAGACGCTCGACAGGTTGAAGTCGACGACCTCCCGCCACTCGGCGGCGGACATGCCGGGCAGCGCCTGAGTGGGCTGCACGCCCGCGTTGTTGACCAGGGCGGTCAGCCCGCCCGGCGCCGGACCGGCGTACCCCGGCAGGCTTCTGCCCCACTCCGCCGCCTCGCGGACCAGCCGGCGGCAGGCGTCCTCGTCCGTGAGATCGGCCCGCAGCGCGATGGCCGGGGCGCCCAGCTCCCGCAGCCGGGCGAGCACGTCGTCCGCCGGGCTCGTGCGGTGGTGCACGGCGACCGCCGCCCCGGCCCGGGCGAAGCTCAGCGCGACGCCCCGGCCGATGCCGCCCGCGGCACCGGTCACGAGGGCCACCTGACCCGCGAGCAGGGCGCCCGGGGGAGCCGCGACCGGCCCCGGGGCGGCGCTCACGGGCGGCACAGCGCGGTGATCCGCGCCGCCTCGGCGGGGTAGCGGGCGGTCAGTTCGGCCGCGTCCCCGTGCTCGTAGCCCTCGTAGGTGAAGCCGGGGGCCATGGTGCAGCCGAGGAAGGACCAGGCGCCGCCGCGGGCGACCCGCGCGCCCATCCAGGTGCCGGCGGGCACGGTGTACTGCGGTTGCTGACCGCCCAGCACATCGGGTCCGAGGACGGCCGAGCGCACGCCGCCGTCCGGCGCGAGCAGCAGCATGTCGAGCGGATCGCCCGTGTAGAAGTGCCAGATCTCGTCGGAGGGCAGCCGGTGCAGGGCCGAGAAGTCGTCCGGCGCGGAGGTGAACAGGGCGACGATCGCGGTCCCCTCGGGGCGGCCGTCGGGCCGCTCGGGGCCCGCCCAGGTCTGCCGGAAACGGCCCCCCTCGCGGGGGATCGGCTCCAGACCGTAGTGCCGCACGAGGTCTTCTGGCGTCATGCGGCCAGGCTACTGAGCGGGCACCCCGGCGAGGGCCGCCTCCTTGGTGAGGAAGGCGAGTCGGGCGCGCTTCTCCGGCAGGTGGACGTCCGGGAGGTCGATCTCGGGCAGGACGACGAGGGGCCCGGCTTCGAAGCCCTGGCGGACGAACCGCTCGACGGCCTTCTCGTTGCGCTCGTCCGGGTCGACCACGATCCGGGTGCGGCCGAGCCCGGTGAACACGTACGCGGTGAACGCGGCGAGCAGTCCGGTGGAGAAGCCGGGGCGGGCGCCGCCAGGTCCGCTGGGGGCGATCAGGACGTGGACGCCGAGGTCACCGGGCCGGACCTCGTAGCACTCGCCGACCCGGTCGGCGTCCGGCTCGTACGTCTGCAGCAGCGCGGCGGGTTCGCCGTCCTTGACCGCGAGGAAGGCGTGGTGGGTGTCGAGCGAGTCCAGGTGGAGGTAGGTCTCCAGGACCTGCTCCCTGGTGAACCCGTTCATGCCCCAGAACGCGGCCCGCTCCTCCGTGACCCAGGCGTGCACGACGTCCAGGTCGGCGTGCGGGTCGAGCGGGAGGACGCGGACGGTGCCGAAGCCGTCGGTCCGCTGCTCGTGGACGGCCTCGCGGCCGGCCGCGTACGGCTCAGTGCTCATCGTTCTCCTTCGTCAGGCGGTTCCAGTCGGTGACGACCGGGGCGAGTTCTCCCGCGAGCCACAGGGGGAGCTGGTCGCGGTGGTGCGGGGTGCCGGGGACGCCGCTCGCGCCGAGCGGGACCACCCAGAGGCTGTCCTCGCGGCGGGCGAGGTCCCAGACGTAGCGGGCGGCGGGGCCGCGTGCGGCGCGGTGGGTGAGGCCGGGCACGGAGGAGGTGCACAGGACGCAGTCGTGGTCGCCGGAGAGGCCGGGCCCCTCGTGCGGGTCGGGCAGCGCGCGCCACGGGACCAGGCGGTGGACGTCGCCCCAGGTGGTGTCCGGGGTGACCGCCTCGGCGCCGGCGGGGGCCGTGTCGGCGGCCGCCTCCTCCAGGGCCTCGCGGACGACCTCGGCGCGGTCGATGCCGTACAACTCCCGTGCGGTGAGCAGGTTCTGCAGGGCGTAGCCGACGCGGACGGTGAGGTCGAGCCAGGGCCGGAAGACCTCCGGGCAGGCGGGCGGGTCGGTCAGGCAGGCGAGGGCGGGGTGGGCCGCGAGCCGCCGGACGACGGCTCCGCGCACCGCCGCGTAGGCCGCCGCGTCGGTGCTGCCGGCGTCCATGTGCCGGTCCCAGGCCAGGAGCCGGGCGCGTACGGCGGCGGCCCGCGCGCTCAGTGCGGCCTCGTCGAGGGCGGCGAGGCGCTCCAGCAGGGGGGCCGCCGAGGCGAGGTGGGTGTCGGTGTGGACGGCCGCCATGTCCGGGGCCGACCAGGTCCGCCGGGCGGTGAGCAGGGCGCGGATGCGCCGGGCCCGGTGCGGGGCGGCGAACTCGGTGCCGAGCGGGGTGGCGGGGCCGTGCTGGTTGGCCATGACGGCGATGCCGTCGTCGACGGTGCCGTGCGGCATCTCGTGCCAGCCCCGCCATTCGTGGCCGGGCTCCCAGGCGGGCACGACCCGGGTGCGGTTGTCGGTGCCGCGCACCGGTACCTTCCCGGCGACGCGGTGCAGCAGGCCGCCCTCGGTGTCGGCGGCCTGGACGACGTTCACGGGTTCGGCCCACCGGTCGAGGGCCCGGTCCACGTCGGCGACCCGGCGGGCCCGCAGCAGGGGCAGGAGCGCGCCGAAGCCGAGGTCGCCGGTCACCCGGGGCGGGTACCGCAGGCTCATGGCGTCCTCGGTGCCGTCCTCGCCGGGGTCCGGGCCGACGACGACGGGACCCCGCGCGGTCTCGACGACCTCGACCTGGACCGGTTCGCCGCCCGCCACCTCCACGGTCTCCACGTGACGGGAGGCGGGGTGCCACCGTCCGTCCGGGCCGAGCGCCTCGACGCCGGAGGGGGTGCGCCGCAGCCGTTCGCGGTAGAGGTCCTGGTAGTCGGCCATGGCGTTGGTGATGGCCCAGGCGACCGCGCCGGTGTGCCCGAAGTGGGCGATGCCCGGCATGCCCGGGACGGCGATGCCGACGACGTCGAACTCGGGGCAGGCGAGGCGGATCTGCTGGTAGACGCCGGGGTCCTCGATGAAGCGGTGGGGGTCGCCCGCGATGACGGGCCGGCCGGTGGTGGTGCGCTCGCCGGCGACGAGCCAGCCGTTGCTGCCGACGGTGCCGGGGCCGTCGGCGGCGAACAGGGCGACCGCGTCCGCGCCGAGCCGCCGTACGACCTCCTCGCGCCACAGCTTGGCGGGGAAGCCGACGAAGAGGATGTGGGTGCTCAGCCAGACCCCCATCGGGGTCCACGGCTCCCACCGGCCGGGAGCGAGTGCGGTGCGCGCGAACTCCGGGGCGCGGCGGGCGCCTTCGGCCAGTCCGGCGTTGACGCCGTCGACGTACGCCCGCAGCCAGTCGGCCGTCTCCGGGTCCCGTTCCTCCAGGGCCGTGAAGCAGCGCCGGGCGGTGTCGTCGACGCGGGCCCGGCGGACGAAGAGGTCCCAGGGGAGGGAGTCGGCGCCGAGGAACGCGGCCGAGGTGCCCTGGGCGCGGTGCCGCTCGACCTCCAGCTGCCAGGCCCGGTCGAGGGCGGTGACCCGGCCCTGGGCGTGGGCGAGTTCCCGCACGCCGTCCGCACGCAGATGGGGAATGCCCCAGGCGTCACGGTAGATCTCGCTGCTCACGGACCAACCCCCGTCATTTCAGGTTAGGCTAACCTAACTTTGATTGCGGCGGAATCGTACGCGACGTGGGACGAGGGAGACTCCATGGGGCAGGGGCACGGCTGGGAAGGTGCGGTGCTCAGGCTGCTGGGCGCCAAGAACTTCGCGTTCACCGTCACGGGGGCCGAGGACGTCACCCCGCACTACCGGCGGGTGCGGCTCACCGACGGCGGCATGCTGGCGGCGACCGGCGTCCACCCGACGATGTGGGTGCGGCTGTGGTTCGACAACGCGGGCAGGCCCCATCAGCGGGCGTACACGCTGGTCGACCCCGATCCGGCCGCCGGGACCTTCAGCCTGGAGTTCGCCCTGCACGAGGGCCGCGCGAGCGACTGGGCGCGGACGGCGAAGCCCGGCGACACGATCGAGGCGACCGTGCAGGGGACCGGGTTCACCGCGCCCCGCCCGGCCCCCTCCCACGTCTTCGCGGTGGCCGACCCCGCGTCGCTGCCCGCCCTCAACTCCCTGCTGGACGCGATGGACGGGACCCCGGCGACGATCTGGTTCGAGACCGACGGCTCGTCCCCGGCCGGGCTCGGCGGCCTCCCCGCGCGGACCGTGCCCTCCCTGCACGAGGTGCGCGCGGTACCCCGCCTCGACGGCGGCGCCGGCCTGGTCGCCCGCGTGAAGGACGACCTCCCCGGCCTCCTGGCGGAGCAGCCGGAACCGTACGTGTGGATCGCCTGCGACACGGCCACGACCCGCTCCCTCGCGGCATACGTCCGCAAGGAACTGTCCCTGCCCAAGCAGCGGGTGAACGCCCTGGGGTACTGGCGCGCCGCCTGAACCCTCGGCCCGCCCTCCCGCTCCGGTGACGGCCCGCTCCCCGGGACCCGGGGAGGCGCCACGCGCGCGTGCGGGCGATCATCGAGGCATGGACGCCACTCTTCACCTCGCCCAGCAGCCGGAAGCGGACGAGTTGCTGGGGCGCAGTGCGCTCGCCGCCCTCGTCGGGATGCTGCTCGACCAGCAGGTCCCGATGGAGTGGGCGTTCGCCGGCCCCTACACGATCGCCCGGCGGCTGGAGAAGGACGACCTGGACGCGCACGAGATCGCCGCGCAGGACCCGGAGGCATTCGCCGCGCTCCTCTCGCAGAAGCCCGCCGTGCACCGCTACCCGGGGTCGATGGCCAGGCGGATCCAGCAGCTGTGCCAGTACCTCGTGGAGCACTACGACGGTGACGCGAGCGCGGTGTGGGAGGGCGTCGGCACGGGCGGGGAACTCCTGCGCCGGCTGAAGGAGCTGCCGGGCTTCGGCACCCAGAAGGCCCAGATCTTCCTGGCGCTGCTGGGCAAGCAGCTCGGCGTACGCCCCGAGGGCTGGCGCGAGGCCGCCGGCGCGTACGGGGAGCCGGACGCCTTCCGCTCGGTCGCCGACATCACCGGCCCCGAGTCGCTGACCAAGGTGCGGGCGCACAAGCAGGAGATGAAGGCGGCGGCGAAGGCGGCCAAGGCGGCCCGCGCCACCGAGGGGTAGGGCGCCGGCCGCCGCCCGGTGCCTGGCACGTCCGGCGTCAGCCGCGTGGACCCTCCCGGAGTGCGCGGTGTCCGGGCGCGGCCGGAGCATGAGGCATGACCGAGGCACCCAACGGCTCCCCGCGGGGCCCCGAGTACGACGACCGCCGGGTCCACGCCGCCCGGGACCCCCGAGTCGGGCACCCCGGCCACCCGGAGGGCGCCCTCGGGCGCCAGGGCGGCGGACCCGAGGGCGTCGAGGGCCCCCTGCACTTCCTCTCCCGCGCCGCCTGGCAGGCCGTCATGGCCGCCGGGGCCGCCGCACTGGTCCTCGGGATCCTGGTCCTGGCCTGGCCCGAGGCGACTCTGTTCGCGGCCGGCGTCCTCTTCGGGATCTACCTGGTGTGCAGCGGGGTGCTGCAACTCGTCGCCGCCTTCGGGACGCACGCGGCGACCTCGCTGCGCGTCATGGCGTTCATCAGCGGCGTGCTGTCCCTGCTGCTGGGCCTGTTCTGCTTCCGGGGCGCGATGCAGTCGATCCTGCTGCTGGCCCTGTGGATCGGCATCGGCTGGCTGTTCCGCGGGATCACCCAGACCCTGGCCGCCGTGTCGGACCCGAGCGTGCCGGCGCGCAGCTGGCAGATCTTCCTCGGCGTCGTCAGTTTCCTCGCCGGGATCGTGCTGATCGTCTCGCCGTTCGAGTCGGTGGCCGTGCTGGCCGTGGTCGGCGGCTGCTGGCTCCTCGTGGTCGGCGTGACGGAGATCGTCACGGCGTTCCGGATCCGCGGGCGCGCGCATCTGGTCCCCCGCACCCTCTGACGGGCACCGCGCGGCCGGACCGCGCCGCACGGACCCGTACGCCAAGAGGGCGGTTCCGGCCGCCGAACCGATGAGGACACCGTCGCCGAGGGGGACATCACCTTCCATGAGCACCGCCCCACGTCCACCGCATCCGCCGCCGCGGTGCGCACGGGCGCGGGGCGGGACTCCCACGGGGGCTTCCGCCGGAACTCCCACGGGCGCCCCGCCGTGCACTCGGGTGGGCACGGCGGGCACCCGGACCCTCCCGCCGCCGCCGCCGTCCGCCGCTCCCCCTTCACACGCGGCGCGGGCCACCCGCCGGCACGCGTGGCTGCGGGTCCTCGTCCT
Organism: Streptomyces sp. NPDC028308; assembly: GCF_055565855.1. Lineage (NCBI taxonomy): Bacteria > Bacillati > Actinomycetota > Actinomycetes > Kitasatosporales > Streptomycetaceae > Streptomyces > Streptomyces sp. NPDC028308. The sequence continues at coordinate 81,029 of NZ_JBVHTO010000015.1, forward strand.
ATTGGTCGTCGCGGTGCTCGCGACCGGCCCGCACCCCGAGGCCCTCGCCGCGCCGCCCCTCGCCGTCGCCGCCGAGACGGGCGGCCTCGAACCCGACGCGCTCGACACGGCCCTGCGCCCGCCCGCCCGGCACGGCCACCGCCTCCTGGCCCCCCTGACGCCCACGCCCCGCCCCGACACCGGGCGCCCGGAGCACGCGGCGCTCCTCCCGTCCGCCCCCTCGCCACCGCCGTACGCCCTCGCGCTGCACGTCCTGCGCTGTGTGGTCCTGCGCTGCTGAGAGGCCCGGTCCCCGGACCGTTCCGCATCCCGCAGCAACGCACAAACGGACCAAGGACAAGGACACAGCCATGCCCCACGATCCCTACGCGATCCTGCACGCCCTCCTGCGGGCGGAGGCCGTACGCAACGCGCCCAAGCCGAAGACCGAGTCCCGCCCCGGACCGGACGGGCGGCGCGAGCGGACGCCCCTCAAGGAGCACGGACGGCGGTGAGCGCAGGGCGGCCGTCCCACCCGGGGCGGCCGCCCGCCGGAGACCCCTGGGGAAGTCGCCCTTGAGGCGCACCGGGGACGGCGGTGAGCCTCACACCTTCGGGCCGGTCGTCACCGCCACCGCTCACCCTCCCGGGTGTCACCTTCCGCCCGGTCCCGCGGCGCCGTCCGCCGGGCCTCCGCCGCCGGTCCTGGCCGGTCCGGGCGCCGCCGGAGCCTTCCGGGGAACCCCGGACACCTACCGGTCTGCCCCGCTTTCCGCCGTCTTTTCCGGCACCGCACTCCGTCCCCATGGCTGCGCCCGGAAGGTCTTGACCGGTAGGCTTTCCGTGTGATCTTCAAGCGCATCGGAAACGGCCGGCCGTACCCCGACCACGGCCGGGAAAGCACCCGGCAGTGGGCGGACGTCGCGCCGCGCCCGGTCCGCCTCGATCAGCTCGTGACGACCAAGGGCCAGCTGGACCTGGAGACCCTCCTCGCCGAGGACTCCACCTTCTACGGCGACCTCTTCGCGCACGTCGTGAAGTGGCAGGGCGACCTGTATCTGGAGGACGGACTGCACCGCGCGGTCCGCGCAGCGCTCCAGCAGCGCCAGGTGCTGCACGCCCGCGTCCTCGAGCTGGACTGAGCGCCGCGGGCCCGCCGGTTGACCCTTTCGGGTTGGACTGAGCCGCCGTCAATGATCATTTAGTAGTTATCGTCGCCAAGTCGCACTACGCTGCGCCCATGAGCATGCTGACTCCCCCGGGCATGGGCCGCCAGTACCGCATCACGGGGGACAAGTACCCGCGGATGCGCCGACCCCGGGGGCGCCGCAGGCTGGCGTTCCTCGCCATCGCCTCCGTCGCCGCGCTGGGGTTGATCGGCTGGGGAACACTGCAGCTCATCGACGTCTTCACCGGCGGCGACAAGGCCTCGGCGGCCGGCGCCAAAGCCAGTTGCGCGAAGAAGGCGAGTCCCTCGCCGACGGCGTCCGCGGCGGCGGGCGCCCTCCCCGAACCGGGCCAGATCACCGTCAACGTCTTCAACGCCACGCCCCGCAGCGGGCTCGCGAAGAAGACCGCCGACGAGCTGAAGAAGCGCGGCTTCCGCATCGGTGACGTGGGCAACGCGACCAAGGCGTACGACAAGAAGGTCGAGGGCACCGGGCTGCTGCTCGGCGCGAAGGCCGCGGACGCCGCCGCCCTGCCGGTGCTGAACACCCAGCTCCCCGGCGCCGAGGTGCAGACCGACGGGCGCCAGAAGGCCACCGAGGTCGACCTCGTCATCGGCACCGGCTTCAAGGCGCTGACGGACAAGGAGGACGCCACCAAGGCGCTGGCCGTGCTGGCCAGGCCCGAGCCGACGCCCTCCGCCACGAAGAAGTCCTGCTGACACCTCCGCCAGCAGCGCGACGAACAGCGGCGGGGCCCGGTGACGGGCCCCGCCGTCCGCGCGTGGACTACTCCGCGGCGCCGTACATCCGGTCCCCGGCGTCCCCGAGGCCCGGGACGATGTAGCCGTGCTCGTTGAGCCGCTCGTCGACCGAGGCGGTCACGACGGTGACCGGCGTGCCGGCCAGGTCGCGCTCCATGACCTCGACACCCTCGGGGGCGGCGAGCAGGACCACGGCCGTCACGTCGTCGGCGCCCCGCTTGATGAGCTCCTGGATCGCCGCGACGAGCGTGCCGCCGGTGGCGAGCATCGGGTCGAGGACGTAGACCTGCCGCCCGGAGAGGTCCTCGGGCATCCGGGTCGCGTACGTGGACGCCTGGAGCGTCTCCTCGTCGCGCACCATGCCCATGAAGCCGACCTCGGCGGTCGGCAGCAGCCGCACCATGCCGTCGAGCATGCCGAGGCCCGCGCGCAGGATCGGCACGACCAGCGGGCGCGGGTAGGAGAGCTTGACGCCCGTGGTGGAGGAGACCGGGGTCACGATGTCGACCTGCTCGGTGCGCACGTCCCGCGTGGCCTCGTAGGCGAGCAGGGTGACCAGCTCGTCGGCGAGCCGCCGGAAGGTCGCGGAGTCGGTGCGGCGGTCGCGCAGGGTGGTGAGCTTATGGGCGACCAGAGGGTGGTCGACGACGTGGAGACGCATGTCCACAACAGTAACCGGGCCCGGCCCGCCCACCACCGCCCCGCCCGGCTCCCCGCCCGGGCGCGACGGCGCCCGATCGTCCGCGCCGCGCCCGGACCGCGCCTCGCCCTCCGGCTGGCATCAAACCGGCCGTCGGAGGGAAAGTGGGAGGGACGGACCTGGGGTGGTGTGCCTATGCCGGAGCGGGACGACGACTTCCTGGAGCAGCGGGAGACGGAGGCCGAGCGCCGCAGACGCCGCGCCCAGTTCCTGCGGGAACTGACCGAGGCACGCGAGCTGCGCGACCGGGTCCAGCCGCGCCGCGCCAAGGCGGCCCGGCTGCGCCACGCCATGCGTATGCGCACCTTCCGCTGGTAGTCCCGCCCGTCGCGGACGTGGTCGGGCCCCTGTCCAGGAATGGTCGCGGGCCCGCTCCCACGGGCGGTTGGGCCCCTGGGCGGGACCCCCGGCCGCGTACGATCCCGCTGGTAGCGATCAAAAGAGGCAGACACAGCAGGGCGAAGACGTCCCCTGGACGCTCTCTTTCTGCCACGATTCCGAGTGGGTGGGGCTCGAAGCAGCGGTTCCGCCCACAGCCTCCGCCGGGGGGACCCCCAACCGGCACGCCTATGACCAGTGGGAGAGTCACGGTGTACTTCGCCGCACTGCTCGCGCGCACCGAAGACGGGTGGGAAGCGAGCGACACAGAGCTCGACGATGTGGAGACCCTGTCGGATTTCACCGACCTGGCCCGCGAGGCCTCGGTCGACGACGACACGGTCCTCCTCCTCATCGAGCAGGAGGACGGATGGTTCGGGGTCGTCCGCGTGGACGGCGAGGAGGACCCTCGTATCTACGTCTCGGACGCCGCCGCAGCATCCCGCAGTTCGTACGGCGAGATCCTGCTCACCGACGAACTTCTCGGAAGGGAGCCCGGTGACGACGACGTCCCCGATCTGGACTCCCTCGACCTCGACGGCACGGAAGACGGTGAGCGAGAGGACCCCGACGACGAAGAAGAAGAGGCCGGCACGTCCGGCGAGGCCGTGCCGCACAGCCCGGTGGGTGACCGCGAGGTCCTCTCCGACCTGGGCGTCAGCGAGAAGGAGCTGCTCCTCCTCCACGAGGGCGACGCGCTCAACACGATCGCCGAGGCGCTGGGGGCCGCGGAGGTCCTGGAGACCGTCCGTTAGGTTCCCCCGGTGAGCAGCACTGAGGAGACGTCCCCGCCCGATCCCGTACGTGATCCCTGGCGGGCCGCGATGCGGCTCGCCCTGGAACAGGCCCGGCTGGCCACGGGGGGCGGGGACGTCCCCGTCGGCGCCGTCGTGCTGTCGCCGGACGGTACGACGGTGCTCGCGGCGGGGCACAACGAGCGTGAGGCCACCGGCGATCCGACGGCGCACGCCGAGGTCCTCGCCCTTCGCCGGGCCGCGGAACGCACCGGTGAGTGGCGGCTGAACGGCTGCACGCTCGTCGTCACCCTGGAGCCCTGCACGATGTGCGCGGGCGCGCTCGTGCAGTCGCGGGTGGACCGGGTCGTCTACGGCGCGCGCGACGAGAAGGCGGGCGCGGCGGGCTCCGTGTGGGACGTCGTACGCGACCGGCGGCTCAACCACCGGCCCGAGGTGATCGAGGGTGTCCTGGCCGGTGAGAGCGCGCGTCTGCTGACGGAGTTCTTCCGGCGGAGGTGACCGCGGAGGATCTCCGAAACGGATTTCTGACCACGGGCCACCTTGGGGTAGGGTCTCCCTCGGTAGCGTGTCCGAGCGGCCGAAGGAGCTCGCCTCGAAAGCGAGTGTGGCGCAAGTCACCGAGGGTTCAAATCCCTCCGCTACCGCTTCTGAAGGGCCCCGTCGAAAGACGGGGCCCTTCGTGCTGTGTGCCCGCTTCCGGAGGCGAGGTGAGGGGCCGGTGGATACGTGATCATGTGCGGGTGTCCGAACACCTGGCCGGGTTACACTCACCGCCGTCAACAGGGGGCCCACCGGGGCGCAGCAGGCACAGCAGGCACAGGGGAGGCCGCGGTGGCGGTGAATGGGAAGAAGGTCGCCGTCTACGCGGTCGTGGTCTTCGCGCTCTACGTGATCATCACCGACCCCGAGAAGGCCGCCGACTACGTCCAGATAGGGTTCCAGGGCATCTCGAACGCCGCTCAGGCGGTCGGCGACTTCATGACGTGGATCGCCGACGGAGCCCAGGACTAGGTCCGGCCGGACCTGCCCCGGCGCCGGGCGGCCGCCCGCAACACCCCTGGGAGCGCCCGTGATCCGCCATCTGGTCCTCTTCAAGCTCAACGAGGGCGTCCAGCGCGACGACCCCCGCGTCGTCGAGGGCGTGGCCGCCTTCCGCGCGCTCGGCGGGCAGATCCCGGAACTGGAGTTCTGGGAGTGCGACTGGAACATCACCGACCGGCCCATCGCGTACGACTTCGCGATCAACTCGGCGGTGGCGGACACGGATGCGCTGAAGCGCTACCTGGAGCACCCCGCGCACCAGGCGGGCGTCGCGCTGTGGCGCGAGTTCGCCACCTGGGTGATCGCCGACTATCCCTTCTGAGCCGCGCCACCCGTTCCAGGAGCCTCCCGCCGCAACCGGCGGGGGGCCCTTTTGCGTCGTATGCCCGGAGTAGTTACCAACACGGTGTTATGGGGTGCTTGCACACAGTGCACATGTCTTGTGATGCTATGACCGCTTTTGACGGATGAGTTGACGGAGACGTCGACGGATCGTTGACGAATGAAGAGGTGGCGTTGACCGTGTCGGCCAGTACTGCGCCACCCCAGGAGGAAGCCCCCGACCAGGCTCAGGTCCAGGACCGCCCCCGGTCCCAGGCCCCGACCTCCGCCCCGGCCCAGTCGTCCGCCCCGACCCAGCCGCCCGCGCCCGCCCTGCCGTCCGCCCCCTCCCTGCCCGCCAGGCCCGCGCAGTCCCCCGCACCCGGGCAGCCGGCAGCCCCGGCCCGGCCGGCAGCCGCCGAGGAGCAGCCCGCCCCCGCGCCGGAGAAGCGCCGGGGCGCCGACACCCGGGCGCTGACCCAGGTGCTGTTCGGGCAGCTGAAGCAGCTGGAGCCCGGCAGCCCCGAGCACGGGCGGGTGCGCGGCGCGCTCATCGAGGCCAACCTGCCGCTCGTCCGGTACGCCGCCGCCCGCTTCCGCAGCCGCAACGAACCGATGGAGGACGTCGTCCAGGTCGGCACCATCGGCCTGATCAACGCCATCGACCGCTTCGACCCCGACCGGGGGGTGCAGTTCCCGACCTTCGCCATGCCGACCGTCGTCGGGGAGATCAAGCGGTACTTCCGGGACAACGTGCGCACGGTCCACGTGCCGCGCCGGCTGCACGAGCTGTGGGTACAGGTGAACAGCGCCACCGAGGACCTGACGACGGCCTTCGGGCGCTCCCCGACGACCGCCGAGATCGCCGAGCGGCTGCGGATCTCCGAGGAGGAGGTCCTGTCCTGCATCGAGGCCGGGCGCTCGTACCACGCGACCTCGCTGGAGGCCGCCCAGGAGGGCGACGGGCTGCCGGGGCTGCTCGACCGGCTCGGCTACGAGGACCCGGCGCTCGACGGGGTGGAGCACCGCGACCTCGTGCGCCACCTTCTCGTACAGCTGCCCGAACGGGAGCAGCGGATCCTGCTGCTGCGCTACTACAGCAATCTGACGCAGTCCCAGATCAGTGCCGAACTGGGTGTGTCACAGATGCATGTGTCAAGGCTTCTCGCGCGTAGTTTCGCGCGTCTGAGATCCGCAAACAGGATCGAGGCGTAACTCCCGGGAGCGAATCGCTCAGCGGGCTTTTTTCCGACGGTTCTGCACTGATAAACCGTCAGACCCCCTTTTTCCAGGGCCGATTCACCCTTCCCATGTCGACATGTCACTACAGCGTGTTGCCGACATGTGACATTCTGCCGGAAGCGCGTTTGCCGCGGCCTCGCCGCCGGTATTCAGGTGGAGGCTGCGTTCCTCCGACGGGAGCGTCCGCCGCGACCGTCCGCGACCCAAAGGGGGTGGCATGTCCGCAGATCAGGGCAGCTCGAAGGTGCTCACGCTCGCCAAGAGCGACTCGGCGCCCGACGTGCTTCATGACGTCCCGGCCCTTCCGGACCAGGAAGCCGTCCCGGCCCTCCCGGACCAGGAAGCGGCCGTCCCGGCCCTTCCTGCCTCGGGAGCCATCGACACCCGCACCCTGTCCCGCTCCCTGTTCCTGCGGCTCGCCGCGCTCGACGAGAACAGCCCCGAGCGCGCCTACGTACGCGACACCCTGATCGAGCTCAACCTCCCCCTCGTCCGGTACGCGGCGGCCCGCTTCCGCAGCCGCAACGAACCGATGGAGGACATCGTCCAGGTCGGCACCATCGGCCTGATCAAGGCGATCGACCGCTTCGACTGCGAACGCGGCGTGGAGTTCCCGACCTTCGCGATGCCGACGGTCGTGGGCGAGATCAAGCGCTTCTTCCGCGACACCTCCTGGTCGGTGCGGGTCCCGCGCCGCCTCCAGGAGCTGCGCCTGGCCCTCACCAAGGCCAGTGACGAGCTGTCGCAGAAGCTGGACCGCTCGCCGACCGTCGCCGAACTCGCCGTGGTGCTCGGCGTGTCCGAGGAGGACGTGGTCGACGGCCTCGCCGTGGGCAACGCGTACACGGCCTCCTCGCTGGACTCCCCGGCCCCCGAGGACGACGGCGGCGAGGGCTCCCTCGCGGACCGCCTCGGCTACGAGGACCCGTCCCTGGAGGGCGTCGAGTACCGCGAGTCCCTCAAGCCGCTGCTCGCCAAGCTGCCGCCCCGCGAGCGCCGCATCATCATGCTGCGCTTCTTCGCGAACATGACGCAGTCGCAGATCGGCGAGGAGGTCGGCATCTCGCAGATGCACGTCTCCCGGCTGCTCACCCGCACGCTCTCCCAGCTGCGGGAAGGTCTCATCTCCGACTGAGTCTTCATAATTGACGCACCGTCAGCCACACTGTCGCGATGCGCCGACTCCCGATACGCGACCGCCGAGGCGCCCTGCTGGGTGCCTCGGCGGCTGCCGTCTGCCTGGGTGCCGTGGCCGTCGCCTGCGGGGGAGGCGGGCTCGGCGGCGGCTACGTCGCGGTCGGTCCGGCCGGCGGGCCGCCGGGCGCGTCCGGGGCGGCGGCGCCGACCGGGGACGTGACGCTGGCGCCACTGGACGAGGAGGGCGGCGCCGCGCCGCCGGCCGTCAACAGGGGCGCGGATCAGGGGCGTTCGGACCCGGCGAGCTCATCGGCACCCGGCACGGGGCCCACGCGGTCACCGGGTGCGCAGACGCGGGGTCCCGGCGCGACGACGGAAGACGGGACGGAGCGGCCGGGTCCGGCGGGCGCGGGCGGTGACTCCGGGCGGCCGGGCGCTGGTTCGGGCGGCGGTACGGCGACCGAGGCGCCCGCGAGTCCCCCGGCCGGGCCCGCCGTACTGACCGCCGGAGAGCCGCGGCGCGCGGCGGGTGAGCACCGGTGGTGCGAGGAGGTGACCGTCTCCTTCCGCAACACCGGTGGGACGGCGGTGCGTTCGGGCACGGTGACGTTCGGGACGCATGTCGTCGGGGCGCTCGGGATCGACTGGGCGACGGTCGAGTCGACCGAGGACCTGCCGGCGCCGATCGCGGCCGGCGCCGTGGAGGAACGGACCTGGACGGTGTGCGTGGACGCCTGGCGGGTGCCGCTGGGCATGCACGTCGAGACGCGGGACGTGTCCGTACGGTGGCGGTAGCCCGCCCCTGGGGGCGGGCCGCCGGTTACGAGAGCGCCAGCCAGGCCACGGCGGCGACGACGATCACGGCGGCCACGACGCCGAGGATCAGGCCGATGCGGGGGCCCGACTGGGCCGCCTGCTGGGGACGCGCCTGGGGGCCCTCGTCGACGAAGGCCCGGAACATCTGGGTGCTACCCGCGGGGTCGTAGTTGCCCTCGGGGCCCTGGGTGTTTGCCATGGCCCTGGACCCTAGCGAATGAGCGGGGACTGCCCAAGTGCCGGGTTCCCCTTCCGGCCGTTCGGCCGGGGCCCGCGATTCCGCTTCCGTACTGCTCGCGGCCCTTTTCGCCGGTTCCCGGGAGGCCTCGCGCCAGCCGGCCCGGCGGGGGCGCGGACGGGGACCGTACCGGCCGGACGGTCGTTGACGGCGGCACTTACCCCCCTCACCTGCGGGTTTACGGTTGCCAATGCTTGCCTTTGCCAAGTTTTTAGGGCGACTGGTCCCGATTTCGTTTGCCTGTGGCAACCAACTGTCTCTATGGTTGCCCTAAGCAACGAATACGGGAGGTGCGATGGCCGAGCAGGCGCAGTACGAGGAACTGGCTCGTCAGCTCAGCGCCATCGGTGCCGTGAAGAGGGACATGGGGCGGATCCTGCCGCACGACTGCCCGGCGGGTTCCGCCGCCGTCCTGACGCTGCTCGGCCGGCACGGCGACATGCGGATGAGCAGGCTCGCCGAGCTGCTCTCCGTGGACATGTCGGTGACCAGCCGCCATGTCGCCCATGTCGCGGACCGGGGCTGGATCGAGAGGTCCCCCGACCCGGCTGACAAGCGCTCACGCATCCTGCGCCTCACCGCCGCGGGCCGGCATCAGCTCGACGAGCTCTCAGAGCGTTCGTCGCGGCTGCTGGCCGACCGGCTGAGCCACTGGTCCGACGACGAGGTCGGTCTGCTCATCGAGCTCATGGGCCGGCTGCGCGAGAGCTTCGGCGACTGCCGTGGCACCCCGCCGCACCGACCGGCGCCCCCGCACTCGTACGCGACGGAACCGACCACCCGTACACCCGCATAGAACGTAAGAAAAGGAAGCCCATGGCAACGACCACACCAGCCGGTGTGCGGGCTCACGCCAAGCACGGAGGTGGGTCCTCCGACGGCGCTCCGATGACGCACCGGCAGATCATGGAGGCGCTCTCCGGGCTGCTGCTCGGCATGTTCGTCGCGATCCTGTCGTCGACGATCGTCTCCAACGCCCTTCCCGAGATCATCGGGGACCTGGGCGGCGGCCAGTCCGCCTACACCTGGGTCGTCACGGCCTCGCTGCTGGCCATGACGGCGACCACGCCGCTGTGGGGCAAGCTGGCCGACCTCTACAGCAAGAAAGCGCTCGTCCAGATAGCGCTGATCATCTACGTCCTCGGCTCCGTGGTGGCAGGCCTCTCGCAGAACGCGGGCATGCTGATCACGGTCCGGGTCGTCCAGGGCATCGGCGTCGGCGGTCTGTCCGCCCTGGCGCAGATCGTCATGGCCGCGATGATCTCCCCCCGTGAGCGGGGCCGCTACTCCGGCTACCTCGGCGCGACCTTCGCCGTGGCCACCGTCGGCGGTCCGCTGCTCGGCGGTGTCATCACCGACACCTCGTGGCTCGGCTGGCGCTGGTGCTTCTACGTCGGCGTGCCCTTCGCGGTCATCGCGCTGATCGTCCTGCAGAAGACCCTGCACCTGCCCGTCGTGAAGCGGGACGTCAAGGTCGACTGGGCCGGCGCGTTCTTCATCTCCGCCGCGGTCTCCCTGCTGCTGCTGTGGGTCACCTTCGCCGGGGACAAGTACGACTGGATCTCCTGGCAGACCTACACGATGCTCGCCGGCGCGGTCGTGCTGGGGCTGCTCTTCGTGCTCGTGGAGTCCCGGGCCAAGGAACCGATCATCCCGCTGCGGCTGTTCCGCAACCGCACCATCACGCTGTCCTCGATCGCCTCGCTGTTCGTCGGTGTCGCGATGTTCACCGGCACCGTCTTCTTCAGCCAGTACTTCCAGCTGGCCCGCGACGAGTCCCCGACGATGTCGGGCGTGATGACCATCCCGATGATCGGCGGCCTGTTCGTCTCCTCCACGGTCTCCGGCCAGATCATCACCAAGACCGGCAAGTGGAAGGCCTGGCTGGTCAGCGGCGGCGTCCTGGTGACCGCCGGACTGGGTCTGCTCGGCACGATCCGGTACGACACCGAGTACTGGCACATCGCGATCTTCATGGCGCTCATGGGTCTCGGCATCGGCATGATGATGCAGAACCTGGTGCTGTGCACGCAGAACCAGGTGGCCCCCTCCGACCTCGGCGCGGCCAGCTCCACGGTCACCTTCTTCCGGTCCCTCGGCGGTGCGATCGGCGTCTCCGCGCTGGGCGCCGTGATGGCCAACCGGATCACCGGCTACGCCAAGGACGGCCTGGCCGACCTCGGCCCCAAGTACGCCTCGGCCGCCGCCGGTGCGAGCTCCGACAGCAGCATCCCCGACATGGACAAGCTGCCCGCGCCGCTGCGCACCGTCATGGAGAGCGCGTACGGCCACGGCATCGCGGACGTCTTCCTGATCGCCTCGGCGATGGCCCTCGTCGCCTTCTTCGTGACGCTGTTCATCAAGGAGGTCCCGCTGCGGACCTCGGGCGGTCTGGCCCAGGCCGCCGAGGCCGACGCCAGGGCGGCCGTCCCGGCCGCCGCCGAAGCCCCCGCCGTCGAGACCGTCGAGACCGCGAACCGGTCCGCCTCCCCGACGGAGACGGCCGGCCCCGGCCCCGAGGGCACGCAGCAGCTCGGCGCCGTCGCCACGGCGGCGACCGGGACCGCGCCCGGCTCCGGCGGCATCCCGGTCCGCGGCCACGTCCGCGGCGCCGAGAGCGCGCCCGTGCCGCGGGCCGCGGTGACGCTGATCTCGCTCGCGGGACGGCAGCTCGGCCGGTCGGTCGCGCAGGCCGACGGCGCCTACGCGGTGGACGCGCCCGGTACCGGCTCCTACGTCCTGATCGCCTCCGCCGACGGCTTCCAGCCGCAGGCCTCGACGATCGTCGTCAACGACGAGCCGGTCGCGTACGACATCCTGCTCAGCGGCACCAGCGGGCTGAGCGGTGTGGTGCGGGCCGCCGGGTCCCGGACCGCGGTCGAGGACGCCATGGTCATCGTGACCGATGTGCGCGGTGACGTGCTGGCCACCGGAACCACCGGTGAGCAGGGCGAGTTCAGCTTCGCCGAGCTGGTTCCCGGTGCCGTGACCGTCGCGGTGAACGCCGCGGGGCACCGTCCGGTGGCCCTGCCCGTCGAGGTCGGCGGCACCGGCGTCACCCGGGTCGAGGTCGAACTCAGCCCCGGCGCCCACGTGCAGGGTGTCGTCCGCGCTCCGGGCGGTCCGCTCGGCGACGCCCGGGTCACCCTGGTCGACGCGGCCGGCAACGTGGTCGGCACGGCGAGGACCGGCGCCGACGGGGCGTACGCCTTCACCGACCTGGACGGCGGCGAGTACACCGTCATCGCGACGGGCTACCCGCCGGTGGCCACCTCGCTGACCGTCGACGGCCCCGGCACCGACGGCCACGACATCGAACTCTCCCACCCGGGCGAGTAGTTCGGCTCCGGCCCGCGGGGCGCACTCCGAGCGGAGGTGCGCCCCGCGGGCCGGTCTCTTTTTCGACCGGTCCGGCCGGCCCCGCCGGCCCGGACAGCTTGGCTTGCAAGGAGAAAACGGGATGGGACTGACCGCAAGGATCCGCACGCGGGACGGATGGGCCGTGTCGCACGCGGTCGTCACGGTGACCGACATGACGGGCACCCAGGTGGTGCGGGCCGAGGCCGACACCGAAGGTGCCGTGCGGGAGACGACGGACCTGGCGCCCGGCGCGTACACCGTGATCGTCACCGCGGTCGGGTACGCCCCCGCCGCGTCCAGCGCGATCGTCACGGCGAGCGGGCGGGCGGACGTGGGGAACGTGGTCCTGACCCGCCAGGGCGGCACCGAACTGCCCCCGCCGGGCCCCTGGACCATCGACCCGGTGCATTCCTCCGTCGGCGCGGTCGCCCAGCACCTGGGCATCTCCAGCGTGCGCGGCCGGTTCACCGAGTTCTCGGGCCTGATCGAGATCGCACCGGACGAGGTCGCCAAGTCCCGGGTGGAGGCGGTGATCTCCGCGGCCTCCATCGACACCGGGAACGCGATGCGCGACGGGCACCTCAAGTCGCCCGACTTCCTCGACGTGGAGACGTATCCGCAGATCACGTACCGCTCGACCGGGCTGACCCTCGCCGGTTCCGACCGCTGGACGGTGCACGGCGAACTGACCATGCACGGCGTCGTCCGCCCCGTCGACCTGGACCTGGCCTACCTCGGCACCGGCGCCGACCCCTGGGGCGGCACGCGGGCGGCGTTCCGCGCCACCGCCGAACTGCGCCGCGAGGACTTCGCGATGAACTACAACCAGGTGCTCCAGGCGGGCATCTCCGCCATCGGCACCACGCTGCGCGTCGAGCTGGACGTCCAGGCGGTCCAGGGCGACTCGCTGCCCGCCGTCTGACCGGGCGGGCCCTCCCGGGGCGGCCGCTCAGGCGCCGGCCCGGGAGCCGCCCGGCGTCCTGCCGTCGCGGACCGGCGTACGGGACACCCGGGCCACCAGATCCCCGCAGAGGTCCCGGAGTTTGACGTTCGAGTCCTGCGAGGCGCGGCGCAGCATGTCGAGCGCCACCCGGGCGTCGCAGCGCTCCTTCGCCATCAGGATGCCGACCGCCTGGTCGATGACGCTGCGCGAGAGCAGCGCGGTCCGGACGTCCCCCGCCGACGCCCGGTCCCGCTCGATGCGCAGCGCAGCGTTGATCGCCTGCGCCGCGCGGGCCGCGAACTCCCGGGCGGTCTCCCGCCGGTCGCGAAAGGCGTTCTCCGTCACGGCGTAGAGATTGAGCGCCGCGTCCGTCTCGCCGTCGACCGCGAGCGGGACCGCGAGGACCGAGCGGACCCCCTGCGAGAGCGCGTACTCGGTGTACGAGGGCCAGCGGGTCTCCTGGGTGAGGTCCGGCGAGTGCTGCTCGGCGTCCGCCTCGGCCGCCCGGACGCAGGGGCCGTCCCCGTTCTCGTACTGCCGCTGGTCCAGTCCGCTCGGCAGTCCGTCCGTGCCCGCCAGGGTGAGCAGCCGTCCGTCGCGGCGGACGGTGATGCTGGAGGCGGCCGCTCCCTCGACGGCGAGCACGGCCCGCTCCGTGAGGTCCTTGAGCAGCGTGTCGAGGCCGCCGCCCTGAGCCAGCGCCTCGTGGAGGGGGCCGGCTTCCGCCGCGACGGCCCGCGGCGACCGGGGTGGATCCGCTGGGGGTCTCATACAGAACGGTTATCCCGTCGGCACCCGCTCACGCCTGGTCCCTGGCCTCCACGATCCGCCCCGCGAGGTCGCGCAGCTTCACGTTCTCCCGCTGAGAGGTCCGCACCAGACTGTCGAAGGCCTCCGCCGCGTCGATGTCCAGGCGCTCCATGAGGATGCCCGTGGCCTGGCCGATCAGGTCGCGGGTGCGCATGGCCTCCGTCAGCTGCTCCCGTACGGTCGCCGACTCCAGCGCGATGCTCACGTGCGCGGTGAGCAGCCGGCCGATGCGGGTGGCCGAGTCGTCGAAGGCCCGCGGCTTGCGCGCGTAGACGGTGAGGACGGTGACCCGGCGGCGGTCCGCGCGCAGGCGCAGGGAGAGCACCGAGCGCAGTCCGAGGCCGGACAGGGTGAGTTCACCGTCCTCGTCGTCGCCGCTGTCCTCGATCCCGGCGACCGGCGCGCTCCACAGCCCGTTCCAGTACGCGTCGTGCTCCCGGCCCGCGTTCAGGGCGTCGGCGGAGCGGACGACGTCGTCGGTCCAGGCGAGGGTCTGCCGGTGCGCGGCGCGTTCGATGACGGAGACGCCGGCGTGCTCGGCGCCGGGCAGGAGGTGCACGGCGAGCCGGGCCGCGGTGCGCAGGGTGCCGTTCGCCGTGGATGTCTCATGCAGCTGCTGAGCGGCCACGGACAGAGCCTCGGCCAGCTCGAAACCCATCGCGAAATGGGGCAATTCAGTAAAGTCGGACGCAGCCACCACGAACCTCTTCGGCATGCATGACCAGGATCCCGTCGTCGTTCGACGACAGGCCCCAGCGCCATGCGCAGGAGAGCTCCGCAGCACATTCCCGACTGCGAGCACAGGACGAACAGCACTTTAGCTGCTCCGATGGGGTGAGGTTGCGGCTCGGTGGCCGAGCTTCCGAAGAGAGCCGCGCCCGTGGTGGAATGGCCGTACAGGTCAGGAAGCGGCCTCATCGGATCCGGACACATGTCTTTCAGGTGAGTTGCCATGACCTTCTCCCCGACCCCACGTGACCTGCCGAACTGCACGCTCGTCACGCTGCCCGCGGACATCGACATCTCCAACGCCGACTCCGTGTACGCCGGGACCATGGGCGTGGTGAACACACGGAGGGACCGACTGCGCCTGCTCGTCCTGGATCTCACCGGGACCGAGTTCATGGACTCCCAGGGCGTACGCCTCATCAACGAGGTACGCGAACAGCTGCACCGCCCGCCGCGCACCGAACTGCGCGTGGTGGCGCGGCCGGAGGGCCTGGTGAGCCGCGTCCTGGAGCTGACCGGGCTGCGCCGGGACGTCGCCGTGTACGACGACCTGGCCGAGGCGATCGAGTCCTAGGCCGTGTCCGACCTAGGCTGGCCGCATGGCACCCAACATCGCGAAGAACACCTCCGTCTCCCTGGACGAGTTGCTCGACTTCGTACGGCCCCGGCACCGCGCCGTCCTGCTGACCCGGCGGGCCGACGGCGGCCCCCAGGGCTCCCCCCTGACCTGCGGCGTGGACGACGCGGGCCGCATCGTCGTCTCCACCTACCCGGAGCGCGCCAAGACGCGGAACGCCAAGCGGGACGAGCGGGTCAGCCTCATCGTGCTGAGCGACGAGTGGAACGGGCCCTGGGTCCAGATCGACGGCACCGCCGAGGTCATCGACGCGCCGGACTCCGTCGAGCCGCTGGTCGAGTACTACCGCAACATCGCGGGGGAGCACCCGGACTGGGACGAGTACCGGGAGGCGATGCGCAAGCAGGGCAAGTCGATCATCCGCGTCACGCCCGAGCGGTGGGGGCCGGTGGCCACGGGCGGCTTCCCGGCGCGGCTCGCCCCGCAGGACTGACCCGGGAGCGGCGCGGTCAGCCCCTGGCGACCATCGCCTCGATGCCCGCGACCAGCGTCTCCAGCGCGAAGGCGAAGTCGCGTTCGCGCATCTCCTCCACCGTGTCACCGCCGCGGGCCTCCATGAGGTCCGCGGCGCTCTCGAACTGCTCCGCGAACTCCGGCCGGTCGCGGATGGCGCCCATGGCCTGGTGGACGTACTCGTCCTGGGTCATCCCGGCCGAGGCGCAGCGCCGCACGAAGTGGCCCTCGATCGTGCCGAAGCCGTAGACGAACTGGAAGACCGCCGACAGGGCGCCCGTGCGTCCGTGCGGAGGCAGCCCCGTGTCGCGGACGATCTGCTGCACGCGGTGCGAGAAGGCCATCGAGTGCGGCCCGATGTTCAGGAAGTTGCCGATCAGCGGGGACACCCACGGGTGGCGCACGAGCAGCGAGCGGTAGCCGGCGGCCAGGGAGCGCAGCTGGTCGCGCCAGTCCCCGCCCGGTCCGGCGTCGGACGGGTCCAGCTCGCCGAAGGCCGCGTCCAGGGCGAGTTCGAGCAGGTCGTCCTTGGTGTCGACGTACCAGTAGACGGACATCGCGGTCACGTTCAGCTCGGCGGCGAGGCGGCGCATGGAGAACCGGGCCAGGCCCTCCGCGTCCAGCAGCCGCACGGTGGCCTCCGTGATGCGGTCCCGGTCGAGCCCCGACGGCTGGCTACCGCCACGCGCCGTACGTCCCCGGGCCGCCTTGCCGTCCAACCAGACACTGGTCCGCGCCGGACGCCCGGCCCGGTCGGCTGCCCTCACCATGGCGCACCTTTCTCGGAACTGCGGGACCCTGAGGTTCTGGTTTCCCGAGGTGGGGGCCGGAATGCCCCGGTCCTCCCCTCCCGATGCTAAGCGGGCGTCACGCGGACACCGTCACCGCGGAGTCTGCCCTCTCCGCCCGCCGCGGCAACGCCGCCGCGAGCAGCCCGCCGGGAAATGGTGCGGGGCCCTTCCGCGGTGTACGGAGAGGGCCGTCCTACACCGTGGAAC
Source organism: Streptomyces sp. NPDC028308 (assembly GCF_055565855.1). NCBI lineage: Bacteria > Bacillati > Actinomycetota > Actinomycetes > Kitasatosporales > Streptomycetaceae > Streptomyces > Streptomyces sp. NPDC028308. The sequence goes on from NZ_JBVHTO010000015.1 coordinate 97,499, forward strand.
CGTTCCGTGCGCCGTACAAGGCAGTTTCCGGCGGGACGTGGAGCGGCGGTGGGACGGGGTGCGCGTGCCCCGTCCCACCGCCGCGCCGGACGTACGGTCAGCCGCCGCTCTTCGGCTGCGTCAGGTCGTAGAAGGTGGCCGAACCGGCCGTCACCTTCGTGTAGTTGGCCTCGACCCAGGTGGTGATCGCGGACGCGGAGCCGGAGTTGCCGCCACCGCCGCCCATGCCGCCCGAGACGAAGTAGTGGATCCTCCCGTCGCGGACGTACTTCTTGAACTGGGCGAGGGTCGGGGACGGATCGCTCCCGTTGAAGCCGCCGATCGCCATCACCGGCTCGCCGGTGGCGAGTTGGTAGCTGGCGCCGTTCTGGGAACCGATGGTCGCCGCCACCCAGGTGTACCGGTCGGCGTCCGCCGTCAGCAGCTTCCTGGCCTCGGCGCCCACCGAGGCGCCGTCGAGCAGACCGCCCATGCCGCCGACCCCCGCACCGCGCTCGCCGGCCGCCCCGCCCTGCGGAGCCTGGCCGTTGCCCTGCGGAGCCTGGCCGCCCTGCCGGTTCGTGCCGCCGCCGGGGAAGCCGCCGGTGCCACCCGCAGGGGGCTGCCCCATGCCGCCACCCGGCCGGCCCGCGCCGTCCTGCCGGTTCTGGCCGGGCATCCCGCCGTCCGGCCGACCCGCGCCGCCGGGACCGCCGCCCCGGCCGCCCATCATGCTCGCCCCGGCCGGACCGGCCGTCACGATGGAGCCCGAGTGCCCGGTGCCGACCGTGCTGAGGGTGTACGCCGCCGGTCCCGCGAGCGCCGCCGCGACGCTCAGCGCGGCCGTCGCCAGGGCGAGCCGGCGGCCGAGGCGGGTCACGAAGACGAGCCCCAGCGCGCCGGTCAGACCGCCGACCAGCACGAGCCACTTCAGCCAGGGCAGGTGGTCCGGGGTCCGGTCGAGCAGGACGTAGCCCCAGACCGCCGTCGCGGTGGCCGAGGCGGCGAGCGCGAGCGAGGCCCCGATCCTGCCCCGCTCCTCCCACAGCACCGTCGCGCCCATGCCGGCCACCGCCGCGATGTACGGGGCCAGGGCCACCGTGTAGTACTGGTGGAAGATGCCGGCCATGTAGCTGAAGACGAGCGCGGTCATGAGCAGCGCGCCGCCCCAGGCGAGGAAGGAACCGCGGGCCAGGTCGGTCCGCCCGGTCCTGCGGGTCAGCCACAGACCCGCGACGAGCAGGATCAGCGCGGCGGGCAGCAGCCAGGAGATCTGGCCGCCGATCTCGGAGTTGAACATCCGGTCCCAGCCGGTCTCACCCCACTGCCCGGTGCCGCCACCGCCGCCACCGCCCCCGACGCTGCCGCTCTCGTCGCCGTTGATACGGCCCAGGCCGTTGTAGCCGAAGGTCAGTTCCAGGAAGGAGTTGTTCTGCGAGCCGCCGATGTACGGGCGGGAGGAGGCGGGCCACAGCTCGACGACCGCGACCCACCAGCCACCGGAGACGACCAGCGCGAGCGTGGCCAGGGCGAGCTGCCCGAGCCGCTTCCTCAGCCGCACCGGCCCGCAGACCGCGTACAGGACGGCCAGCGGCGGCAGGATCAGGAACGCCTGGAGGGTCTTCGTCAGGAAGGCGAGACCGACCGCGACGCCCGCCCAGACCAGCCACTTGGTACGGCCGTCCTCCAGGGCGCGGATCACGCAGTACACCGTGACGGTCATCAGCAGCGCGAGCAGCGCGTCCGGGTTGTTGAACCGGAACATCAGCGCGGCGACGGGGGTCAGCGCGAGCACCGCGCCCGCGATCAGACCGGCCGCCGGGGAGAACCGGCGCCGCACGGCCGCGTAGAGCACGCCGACCGTGGCGACGCCCATCAGCACCTCGGGCACGAGGATCGCCCACGAGCCCAGGCCGAACAGCCGCACCGACAGGGCCATCGGCCACAGCGCGGCCGGCGGCTTGTCGACGGTGATCGCGTTGGCGGCGTCGAGCGAGCCGAAGAAGAACGCCTTCCAGCTCTGGCTGCCGGCCTGGACGGCCGCGGAGTAGAAGGAGTTGGCGTAACCGGAGGCGCTCAGGTTCCAGAGGTAGAGCAGACCGGTGACCAGGAGCAGCGCGAGGAGGGCCGGGCGCGCCCAGCGCGGGTCCTCGGGGCGTCCGCGCCACAGCCGTCCCGGGAGGCGCCCGCGGGGCGCTCCGGCCCCGGGGGCCGCCTGGTGCCGTCCGGCGGGACCGTCCGCCGGGGCCGTGGCGGGCGGTCCCCAGGAGGGGTCGGCCCCCTGCGCGGTCGTGTCGGGCTGAGTCGTCATCGTGCGTTCCTCGGATCGTGGTCGTGCGGGCGCACCGGCCGCAGCTGCACGGTCGCGTCCCCCCGGGTGGCGTCCGCGGCGTCGCCGGCGCGGAACTCTGTGGTGTCGTACGAAGAGCGGCGCGCCGTCGGGAGCTGCGGCAGCGGCGCCTCGGTGTACGGCCGCACCGCTGTGGAGTGCGCGGGCGGGGCCGGTCGGCGCGAGGGCGCGACCGTGGAGGCGGGCTCGTCGCGGTCCGGGAACACCCACGCCCGGAAGAGCAGGAACCGCAGCACCGTCGCCGCGAGGTTGGCGGCCACCAGGACCGCCAGTTCCGTGGAGTGGGCGGGCTCGGACGCCGCCGCGTCCAGGGCGGCGAGCGAACCGCTGGTGAGGGCCAGCCCGATGCCGAACACCACCAGCCCCTGGGCCTGATGACGTACGGCGCGGTCCCGGCCGCGCACGCCGAAGGTCAGCCGCCGGTTCGCCGCGGTGTTCGCCACCGCGGAGACCAGCAGCGCGAGCGCGTTGGCGGCCTGCGGGCCCGAGACGGCCCGGAAACCGGAGTACAGCAGCAGGTAGAACAGCGTGGACAGGACGCCCACCACGCAGAAGCCGACCAGCTGACGGGCGAGCCCGCGCGGCACGCCGGTCAGCTCCCGGTCGCGCGGGTCGTCCCCGAAGGGCCGCGCGAGCCGGTCCAGCGGCAGCGAACCGGTGGCCAGGGCCCGGCCCACCCGCCACACGCCCCTGAGGTCGTCCGTGGCCGTCCGGACGATGTGCACCGTCGAGTCCGGGTCGTCGACCCAGTCGACCGGCACCTCGTGGATGCGCAGCCCGGCCCGCTCGGCCAGTACCAGCATCTCGGTGTCGAAGAACCAGCCGGTGTCCTCCACCAGCGGCAGCAGCGCCTGGGCGACATCGCGCCGGATCGCCTTGAAGCCGCACTGCGCGTCCGAGAAGCGGGCCTGGAGCGAGCCGCGCAGGATCAGGTTGTAGGAGCGGCTGATGAACTCCCGCTTGACGCCGCGCACCACCCGCGAGGAGCGGGCGAGCCGGGAGCCGATCGCCAGGTCGGAGTGGCCCGAGATCAGCGGGGCGACCAGCGGCAGCAGGGCGTTGAGGTCGGTGGACAGGTCCACGTCCATGTACGCGAGGACCGGGGCGTCCGAGGCGGACCAGACGGTACGCAGCGCCCGGCCGCGGCCCTTCTGCTCCAGGCGGAAGGACCTGACCTCCGCGATCTCCGACTCCAGCCGCGCGGCCACCAGCGGTGTGGAGTCCGTGGAGGCGTTGTCCGCGATCGTGATGCGGAACGCGTAGGGGAAGGTGCGCGCGAGGTGCTCGTGCAGCCGTCGCACACACGGCTGGAGGTCCTTCTCCTCGTTGTAGACGGGGACCACTACGTCCAGGACAGGCGTACCGGCGGTTCCGGCCGGGAGGTGCTCCCGCGCCGGCAGGCTGCCGGGAGAAGAGTCGGTTCGCATGTCGACGACATTCGTCAACCGCCCTGTTACGCCCGTGTGGTGGCGCTGTGCTGTGCCTGTGAGTACGTCCGCGGTCCCGTCCCGACGGCGAGCGCGGGCAGGTGCACCGTGAACACGGTCCGGCCGGGGACGCTGTCGACGGTCACGGCGCCGCCGTGCGCGGACACGACGGCCTGCACGATGGCCAGCCCCAGCCCCGTCGAGCCCGAGGCACGGGAGCGGGAGGAGTCGCCGCGCGCGAACCGCTCGAAGACCCGGGGCAGCAGGTCCTCGGGGATGCCGGGCCCGTCGTCCTGGACGTCCACGCACAGCCACGGCCCGTGCCGGTGCACCCGCGCGGTGACCGTCGTGCCGGGCGGGGTGTGGGTGCGGGCGTTGGCGAACAGGTTTACCAGGACCTGCTGGAGCCGGGCGGCGTCCGCCGGGACCAGGGCCGGTTCGTCGGGCAGCTCCAGGCGCCAGTCGTGGTCGCGTCCGGCCGCCCGGGCGTCGCTCACCGCGTCCACGACGAGCGGCACCAGGTCGGTCTGCTCGTACTGGAGCGGGCGCCCCGCGTCCAGGCGCGCGAGCAGGAGCAGGTCCTCCACGAGGAGCGTCATGCGCCCGGCCTCGGACTCGATCCGGCCGAGCGCGTGCCGGGTGTCGGGCCCGGTCCGCTCCCGCCCGCGCCGGGTCAGTTCGGCGTACCCGCGGATGGAGGCGAGCGGCGTGCGCAGCTCGTGGCTGGCGTCCGCGACGAACTGCCGTACGCGCGTCTCGCTCTGCTGGCGCGCGTGCAGGGCGTCGTGGACGTGGTCGAGCATCCGGTTCAGCGCGGCGCCGACCTGGCCGACCTCGGTGCGCGGGTCGGCCTCGGACTCCGGGACCCGCTCGTAGAGGGTCACCTCGCCGCTGTGCAGGGGGAGTTCGGAGACCCGGGTGGCGGTGGAGGCGACCCGGCGCAGCGGACGCAGGGCGACCCCGACGAGCACGGACCCGGCGATGCCGGCGGCGACGAGACCGGCGGTGGTGACGCTTACCTCGACGAGGACGAGGGTGTGGACCGTGCCGGTGACGGAGGCGGTGGGCAGCGCGACGTAGAAGGTGCCGCGGTTGCCGTCCATGTACTTGACGCGGTACTCGCCGAGTCCCGGCAGGTCCAGGGTGTGCTCGCCGGTCTTCGGGACGGAGGCGAGCGCCGCCTTCTGCGCCTGGGTGAGGTTCTTGGTGGTCATCCGGAAGGCCTCGTTCGCGGAGGCCTCCCTCTCTTTGGTGACGACCGCCCGGGAGATCCCACCGTCGTCACCCACCTGGGCGACGACGGTGTCCGCCTGCGTGCCGCCCTTGGTGGCGAAGCCGAAGGGGTCGTCGGGCAGCACGGGCCGGCCCGCGGAGTCCCGGGGCACCGCGTCCCGCGGCGGATCGCCGTCCCTGTTCTTCGGCCCGCCGGTCGCCCGCATGCCGACCTCGGTGACCTGGTCGTCCAGCTGCCGGTCCAGGTGCTCGGCCAGCGCGATCGTGGTCACCGTGCCCATGACGGCGCACACCACCGCGATGAGCGCGACCGCCGAGACGACGAGCCGTGTCCGCAGCGTCCGCGGCCGGGTGGCCCGCCGCTGCCTCCGCGGCCGTCGTCGCCCGCTCACGACACCGCGGGCTTGATCAGGTAACCGGCACCGCGCCGGGTGTGGATCATCGGCTCGCGGCCCGCGTCGATCTTGCGCCGCAGGTACGAGATGTAGAGCTCGACGACGTTGGCCTGGCCGCCGAAGTCGTACGACCACACGCGGTCGAGTATCTGCGCCTTGCTCAGCACCCGGCGCGGATTGCGCATCAGGAACCGCAGCAGCTCGAACTCGGTGGCCGTGAGGTGGATGTTCTCGCCGCCCCGGGCCACCTCGTGGCTGTCCTCGTCCAGGGTGAGGTCCCCGACGACGAGCACCGACTCGCTGCGCCGGTCGGCGGCACCGGAGCGGCGGATCAGCCCGCGCAGCCGCGCCACGACCTCTTCGAGGCTGAACGGCTTGGTGACGTAGTCGTCGCCGCCCGCGGTCAGCCCGGCGATACGGTCCTCCACGGCGTCCTTGGCCGTCAGGAAGAGCACCGGCACGTCGGGCAGGTCCCGGCGCAGCCGGCCGAGCACCGCGAGGCCGTCCATGTCGGGCAGCATCATGTCGAGCACCACGGCGTCGGGCCGGAACTCCCGTGCGGTCTGCACCGCTCCGTGTCCGTCACCCGCGCTGCGGATCTGCCAGCCCTCGTAGCGCAGGGCCATGGACAGCAGCTCGGTGATCGACAACTCGTCGTCCACCACCAGCACTCGGACGGGGCTCCCGTCCGGCCTCAGCAGTTCGGTGCGCCCCTGGGGCGAGGTCGTGGTCATAGCGGACACATTGCTGGGCGCCGCTGAGAGCATCCTTTCGGGAACCTGTGATTTGCCTGAGAAACCCACAGCCGCCTCTCAGGGAACGCCCACGACCCGTACGCCGCAAGGGCGGTGGCCGCATGTCCGCCGGGCCGGTACGACCTCAGCCCGCCGCCGGGAGCCCGAACAGCCGGGCCCCGTTGTCGTGGCAGACGGCCCGCAGCCAGTCGTCGCCGAGCCCGAGCCGCTCCAGGGCGTGCAGCTGATCGACGTAGGGATACGGGATGTTGGGGAAGTCGGTCCCGAGCAGGACCCGGTCCCCGAGACCGGCGAGCCGGGACAGCGCCCGCCGGGGGAACGGCGCGAGCCGCTCGCTGAAGCCGGTGAACGCCATCGTCGTGTCGAGCCGCACCTCGCCGTACCGCTCCGCGAGCCCGAGGAAGTCCTCGTACTCGGGCATGCCGAGATGCGCGACGACGAGCCGCAGCCGCGGGTGCCTGGCGAGGACGTCCCCGACCGGTCCCGGCCCGGTGTGCTTGCCCGGCGCGGGCCCGGAGCCGCAGTGCGCGACGACCGGGACGCCCGCCTCGGCGAGCAGCCCCCACACGGGGTCCAGGAGCGGGTCGCCGGGGTCGTACGCCCCCACCTGCACGTGCGCCTTGAAGACCCGCGCCCCGGCGTCGAGGGCCTCCCGCACGTACGCCTCGACGCCCGGCTCGGGGAACAGGGTCGCCGTGTGCAGGCAGTCGGGGGTGCGGCGGGCGAAGTCGGCGGCCCAGCCGTTGAGCCAGCGGGCCATGCCGGGCTTGTGCGGGTAGAGCATCGCGGTGAAGGCACGGGCGCCGAACGCCCGCAGGACGGCGAGCCGTTCCTCCTCGCCGGCGCGGTAGGTGATGGGCCACTCGACGCCACCGGTGAGCGGCCCGAGCCCGTCGAAGTAGCTCCAGACCTTGCGCAGCACCCGCTCGGGCATGAAGTGCGTGTGCACGTCGACGAGCCCGGGCAGCCCGAGCCGCGCCCAGAACGCCCGCACGTCGGCGGTGCCCGGGTCGGCGACGGTACCGGGAGGGGTGCCCTGTGCGCCGACGTCCCCGGCGTCACCGGGCTCTCCGGAACCGGTGTCCCGGGGGTGCCCGTCGCCCGGGCCGATGTCCCGGGGGTGCTCGGGGTTCGGGCCGGTGTCCCGGGGGTGCCCGACGTCCGGGCCGGTGTCCCGAGGGTGCCCGGCGTCGGGGGCGGTACCGGTGCCGGTGCCGGTGGACGCTCCGTCAGGCCCGCTCGCGGCGCGGTGATCGCTCATGCCCGCCACTCTCCGTCCGGACGGCCGCCGGCGTCCAGCGGCAAGCGGGGAGATCCCTGGCGCCGCCGGGCTCTCCGGTACCGGTGTCCCGGGAGTGCCCGGCATCCGGGCCGGTGTCCGGGGTGCCCGGCGTAGGGGCCGCCGTCAGAAGAGCCCGTCCTGTACGCCGGGTGCGGCGCGCCTCGACTCCCGTATGGGGAAGGCGGGCCGGTCGTCCCCGCCGGCGGAGGTCAGCTCCCAGCCGGGCATCAGGCGGGTGTCGAGCACGACGACCCCGCGCCCGGTCGCGAGATGCAGATCGGGACCGGCGGCGGCCAGCAGCTCACCGCTCACGGCGCACCCCGCGGCCAGCTCGCTCACCACGCCCTCGGCGGGCGGCAGTCCGGTGAGCCCGAACACCTCCGTGTGGTCGACGGGCTCGAACGGCATGCGCTCCAGGGACTCGGGCCACCCGTCGAGCAGGCCCGCCCGGGCGTGCAGCTCGGCGATCTCGGCGACCCGCTCCACGCCCCCGGCGCCCGTCCCGGACAGCACGCCGCGCACCTCCCGCTTGTCGGCGTACGGGATCCGGTCGGGCACCCGCAGCGCGGCCCGCAGCAGTTCCTCGGCCCGCCGGGAGGCCATCAGCGGGCCGCGGCCCAGCCAGCTGAAGGTGACGGCGCCCTGCTCCAACAGCCGTGCGGAGCCCCGCTCGACGCCGGTGATCCCCACCTTGACCAGGCCGGGCCCGAACCACGCCAGGTAGACGTGGTACGGCCGCGGATCGTCGGCGACGGTGTCGGCGGCCACGGAGTGCGCCCGCTCCAGCCGCGCGCACTCCTCGCACCGCGCCCCGGTGCCGCGCCCCGGCACGGCGGTGGCCCGGGGGCAGGCGTGCCCGCGCGCCCCCACGCAGGTGCGGACACCGTCCTCGGCCACCCCGAAGGCGATCCGCCCGCCCCGCACCAGCGGGCTGACCCTTCCCCCGCCCCACACCAGCGCGGGCCCGTCGGCCCCCCACCGCAACCCCGCACAACTCCACACCCGACCCATCACCCGAGCGTAGACACCCCCACTGACAACGCCGGGTCCTGCCGTCCAGGGCCGCCCTCCCTGCCGACACCTTGAAAGAGGCGCAGTGCTCCCGGGTCCCGATGGCGTTCGCCAGGGGCAAGGCGAGGGGATCAGAACTTCACGTGCCCCTCCCGGCCCGCGCACTTCACTTCCGTCACCCCACGCAAAAGGCCCCCGGATCTCTCCGGGGGCCTTCAACCTGTGTGCACTCGGCAGGATTCGAACCTGCAACCTTCTGATCCGTAGCTCTATGCAAGTCGGCCAGGAACGGCCGTAACGGCTGCTACGTAGCTACAGAGACGCGCTGCGGGCCAAGGAAGTGCTGTGAGGTTGCTGTACAGGGCTGCTGTACGGCGGCATGTGACTCGCGCCTGCACTGGTGCAAGCCCGGCAGTATGACGCAAGTCCCGAGCGTGGGATCATAGCTCTCATGGCAGACGCAATTACAAGCACCCCAACTCCTACGGTAGCTGGACTATTCGCAGGCATCGGTGGCGTAGAGCTAGGTCTTCAGCGCGCCGGCTTCGAATCGAAGCTTCTATGCGAGTGGGCCGCGCCTGCCAAGGCTGTTTTGTTGAACCAGTTTCCCGGCGTGGACTTCCATGACGACGTCCAAGACCTTCCCTCCTTGCCATCCGTGGATGTCGTGACAGCAGGCTTTCCATGCACCGACCTTTCACAGGCCGGCAGGACCGCAGGTATTCACGGAACCCAATCAGGGCTAATTAAGCATCTATTCAAGCTGCTGGCAGATACCGATCCCAAATGGGTGGTGATCGAGAACGTGCGCAACATGCTCGCTCTCGATAAGGGCCTTGCGATGGAATACCTAGTAGAACAATTCGAGAGTCTCGGATATAGGTGGGCTTACAGACTGGTCGACTCTCGCTTCACGGGAGTTCCTCAACGCAGGCACAGAGTGATCGTCGTTGCTTCGCGAACAGAGGATCCTCGAACAGTACTTTTCGCAGATGACAGTTCGGAACTACCGCTATCCGCTTACCGCGACGACGCCTTTGGATTCTATTGGACCGAGGGAAATACCGGCCTCGGTTGGGCCAAGGATGCCATCCCCACACTTAAGGGAGGATCGGGTCTAGGAATTCCCTCGCCGCCCGCCATATGGATCCCTGGGGCGCCAGCCGGCCACGCTATCGTCACGCCATCGATTGGCGACGCGGAGGAGCTGCAAGGTTTCCCTCGAGATTGGACGATCGCGGCTAAGCAGGAAAAGGGACGTGCTGGCGACCGGTGGAAGTTGGTCGGGAACGCTGTGACTGTAGGCGTCGCCGAGTGGGTTGGGCGCCGACTCATGACCCCGGGCCTTTTCGATGAGACCGGTCAGGTACCCCTCATAAAGGGCATGCGTTGGCCCAATGCGGCATGGGGCGGTCCTGATGAGCGCTGGGAAGTGCCCTACGGCATGTGGCCAGAGCGACACCCGTATCGGCACATCCTCGACCTCGTAAGAAGAGAAGAACTCGCACCTTTGAGCCTCCGCGCGACCAGCGGCTTTTACGGGCGCCTCCAGAGGAGTCGGCTCCGCTACGACGAGGACTTCGCGACCGCGCTTAAGGCTCACGTTGAGATCTCGACTCCAGCCGCCACTTCATGAACTGACTATCGCGCCAAATGCGACAAATGCATACAATAAGTGCCCTTCTAACTGCTGTAGGCGCGCCCAGAACATCCGCTGACCAGCTAAGAGCGTAGCTTTCGCGCCAAAAGGCTCCCATGCTTGAGGTATCGAAGTTAACGTCCTTGCGTGACTGTCGAGGAGAATCTGGCAAACCTGGCCCTGCTCCTGAAAGGCGTGAACCACAAAGCCCCCATTAATAGCAAACACAAGTACGGCAGGGTGATGTCACTCATTGCCGACTTCGCAGGCTTGCCGACCGGTAATGTATACGCAAGCCAGGTGAGCAAGCCGGACAATCTAGACGTCCGACTCGGGCAATCGAGAGACGCGAGAAGCGCGAAACTTGCCGTCGCTTTAATTCTGGACGGAAAACTGAATAAATCACTGATCAGCGCCGCTCGTAGGTTCTCGCAAGAGTACGGACGTACACTTCTTTTGCTGCAGCAGAAGAATGATCCTCCGGGCGAGAGATGGCATCCAGTTATCGGCTTCTCCTCGGCCGGCGACAAAAACGCCCAGGCGACGCTAGAACGACTGAAAGAGAGACTCGGCGATTTTGAAGTTCACCAGACCCAAGGTGAGCTTTTCTCCATTACGGGATTCACACACGATGCCATGGGGCACGCACTTGTGGAGGGTGGAAATCTTCGAGCAGTTCTCTCCGCTGCCACGGAGACTGATCAAGGACTGAATGAAGTCGAGGCTGCTGTGGTGCAGCGTCGCCGAGAGATTGTTGCTCAGCTACAGCAACTTGTTGCCACGCCCGGCACAACAGAGACTGATCTACAGCACGCCCTTGGTGAGAAGTATTGGATCTTCGGCGGGCGCTACGTAGGCATCATCCCAAGAAGAAAATTTACCTTTCTCGATGAGTACGACATTCCTCTCCTCTGCGCTGACGGCTCTCTACACATCGTGGAGATCAAGGGGCCCTGCATCGAGAGACTTATTGTGAAGCATCGCGGGCACCTCATCGTCGGAAAAGAAGTACACGAGGCAGTCGGACAAACTGTCAACTATCTGCGTGCACTCGACGACCAGCGCACAGCACTGCAAGCAGAGCTCCATGAAGAGCTAGGGATCGCAGTAGACCTGCGACGCGTTCGGTCCTCCGTAGTGATCGGACATCCAACGCACGTGCGTGTCGCTGGCGTTGGGCTGCCGTCACGTCTCCACATCGACCAAACCATCCGGGCTTACAATTCACATCTTTCCCGGATCGAGGTTCTCACTTATAGCGATCTGCTGGACAGTGCAGAGCAAGCGCTGCGTTTCGAGAGCGAAAAAGGTGACAGCTAGACCGCTCCACCTACCTCAACCCACCACTAACCCCTGCTCCCATCCCGTCCGCCGTCGACCCACACACCGTGGAGCGGGCGTGGTTCATGGCGTCCAGGTGGAGCGCGCCACTGTACGAACGACCTGGACGCCATGGGCCGCGTCTGCTCGGCTCTGCCTGGGTCGATGGTGGACGGGATGGGAGCTCCCCGCGCACGCCACTACGGACCCGCGGTCGGGAGCGGCGCCCCCTCCATCCCGGTGCCGGCCGATCCCCCGCCGGAGGCATCGCCTTGACCGTGGGCCGCTCTATACGGTGATCGACTCATGGCTTCCGGCCCTATCCACATGTGGGCGCGCGTCGGCGGCGGCAGCGCCGAGCGGGCCGAAGGCAGGAGCGCGGGCGCAGCCAGAGCCGGGAAGCGCGCCCGGCGGAGCGGAGCGCAGCCGGGGCTTGATGAGGTAGAGAAACCTGTAACAACTCAGGTGCGCAGCGGTTCAGGGCTGGGCGTCTCATCAGCGAGACCGTGCTCGGCCGGACGGGCAGGGCGTTGGGCAAGCCAGCCAGATACCCGGGGGCCGCCGTTGACGGCGTTGCCTTCGGAGACGGTCCTCACGTACTGGAAGCCCTCGTCCAGGTAGTAGCGCTGAAGACGCTCGTTGGTGGTCCACGCGTCGAGGCGTAGCCACTTCGCGCCTGCGCGGTACGCGCGATCCCCAGCCCAATCCAGGAGCTTGCTCCCAAGCTCTTGCCCTGCGTACTCGCGCGAGACCGTCAACTTGTTGACGAACATCGAGGGATCACCCAGCTCCTCGGTACTCCACAACCCCTCCTCAACCTCCGGCGTGAGCGTGATGGTCCCGGCTGTACGCACCCCGTCCTTCAGCATGAAGACCGTTCCGGCCTGGATCGTCGCCAAGAGGCGGTCCGACGGATATGGCCGGCTCCACTGGTCGCTGCCAAGCTTGCCAAGCCAAGCCGCGGCCTCCTTCCGGAAGTTGAGCAGCCGGTCCAGGTCGGCAGGCGTAGCGCTCGTGATCCTCACTTGGCATCGCTCTCATCCCGAGCCGTCAGGTTGCCGATCTCGTAGTTCATGCGGTTCAGGTCGCCGCGGAAGGTCGTCACCGTGCACCGGACGGGGCGCTCGGTCGTGTAGCCCGTACGTGTCCAGAGCAGGACCGGGACGCCGGGGCCGATCTCCAAAAGCCGCGCCTCTTCCGGGGTGGGCATGCGAGTGGAGATTTCGTCTGCGTAGCCCACCTGCTCGATGTCCCGGCCAGCCAGGTAGCGGGTCGTGCCCTCGTCTATGTCTCCCGGTTCAGCGAGTCGCGGCGCCTCCTGTACCAACCAATCCGGGTAGTGCGTCGCCTGGGTCGACCATGGCACGTCATCCACGAAACGGTGGCAGAAGCGCAGCACGGATCGAGAGCCTGTCTCCACCTTTAGTCGCTCGGCGATGTACGCCGGCGCGGTCGTCATCTCTACCCGGAACGTCTGGTGCGGTCGGCGGCCAGCGTTCGTGACGTCGGTGGAGTAGGCATCGCCATTCTGCGGGAAGGTCAGGTTCTCAAAACGAGAGGCGTTCAGCTCGAAGACCTCGTGCTTCCGGACCTCGTAACCCAGCCCTTGACTCGACGTGATGAGTCCCTGGCTGACCAGCAAGCTCAAGCCTGATCGAACGGTGTTTCGGGAGGCGTCGAAGCGGCTGGCAAGGTCGGCCTCTGAGGGCAGCCGGTTGCCAGGGGCGTACGTGCCGTTGTCGATCTCGCGACGCAGCGCGTCGGCCACCTGCTGGTACTTCGGCTGCTTACTCATGCCTCCATCATGACGCACTCGCTCAACTTGTTGGTACATGTTCGCGTGAAGTGCTTGACGTCTCACTCCCAGTGCGCCAATCTCTAGAAGTCAGCTTGTACCAACAAGTTGAGCAAGAGGTCCAAGGGGCCTAACTCTGATCTATTCGGGAGTGAGCTATGCCGTCGTTCAAGATCGACGTTTCGACCGCTGTGGTGTTCGTGGCGACTACGCCGGCGCCGAAGCTGGCTAACGCGAAGACCGGTGAGCGGGCGATGGACCGGGAGACGGGGGCACCGCTGTCGACGGTGGGCCTGCTGATCTCGGACGAAGGGGAGGGGAACCTGTACCAGGTGACCATCCCGGAGACGGGCTACCCGGAGGGTCTGGCGCCGGGTATGCCGGTGAGGGTGGTCGGGCTCAAGGCGCGTGACTGGGAGAACGAGTTCAACGGCCAGAAGCGGCACGGGATCTCCTTCCGTGCGGTCGCGATCACGGCGGCGGCCTGACCATGAACGACATCGCTACCTGGTTCGAGCTGGGCGGCGCCGCTGCTGGTGCCGGTGGGCTCGGCTACGCGAAGTACAACGCCCCGCGCGTGTACTGGTCGCTGGTCGGCCTGCCGGTCACCTGGGGCCGGTTCACCTGGACCTACCGCTCCACGATGGACGTGTGCGGCCTGACGGTCCAGCCGTCCCGGTTACGTGCCTTCGTCGCCCGCAACGTGGCTCGCCGTGAGGTGCGGCCGGTGGCGCCCAAGGTCCGCCGGGTCCGGGGTACCTCGACCGGGCTGCGGGTCACGCTGCGTCTGCCCGCCGGCTTGGAGCCCGCCGACATCGCCGCGTCCTCCGAGCGTCTTCGCCACGCCTGGGGAGTCCGCTCGGTGATGGTGAGCGAGACCAAGCCCGGCTTCGTGGAACTGCGGATGACCGGCTACGACGTCCTCAACCGGGTCCGGATGCCGCGCAAGGCCAAGCCGCGTGGTCTGGTCGTCCCGGTGGCGATGCGCGAGGACGGCGGGGTGTTCGAGCGGAACTACCGTGAGGTCCCGCACGCGCTGACCCTCGGGGCGAACCAGTCGGGCAAGTCGATGTATCAGCGCAACCTGATCAAAGAGCTGGCCCAGCTCCCGGTCGGCCTGGTCGGTATCGACTGCAAGCGCGGTGTCGAGCACGGCCGCTACGCGGCCCGCCTCTCAGCCCTCGCCACCGACCTCCCTTCCGCCGGCCGCCTGATCGACGCGCTGGTCACGGAGATGGAGGAGCGCTTCGACCTCCTGGCTCTGCACGGCGTCTCGGACCTGTGGGAGCTGCCCGAGCACGTCCGTCCGGTGCCGCTCGTGGTGCTGATCGATGAGGTGGCGGAGCTGTTCTTCGTGATCTCCAAGAAGGATGAGACGGAGCGCGACCGGGTGGTCATGCAGCTCGTGCGCCTGGGCCAGATGGCCCGCGCGATCGGCATCTACCTGGAGGTGTGCGGGCAGCGCTTCGGCTCCGACCAGGGCAAGGGCGCAACCGCACTGCGCGCCCAGCTCACCGGCCGTGTGGTGCACCGCGTCAACGACAAGGCCAGCGCGGACATGGGCCTGTCCGACATCTCACCCGAGGCAGTGCTCGCGGCCACGATGATCCCTGCGAACCGTCCCGGTGTCGCGGTGGCCGGCGACACGTCCGGTGGCTGGTCCCGCATCCGCACCCCGGCCATCACGCCCGATGAAGCGGCGGCTGCGTGCCGGGAGTTCGCGCACCTGGCCCCGGAACTGTCGTTCCTGGCCCCGTTCCGCCCAGTCGCTCAGATCGCCCCGCCGATGCCGACCGCGCCGCCGCTCGTGCGGCCCCGCCCGGTCACGGACTAGCACCCTCTCGAACCCCGGTCGGCGTGACCCTCTCGCGCCAGGTCCCTACCCGGCCATGCCGAAAACCGAAAGGGAGACCGCTCATGGCACGCAAGACCGCCAAGCCGCAGACGGTGAAGTGCCCGGACTGCGACGGCAAAGGCGAGACCACCGAAACCGTGCGCGTCGGTGCCCGCAAGGGCCGCGCCACCGACCACCGGCAGAGCCGCCGTGTGCCTCACCTGCTGGGGCTCCGGCGAAGCACCCGCCAACGACTGAACCCGCCAGGGCCGGGCGGCCGGACACGCTTCCCCGCCCCGCCCCGACCTGACCCCCACGAAGGAGGTGAAGATCCGTGTTCCGCTCGATCCGCCCCGACGCCGTACTCGTCCAGGCCGTGATTGCCGGTGCGCTGTCCTTCGCCCACCTACACGACCTCGCCGCCGCTGCCGGACAAGACGGCTGGAAAGCCTGGGCCTACCCCATCTCCGTAGACCTGCTGCTCGTCGCCGTGTGGCGCCGGCTACGCACCGAACGCTCCGCCCTGGCCTGGCTCTGGTTCTTGGTCGCCCTGGTCGCCTCGCTCGGCGCGAACATCGCCACTGCCGGGCTCCTGGACCTGGAACACGTACCGGACTGGCTACGCATCCTCGTGGCCGGCTGGCCCGCGCTGGCCTTCCTCGGCGGCACCCTCCTCGCCCACACACCCGCCCGCCCCGTGCCCGTCCCGGAGCCTGGCCCCCGACCGGTGCCGGGGCCCGTCGTGGAGCGCCCCGAGGCACCCGAGCCGGCTCCCGAGATCCCCGAGCCCGCCCCGGTGCCTGCGCTGCCGAAAGCGGCTGCGGTGAACGTGCCGCCGGCCTTGGTGGATCACGCCCGGAAGATCGCGACCGAGCACCGCACCCGCACCGGTACGGACATCGACACCGCCACCCTGCGCGCCCGACTCGGGGTTACCGATGACCTCGCCGGCGCGATCGTCGCCCAACTCGCCTGACAGACAAGGAGGTAGATCCCGTGCGCCCGAACCGCTTCTACGACGTGATCCGCATCGGCCCCGTCAAGGTCGGCACCTTCAACAACGGACGCGGCCAGACCAAGCACACCGCCGCGTGCACCGCCCCGAACTGCGGATTCTCCACCGAGCACGGCAACCGCTCGGCCGCCGAACTCGCCGCCCGCACCCACCGCTGCACCACCTGAGGAGGGCTGATCCGTGCAGATCCCCGAAGACCAGATGCGCGCCGGCCACATACCCGCCGACCTGTACCGGCAGATCCCGCCCGGTGCCGATCTGCGCAAGGTCGTGATCGTCCAGGAAGCCCCGCGGTCCTACAAGGGCCCGATCATCCTCGCTCTGGTGATCGCCGCCGGAACGATCGCGGTGCTTCTGGTGGTCGCCTTCGTCGCCCAGGTCGTGGCCGGTGCCGCCGTCGCGGTCCTGTCGGCCACCGGCGGGCTCAGCTACACGATCAACCGCAGCAAGAAACGGGAGTTATCCCGCGCGGGCACCCGCCGGCGCTCCCGCTCGCCACGCAAGCACCCGGTCCGCTCCCGACCTGTCCGGAGCCGCAACCGCAAGTGATGCCCTCCGGGGCGGCCTCAACCGCCAAGTATCCGCCGCCCCGGACGGCTGCACCTCTTCCAGATCTTCCGACCCGAAAGGGCTTCCTCATCATGCCTCAGCACGCCCCGAACCTGCCCGTCTGCCGGGACTGCGACGGCTTCCCCGTCGTCGCCATCACCACCGGCACCCGCCACACGGACGGCACCCGCGTCCTGCTCCGCGTCGTCTGCCGCGCCTGCCAGGGCACCGGCCACAACCACCCGGCCGTCCTCGCCCGGACCGGGAGGTGACGGCGGTGGGACTCCTGAACTGGACCTCCAGCCAGCACTACGACCACAGCGGCGGCCGGCGGGTACTGGACCTGTTCTCCTGCGCCGGTGGAGCCGCCATGGGCTACCACCTCGCCGGGTACGCGGTCGACGGCTGCGACATCGCCGACCGACCCCGCTACCCCTTCGCCTACCACCGGGGCGACGCACTCGAATATCTCGCCTGCCTCATCGCCTCGGGCGACATCGAGCGCTATGCCCTCGTGCACGCGTCCCCGCCCTGCCAGGCCGGCTGTGCCCTGACCGTGGGCACCAACCACTCCCAGGGCTGGGGCGGCACCCACGAAGACCTCGTGGCCCCGACCCGCGCACTCCTCGACAAGACCGGCTTGCCCTACGTCATCGAGCAGCCCAACGGCCGCGCGAAGATCCGTAAGGACGTCTCGCTGTGCGGCGTGATGTTCGGGCTCAGAGTCTTCCGACACCGGAACTTCGAACTGGGGAACTGGTCCACGGCCAAACCCGTGCACGTCAAGCACGACGGCTATGTACGCGGGCACCGCCACGGCGTCCGCCGCGACGGGCCGTATGTCGCCGCGTACGGCAAGGGCGGCGGCAAGGCCACCGTGCCCGAGATGCAAGCCGCGATGGGCATCACCTGGACCGACGTCCACGAAGAACTCACCGAAGCCATCCCGCCCGCCTACACGCGCTGGATCGGAACCGCCTTCCTGACCGCCCGCCAGGAGGTGTTGGTGTGACCATCGCCGCCACCCCGGCGGGCCTGGACGCGGCCACCTTCAGCGACGTGCTGAGGGTGGCCGGCTCCGCCGACTTCGAACGCTGGCAAGACCAGATCCGCCGCACCGGCGGCTGCTCCGACCCCATCCGCCTCACCGGCGGAACCAAGACCATCGACCCCACCACCAAGACCGTCCTACACGCTTACACGACCGAGACCGAGCCCGGCGGCACCCTGCGTATCGCGTGCGGCAACCGTCGCGCCTCGCGCTGCCCCTCGTGCGCCTGGACCTACGCCGGCGACACCTACCACCTGATCCGCGCAGGACTCACGGGAGACCCCGACAAGGGCACCCCGCACACCATCCGCGACCACCCGCGCGTGTTCGCCACCCTCACCGCCCCGAGCTTCGGCCCCGTCCACAACCGACCCGACACCCGGCCCTGCCGCTGCGGCACCCGCCACGGTGAGGATGCGCCGGAACTCGGCACCCCGCTCGACCCTGACCGCTACGACTACGCAGGCGCCGTGCTCTGGAACAACCACGCATCCGACCTGTGGCGCTACTTCACGATCTACCTCCGCCGCGAGATCGCAAAGCGCGCTGGCCTCACCCAGAAAGCCGCCCGGGAACAGTCCCGGCTGTCCTTCGGCAAGGTCGCCGAGTACCAAAAGCGCGGCGCCGTGCACTTCCATGCCGTGATCCGATTCGACGGACCCCAGGGACCCGACACCCCGCCCCCGGCCTGGGCAACCCTGGCCCTGCTCTCGGACTCGATCCGCGCTGCTGCTGCCCGCGTCGCGGTCGACGTGCCGCCCGCCGGTGACGAGCCGGCCCGCACCCTGCGCTGGGGCACACAGCTCGACGTCCAGCCCATCGGCGCCTTCGGCCAGGGCGAAGAGATCACCGAACTGGCCGTGGCGTCCTACGTAGCCAAGTACGCGACGAAAGCCGCCGAGACGACCGGCACCGTCGACCGCCGGATCGGCAACAAGGAAGCCCTCGTGCTCCTCGACGTGCCCGAGCATCCCCGCCGGCTCATCGAAGCCTGCCTCGACCTCCACGCCCTCTACCCGGACCGCAAGTTGCGGGAATGGGCCCACATGCTCGGCTTCCGCGGCCACTTCTCCACCAAATCCCGCCGCTACTCCACCACCCTCGGCGCCCTCCGCCAGGCCCGTGCCGACTACCGCGCAGCCCAACAACGCGAAGCCCTCGGCCTGCCCGACCCCGACGAGAAGCCCGAGGCGACCACCCTCGTGCTCGCGCACTGGACCTACGCCGGCCACGGCTACACCCCCGGCGAATCCTGGCTCGCCGCCAACATCCGCCGCGACATCCAGCACAACCGCGAGATCGCCCGCGAGGAACTACCCGCCCTGCTCGACCTGGAAGGAGCTGCTACATGACCACGGCTGTGATCACGCGCAAGTGGTACACCACAGCGGAAGTTGCCGAGATGCTCGACTTCGGCCTGTCCAAGACCAAGATGCTCGTACTGACCGGGGAGATCCGGTCGGTCAAGGTCGGCCGCAACCGGCGCATTCTTCCGGCCTGGGTGGATGAGTACGTGGCGCGTGTCGTCTCGCAGGCTGAGGAGGCGGCGTGAGCGGCAAGCGCGGCAACGGTGAGGGCTCCATCTACCCGTACAAGAACGGGTACGCGGCCTATGTCTGGGTGACCAAGCCGGACGGCAAGAGGGCTCGTAAGTACGCCTACGGCAAGACCCGTGAAGAGGTCCACGAGAAGTGGCTCGCACTCCACGCAGAGGCCAAGCGGGGTCCTGTGGCCACGCGTCACCGGTCGGTTGCCGCGTTCCTCTCGTACTGGCTCGACTCTGTGGTCAAGCCGAACCTGGCTCCTCTGTCGTACGTCTCGTACGAGGGTTCCGTGCGGCTCTACATCGTTCCCCACCTGGGGGCGAAGCGGCTCGACCGGCTGACGGTCCGCGATGTCCGCGAGTGGCTTACCAAGTTGGCAGGCGTCTGCCAGTGCTGTGCTCAGGGGAAGGACTCGAGGCGCGAGCCCTCCCGCCAGAAGTGTTGCGCGGTCGGCGAGTGTTGCGAGGCGTGATCCAGGCCGCTCGGGACGCTTTGCGGGCCGCCCTCACGCACGCGGTCACTGAGGAGGAGATCAGCAAGAACGTGGCCTCTCTGGTGAAGGTGCCCAAGCCACGGCGCCGCCGTATCAAGCCCTGGTCGGTCGCTGAGGCGGGCCAGTTCCTTACTGATGCCGCCGCGCGGGAGGATCACCTCTTCGCAGCCTGGGTCCTGGTCCTCAGCCTCGGTCTGCGTCGCGGTGAGGTCTTGGGCCTGACGTGGAGGTCCGTCGACTTCGAGCGGGGCGAGCTGTACGTGGATCACCAGATCCAGCGCGCCGGGCGGCAGATCCTCCACCGTGAGACCAAGACCGAGGACTCCGACGACTTCCTTCCCTTGCCGGCACTCTGTCTCAAGGCGCTGCGGATGCGGCGTGCTCAGCAGATCGTGGACCGGAAGGCTGCGGGGGAACTCTGGCAGAACAGTCATGATCTGGTCTTCACGACGAAGTACGGCACCCCGATCGAGCCGGGCAACATGACTCGGATGTTCGCCCTGCGGGCTCGTCGCGCCGGCCTGCGAGTGATCCCGCTCAGGAACACTCGGCACACGTGCAGCTCGCTCCTGGTGGCACTGAAGGTGCACCCGAAGGTGGCACAACGCATCCTGCGGCACTCGCAGATCGCCATGACGATGGAGGTCTACGCCGAAGCGAGCGAGGAAGAGGTGCGGGACGCGATCGGCAAGCTGTCGGACGCGATGGGCGGCACCGGTTGACGCGGTTGCTGTACTTCGCTGCTGTACGCCCATGAAACGCAAGAGGCCCCGGATCTCTCCGGGGCCTCTTACCTGTGTGCACTCGGCAGGATTCGAACCTGCAACCTTCTGATCCGTAGTCAGATGCTCTATCCGTTAAGCTACGAGTGCCTGTGTGTTCTGTTGTGGTGCTCTTCCTCCCGGGCTTTTCGGCCCGGTCGGCGTTGCGGGAACAACATTACATGACTGGCGCCGTGAGGCGAAATCCGTTTGTCGCACCCGACCTGACCTGCGGAAATGCCCGGATCGGGGGTGATCCGGGGGCGGAGCCGTAGGACGTCCGGGAGCTCGGGAACGACCGAAGCCCCGGTCGTGACGACCGGGGCTTCGGGATCGAGCGCGGAGGCGGAGGGATTTGAACCCTCGATGGGCTTTAAGGCCCAAACCGCATTAGCAGTGCGGCGCCATAGACCGGACTAGGCGACGCCTCCAGCACAACCACCGCGCGAGCGCGAATGGTGCGTGCAGATGATGACACAGCCGAGCGGGGTGTCACCAATCGCCCCCCACGGTACTAGGCACTCAGGCCGCAGGGCAAAGCCTTGTCGCGCGGCGCAACCACGCGGGCCGTGAGGCGTTAGTCCCGTCATGAGTCCTGTCATGTCCCGGGTCACCCTGCGCCGGCTCGCCCTCGCCGCGGCCGCCTCCGCCGCCGCGCTGTCCGCCGCCCCCGTCGCCGCGCACGCCGCACCCGTACCGCTGTCCGACCCGCTGTCGCTCCCCTTCATGCCGCCGCCCCCGGCCGCGGCGGACCAGGGCGACCACCTCGTCGTCACCGTCGACCACGCGGGCGCCGCCG
The DNA here is from genome assembly GCF_055565855.1 of Streptomyces sp. NPDC028308. Lineage (NCBI taxonomy): Bacteria > Bacillati > Actinomycetota > Actinomycetes > Kitasatosporales > Streptomycetaceae > Streptomyces > Streptomyces sp. NPDC028308. The sequence goes on from NZ_JBVHTO010000015.1 coordinate 118,731, forward strand.
ACGGCAGGTACGAGCTGGACTGCCACCCGGACGGCGGCACCCATCCCGACGTGCGCGGCGCCTGCGAGAAGCTCGAACACGGCACCCGCTGGGGCAAGGACCCCTTCGCCTCCGTCCCGGAGGGCACGCTCTGCACCATGCAGTACGGCGGCCCGGCGACCGCGCACGTCACCGGCACCTGGGCCGGACGCCCCGTCGACGCGAGGTACGACCGGGGGGACGGCTGCCAGATCGGGCGGTGGAACGCGCTCGTACCGCTGCTGCCCGACGTGCGCGGGTAGCAGCGGCCCCGCCCGTCCCCCCGGGGCCCGCTGTCGGCTCCCGGCGGGGGGATGTCCAAGTCATGGCCCGGAGGGGTGAAATGCGCGGTCACAGCTTCTGCGTGTCTTCTGCGTGCGACCTCCCTCTCATCCGGCATCGCGAGCGCAACCTCTGCCCGTAGACTCCCTCGCGTGACACGCTGCGGGACGGTTGGCAAGATGGCCCTCGCGGTCAGCAAGGTGCGGTAACAGGGAGGAAGCGTCTCGTGAGCAGCAGGCCATCCCGAGGCGCTGCTCGCCTCGCAGCCATACTGGACGCGCTCCCCGATGCGTTGGTGCTGGTCAACGCCAACGGGACCGTCGTCAACGCCAACACCATCGCCCTGGAGGCCTTCGAGGCCCCGGGCACGGCTCTGGTGGGCCGGGGGCTCCTCGATCTGCTGCCGCAGTTCGACTCGCGCCTGATCCCGGGCTCCATGCGGCGGCCCGAGTCCATGGACCAGAGCGGGCGCACCAAGCCGACCCGGATGGTCGCGCGGCGGACCGACGGGAGCGAGTTCCCGGTCGAGGTCACCAGTGCGAATCTGGAGAACGGCCAGCAGGCCTACGACGGCTACGGCTACACCGGCGACGAACTGCTCATGCTGGTCGTGCGCGACCTGTCGGGCACCGTCGACACCGAGGCCGAACTCGCGCGTTCGCAACGCCAGACCGAGATGATCCTGCGGGCCGCGTCCGAGGGCGTGGTGGGCACCGACACCGACGGACGGGTCGTCCTCGTCAACCCCGCCGCCGCCCAGATACTCGGCTACCGGGCCAGCGACCTCGGCGGCCAGGACCTGCACGCGCTGATCCTCCACTCGCGCGCCGACGGCGAGCCCTTCCCGTACCCCGAGTCGCCGCTCGCCGACACCCTGCGCTCCGGGCGCAAGCACCGGGTGCGCGGGCAGGTCGTGTGGTCCAAGTCCGGCGCCAAGGTCTCGGTCGACCTCACGACCGCGCCGGTGCGCGACGGGGACCAGCTCGTCGGCGCCGTGATGACGTTCACCGACCGGCGGCCCTACGACGCGCTGGCCGAGGAGAAGGAGGCCGAGGCCGCCCGCCACGGCGAGGAGCTCGAACGGATCACCGGCGAGCACGCCGAGGAGCTGGAGCGGCTGCGCGAGCGGCACACGACCGAGCTCGACGAGCTGCGCGAGCAGCACGCCGAGGACCTCGCCGCCGGCGACGACCGGTACGCGGCGCTCGCCGAGCGCGAGAAGGACCGCTTCGAGGCGCTCGCCGCCCGGCACGAGCAGCTGCTCGCCGTGCTCGGCACCTCGCTGCGCGGGCCGCTCGACCAGCTGCGCGGTGAGCTCTCGAAGCTCGCCGCCGACGACGCCGGGCAGCTGTGGCCCGAGGCCAACCAGGTGCTCCACCACCTCGCGGCGGGCTACTCGCGGATCACCACCCTGGTGGACAGCGTGCTGAGCTACCAGCGGCTGGACGCCGGCGCCGAGGGGATCACCCGGACCAACGTCATGCTCGACGCGGTCGTCGCGGCCGGTGTCGACGGCGCGGTCGAGCTGATCGGCCCCGGCCGGGTGCAGTTCGCCGTGCACGCGCCGCCCATCGAGGCCGAGGTGGACCCCGAGCGGCTCGCCACCGCGCTCGCGCATCTCGTCGCCGACGTGGCGGGAGTCGACGCGACCGGCAACGCGCCGGTGTCGGCGGGCGGTTATCTGGACAACACGGTCGTCGTGGCGGCGGCGCAGCGCGGCGAGGTCGTCCGCATCGAGGTGCGCGGCCCGTACTCCGGGGGAGACCCCGTGCACGAGCCGATCGTCCGGGGCATCGTGCGGGCGCACGGCGGGGTGCTCCAGACGCACGAGGTGCCGGGGATGAGCGGCAGCGCGTACGTCCTCGAAGTGCCGATCGGCGGGGGCGCGGGAGCGGTCGCGGCGGGATCGGTGCCGGGGACCGAGATCGCGCTGCCCGAGCAGGCCGCACAGCAGACACACGAGACACAGCAGACGCAGCAGGCACAGCAGGGGAGCGGACGGCGGAGGGCCCGGCGGTCCTCCGTCGACTCCTTCCTGGACGGCGCGGAGACCGCTCCCGACACGGGGGCGGGCACCGTCTCCGAGCCGGTGGCCCAGGACCCGGGCGCCGCGCAGCCCACCGGTCGGCGCAGGCGCCGCTCGGAAGAGGCCGCGGCACCGGCCGAGGCCGCCGTCCCGGCGCAGGGACCCGAGGACGAGGAAGCGAAGGCCGGGGCGCCCGGCGGCACGGGGCGGCGGCGCGGGCGGCCGAGCCCGGTCGAGGGTGACGCCGGGGGCGTCGCCGAGGGCGCGGTCCTCATGGCAGGCGAGCACTCCGCCGGCCAGGCCGCCGTGGGTACGGGACTCGGCGGCACCGTGCCGCCGCAGGGCGTGCCCGCCCCGTCCGGGCGACGCGCGCGCCGGGACACCGAGCAGCACGCGCTGCCGCCGGCGCTGCCCGCGGCCCAGAGCACGCCCGGGGACGCCGGTGCCGCGTCCGAGGCCCCCGACGCCCAGCCGACCGGTCGCCGCAGGCGTGCCCTGGCCGCGGCGGCGGAGCGTGCCGCGGCGCAGGAGGCGGGCGCCCGCACGGTGTTCGCGCTGCCGCCCGCCGACGCCGACCGCTCACCCGGGGACACGGCGGCCGAGGTCCCTTCCCCGCAGGGCGGCGCCTACGAGCCCGGTACTCCCGCAGTTCCCGGCGTCCTGGCGGACGAGAACCGTCACGACGTGATGGCGCACGACCCGGCCGACGACCACACCCCGCCGCAGCCGCATCCGGCGACCGCCCCGACTGGACGCCGACGCGCCCGGCGTGCCCCGGCGGAGGCGCCGGCCCCGGCCGCGCAGGGCGTCCCGGCCCAGGGCGTGCCCGCGCAGATCCCCGGGCAGGGCGTGCCGGCGGAGGGCCGGACCGCCACGCCGGGCGTACCGGCGCAGGCGGTGCCCGCGCAGGCCGTGCCCGGTCCCGTACCGGCTGCGGGTGTGCCGGAGCAGTCGGTCGCCGGGCCCGTTCCCGCGCGCCAGGGCACCGGACCGGCACCCGCCGGACGCCGGGCCCTCGGTCCGGTCGCGGCCGGCCAGTCGGTTCCCGAGCAGGGCGTCGCCGGACCGGGCGCGGTGGGTCCCGGGCAGCCGGTACCGGCGCAGGGCGTGCCCGGCGCGGCCGTGCCCGGACAGCCCGTCCCGCCGTACGGCGGCCCCGCACCGACGCCTCCCGGTCAGCCGGTCCCCGACCGGACCGCTCCGGCGGCCGGTGCCACGCCCGCCCCCGGCGTCGCGGCCCAGGCCGTGCCCGGTGCGGCGCAGAACGCTCCGGGCCCGTCCTCCGGGTCGCCCGTCGCTCCGCAGGCGTGGTCCGAGGGAGTGGACCCGGACGCCGGAGGCGGCGCTCCGCCGGCCTGGCCGGGCGGTACGGCGGCCGCCGGCGTGCCCGCGCAGGGCGCCGTACCCGAGCCGCCCCGGCCGTGGCCCGCGTCCGACGACACGTCCGGCGCCGGTCACCCCGTGCCCGCGGACGCCCAGGCACCGGCGTCACCGACACCCGCCTCGGGCACTCCGCTGCCGCCCGAGCGTCCCGTCGGACCCCGGGCCGCCCAGCCGCTGCCCGCCGAGGCCGCGGCGCCGGTCGACCCGAACTCGACGCAGGGGCGCGCCTTCAGCGTGCGGACGCTCGGGCAGGGCGTGCCGTTCAGCCGCCAGGCCGCACCGGCCCAGCCGGTCCCCCAGCAGCTCCCGGCGCAGCCCGGGTCGCAGACGCCCACGCCTCCCCCGCACCAGACCAACGGTTCGGGACGTCGCCGCAAGCTCGGCACGCGTCCCGAGCCCGCCGTGGAGCGCCCGGAGACCGGGGCCCGTCCGCACCCGCACACCGGCCAGTCCCGTCCCGCCGGAGGCACCGAGGGAGCCGGCCGCTCGTACGCCATAGGAGCCCCGGACCGGGACGCCGACGAGGGGCCCGAGCCGCTCGACGGGCCCGGTGGCGCCGTCGAGGTGGCCGACCAGCCGCAGCCTCGGCCCATGGACGACGAGCTGCCCCCGGAGCCGCTGGACAACCCTCGGCGGCTGCTCGTGTGGCCGGCGCCCGACGTGACGACCCAGCAAGCGCTCAGCGACCGCGGCTACCGTCCCGTCATCGTGCACTCGCGCGAGGAGGTCGACGCGCAGATCGCCGCCTTCCCGGCCGCGCTGTTCGTGGACCCGCTCACCGGTCCGATCACCCGCACCGCGCTCCAGTCGCTGCGTCAGGCGGCCGTCGCCGCCGAGGTGCCCGTCCTGGTGACGGCGGGACTCGGGCAGGCGACGCGCGAGGCTGCGTACGGAGCCGACCCGGCCGTCCTGCTGAAGGCGCTCGCCCCACGCGACTCGGAGCAGCACCCGCCGCGTGTGCTGCTCATCGAGGAGCACGGGGAGATCGCGCTGGCGCTCACCGCGACGCTGGAGCGGCGCGGGATGCAGGTCGCGCGGGCCGCGTCCGACGAGGACGCGGTGACGCTGGCGGCGCAGATGCGGCCGAACCTCGTGGTGATGGACCTGATGCAGGTACGGCGCCGGCGGGCCGGAATCGTGGACTGGCTGCGGGCGAACGGGCAGTTGAACCGCACGCCGCTCGTCGTCTACACCGCGGCCGTCGACCAGACCGAGCTTCCGCGGCTGGCCGCGGGGGAGACGGTGCTGTTCCTCGCCGAGCGGTCGACCAGCGCCGAGGTGCAGGACCGGATCGTGGACCTGCTGGCCCGCATCGGCACGAACTGAGCACCGGGACACACGGGTTGGGGCGCTGTTTCACGTGAAACAGCGCCCCGGTCCCGCAGGTCCCGCCCGATGTCGTCGTGCCGGCCGGCGGAGAAGGTCCGCCGTGACCGTCAGAGCTGTGTGACGTCCAGGTCTCCCGCCGCGTACTTCCTGCGGAGGACCTTCTTGTCGAACTTGCCGACGCTCGTCTTCGGCACCGCCTCGATGATCGTCCAGCGCTCCGGGAGCTGCCACTTCGCGATCTTGCCCTCGTCGGCGAGGAACGCCCGCAGGGTGGAGAAGTCGGCGGTGGATCCCTCCTTCAGCACGACCGTGGCGAGCGGGCGTTCGCCCCACTTCTCGTCCGGCACGGCGACCACGGCGGCCTCGGCGACGTCGGGGTGGGACATGAGGGCGTTCTCCAGGTCGACCGAGGAGATCCACTCGCCGCCCGACTTGATGACGTCCTTGGCCCGGTCGGTGAGGGTCAGGAAGCCGTCGGAGCTGATCGTGCCGACGTCACCGGTCTTGAGCCAGCCGTCCTCGCTGAACTTGTCGGCGGGGCGCAGCACCTCGGCGCCCTGTCCGCCGTAGTACGCGCCCGCGATCCACGGCCCGCGCACCTCCAGTTCGCCCGCGGACTCGCCGTCCCAGGGGAGCCGTTCGCCGCCGGGGCCGGTGAGGCGTGCCTCGACGCCGGCCGGGAAGCGCCCCTGGGTCAGGCGGTAGGCGAACTCCTCGTCCGTGCCGACGACATGGGCCGGCGGACGCGCCACCGTGCCCAGCGGGGAGGTCTCCGTCATGCCCCAGGCGTGGCAGACCCGCATGCCCAGCTCGTCGAAGGCCTCCATGAGCGAGGGCGGACAGGCCGATCCGCCGATGGTGACCTGCGTCAGGGAGCTGACGTCCCGCGGCTTGGCGTGCAGTTCGGCGAGCAGCCCCTGCCAGATGGTGGGGACGGCCGCGGCGTGCGTCGGTCGCTCGCTCTCGATCATCTCGGCGAGCGGGGCCGGCTGGAGGAAGCGGTCCGGCATCAGCATGTTGACGCCGGTCATGAACGTGGCGTGCGGCAGGCCCCAGGCGTTGACGTGGAACTGCGGGACCACGACGAGGGAGGTGTCCTCGTCGGTGAGACCCATCGACTGGGCCATGCAGACCTGCATGGAGTGCAGGTAGATCGACCGGTGCGAGTAGACGACGCCCTTGGGGTCGCCGGTGGTCCCGGAGGTGTAGCACATGGCGGCGGCCGTGCGCTCGTCCAGCTCGGGCCAGTCGTAGTCGGTCGGCTTGCCCTCGAGCAGCTCCTCGTACTCGTGCACCTGCGCGCTCGTGCCCGAGAGCAGGGAGCGGTCGCCGGGGCCGGAGACCACGATGTGCTCGACCGTCGGCAGCTGGGGGAGGAGCGGCGCGAGGAGCGGGAGCAGCGAGCCGTTGGCGATGATCACGCGGTCGGCGGCGTGGTTGACGATGAAGACCAGCTGCTCCGCGGGCAGGCGGAGGTTCAGCGTGTGCAGCACCGCGCCCATGGACGGGATCGCGAAGTACGCCTCGACGTGCTCGGCGTTGTTCCACATCAGCGTCGCCACGCGGTCGTCGCCCGTGATGCCGAGGTCCTCGCGGAGCGCGTGCGCGAGCTGCGCCGTCCGGTCGCCGATCTCGGCGTAGGAGCGGCGCTGCGGTGCGCCCTCACCGGTCCAGGTGGTCACCTGCGACGTCCCGTGGACGCGTGCCCCGTGGGTCACGATCCTCGAAATCAGCAGCGGTACGTCCTGCATCGTGCTCAGCACGGCGTCCTCCCGGGGCGACATTGCCTGCGCGGTAGTCATAAGGGTTGCGCTGATTCTGCGCACATACCGCGCGGTATGTCACTAGTTCCGGGTGATCGATCAGGCGGCGTCTCCCACGAATGCCGTGGCTGCCGCGCCGGTGAGGTGCCCGGGGCGGTGCGCCGGCCGCTCCCCGGGGTGCTCGAACGGGCGGGCGGACGGCACCGGGTGCGTACCGCGGGGCCCGTGCCGACGCCTCCTGGGACAGGAGGGGGACGTGGGACCGGCGGCCCTCAGCGCACGGGGCTCAGCTCGGGGTCCTCGCGCAGTTTGCCCAGGGCGCGCGACACGGCCGACTTGACCGTGCCGACGGAGACGCCGAGCACCTCCGCCGTCTGCGCCTCGCTCAGGTCCTCGTAGTACCGCAGGACGACCATCGCCCGCTGCCGGGCCGGCAGTTTCGTGATAGCCCGCCACATCGCGTCGTGGAGCGCCTGCTGCTCGGCCGGGTCGGCGGCGGGCAGGCCCTCCGGCTCCGGCAGCTCGTCGCACGCGAACTCGTCCACCTTGCGCTTGCGCCACTGCGACGTCCGCGTGTTCAGCAGCGCCCGCCGCACGTAACCGTCCAGCGCCCGGTGGTCCTCGATCCGCTCCCAGGCCACGTACGTCTTGGCCAGCGCGGTCTGCAGCAGGTCCTCGGCGTCGCACGGGTTCGCGGTGAGCGACCGGGCGGTGCGCAGCAGCACCGGCTGACGGGCCTTCACGTACGACGAGAACGACGGGTACGGAAGGGTCTGCCTCGCTGACGTGACGGCGTTCGAAGCGCTGGTGCAGACGGGTGTGGTCATGGCTCCACGCTAGGAGCGGCCCCCGTTCCGCGGATCGGCCGCAGGTCCCGAAGGCATGTCCGCCTCAGGTTGTAGGAGGGGGGCGGGCCCCACCTCCTGAAGGTGGACGAGCGGGGCCCGCCCCCTCAGGGTCCGTCCCTGAGGTGCCCGACGCGGGGGTACCGCGACCGGCCCGCACGGACCCGTCCCGCGCGCGCATCCCGGGCGCACGGGCGCTCGCCCGGGGCGGGCGGTACCCGGCGCCCCTCCCGGCCTGCGAGCCCGCCGGGTTCCTCCCCGTCAGCCGACGCGGGCGACCGGCGCGTCCATGGCGTTCCGGTCGATGAGGACGGTGCGGCCCCCGTGCCGTTCCCTCACGTTGCCCGCGTACTGGTGGATCCGCCCCTTCGGCCAGGCGCCCCGGGCCAGCACCGGCTCCTTGGCCAGCTGCGGCTTCACCCGCCAGCGCGCGAACCAGATCACCGACGGCAGGTCCTTCACCCCGGCCCGCCGAGCGGTCTCCATGTGCTTCACGCCCGTGGACGCGCTGCTGTAGAAGCCGGGCAGATAACCCCGGGCGCGCACCTCGCGGTTGAAACCTCGGACGAACTTCAGCGTCGAGGCGGCGCACTTCTTGTCATGGTGGTTGTACGCCTCCACGTCCAGGTAGAGCGGGCTGCCCTGCTGGATCCCGATCGCCTTCGCCCGGCGCACCGCGTCGGCGGCCTCGGTCTTCCCGCGCTGCCAGGGGTGGCGCCCGACGGTCACGTTCCGCTTGGAGCTGCCGGTCACGCAGTTGGACTGCGACCCCACGTACAGCGGGAGGACCTTCCAGCCCTGCTTCTTCACCGTCTTCATCCAGCCGTGCGTCAGCAGCGGCTGGTGGGGGCAGGCCCGGCCGCGGCCGCCGAAGTAGACGCCCACCGCGCGGTAGCGGGAGGCCAGCCAGCGGCGCATCGTGTCCGCCGACTGCGTGTGGCAGGTGTCGAAGGCCCAGCCCTTGAACCGGGGGGCCGCGCTCGGCCGCCGCCGCTGCTCCGGTTCGCGCCGCTGCTCCTCCCGCTCCCGCCGGGGCCGCGTCTCCTGTCCCGGCTCCCGCACGGGGTCCGGGTCCGGATCGGCCGCCTCCCAGTCCTCCCGGTCTTCCCCGTCCTCCCTGTCCTCCCTGTCCTCCCACGACCCCTGGTCCTCCCAGGCGTCCTGGTCCTCCACGTCGCCCGGGGCCTCGTCCCGCCGCTCACCGGGCTCGACCGGCTCGACGTCCGGGTCGGCCTCGAAGGCGGCGGCCGCCGCGTCGGCCGCGTCCTGCGGACCGAGCTCGCCGGCCGGCTCCGGGTGGACGCCGTCCGGTCCCGCTTCCAGGGCGGAGAGCCCGGGACCGTGGCCGACCGGTTCCGGACCGGGGCCCGCCGGTTGCGCGCCGGACGCCGGGGCTCCCGCCAGCAGGAGCAGCGTCAGGCTCAGGACGACGGCGACCCGGGGGCCGCGCTGGTGGACGCTGTGACTCCGATGACGTCTGTGACGATACATACGATGAGTGAACAGACCGACCCGTGTCCGCAGGCGTCAGCCACACGCCTCGTTCATCCGTCCGACCCCAGAATCAACCCCGATGTGGGGACCCCCGCGCCCGCCGTGACGAGGACGCGGGCGGCGCCGGGCACCTGGTTCACCGCCGTGCCCCGCACCTGGCGTACCGCCTCCGCCAGTCCGTTCATGCCGTGGAGGTACGCCTCACCGAGCTGACCGCCGTGCGTGTTCAGCGGCAGCCGCTCCTCCGCCACGAAATCAGCCGCCTCGCCCCGCCCGCAGAACCCGAACTCCTCCAGCTGCATCAGCACGAACGGCGTGAAGTGGTCGTAGAGGATGCCGACGTCGATGTCCGCCGGGGCCAGCCCCGACGTCCGCCACAGCCGGCGCGCCACCACTCCCGTCTCCGGAAGCCCCGTCAGGTCGTCCCGGTAGAAGCTGGTCATCTGCTCCTGCGCCCGCCCCGCGCCCTGGGCCGCCGCCGTGATCACCGCCGGGGGACGCCGCAGATCGCGGGCCCGCTCCACGGACGTCACGACCAGCGCCTGGCCGCCGTCCGTCTCCTGGCAGCAGTCGAGCAGCCGCAGCGGCTCCACGATCCAGCGGGAGGCGGCGTGTTCGGCGAGGGTGATGGGCCGGCCGTGAAAGTACGCCGCCGGGTTGGTGGCCGCGTACCGCCGGCCGAGCACCGCCACCCGGCCGAACGCCTCCGGGGAGAGCCCGTAGGCGTGCAGGTACCGCCGGGCCGCCATCGCCACCCAGGACGCGGGCGTCAGCAGTCCGAACGGCAGCGACCAGCCGAGGGCCGCGCCCTCCGCCGAGGGCTCGCGGTGCCGCACCCCCGAGCCGAACCGCCGCCCCGACCGCTCGTTGAAGGCCCGGTAGCAGACGACGACCTCGGCGGCCCCGGACGCCACCGCGAGCGCGGCCTGCTGGACGGTCGCGCAGGCCGCGCCGCCCCCGTAGTGGACGCGGGAGAAGAAGGACAGCTCCCCCATCCCGGCCGCCTGGGCGACGGTGATCTCCGGGCTGGTGTCCATGGTGAAGGTGACCAGGCCGTCCACGTCCGCCGGTGTCAGCCCCGCGTCGTCCAGCGCGGCCCGCACGGCCTCCACCGCCAGCCGCAGCTCGCTGCGCCCCGAGTCCTTCGAGAACTCGGTGGCTCCGATCCCGACGACGGCCGCACTGCCGCCGAGGCCGTCCCGCGTCCGTACGCTCACGGCGCACCGCCCGCCGTCCGGCCGGCGCCCGGCGCGGGAGCCGGGCTCGCGACGCTCACCTTCACCGTGCCGGTCACGTGCCGTCCGGCGCCGTTCGAGCCGACGACGGCCACCGTGGCCGTGTCGCCGTCCACATGCTCGACCGTGCCCGTCAACACCATGGTGTCTCCCGGGTGGTTGGGGGCGCCGAGGCGGATGGCCACCTCGCGCAGCACGGCGCCCGGACCGAAGTGGTCGGTGACGTACCTGCCGACCAGCCCGTTGGTGGTCAGGATGTTCATGAAGATGTCCGGCGAGCCCTTGGCCCGGGCCAGTTCGGGGTCGTGGTGCACGTCCTGGTAGTCGCGCGATGCGATGGCCCCGGCGACGATCAGGGTGCGGGTGACCGGGATCTCCAGCGGCGGCAACCGCTCGCCTGCCTTCACGACCGCTCCTCCCCGTACGTGATCGACTCCCCCAGCTCCTGAAGGACTTCGCCGCCGCAGCCCAGGTGGGCCTCCAGCTGGCGCCCCCACAGGAAGTGCCGGTGCACCGGGTGGCCGAGGTCCGCGCCCGCCCCGCCGTGCAGGTGCTGACCGGTGTGCACCACCCGGTGACCCGCCTCCGCCGCCCACCAGGCGGCGGTCAGCGCGTGCGTGAGGTACGGCAGGCCCGCGTCACGGCGCCAGGCGGCCTCGTACGCCGTCACCCGGATCGCCTCCGTGTCCAGGTGGGCGTCGGCGGCGCGGTGCTGGACGGCCTGCCGGACGGCGAGCGGACGGCCGAACTGCTCCCGGGTGCGGGTGTGCGCCACCGCCCGCGCCAGCGAACCGGCGCACACCCCCGCCTGGAGCCCAGCGAAGGCGGTGCGCGCGGTGGCCAGCACGTCGGCGTACACGTCGTCCGCGTCGCGGGCGGGGTCCCCACCCGGCGACCGGCCGCGCCGGCTCCCCTCGGCCGGCGACGCGTCGGCTGCCCCACCGCCCAGTCGCTCGGCGGGGGGACCGTCGGCGGCACTCCCGCCCAGTCGTTGGGCCGGCGTGCCCTCCAGGGTCAGGCGGCCCGCGGCCCAGGGCGCCGTCAGTTCCACCGGCTCGCACCCGGCGTCGGCGGTCCGCGCCAGCCACAGCCGGCGCCGGTCGTCCGCGACCAGGGCGTGGGTGGCGTCCCGCAGCCACGGCACCGCGGGAACGACACCGCTCAGCGCGCCCCCGCCCGCCTCCCGCACCTCGGCCCGTACCGCCCCCGTCTCCCGCAGCGCCCCGGCCACCACCACCGAACCGTCCCCGATACCGGGCAGCAGCCGCTCCCGCTTCTCGGCCGAGCCGTGCGCCCGCACGGCCAGCAGCCCGTACACGCAGCTCGCCGCGAACGGCACCTGCGCGGTCGTGCGCCCCTGTTCCTCCAGGAGCAGCACCAGCCCGAGCAAGCCGGTGTCCGCCACGGCGCTCACGAGTCCGGCTGCGCACAGGGCCTTCCACAGGCCGGGGTCGCTGCCGGTCCCCGCCGCGGACAGCCGCTCGTGCGTGGCGAGGTCGCCGAAGATCCGCGCGGCCAGGTCACGGGCCGCCTCCTGTCCCGGCGTGGGCGTGAAGTCCATGTCAGCCGCCGTCCCCCTCGACCGCGGCGAAGAGCGGCAGCACCAGCTCCTCGTCGCAGCGCTCGAACCGCAGCCGCACCGGCATCCCGATCCGCACCTCGTCGTACGGCACGCCCACCACGTCGCTCACCATCCGCACGCCCTCGGCCAGTTCGATCAGACCGACCGCGTACGGGGGGTCGAAGGCGGGGAAGGGCGGGTGGTGCATGACGACGTACGAGTAGACGGTCCCCTCGCCGCTCGCCTCGACCGTGTCCCACTCCGGGGAGCCGCACGCGTTGCACCCCGGCAGCCAGGGGAAGCGCAGGGTGCGGCAGGCGGCGCACCGCTGGATCAGCAGCCGCCCGCGTCCGACGCCCTCCCAGAAACCGGCGTTGTCCCGGTTGATCACGGGCCGTGGCCTGCGCTCCCTCGGCTCCTTGCGGGCGGGCGCGTACTTGAGGATGCGGAACCGGTGCGTCCCCGCGAGTTCACCGTCGCCCGTCCGGACGTCCGTCCGGGTCGTGACGAAGTGGCCCGTGCCCAGCCGGGTCCTCTTCCGCTCCGAGACGGACTCGATGACGGCGTCGAAGCTGACCTCGTCCCCGGGCCGCAGCGGCCGCAGGTACTCCTGCTCGCAGTCGGTGGCGACCACCGCCGTACAGCCCGCGTCGTCGAGCAGTCCGAGCAGCTCGGTGTACGCGCCCGTGCGCCCCGCCTGGCCGGACAGGCCGGCCATCGTCCACACCTGGAGCATCGTCGGCGGCGCCACCGCGTCCGGCCCCCGGTAGGCGGGGTTCTCGTCGCCCATCGCCTCGCACCAGTGCCGGATCATCGGCGCGTTCACCGGGTCCCGGCCCACCCCGGTGGCGGCGGCGGGCCGGCCCTCGTACGCCTTCAGACGTGCCGTGAAGTCGTCGCTCACCGCCGCCCCTTCGGCATCCCGAGCCGCTGCGTGGCCACGATCTCCCGCTGCACCTCGCCGACCCCGCCCCCGAACGTGTTGATCTGCGCCGCCCGGTTCAGCCGCTCCAGCCCGCCGCCCTCGAAGGCCCCCGGCGAACCGGCACGGATCAGGGCCCGCTCCCCCACGGCGTGCTGGCACAGCCGGTACACCGCGACCGCCGACTCGGTTCCCGCGACCTTCACGCCGCTCGCGTCGCCGGGCGCCGGCCGGCCGGCCCCGATGTCCTGCACCAGACGCCAGCTCAGCAGGCGCGTCACCGCCAGGCGGGCGTGCGCCTCGGCCAGTTGCGCGCGCACCCAGGGCTCGTCGGCGCGGCGCCGGCCGGTCACCGGGTCGGGGGTGCGCGCCGCCCGGAGCGCGGCGGCGTAGAAGTCCTCGGCCTGCATGCCGGTCGCGGCGAGCGCGACCCGCTCGTGGTTCAGCTGCTCGGTGATGAGCCCCCAGCCGCCGTTCACCTCACCGACGAGGTGCGAGGCGGGGACGCGGACGCCGTCGTAGTAGGTCGCCGTCGTGACCAGGCCGCCCACCGTCTCGATCGGCGTCCACGAGAAACCGGGCGCGTCCGTGGGCACCAGCAGGACGGAGATGCCCTGGTGCCGGGGCGCCTCGGGGTCGGTCCGGCAGGCGAGCCAGATCCAGTCGGCGTGCTGGGCGTTCGAGGTGAAGATCTTCTGCCCGTCGACCAGCCAGTCCGCCCCGTCCCCGCTCCCCGCCCGCACGGCCCGGGTCCGCAGGGCCGCCAGATCCGTGCCCGCCGACGGTTCGGTGTACCCGATGGCGAAGACGAGGTCCCCGCTCAGGATGCGCGGCAGGAAGCGGGCCTTCTGCGCCTCGCTGCCGTACTTCATCAGCGTGGGTCCCACGGTGTTCAGCGTCACCATCGAGACCGGCGCCCCCGCCCGGTACGCCTCGTCGAAGAAGACGAACTGCTCCTCCGCGCCCTGCCCTTGGCCGCCGTACTCGACGGGCCAGCCGAGTCCGAGCAGTCCGTCGGCTCCGATGCGGCGCAGCAACTCCCGCTGCCTGACGGGGTCGTCGGCGGGCGGTGGCCCGTCGGGCATCAGGTCGCGGAAGTACGTGCGGAGTTCGGCGCGCAGCCGTTCCTGGCGCTCGGTGGGGGCGAGGTGCACGGCCGCTGCCCTCCGGTCCTCGTACGGGCGAAGGTTTCTGACTGTCCGTCAGGTACCGCCCGCTGTCAAGGTCACCGGCACCCCCGGGCGGCTGAGGCACCTCCCGGCCCGCCCCGCACCCGCCATCCGCCCCACCTCCTCGGAACACGTCTGCGCGACAGCACCGAAGTGCCGCCGCGCAGACGTGTGACCTCCCCAGACCCCCCCAGCACGCCCCCTGAGCACCCCAAGCTCCCCCCGGGGGCCTCAGGGCCGACGCGAGCGCGCCGGCCCCCGGCTCACCAGAGGTTGGTGAAGTTGACGGCGACGGTCTCGTTCGACTGATGGATGGCCGTGAACGCGGAGCCGTTCACCTGCGCCGAGTTGCTCTGGTTCGAGGCGCCGGAACCGACGGCCTGCTGCTGCGAGGTGGACGAGTTGCCGGAGTTGTCGTGCCCGACCCCGCCGCTGACGGTGGCGACGGCCGCGTTCGATCCGTCGTCCGCGAATCCGCCGTTGTCGGCCGTCGCGACGCCCGACAAGAGGGCGGCGGCCAATGGCAGGGCCGCGACGGCGGCGAAGACGCGGACGGTACGGATGCTTGCCATGTGAGTTCCTCCAGAACCGGATGTACGCACCGGCCGAGACCGGGATTACGCGCTGACCCGAGGCAGTTGGCCGACCGCCCCGGTGGTGTTCTCGACGTCGCGACTCCAGAGTTGCCCAGCGGAACCCGGCGAACCACCCCGGATGAGGCGATTCGCCCCCAAGCGTGATGACATGTCGATAAACCCCCTTCATGACCTTTCCGGCGCACTCACGCCCTGACGAGGAGGGGTGCCGCCCTCCGCGGCACAGGCACCGCAAGCGCTGAAGCGTTCCGCCACGGCCCGGCCCCTTGCCTCCACTCCACCCCTGCGCGCAGGCGCCGACCCCCTCCTGACCGAAGCCCTCTTCCCTTTCTCGAACACCTGTACGAAAATAGAGCCATGGCCACCATCGACCGGCAGGCCACCACCATGGCCCTGGCACACGCCCTGTCCGCCGCCGAACGCGGGCTGGCGGTCATCCCGCTGTCTCGCACCAAGCTCCCGGCCCTCCGATCCCCCCACCGCGACGACCCGGACCCCTCGGCGCGCGCCTGCCACGGCGAGTGCGGCCGCTTCGGACACGGCGTGTACGACGCCTCGACCGACCCCCGCCGCATCCGCGAACTCTTCGCCGCCGCCCCCTGGGCCAGCGGCTACGGCATCGCCTGCGGACTGCATCCGCACCACCTCATCGGCGTCGACCTCGACACCAAAACCGGCACCGACTCCTCGGCCGCCCTGCGCGAACTGGCGCTGCGCCACCTCTTCACGATCCCCGAGACCGTGGTCGTCCTGA
The DNA here is from genome assembly GCF_055565855.1 of Streptomyces sp. NPDC028308. Lineage (NCBI taxonomy): Bacteria > Bacillati > Actinomycetota > Actinomycetes > Kitasatosporales > Streptomycetaceae > Streptomyces > Streptomyces sp. NPDC028308. Next base: position 134,108 of record NZ_JBVHTO010000015.1, read on the forward strand.
CCCCCAGCGGCGGCCGCCACCTCTGGCTGAGCGGCCCGCCCGACGTGGTCGTGCCCAACTCGGCCGGCCGGCTGGCCCCCGGCATCGACATCAGGGGCGCCGGCGGCTACCTCGTCGGCCCCGGCTCCCGCACCGAACACGGCGTGTACGGCACGGCGCCCGGCACCGCCCGGCTGGCACCCGCGCCCTGCCCGCCCGCACTGCTGCGCCTGCTCACGCCCCCGCCCCGGACCCACCGGCCGGGCACCGGCGCGTCGAGCCGGCACGGCCAGGGCCTCGTCCAGTTCGTCCTCACCGCGCACGAGGGCCAGCGCAACACCCGCCTCTTCTGGGCCGCCTGCCGCGCCTACGAGCACGGCTTCGGCGAGGACCTGGCGAACACCCTGGTCGACGCGGCGGTCCGCACCGGCCTCACGTACCGGGAGGCGCGCTCCACGATCGCCTCGGCGGCCCGGATGACGAGCCGGGGGGATGCGTAGGCGGGACGCCGCAGGTGGGACAGGTCACGGGCGGCGGCGGACCGGCCGCCGCCCGCGACTGCGGATTCGGGCCGGCCGAATGACCGGCTGACCGGCTCAGCCGGTCGACCGCCCGACCGGCTGACTAGCCGACCGGCCGACCGGGCACAATTCGCCCTTTCCTACCGGTTCCGACGGGTGAGCACGCTCACGCCGATATAGCTTGACGCTTGTCAGACAGCGTCGCATTCTTGACGCGTCAAGTAAATCCGGAGTCGACCCCGGTGGCGCCGGACCCTGTGCCGGGCGTCCACCACCGAGGCGGCCACCGGATCACTCACGGACGGGAGCAGTCCCATGGCAACACTCGACGAGAAGGTCGTGCTGATCACCGGTACCGGCGGAGGCATGGGCCGGGTCGCGGCGCAGATCTTCGCACGGGAGGGCGCACGCGTCGTAGGAGCCGACATCCACGCCCCCGCGAACGAGGAGACGGTCGGACTCGTACGGGGTGCGGGCGGGGAGATGACCGGCATCGCACCGGTCGACCTGACCGACCCGCAGCAGGTCGAACGGCTGGTGGAGAACGCCGCAGCCGCGTACGGCGGGCTCGACGTCGTCTACAACAACGCCGCCTCGCTGCGGTTCGGGAGCATGCCGGACTTCTCCGTCGAGGACTGGCGGGCGACCGTGACGGGCGAACTCGACATCCCCTTCCTCGTGTCGAAGTACGCGTGGCCGCACCTGGTCCGGCGCGGCGGCGGCGTCATTCTCAACGTCGCGTCCATGGCCGGGATGATCGCCGGGCACAACCCCCCGATGGTCGGCCACACCGCTGCGAACGCCGGTGTCATCGGCATGACGCGCCAGCTCGCGCTCGAAGGCGCGCCCCACGGCATCCGGTCGGTGGCGATCAGCCCCGGTCCCGTCCTGACCCCCGCCAGCGCGCGCGACCTCGGCGACGACCGGGCGGCCCGGGACGCGATCACCGCCAAGACGCTCCTCAAGCGCTTCGCCGAGCCGGAGGAGATCGTGGAGCTGGCCGCGTTCCTCGCCTCCGACCGGGCGGCGTACATCACGGGCGCGAACTACGCGGTCGACGGCGGCGCGAGTGCCTGGTGACCCCTCCGGGACGCGGCGCACCGCGCCCCGTCCCGCCGTCCGGCGCCCACGTGCCGACGTGCACGGGCGGCCATAGCCTGGTGGTCCGAGGGTGCCCGACGGCCCACGCCGGGCGCCCCCTTCCGCCCCGAGGAGGGTGATCATGGAGATCAAGGGTTCGGTGGCCCTGGTCACGGGAGCCAACCGCGGCATCGGGCTGGCGTTCGGCCGGGCGCTGCTCGCGCACGGCGCCGCCAAGGTCTACGGCGGGGTCCGGGACCCGGAGAGCCTCCGGGACTCGGGGCTGGTGCCGCTGCGGCTGGACGTCACCGACGAGGAACAGGTCGCGGAGGCCGCGCGCACCGCCGGCGACGTGAGCATCGTCGTCAACAACGCCGGGGTCACCGGTGGCCCGTCCCTCCTGGAGGGCTCGTTCGAGGGCGCGCGGCGCGAGATGGAGGTCAACTACTTCGGCACCTGGGCGGTCACGCGGGCGTTCGCTCCCGTACTGGCCGCGAACGGCGGCGGAGCGGTCGTCAACATGCTGTCCGTCGCGTCCTGGGTGGCCAACCGCCGCTTCCCGAGCTACGCGGCCTCCAAGTCCGCCCAGTGGTCCCTGACGAACGCCTTCCGGCTGGCGCTGCGGGAACAGGGCACGCTGGTGGTCGGGGTGCACGCGGGGTACGTCGACACCGACCTGGCGGCGGAGGTCGACTCGCCGAAGATCCTCGCGGAGGACGTGGCCGAGATGACGATGGAGGCGTTGCGCGCCGACGAGCCCGAGGTACTGGTCGACGAGGTCACCCGCAACGTCCGCTCCGCCCTCTCAGGCGAACTGACAGTCCTGTACGCCAACCGCTGAGGGCCCCGGGTGCAGGGGCGGGCCGGCCTCACGCACAGGCTCCGAGGTCACCCACCGCCGAGGCCCCGATCACGCACCTTCACGGTGCCCGGGTCACGCGCCTGGAAGCGGTTCCTCGAAGCGGCTCGCCTCCAGCAGGTCCCTGACCGCGTCCACGGACCAGCGGCCCGACGCGCCGGAACACCCCGCGACGTACGCGGCGACGGTCTCCGCGTCCCAGGCCCGCGTCGCGAGCAGCCCGGTGGCCAGACAGCGCACGTAGCTCGCGGACGGCGGATGCGGCGCGACCTCGCCGAGCCTCCACGGTGCCGTGAAGGTCAGCAGGGGGAGCCCGTCGACGCTGCCGACGCGCACGAGCGTCTCGTAGCGCCCGTCCCCGAGAGCCGCCCGGCCGTGGGCCAGCACCTCCGTGAGATCGACGTCCGCGCCGGGGGCCCGGTACATCTCCTGGGCGGCGATGTCGGAGAACTGCTCCACGGTGACGAGATGCGCCCGGGCGAGGACCCGGCCGCGCGCGAGCGGGTCGTAGAACGCCCGGCCGCCGCCCCACACGGGCGACGCGGTGGCGAAGTACACCGCGCCGGCGAGTTCCACGGCGACGGACCGCGCCGGCATCCTGCGGTCCCTGCACCCGGGGTACGTCTGGCTCGCCCCGGCAGGCCGCCCGCCACGTACGTAGCAGGCCAGCCGGCCGAGGTGCATGTTGGAGCCGTACGACGTGTACCAGACCCGGTCCGGCGGAAACCCGCCCGAACCGCCGCCGTACGGCAACCGCCGACTCCGTGAGATGACGCCTCCCGACCCCGAACACCAAGACCGATCACAACGCTCTTGACGTCGTTCCCCACCACCCCCCGGACGACACACTCACCGACGGTCGTCGGGTATGCGCGGGGGGCTACGGACCGAGCGGTGTCGCCCGGTATACGGCCGGACTGGTCAGACCAGCATCGACCACAACCGGTCGATGACACGCAGGACCTCGTCTCGGTTCTTGCCCTTCTTGACCCAGGTCGGCAGCCGCGCGACAAGCGTCAGCTTCTTGCCTGGCGCATCCCACGGGGCCCGCTCACGCAACGGAGCCTGGACGAAGTTCCGGATCACCGCCAGGTGTTCGGGGTTGTAGGCCCAGATCCGCCCGTGCCGCGTCTCCGTCTGCAACCACAAGGGCAGCCCGAAGTAGGGATCCGTCGCCTCACCCCGGCCACGAAAGAGTCGGAATCCTCCCCCGCCAACCTCGCGGGACAGCCCGCACGCCCTGCATACGAGACGGCGACGCGCGAACAGCGAGGGAACGGTGTGCATGGGCGCGGCTACAGCCGGGGTGACATGTGCGATCCCGGCGCACTTCGGACAGCGCACGAGCACATGCTCGACGAAGTCGTACTTCGTGTGCCGAGCATCCCGAAACCGCTGTGGCGAGAGCATGACGCCAGTGTCCACTGCCCGCACACACTGGCCAGAAGTGGGCACCGGCGAATCAGGGTGAGACAGGGCCACGCAGAAGGGGTGCCGCTCCAAAGAGTGGCACCCCTTCTGACCTGCAACCTTCTGAGCTGCTGCGGTGGGTGTGGGATTTGAACCCACGGTGACATCGCTGCCACGACGGTTTTCAAGAGCGTCCCGGGTTGAGGGAACTCAGCGCTCTGACCTGCACCGATGCGTCAAGCACCGGAGCACCAGGAGCGTTGGCCCACGCATGGCCCACAGACATCCCGTTGGCACGAGGCCGCTTCGCCCGAAGCAACTTGGATGGGTGCCCGACCTTGGGCTGGTGGGCCTCTCACCTGCTGCGGCGGCCCGCCGTTCGGCGGCTGAAGCTGGGCGAACCGTCTGGGCGCTAGCCCGTTGGATCGGTGCATTCACCGAAGTTCCTTGCTGTTCTCTGCCTGATCTGGTGCGCTTGTGGTGCGGTCGCGATCACCGATTGGATGCATGCGCGAGCGTTCGCCTGCGTGCATGGGCGGAGGGCCCGAGCGACGAGCCCGACATGCAGGCCGCACGCTGCCGGGACAATGAGGCAGGGAGGCAGATGCAACTGGATCATTAATGAAGCCAGGTTATTCTTGCACTGACGAAACGGCCGTGCAGTATACGCCTTTCAGTTGACACATATTCCCTTGCGTCGCTTTTCAAAAAGGGTGATCGACTTGAATGAGCTTACCGATTACTACACCGACCTTTTTCGCTTGATGAAGTCTTATGGAATCGAGGATTTAAGCGATCTCGACGACCTCGAACTAGATTGGGCCAAGTGCTATTCTTCACGAACTCACGGCTGGGTTCGCGAGCTGTACAACTATGGAATTCGACTCGGCCCGCTGGTTACGACATACTGCACGGAGACCGCAATTACTCCGGCATTCTTCTGCTCGATGAGGGGAATTTCCTCCCAGCTGGAGGCGGGTGCTCAATTAAGCGAACGAGCTAAATATGCATGCCTTTTTCCGCGAAGGGTAGTCTTCCTTAGTGACCGGTTTGCGTATTGGCCAGACAGCGGAAAGGTCTATACGGTACCTTACAGCTTTCTCGCGCAAGCCATTATGCTCAAACCTCTACTGCTTGCAGGCCTTGCAATCCTATCGCCACGAAGAGTAGTTGTGGATATATGTGGCAGAACCAAGCAGATTTGGGGGTGGTATCAATACATGAATGATACATCCGCGGTAGAGGTGTCGACAGTCAGGGAAAACTCAGACGCTTTCACTTCCAAGATACGCCGCTTGCATGAATATAGCTCCAGCTATGCAATTGTGACTCCACACCTCCACGGTGTGAGTCTTGATAGATACGTACGACTAGTCCAAGAAGAGGAAGACTCGTTCCATCTGTTCGATAGAGCTGTGTCGCGCCTCTTGAAGCAAGGAGATAGCTCAGTTCAGGCAGTCGAGCAAGCCGTCGAGGAGCTTTCACTGGCCACAGCAAGGCTGAACCTCCTCTATCGCGAGAAGCGGCGCGCTTTGGATTTTGAGGGTGTGGCGTCAGCAATTGGGGCATTCGTGACTGCGGGGACCCTATTGGCTCCATCTCAATTTGCAGGATTGGCGGCGGGTGTAGGTGGAGCTACAGCCATCCAAAGTCTAACTTGGCTGCGAAATCGCGTCTCATCAAGGAAAAGTCTACGATCAGACGAGTTTTGGTTTCTATGGCAATCTTCCACTACTCACTCATGATTCGGGTAATTAAGCTGCGTCAAAGTGGCTTCTTGAAGCCGTATAGCCAACGACTCAGGCACGACGTCTTCCCTGACCTAAAGTCCCCGCTACGTGCGGTCGCGCGGGGGAGTGCCGGAGCGGGACCGTTAGCAGTACCGGCGGCTTCGTGGTCGCCGACCAGCACTTCCAGCTCGGCGCGGCTATTCCCGCCAGATCATCCCCCGCCAGTGGCATCGTGTGTGGCCGTGGGTCGCGTGCGACGGGTGCTCGAGTCTTTACCTCCGGGCCTGCCCAAAGCGGGCGGGCGTCGGCGCAGCCGGGGTGGAGCGGGCCGAAAGCAGGAGCGGCGCCCCGAGCGGAGCCGGGAAGCTCGCCTGGAGCAAAGGAGCGCAGCCGGGTGCTTGATGCGGTAGGGAAACTGCTATCCGGTCGACCGGTCGACGGTCGCGCGAACGAGCCGACTCGTGAAGCCCGCCGCACGGAGCCGTTCGTACGCCGCGGTCACGTCTGCGGGGACATCCATGCTGATCATGAATCCCTCTTGCGGGTACATCAGAAGCCGTTGTTGCGCTCCCACCAACATGTCGACGACCAGCCTCGCGTTCCCGATCGCTTCGACGTACTCCCCGAAGCTCATAGGCGTTGACGCGCTGACGATCTCCACTTCGGGCCAGAGCTTGCGTGCGGTGGCGTAGGCGCGCGTTCCTCGTAGGGCTTGCTCACCAGCAGCACGGAGGAGACGTCGACGCCCTGCTCTGCGAGCAAGGCCCGGGAGAATTGGACGTTCTCGCCTGTGTTCCGGGCTCGGGGCTCCACCAGAATGGCGGAGGCCGGCACCCCCAGCTCCAGCGCGCGCTCGCGGTAGTGCTCGGCTTCGCCGCGCGGCATCCGGTCCTGGGTGGTCCGGCTGGTCGCGCCCGTGAAGACGATGAGCGGGGCGAAGCCGCGGTGGTAGAGGTCCGCCGTCGTGTCCGCCACGCCCAGGTCGTGACTGCCGAGACCGATGGCGACCGAGCAGGGGCGCGGTTCGTGCTTCATGAGCTGGAAGTCCCACAGGAGTTGGGCGTCCTGCCAAGCCTGCTCCGAGATCACTGCGCGTCCCCCTCACTCCGTGCCGAGTCCGGCACCTTGAAGTCGTAGGACCAGGCGAACCGGGACGCCGCGTGCACGCCGATGGCGAACTCGACGACCGTGCCGTCGGCCGTGAACGTCGTCCTGTGCAGCTCCACCACCGGCTCGCCGGGCGGGAGTTGGAGCAGCTTCACCTCGTCCGCCGTGGGGATGCGCGCGAACAGTTCCTCCCGCATGTGGTCGATCTCGTATCCCGCGTCGTAGAGCACGCGGAAGCCGCCGCCGGCGGGGCCGGGAGTCGGGTCAACGATGCGCGTTCCCTCGACGTGTTCGGGCCGGTAGTAGCTCGTGAGGGTGTGGGTCGGCTGCTCGCCTTCCTTCACGAGCCGTGCCCGCGCGTACACCTCCGCGCCTTCCGGTAGGCCGTGAGCGGCCGCGACGGCGGCCGGCGCCACGATCCGGCTGACCGTCTGGGTCTGGTCGTTGCGCTTGTATCCCCGTCCGGACGCCACGCGGTCCGCGATAAACGCGACTTCGTCGCCGTCCCGCCACTTGGCCTTGTCGTACCGCTCGATGCCGAGCCGCTTCAACGGGGCTTGCTGCCGTACGACGGTGCCGTGCCCGCGCGATGAGGTGACGAGTCCTTCGGCCTCCAACGCCTTGTAGGCAGCGTGAACCGTGGACTTCGACCCCTCGCCGGCTGCCCGAGTCGGGGTGGGGCGAGCTGGTCCTCGCCGGAAGCCGTCCCGAAGTCGGCTCCGGCTGGACCGACGACGGAGCGTCGTACGAGCAGCGCGGTCTCAAGCGCCGGGCTCGCCGGGCGACCAGGCCCGTACCGATTCCGCCCGTGCTCGTCGGGATGCTGCGCGAGCACATCAAGACGTACGGCACGGCCGAAGACGGGCGGCTGTTCCGTGCGGCGCGGGGCGGCCGGGTGCGGTCCACGGAGTACTGCGAGGTCTGGGACCGGGCCCGCGTCAAGGCACTCACGAAGGCCGAGGCCGCAACGCCGCTCGCGGACGTGCCGTACTCGCTGCGGCACGCCGGGGTCTCCCTGTGGATCAACTCGGGCGTGGATCCCGTCGAGGTCGCGCGGCGGGCCGGCCACAGCCTCACCGTGCTGTTCCGCTTCTACGCCAAGATTCTCCGGGGCCAGCAGGCGCTCGCGAACGACCTGATCGACAAGGGGCTGAGGGGTGACCAATGAGCCCGGATCCTGGCCCACGGATGGCCCCCACGCCCTGATCAGACGTGGGATACGAGCGGTCCTGGGTGAGACAGGGTGAACACGGCGGGCCCGGCTCCATCCCGGAGCCGGGCCCGCTGACCTGCTAATTCTCTGACCTGCAAGCGGTGGGTGTGGGATTTGAACCCACGGTGACTCGCGCCACGACGGTTTTCAAGACCGTTCCCTTAGGCCGCTCGGGCAACCCACCCCGCGCGGGCGGCGATCACCGGACGCGCGGGGACAAGACTAACGGGTCGCGTGGCGCCTCCGTGGCCCGGAGGCGCCGTGGGTCCGGGGCGCTCTGCCGGTCAGCTGTCGCCCTGGCGCGAGCCCAGAGTGACGTCCGCCGTGCGGGTCTTGCCGTCGCGCGTGTACGTGAGCTCGACGGTGTCGCCGGGCTTGTGGGTCCAGATCTCGCCGATCAGGGTGGGCCCGCTGTCGATCACCAGGTCGTCCAGCTTGGTGATGACGTCGCCGGGCTTCAGTCCCGCCTTGTCCGCGGGGCCGCCGGCCTCGACGGCGTCGGAGTTGCTGACGCCCTTCTCGGAGATCTTCGCGCCGTCCGTGCCCTCCTCCAGGGAGACGGAGGCGCCGATCTTCGCGTACACCGGCTTGCCGGTCTTGATCAGCTGCTGGGCGACGTACTTGGCCTGGTTGACCGGGATCGCGAAGCCCAGGCCGATCGAGCCGGACTGGCTCTGGCCGCCGAGGCCGCCGCCGCTCGTGGACTGGATCGCGGAGTTGATGCCGATGACCGAGCCCTTGGCGTCCAGCAGCGGGCCGCCGGAGTTGCCCGGGTTGATGGAGGCGTCGGTCTGCAGGGCGCTCATGTAGGAGGCCTTGCTGCTGGCGCTGCCGTCGCTGGAGGCCACCGGGCGGTTCTTGGCGCTGATGATGCCCGTCGTCACCGTGTTCGACAGGCCGAAGGGCGCGCCGATCGCGATGGTCGAGTCGCCGACGGCGACCTTGTCGGAGTCGCCGAGGGGCAGCGGCCTGAGGTCAGACGGCGCGTTCTTGAGCTTGATGACGGCGACGTCGTACCCCTGCGCGTGCCCGACCACCTCGGCGTTGTACTTCTTGCCGTTCGGGAAGGTGGCGCTCAGCTTGCCGCCGTCGACGGCCTCGGCCACGACGTGGTTGTTGGTCAGGATGTGGCCCTGCTTGTCGAAGACGAAGCCGGTGCCGGTGCCGCCCTCTCCGCTGCTGCTCTCGGCCTCGATGGTGACCGTGCTCGGCAGCGCGGCGGTGGCCACGCCCGCGACCGTCCCCGCGTCGCGCTTGAAGTCGCCGCCGCCGCCGGAGGCTGACACGGTCGTCGAGTCCGTGGCGCCGTCGTCGTCCTTGGCGAGCGAGTAGCCGAGGCCGCCGCCGACACCGCCCGCGACCAGCGCGGCCACGAGCACCGCGGCGACCAGGCCGCCGCGTCCGGACTTGCGCCCCGGCGCGGGCTGCTGCTGCTGATACGAGGAGCCCCAGCCGCCGGACCCCGAACCGCCGTCGGCGTACGAGGGAGTGGCGGGCGGGGGCGGGGGCCAGCCGGCCTCGGCCGCGGACGGGGTGCCGGTCGCCCCCTGGCCCTGTCCGCCGAATCCCTGGTTCTGCCCGTGCTCGCCGTAGCCCTGCGCCGGCCCGGCGTGCCCCGCCCCGGAGGTCCCCGGAGCCCCGGCACCCGCGGAGGCGTACGGCGCGTTCGCCGCGGCGGCCGCCTGGCCGTGCTCCGACGCACCGGGCTGCCCGTGCGGCACCGGCGGGAGCGGAGTCGTCGGCGCGCCTCCCTCGGGCGCAGGGCTCTGCGCGGAAGCAGCGGGAGTGTCCACCGGCACAGGAGGTGCAGACGGGGCCGGGGGTACCGCAGTGCCCTCGTTCTCGGTGCTCACAGCTCTTCTCCTCGGTCCACGGCTGTTGTTCTCGGTCGCACTCGGTCACGCTCGCTCACGCTTGTAGACGACCCGGCGCGATTCAGCTGTGCATGTGCTTTTGTATGCCGTCAGCTTTTCCCACCGGCCGTCAGAGCACCATAAGCGGTGCCTGTGCGTCCGGGGCCATCCTTTATATCGGACGGTTAAGACAAAACGAATGTATTCCTGACGTCTCCGCCTGCACGTCCACCCCTCGGCGGTGGCACCATGACGCGGTGACCCTCGCACGACAGCACCCGATCCAGGTCGTCGCTCACCGGGGCGCCTCCGAAGAGGCACCCGAGCACACGCTGGCCGCGTACAAGAAGGCGATCGAGGACGGTGCCGACGCCCTCGAGTGCGACGTGCGGCTGACCGCGGACGGTCACCTCGTCTGCGTCCACGACCGCCGCGTGAACCGCACGTCCAACGGACGCGGCGCCGTCTCCGCGCTGGAGCTCGCCGACCTCGCGGCCCTGGACTTCGGCTCCTGGAAGAACGGCGACGAGGCCCCGGACTGGGAGCACGGCCCCGGCGACCCGGAGGCCACCTCCGTCCTCACCCTGGAGCGGCTGCTCGAACTCGTCGCCGACGCGGGCCGCCGGGTGGAACTGGCCATCGAGACCAAGCACCCCACCCGCTGGGCGGGACAGGTCGAGGAGCGCCTCCTCGTTCTCCTGAAGCGCTTCGGCCTGGACGCACCCGAGACCGCCGCCGAGTCCCCGGTGCGCGTCATGAGCTTTTCCGCGCGCTCCCTGCAACGCGTCCGGGCCGCCTCCCCGAACGTGCCGACGGTCTATCTGCTGCAGTTCGTCTCGCCCCGGCTGCGCGACGGACGGCTGCCCGCCGGTGTCCGGATCGCGGGCCCCTCGATGCGGATCGTGCGCGGCAACCCCGGCTACGTCGAGCGGCTGAAGAAGAACGGCCACCAGGTGCACGTGTGGACCGTGAACGAGGCCGAGGACGTCGACCTCTGCGCCGACCTGGGCGTCGACGCCATCATCACCAACCGTCCGCGCGCCGTCCTGGACCGGCTGGGCCGCTGACGAAACGGCCCGGCACCCCGGTTACCCGCCACCGACAACCAGCCATTCGTCACAGGGAGTGCACCGGCGCGTTCGTTCCGTATTCGATCGTTACGAGTGCGTCAGCAGACGTGTGTTGGCCGGTTTCCGGTCCAGTCCAAGAGGGCATTCACACCGTGGCGTGGGGCAAAGGAGGTCTCGGGGGTGGCGTTGGTGGTGGCACAGGAGGTGCCCACGTCGTCGAGCATGGCCGTACCCCATGGCCCTGCGGGCGTGGGACAAGCGAGACACCGGATGCGGGACCAGCTGCGGTCCGGTGGAGTGGCGGAACCGGTCATCGACGATGCCGTACTGATCCTTTCCGAACTACTGAGCAACGCGTGCCGTCACGGCCGTCCGCTGGGCGACGCCATGGCGGGTGACGGTGACGTCCGCGCGGCCTGGCGCGTCGATCCGGCGGGGCGGCTCACGGTCGAGGTCACGGACGGCGGTGGTCCGACCCGCCCGGTTCCGGCCACGCCCTCGGTCACCGCACGCGGCGGCCGCGGGCTGAACATCATCACGGCGCTCGCCAAGGACTGGGGCGTCCGCGACGACACCCGCGGAGAGGTCACCGTGTGGGTCGTCGTCCAGGACGACGTCCTGAGCGCGCACCGGCGTGACGATTTCGCTACGCGCGTCGCGTCACCGCACGTGTCGTGCGTCCCCGAACTCGACTTCGCGGACGTGTTCGACGACCTGGACTGAGGAACCGCCCCGGGGCCCGGAGCAGGACGCCGGGTCCCGCGGGAGACCGGGTCCGGCCGAGGCCGCGCCCCGGCCGGAAGTCGCGCTCCGGGCACGGGGCGCCCGTGGACCGGCACCCCGTGGACGACGCACCGGCTCCGTGCCGACCCGGTGCGTTGTCCACAGGGTCCCGTCCCTCGTCGTACGAACGGCTAGGCTCGCGCCCGTACGAGACGAGCCGTAACCGGGAGACACCCACGATGGCCAAGAAGCGACCCCAGACGAAGGCCAGGCAGCCGCAGCTGAAGGACGGGGCCCGCGCCGCAGGCGCTGAGGGATCCGTCCCGGTGGTAGGCGCGCGCGAGCCCTGCCCCTGCGGCAGCGGCCGGCGGTACAAGGCCTGTCACGGCCGGGCGGCCGCGCACGCGGTCACCGAGCTGGTGCAGCGCCCCTTCGAGGGCCTGCCCGGAGAGGGCGACTGGGTCGCGCTGCGCGAGCTGGTGCCGGCGGCGACCGTCGAGCTGACCCTCAAGGAGGGCCTGCCCGAGGGCGTCCCCTCGGTCACGCTCGCCACCGTGCTGCCGATGGCGTGGCCCGCGCTGCGCCGCGACGACGGCTCGGTCCTGCTCGGCCTTCAGAACGACACGGCCTCCGGCGACATCAGCCGCGACCTCGCCGACACCCTGCGGCGCGCCCTGACGGCTCCGCCCGGTACGCCGGTCGAGGGCCGCCGCGCCCCCGCCGACGGCCCGCGCCTGCAGGACGTGCTCGACCCCGAGGGCGCCTTCGAGCCGGTCGTGCACTCGGGCTTCGAGTTCTGGGTCCCGGACGCGGAGAACGCGACGCCGGAGGTGACCGCCTCCCTGGAGCGGGCCAACGCGGCCGCCATCCCGACCGTCAAGCTCTCCGGCGTCGACGCGGCGTACTGGTGCGAGACCCCGGACAAGAACCACCTGCGCTGGGTCATGCCGCACCCCGAGGAGCAACTTCTGGACGCGCTGGCGCGGCTGCACGCGGCGGGCGGATCGGGTCTCGGCGAGGGCACGCGTCTCGTCGGCTCCTTCCGGGCGCACGGCCTGACGGTGCCGGTCTGGGACCTGCCGAGCGAGGTCACGGCCGACGACATCGAGAAGCCCGCGGCCGAGTTCGCGGAGCGTCTGGCGGCCGCCCTGGCGACGGACGCGCCGCTCACCGCGGACGAGCGCCGGGCACGCGGCGGTCTCACCAACCGACAGGTCACGCTCAGCTGACACACCGCGGCGCGCTGACCGACCGGTCAGCTCGTCAGGTCCGCCGGGAGGGGTGACTCCTGTCACAACTCCCGGTCCTGGCACGGAAATCGGTGTCTGAATAGCCGAGTTCGAATTTGCGAACCGCCGATCTCTTGTTACCGTTCCCGTAGCCCGGTTGCTGGTGCATCCCCCGTCGCCAGCAACCGGGTCTTTTCATGGCCCGGTTCCGGCATCCCGCGCCGGCCCGTCGGCGCCCCGCTCCGCACTTGTCGCCAACGGCCTTACGGCCGGGCCGAGTTGCTCCCGGAGCGCAGCAGCAGCGGCCCTCGTCCCGCACTCCTCGCGAACTCCGCCACCGCCGAGTACGACGCCGGCTCGTCCGTCGAGCGCTCCCTGGGTGTCTCACACGTCTCCGGCTCGTCCCCGGCGTCCACGGCGCAGTGGATCTGCACGGTGCGGCCACCGGGCGCGAGGAGGGTCAGGACGGCGCTCAGCGCCTCGCCGGTCGCGTTGCGGTAGTAGGTGCGCGCCCAGGTCTCCTGTCCCTGCCGCAGGACACAGGTCTGCGCCTCGATGCCGTCGGGGGAGGAGAGTTCCGGACCGCAGGAGGCCGCGGTGGCGAGGCCGAGGCCGAGCAGCAGCGGCGAGCGCGAGGGTGCGGGGGCCGCCCGCTTCGCGTCGTCGCGGACGGGGGCGCGGACGGCCGCGGGACCGCCGTCACCGACGGGTCCCGCGGATGCCACGGCGAGCGGAAGGGCGATCACGGCCGCCACGAAGCCGACGAGTGCGAGCAGGCGGACTCTTCGGGTGTCCGGGGGCCGTCCGCCGGAGTGACGCAGCATACGAGGGAACATAACGGCCCGGAGGGGACGCCCGGTTCGCCGCGCGCCCGACACCCCTACAACTCGGGCGCGCTCACACCCGTACGAGTGAGAGCCTCCACGACCGCGTCCACGACGGCTTCCACATCGGGTACCCAGGGCGCGGCCGAGCCCGGCAGCGGAGCCCGCTCCCAGCGCACCTTCCCCTGGCCGGTCTCGGAGGGCGGCAGCGCGATGTAGCCGCCGTCCCCGTGGAAGCGCAGGGAGCCCGGGACGTGGTCCTTGGCGTACAGCAGCTCGCCGAGCTGCTCCAGGGAGTACGGCGCGACGAGGATCGCCCAGCGCGAGGGGGAGGCGACGACCGGGCCGAGGCGCATGCCCATGAGGTCGAGTGCCGCGAGCGCGCGGGCGGCCGCCAGAGAGGGCAGGCTCACCGCGCAGGGGGCCGCGCCGCCGGTGGCCAGCACGATCGGTGCGGAGGGCCGGTTGCCCCACCACCAGCGCACCATGCGCGCGTCGGTGGTGGCCGCGAGGAGGCCGGGGTCGAAGGGATGGGCACCTGGCACCGTGCACTCCGGGTCGGGACATCCGCAGCCGGCCCGCCCCCGCGGGTCCGGCGCCACTCCCGGGAGTACGGGCCACTGCCATTCGGTCGCGAAGGTCAGGGCCGCGCTGAGCATCTCAGGGCTCCGGTTGTTCCGCCTGGACAGGAGCCTGCGTCGCCTTCCGAGGATCTCGCGCATGAGCGCTCGTTCCTTTCCGTTGCACGCCTGGCAACACCGAGGATCACATCACACCATGTGTCGATCTCTTCACTGTGCGTACCTGCTGGCGCATCACACCCCTGCGCGAGGCAAGGGGAACCCCTATGGGCCGAACGTTGGCTGCATCCACACCCATACCGCGTCTGGCAAAAGCATGGGCATGGCGTGGGGTGGCGGCGCCTGGCGTTTTACCGTCGCGCATATGTCCAGCCGCCTCCGCCACGGGAGGATGGGGCACGGTCGTCGGTGGTTAAGACGCCCGGGTCCGCTGCCAGGTTCCGAGTGGATCCGATCCACCCCTGACCTTCACCGAGTACGTACCCATCACGACCGCTGTGACGCTCCGTCGAGCAAGGCCAGTCGACCTCAATAACCCGTTACCCGATGCAGTTTTAAGCCAACTTCGCTTTTCCGCAAGTGTCTCACGGACACCAGGAATCCCAGCAGGACAATGCTGGACATCCCCTCACGAGTGCGTGTACATGTGGAGACACTGCTAGCGGCGCAGAATGACATGGGGGTTTGCGATGCTATCGAGCAAAACGCACCGGTCGGAAAGCCGGATGCCATGAACGCCCCTCACCTTCCGAAAGTGGCCGGAATCGATTCCACGGTTCCCGCGCCCGCACACACTGTCGCGCCCGCGCCCGCCCCCACGGAGGCCCCTCCCGTCCCGCCCCCCACCGGCCCAGGAGCCGTCCTCCAGGACCGCCTCGCCGGCTGGGTCTCCGACCTCACCACCCTGCACGAACTCACCGAGCGGCTCGCGCGCACCGCGTCGCTCGACGAAGCCCTCCAGGAACTCCTGCGCGCCGGGGCCACCCTCGTAGGCGCCCGCCGCGGCCTGGTCGTCCTCGAACCGCGCGACGGGCTCGGCCCGGACACCACCATCGGCCTCGGCCTGGCCCGCGCCGACCTCGGGCACATCGAGACCGTCCCGCGCAGCAGCATGGCGTACGGCAGGATCCTGGACGGACTGCCCGGCGGCGAGGGCGAGATCGCCCAGCCCGACCTCTTCGGCGAGGACGGGCTCGACCCGCGCCACCGCGAGGTCGCCGCCCGCCTCGGCTACGCCGCCAGCTACGCCCTGCCGCTGTCCACCGAGGCCGGTGAGCGGCTGGGCGCCGCCGTATGGCTCTACGACGAGCCCGCCGAACCGGTCGAGCGGCAGCGCCACCTCATCGGCCTGTACGCCCGCTACGCCACCGAGCACCTGGCCCGGCTGGTGGAACTGGAGCGCACACGCGCGTGCATGACGACGATCTCCGAGGAGCTGCTCCCGCCGCGGCTGCCCCGGGTCGCCGGGGTCCAGCTCGCCGCCCGCCACCGCACCGGACCGCGCGGCGGGGGCGACTGGTACGACGCCCTGCCCCTGCCGGACGCGGCGCTCGGCCTCGCCGTCGGCTCGGTCACCGGCGCGGGCCCCAGCGCGGTCGCCGCCATGGGGCGCCTGAGAGCCTCGCTGCGGGCCTACGCCGTGATGGAGGGCGAGGATCCCGTCGCCGTCCTGTCCGACCTGGAGCTGCTGCTGCGGCTCACCGAGCCCGCCCGCTCCGCCACCGCCCTCTTCGCCTACTGCGAGCCCGCGCTGCGCAAGATCACGCTGGCCGGGGCGGGGCACAGCCCGCCGCTGGTCATCGGCGACCGGCGCACGGAGTTCGTCGAGACGTCCGTGTCGGCGCCGCTCGGGATGCTCGCCTGCTGGGAGGCGCCGAGCGTCGAGATGTACGCCCGGCCAGGCGAGACGGTGCTCCTCTACACGGACGGCCTGCTGCACCGCACCGGCGACCCCATGGACCGCGCCTTCGCCCGGCTGCACGCCGCCGCCGCCGGCGTCCCGAGGGCGCTGCGCGGCGACCCGGGCGCGGTCGCCGACCACGTCCTGCGGACCGTGCTGCCGGACGGTCTCGACGAGGCCGACAGCGACGAGGACGTCGTCCTGCTGGCCGCCCGCTTCGAGTGAGCCTGCCGGGACCTCCGCGGACGGCACGCGCGCACCACCGTGCGTGACCCCGCGGGTAACAGGTCCTATGGCCCTGGGCCCCCTTCCGTACGACCGTACGATGGGGGGTGGTCCAGAGTCGTAACGAGGAGGCAGACCGTGTCGGAGGCGCTCACACCGGAGACCCCGGAAGCCGTGCTTGACGATGCCGCTGACGAAGCGGGCGAAGAAGAGCCGATCAAGCAGCGGAAGAACGGCCTGTACCCGGGCGTGTCCGACGAGCTCGCCGAGAACATGAAGTCCGGCTGGGCCGACACGGAGCTGCGCGGGCTGGAGCCGATCGCGCAGGCCGCGTACACGGCGGCCCGCCGTGCCGCGCTGTCGGCGCGCTTCCCGGGCGAGCGCCTGGTGGTGCCCGCGGGCAACCTGAAGACCCGCTCGAACGACACGGAGTACGCCTTCCGCGCCTCCACCGAGTACGCCTACCTCACCGGCAACCTGACCGAGGACGGCGTCCTGGTGATGGAGCCGGCCACGGACGGGCACCGGGCGACCCTCTACCTGCTGCCCCGCTCCGACCGCGAGAACGGCGAGTTCTGGCTCTCCGGCCAGGGCGAGCTGTGGGTCGGCCGGCGGCACTCGCTGACCGAGGCCGAGCAGCTGTACGGCATCCCGGCGTCCGACGTCCGCGAGCTGCCCGAGCGGCTCCGCGAGGCCACCGGACCGGTCCGGGTCGTCCGCGGCCACGACGCCGGCATCGAGGCGGCGCTGAGCGACAAGGTGACCGCCGAGCGCGACGAGGAGCTGCGGGTCTTCCTCTCCGAGGCCCGCCTGGTCAAGGACGAGTTCGAGGCCGGCGAGCTGCAGAAGGCCGTCGACTCGACGGTGCGCGGCTTCGAGGACGTCGTACGGGTCCTGGACAAGGCCGAGGCCACCAGCGAGCGGTACATCGAGGGCACCTTCTTCCTGCGCGCGCGGGTCGAGGGCAACGACATCGGCTACGGCTCCATCTGCGCCGCCGGCGCGCACGCCTGCACGCTGCACTGGGTACGCAACGACGGCCCGGTGCGCTCCGGCGACCTGCTGCTGCTGGACGCGGGCGTCGAGACGCACACGCTCTACACCGCCGACGTCACGCGCACGCTGCCGGTCAGCGGCCGCTACAGCGAGATCCAGAAGAAGATCTACGACGCCGTGTACGAGGCGCAGGAGGCCGGTATCGCGGCCGTCCGCCCGGGTGCCAAGTACCGCGACTTCCACGACGCCTCGCAGCGCGTGCTGACCGAGAAGCTCGTCGAGTGGGGGCTCGTCGAGGGGCCGGTCGAGCGGGTCCTGGAGCTGGGCCTCCAGCGCCGCTGGACGCTGCACGGCACCGGTCACATGCTCGGCATGGACGTGCACGACTGCGCCGCGGCCCGCACCGAGACGTACGTGGACGGCACGCTGGAGCCGGGCATGTGCCTGACCGTCGAGCCGGGCCTGTACTTCCAGGCGGACGACCTCACCGTCCCCGAGGAGTACCGCGGCATCGGCGTGCGGATCGAGGACGACATCCTGGTCACCGAGGACGGCAACCGGAACCTGTCGGCCGCGCTGCCGCGCCGCTCCGACGAGGTCGAGGCGTGGATGGCGGCACTCAAGGCCTGAGCCAGGGGTTCGCACGGCCTGTACGGGAAGACGGCCGGGTACCGGGAAGGTGCCCGGCCGTTCGTATGTCTACGTGTGTCCAGGGGGGCGGCTTTTCGTGGAGGACTTCTGGTCCGGCGTCGGTGTGGACCTGCATCTGGAGCCGGACGCGGCGGGGGGACGCCGGGCCGGACTGGAGCGGGCGCTGCGGGATGCCGTGCGCGAGGGACGGCTCGCCCCCGGCACCCGGCTGCCCGCGACACGGCGGCTCGCCGCCGAGCTGGGCATGTCGCGCGGGACCGCCAAGGCCGCCTACGACCAGCTGGTCGCCGAGGGCTACCTGCGCGCCCGGCAGGGTTCGGGCACCGAGGTGGCGGCGCTGCCCACGGACGGCATGGCGCCCGCCGCGGACGACCCGCACACGCGTGCGCCCCGGTTCGACCTGCGGCCGGGCAGCCCCGACGTCGGCACGTTCCCGGCGGCGGCCTGGCTGCGGGCGCTGCGGCGGGCGATCGCGACGGCGCCCTCCATGGCGTACGACTACGGGGATCCGCGCGGCCGCATCGAGCTGCGCACGGCGCTCTCCGAGTACCTGGGCCGGGCCCGGGGCGTGATCGCGCCGCCCGAGCGGATCGTGATCACGTCCGGGTACGTGCAGGGGCTCGCGCTCCTGACGCGGGTCCTGGACGGCGGCGTGGTCGCCATGGAGGACCCGGGGCTGCCCTTCCACCGGGACGTGGTCCGGCGGGCCGGCGGGCGGGTCGTGCCGCTGCCGGTCGACGAACGGGGCCTCTGCGCGGCCGAGTTGGGCGACGAGGACGCCGTGGTCGTGACGCCCGCGCACCAGTACCCGACCGGCGTGACCCTGCATCCCGAGCGGCGGCGGGCGCTCACCGACTGGGCACGCGCGCACGGCCGGCTCGTCGTCGAGGACGACTACGACGGGGAGTTCCGCTACGACCGGCAGCCGGTGGGCGCGCTCCAGGGCATGGCGCCCGGGCATGTGGTGTACCTGGGCACGGCGTCCAAGACGCTCGGTCCCGCGCTGCGCCTGGGCTGGATGGTGCTGCCGCCGCACCTGGTCGACGCGGTGGCCGACGCCAAGCTGCACAGCGACCACCACACCGAGTCCATCGGGCAGTTGGCGCTCGCGGAGATGGTGACGGCTCACGCGTACGACCGGCATGTGCGGGCCTGCCGGCTGCGCTACCGGCGGCGCCGGGACCAGCTCGTCTCGCTGCTGGGGGCGCACCGGAGGGTGCGCGGGATCGCGGCCGGGCTGCACGCCCTGGTGGAGGTGCCGGACGAGGCGGAGGTCCTGGACCGCGCGGCCCGCGAAGGGCTCGCGGTCGGGCGTCTCGGGGACCACTGGCACACGCCGGGTGAGGGGCGGCCGCAGGGACTGGTCGTCGGCTACGGGACGCCCCGGGAGCGGGTCTACCCGGAGGCGCTGGAGGCGCTCGGGCGGGTGCTGGGCGGGGTGCGGCGCGGGCGCGCGTCCACGAGGTGAGGGAGAGCGGCGCCGCCTGATTGGACCAGTGACAGGGCGCCGGAATGGGCCTGTCGAGCGGTCCGGCGGGCCCATAGCGTCGAGACCATGACGAACTCCGCCGCCCGGTCCCCGCATCCGGCGCACGGCCCCGGCAAGGGCCGTCGCCTCGTCCCGCCGCCCGGCCCCCGGCGGGTGCTCGCCGCCGCGCAGTTGAGCAACTCGGTGGGGGACGGCGCTTATTACGTCACCTCGGCGCTGTACTTCACGCACGTCGTCGGACTGCCGGCCGGGCGGGTGGGCCTCGGGCTGACCGTCGCCTGGGGAGTGGGCTCGCTCGTCGGCGTCCCCCTGGGGCGGCTGGCCGACCGGCGCGGGGCGCGCGGCACGGCGGTGCTGCTGGCGCTCGCGACCGCGGCGGCGGTGGCGTCCTTCCTCGTCGTCCGGGGCTTCCTGCCCTTCCTCGTCGCGGCGTGCGTCTACACCTCCGCGCAGTCCGGGCTCGCCGCGGCGCGGCAGGCGCTGCTGGCCGGGCTGGTGCCCGCCGGGGAGCGGACCGGGCTGCTCGCCCACCTCCAGTCGACGCTGAACGCCGGTCTGGCGGTGGGCGCCGGTCTCGGCGGGCTCGCGCTGCACGCCGGGACCCGGGGCGCGTACCTCGCGGTCTTCGCCCTGGACGCGGTGAGCTTCCTGCTGTGCGCGGCGGTGCTGCTGCGGCTGCCGCCGGTGCCGCCCGCCGGTACCGGGCACGTGCGCGGCCCCGGGGTCCTGCGGGACCGCCCGTACGCGCTGGTCACCCTGCTCAACACCGTGCTCCTGCTGCGGATGCCGCTGCTCAGCCTCGGTGTCCCGCTGTGGATCACCGAGCGGACCGACGCGCCCGCCTGGCTGGTCTCCGCGCTGTTCGTGCTGAACACCGGGGCGGTGATGGTCTTCCAGGTCCGGGTGTCCCGCGCGGTCACCGGCGTCGCTTCCGCCACCCGCGCGATCCGGCGCTCGGGGTTCGTGATGCTGGCGTCGTGCGCGGTGTTCGCCCTCTCCGCGGGGGCGGCGCCGTGGGTCGCGGCGGCGGTGCTGGTGGCGGGCGCGATCCTCCAAGTGGCCGCCGAGATGCAGCAGTCCGCGGGTTCCTGGCAGCTGGCCTTCGACCTGGCACCGGCCGGCCGCACGGGCGAGTACCAGGGGTTCTTCGGCACGGGCGTCACGGTGGCCCGCACCCTGGGCCCACTGGTCCTGACGGCGCTGCTCGTGGGGTGGGGGACACCGGGCTGGCTACTGCTCGGCGGGGTGACGCTGGCGGCGTCGTACGCGATGGGGCCCGCTGCCCGGCGGGCGGAGGAGCGCCGGGTCCCCGGAGTCGGGTCGGTGCCGTCCGCGGGCGCCGGAAGCGGCGTCCGCCGGGGACAGGCGGCCGGGATGCGGGCGGGCTGAGGGGCCCGGGGCAGCCGGAACGGCACCGGCACGCGGGCGTCCGTGCGGCGGCCGTCCCGGAGCCGGGGGGCGGAAGCGCTGGAGGCGGACGCGCGAACCGCTGGAGCCCGGCCGGAGCTTCGAGGTGCGAACCGCCGGAGCCCGGGACGGGAACCGCCGGAGTCCGGGGAACGGGAACCAAAGGGGCGTCGGGTACGTCCAGAACACCGGGTGCGCGGATCGGTTTCGTCACCCGGAGTGACGGATTCGGGGCGGAAATCGGCCAGGTCCTCAACGGCGCGTCCAGAGCCACTGGAGGCGTGCCGGGGACATCGGCGGTCACCGGGGGCGCGCTCGTGTGCGTCCACGCGGGGGCGGGGCGCCGTCATGCGCTCCCGGGCCCCGGACGTAGAAACAAACCGCCTTTTGCCGTACATGTCCGCAGCGGCCATTACCAAATCTCGGTAAAGTTTCACCGATTATCGCCGGGCGCGCACGGCCGGTTGGCGATCCTCATGACCTGCGAATTGACGGCGTACCCGCGCTCTGACCTCGGTGCCGCCAAAGACGTGTATCGCGGACACCCACCTGGAGTGTGAAGCGTGTCACGTTTGGCTGACTCCCCGCTTTGCTGGTAGTCGTCTGCTCGTGATCAGTGGCCGACGGGACACCTGAGACCGCCCGTCGGCCGTGATGCGTTCTGGCCCGATCTCAACAGGCGGTTTTCCCGTGGGCACGTTTAGTTAGACCTAAGGCTTCACTCCCGTCCGTGCTTACGCACAAGAACATGAGGTCCGCATGAACGCATCCCACGACTCCGCGGTCGAAGAGCCAGGGAAGACGGCCGCCGTCGGCCCGGAACGGATCTCACTGGTACGCCTGGCTGCGCAGAGTAACGGCGCCGCCTCTCCCGCTCTCACCCGTGTCGTGTCGAACGGCGTCGAGCGGCGCGGCCCCGGCCGGGTGGCGGTCGCGGCCTTCAACTCCTCCGTCTGAGCCCGAGGGCAGTCACCACACGTATGTCAGCCATGGGCCGACCACCGCTCCCCTTACGCCAGTTCGTGCTCAAGATGCACAGTCGCTGCGACCTCGCCTGCGATCACTGCTACGTCTTCGAGCACGCGGACCAGAGCTGGCAGGGTCGGCCCATGGTGGCGTCCGACGAGGTCCTGAAGGCCACGGCGGAACGTATCGCCGAACACGCCGCCGCCCACCGCCTGGACACCGTCCACGTGGTGCTCCACGGAGGCGAACCCCTGCTGGCCGGGCGGGCCAGGCTGCGCACCGCGGCCGAGGAGCTGACCCGGGCCCTGGACGGGGTGTGCGCCCTAGACCTGCGGATCCACACCAACGGCGTCACCCTCGACGAGCGGTTCTGCGAACTGTTCGCGGAGTTCGGGATCAAGGTCGGCATCTCGTTGGACGGCGACAAGGCGGCGAACGACCTCCACCGCCGTTACCGCGACGGACGCAGCAGCCACGACAAGGTCGTGCGCGCCGTCTCCCTGCTCAACCGCCCCCGCTACCGCCACCTCTTCGCGGGCCTGCTGTGCACCGTGGACGTCCGCAACGAGCCGGTCGCCGTGTACGAGGCGCTCGCCGAACTCACCCCGCCCCGCGTGGACTTCCTCCTCCCGCACGCCACCTGGGACGAGCCGCCGCTCACCCCCGGCGGACCCGGCCTCGGTGAAACCCCCTACGCGGACTGGCTGCTGGCCGTCTACGACCGCTGGACCGCCGACGGCCGCCCCATGGACGTACGCCTCTTCGACTCCGTCCTCAGCACCCTGCACGGCGGCCTCAGCCTCACCGAGTCGCTCGGCCTCGCGCCCTCCGACCTCGCCGTGATCGAGACCGACGGCACGTTCGAACAGGCCGACTCGCTCAAGACCGCGTACGACGGGGCACCCGCCACCGGTCTCGACGTGCACACCCACACCCTCGACGAGGTGGCCGCCCATCCCGGGGTGGTGGCCCGCCAGCAGGGGCTGGAGGGGCTGTGCGACCAGTGCCGCGCCTGCCCGGTCGTGCGGTCCTGCGGCGGCGGGCTCTACGCCCACCGGTACCGGTCCGGCAGCGGGTTCATGAACCCCTCCGTCTACTGCGCCGACCTGCTGCGCCTCATCACCGACATCCGGGACCGGGACATGGACGAGCAACTCCCGCTCAGCGACAGCCAGTTCACCGACCTCGCCGCGGGCTTCGGCACCGCCGGGACCGTCGATCTGCTGGCCCGCCACCAACTCGCCGTCAACCGCGAGCTGTTGGCGGCCGTCTGGCGACAGAGCCCGCACGACTCCCTCGGCGAGAGGGCCTGGGAGACGCTGGCCACGCTGGACACCGCGGCACAGGAGTCGGTGGACACGGTCCTCGCCCACCCCTACGTACGCCCCTGGGCCGTCGAGGTGCTGCGGGGCGACGCGGGCGACGGCGGCACCGCGGCCATGCGCGGCGTCGCGGAGATCGCCGCCGCCGCCGCGGTGCGCGCCGGACGCCCGGCCCGCGTCACCGTCCCCGTGCACGACGGCGTGCTGCGCCTGCCGACCCTGGGGACCCTGGCGGTCGAGGACGCCACCGAGGCGGGGGTGCGCGTGTCCGGCGACGGCTTCACCGTCACCGCCGCCGGACGGGACCTGGTCCTCCCCTCGAAGGGCACCGGACCCGAGGGCTGGCACGGCAGCCGGCGCCACGAGCTGGACGGCTGGGCGGTCACCGTCGAGGACACGGACCCGCTGCGGGACTGCCACGGCCACCCCGCGCGGACCCGGCTCACCGAGGACGAGGCGGAGGCCTGGCGCACCAACCTCCTCGACGCCTGGGACTGGATCCGCCGCGAACTGCCCGCCTACGCACCGGGGATCGCCTCCGGCCTGCGGGTGATCACGCCGCTGCGGCCCTCCCCCGACGGCTCCGACATCAGCTCCGCGGCGCGCGACGCCTTCGGCGCGGTGGCCATCGCCCTCCCCGCCGGACCGGAACGGCTGGCCCTGCTGCTCGTCCACGAGTTCCAGCACGTGAAGCTCGGGGCGCTGCTCGACCTGACGGACCTCTACGACCCGACCTGCGAGCGCCTGTTCTACGCGCCGTGGCGCCCCGACCCACGTCCGCTGGAGGGGCTGCTGCAGGGCACGTACGCCCATCTCGCGGTGATCGACTTCTGGCGCGCGCAGTGGCGGAGCACCACGGGCGAGCGGTCCCGGGCCGCGGAGACGCACTTCGCCCGGTGGCGGGACCAGACGGCGGAGGCCGTCGAGACACTGGCCGGCTCCGGTGCGCTCACCCCGCTGGGCGAGCGGTTCGTCGCCGGCATGCGGGAGACCGTACGGCGGCTGCTCGCGGACGAGATCGGCGAGGAGGCCCTGCTGGCGGCGCGCAGGGCGGCCGAGGAGCACCAAGCCGTGTGGGCGCCGCGCTAGAGGAGCACGCCGGGTCGCCCTCGGGTCCCTTCCCGGTCTCCCCCGGACGTCCCGCGGGCCGTGACGGAGGCCCGGGCGGAGGGGCCGGAGCGGAAAGCCGGACGTGTTTGTCCTGTTCCACACAGGACTTGTGACTTCCTACACTGGGGTTCCTGTCACGGGATGTCGGGGGGTCATACGTGCAAGCAGACACGGGGAGGGGTCGGGGCGGGAATCCGTTCTTCTTCCTCAGTTACGCGCACACCCCGAAGCACGGCACGGGTGACGCCGACCCCGACGCCTGGGTCAAGAAGCTGTACGACGGCCTGTGCGAGCACATACTCCAGCTGACCGACCTGCCGACGGGGGCCAAGGTCGGCTTCCTCGACCAGGGCATGGCGGTCGGCACCCGGTGGACCGACGAACTGTCGGAGAACCTCGCCCGCTGCAAGGTGTTCGTGCCGCTGTACTCGCCGCGCTACTTCATGAGCGAGCAGTGCGGCCGGGAGTGGTGGGCCTTCTGCCAGCGGCAGATCAGCCGGCGGGTGCGCGGGGCCCCCGCCCGGGAGAGCGCGATCATCCCCGCGTTATGGGTGCCCGTGGAACCCGCCCAGATGCCCCAGGTCGCCAGTGAACTGCAGTTCAACCACGGCGCCTTCGGCCAGGAGTACGCGGAGGAGGGGTTCTACGGGCTGACCAAACTCCGGTATCTCCAGGACGCGTACGAGCGGGCCGTGTACCGGATGGCGCAGCGCATCGTGAAGATGGCCAAGGAGACCGAACTGGAGGAGGGGCAGGTCTACAAGGACTACGAGTCGCTGCCCAGCGCGTTCGGGTCCCTGGGGCACCCGCCGCAGTTCGACATCTCGGTCCTCGCCTGCACCCGCTCCGACTTACCGCAGGGCTGCAAGCCCGACTACTACGGGGACCTCCCGCACGACTGGAACCCCTACCACCCCGAGTCCGCCCAGCCCCTCGGCGACCACGCGGCCGACCTCGTACGGGCCATGGACTACAAGGTCACCATCGGGAACTTCGAGTACGACGCCGAGCGCATGCTGAGCCCCGGACCGCCCAAGGTGCCCGGGCTGCTCCTGCTCGACCGGTGGGCGCTGCACTCCAGCCGGGGCAGGGAGCTCGCGGACCGGCTCACCGAGGACAGCCGTCCCTGGATCAGCGTGATGCTGCCGCAGAACAAGGACGACTCCGTGTCCGCCGAGAAGGAGAAGAAGCTCAAGTCGCTCACGGACCGGGTGCTGGCCACGCGCCCGGGGGAGGACGCCGGGCACCGCTCGCTGAGCGCGGGCATCCGCACGCTGGACGCCTTCGGCAGCGAACTGCAGACGGCCGTCAGACGGGCCGTGCACTACTACGAGGAGCATGCGACGACCTACCCACCTGCGGGACCGCCGACCCGGCCCCCACGGCTGAGGGGACCCAGCGACCTGGGCTAGGACCCCTCGCACCACCGGCACCACCGCACGACCGAAGGGCGACGGAAGAGCGAGCCGAGAAGGCGGAGGGCATGCGCATGACGGAGAACCGCAAGGGCACCGTGATCACGTTCTACTCGTACAAGGGCGGCACGGGCCGGACCATGGCGCTCGCGAACGTGGCGTGGATCCTTGCCGCGAACGGCCACCGGGTCCTGGCCGTCGACTGGGACCTGGAGGCGCCGGGTCTGCACAAGTTCTTCCACCCCTTCCTGAACCCCTCGTTACTGCGCGCCACCCCCGGCCTGGTCAACCTGATCGACGACTACCGCCGCGAGGCCCTGCGCGAGCTGCCCGACCGCTCGCCCGACTGGCACCGCAGCTACGCGCGCGTCAGGCCGCACGCGCTCTCCCTCGACTGGCCCTTTCCCGACAACGGCAGCCTGGACTTCCTGTCCGCCGGCAAGCGGCACCGCGACTACCCCATCGTCGGCAACATGGACTGGGACCACTTCTACGCCAGCTACGGCGGCGGCCAGTTCTTCGACGCGATGCGCGCCGACATGCAGCGCTACTACGACTACACCCTGATCGACAGCCGTACGGGTCTCAGCGACCTGGCGGACATCTGCACCGTGCAGATGCCGCACACCCTCGTCGTCTGCTACACGCTCAGCGACCAGAGCATCGAGGGCGCCGCCGCCGTGGCGCAGGACATCAAGGAGCGGTACGGCGACAAGGGCATCCGCATCCTGCCCGTCGCCATGCGCATCGACCTCGGCGAGAAGGACAAGCTGGACGCCGGGCGTGCGCTGGCCCGCGAGCGTTTCGCCGGGCTGCCCTCCGACCTCCAGGCGGACCAACTCGCCGACTACTGGGCGTCGATGGAGATCCTGTACCAGCCGTACTACGCCTACGAGGAGATCCTCGCCGCGTTCGGGGACCCGCCGAAGTCGGCCAACTCCATGCTGAGCGCCTGCGAGCGGCTCACCTCCGTCATCACCAAGGACCGGGTCAGCAAGCTGCCCGCGATCAGCGAGACGCGGCGGGCCCAGTACAAGGGCGCCTACACCCGGCGCCGTCCCGTGCCGCCCTCGCAGCTGATGCTCTACTACGTGTCCGAGGACCGGATGTGGGCGGACTGGCTGGAGTCGGTGCTGCGCGGCGCCGGCTTCGAGGTGGTGCCGAAGAACGTCCAGACGATGTCCACCGCCGAGATCGGCGCCGACGCCATGCCGGGCGCCACCCACCGGGTGCTCGCCGTGCTCTCGCCGAGCTTCGTCGACTCCCGCCGGGCCCGCGCGGCCTGGGAGGCGGCCGTGCACTCCGGCGGCTCGGAGAAGCGGCAGCAGGCGGTGGCCGTCCGCGTCGACGACGTCCAGCTGAGCATGCCGTACGCCAGCCGGGGCGTCATCGACCTGAAGGGCCTCGACGAGTCGCAGGCGTACGCGGCGCTGCTGACCGGACTCGACCGCGCCGACGCCGTCTCCGCGGTGTCGCCGAGCGCGCGCGGGCTGCGCTACCCGAGCGTGGGCCGGCGGATCTCCAACATCCCCACCCGCTACCGGTGGTTCACGGGCCGCTCCACGATCCTGGACCGGCTGCGCGAGCAACTGGCCACCGGGCGGCCCGGACAGCGTCTGCCGCAGGTGCTGCACGGCCTCGGCGGCGTCGGCAAAACGCAGCTGGCCCGCGAGTACGCCCACCGCTTCATGGCGGACTACGACGTGGTGTGGTGGGTGGACGCCGAGCAGCCGGAGCTGGTGCCCGCCAAACTGGCCGCGCTGGCCCAGCAGTTGGGGGTGGGCGGCGGCGACGTGGGGGAGGCGGCCGAGGCGGCCGTCCAGGCGCTCAGGGAAGGCCAGCCGTACGACCGCTGGCTGCTGATATTCGACAACGTCGAGGACCTGGACAAGGCGCTGGACCTCTTCCCGGACCAGACCGCGCCCGTCCACGACACCGTCTACGGCCACCTGCTCGTCACCACCCGCGCCCGTCCCACCTCGACCCGGGTGCAGCCGATGGAGGTGGAGGTCTTCACCCGCGAGGAGAGCGTGGAGCACCTGTGCCGCCGGGTGCCCGGGCTCAACGAGCACGACGCGGGCCGGGTCGCCGACGCCGTGGGCGACCTGCCGCTGGCCATCGAGGTCGCGGCGGCCTGGCTGGAGGCGACGGCGACTCCCGTCGAGGACTACATCGAGCAGCTGCGCGAGCAGTCCACCCGCGTGCTGTCCGTGAAGGAGGCCGTCGAGGCGGTCGAGTACCCCTCGTCGGTCGGCGCCACCTGGAACATCTCCATCAACCGGCTGCGCGAGGAGTCGCCCGCCGCGGCCCGGCTGCTGGAGCTGTGCAGTTTCTTCGCGGCCGAGCCCATCGCGATGAGCCTGATCGGCAGCGACGCGATGATCAAGGCGCTGCTGCCGTACGACAAGCACCTGCGCGCCCGTTACATGCTCGGCCGGGTCACCCAGGCGCTGAACCGGTTCGCGCTGGCCAAGGTCGACTCGACCGACAACTCCATCCAGGTGCACCGGCTGGTGCAGGCCGCGGTGCGCGAGAGCCTCAGCGACGAGCAGTTCGACGACACCATCCACGAGGTGCACCGCATCCTCGCCGTGGCGAGGCCGCCCGAGGGAGCCGTGGACGACCCCTCGCAGTGGCCCGGGTTCGAGGTCATCTGGCCGCATCTGACGCCCTCGAACATCCGTGAGTGCGCGGAGGAGGAGCCGCGCCAGCTGATGGTCGACCGCGTCCGCTACCTGTGGAAGCGCGGCGAACTGCACGCGGCCCGGACGCTGGCCGCGCAGCTCGACGAGTTCTGGACCACCGAGTTCCCCGACGCCAACGACGAGCAGATCCTCAACCTCCGCTTCGAGCGCGCCAACGTGCTGCGCTCCCAGGGCCAGCACCAGGCCGCCCGCGACCTGGACGAGAAGACGCTCGCCAGCCAGCGCCGGCTGCTCGGCGACGACCACCCCAGCATCCTCATCACCTCCGGCAGCCTCGCCGCCGACCTGCGGGCGCTCGGGCACTTCAAGGAGGCCCTGGAGCTGGACGAGCGGATCTACCGGGGCTTCCGCGAGATCTTCGGCGAGGACCACCCCCGCACCCTCTCCGCCGCCAACAACCTCGGGATCGACTACCGGCTCGCCGGCGACGTCGAGGCCGCCCGCCGGCTCGACGACGACACCCTCCGCCGCCGCACCGCGCTGCTGGGCCCGCTGCACCCCTACACCCTGATCACCAAGGGCCACCACGCCCGCGACCTGCGCGAGCTGGGCGACTTCAAGGGCTCGGCGGAGATCCTGCGCGAGGTGCGCAAGAGCTTCGAGCAGGTGCTCAACCCGGACGTGCCCGAGGTGCTGCGCGCCGACAAGAGCCTCGCGGTCTCGCTGCGCAAGGCCGGTCACATCGGCGAGGCGTTGCGGATCACGGAGGAGGCATGGCAGACGTACGCCCGCTACCGCGACCGCTACGGCAGCACCATCCCGGAGGCGCTGGCGTGCGGGCTCAACCTCGCCGCGGACTACTTCGCCACCGATCCGGCGGGCGGCGCGGGGCGGGCCGTACAGCTGGTCAACGAGGTGCTGGAGGGATACCAGAACTCGTTCGGCGCCGACCACCCGTTCACGATGCAGTGCTTCAACAACCTGTCCATCTACCACCGGGCGCTCGACGAGCCCGAGACGGCGGCCGGACTCGCCGAGCGGGCGCGCTCGACCCTGGCCGCGCGCCTCGGCGACGACCACCCCGCCGTCCTGTGCGCCGGGCTCAACCTGGCGAACGCGCAGGCCGACCTCGGCCTCCACGACCGGGCCGAGCACTGGGAGCGGCTGGCGCTGGAGGGCCTGCGCCGCCGGTTCGGCCCGGAGCACCCCGACGTGCTGGTCACCAAGGGCAATCTGGCGGTGTCGCTGCGCGGACTGGGCCGGGACGAGGAGGCCATGCGGCTCCAGCAGGAGGCGGAGAACGCGCTCGCCCTGCTGCTGGGCGACGTGCACCCGGTGACCGAGTCGGTGCGCGAGTGGCAGCGGGTGGGCCGGGACCTGGAGCCGCAGCAGATCTGACGCGCGGCGGACGGCGGCGCCGGTCCCGCGGACCGGCGCCCCGCCCCGGCCCGCGGGCCGGGTGCGCTCCTACGGGGTGCTGACGGCCCAGCTCAGGATGCGGGTCATCACCCGCAGCGCACCGAAGTGAGCCGCGCCCCGCTCCACCTCGGCGCTCGCCCCGGGAATGTTCCTCGCCAGCCACAGCGTGTGCTGCACCGGCGCGAAGATGTCGTCCTCGCCGTGCCACAGCAGCACCGGCGAGGCGATCCGCGCCAGATCGAAGCCCCAGCCGGTGCTGAACGCCATCACGTCGTCCACCCAGCCGTCCGCCGAGTCCCGCAGCCCCTCGGCGAAGTTGCGCTCCAGCATGTCCTGGATCCCGGCGTCCGCGACGATCCAGCGGTCGGACTCCGGCAGCTTGCTGCGCATCTCCGTGATGGAGCCCGCCGGGTCGGCGACGATCGACAGCGACCGGCGGCCCAGCGTCGTGGTCACCCGGCGCCGGCTGATCCCCGCGTTGACGTACTCGCGCACGTTCGACTCGGTCATGCCCTCGAACCAGTCCAGGCCCCGGGCGTCCCGCGGGGCGAGGCTCACCAGGGCCCCCGTCCGCGTCGTGCGGTCCGGCAGCAGCGAGGCGCAGGCCAGCGCGTGCGGTGCGCCCCCGGAGCGGCCGACCACCGCGAAGCGGTCGATCCCGAGGGCGTCGGCGATGTCCGCCACGTCGGCGGCGACCGCGCTGACCGTACGGCCCGGCTTGCGGTCGGAGTCCCCGTACCCCGGGCGGTCGAAGGTGATCAGACGGATTCCCATCCGGTAGAGCACCGACGGGCGCGGCGCGGGGCCCAGCCGGCTACCGGGCGTGCCGTGCAGCAGGAACACCGGCCTGCCGCCGGGATCGCCGCGCTGTTCCACCGACAGTCGCCGGCCGTCCCCGGCACGCACCATTCGCAGCACTGGCACTCCCCCTGACGCTCTCGGCCGACGGGTCCCGCTCCGGCCAGGATCACCCCCGCGTCCCGCGTCCGGCCGGCCGGACCCGCGGGCCGTGCGATGTCCCCCCGGACACCTCGGCCCGGGCGGCGCGCCCGGGGCATCCCTCGCGGACGGCGTGCGGGGCCTCGGCAGCGTGCAGCCGGTTCGGCGGCGGCCGTTCCCAGTCCCCGCCCGTGGCCGGCCGCATGGCGCGCCGACTCCCGCATCAGGCCAGTATGCAGACGGACCCCCACCGCGCCCAGACCGCGTTCAGCCGCTGTTTTCAAGGCAGTTGGCCGGTGCACCGAACCATCCCCGGGCGCCGCGGGGACCCCGCGGGACCCCGGGCCTGCGCGGGAGCGGTCAGACCGTCACCAGCGGGGTGCCCTCGCGCCACTTGAGGATCTTGTCGAAGCTCACCACGGCGCCGCCCCGGCCCGGCTTGTTGCCGATGTGCACGTGGTCGGCCAGTTCCTGGATGAGACACAGCCCCCGGCCGTTCTCGTCGTCGCTGCGGGCGGCGCGGACCGCGGGACGCGGGGCGTACGCGCCGGTGCGGCCCGCGTCGGCGCCCTCCACCGGGGCGGACGGGAACCCGGGGCCCGAGTCGGCCACCTCGATGCGGCACGTCTCGCCGTCCAGGTAGGCGGTGACCTGGTACGCCTCGGAGGGGCCGCCGGACGCGGTGCCCCCGCCGTGCTCGACGGCGTTGGCGCACGCCTCGCTGAGCGCGAGGGAGAGGTCGTAGGAGACGTCCGGGTCGACGCCCGCCGTCTCCATCGTGCCGAGCAGCAGGCGCCGGGCGAGCGGGACGCTCGCGGCTTCGCGCCGCAAGTGGAGTGACCACCAGATGCTCATGCTCCAGCCTCCAGGCCGCGGCTCGACATACCGTTACGTATTGCCGCCGGGAACGGTGTGCAATCGCCCACACCCCGTGATGCCGCCCATACGGCGGATGCGTACACGCCCAGATCGGTGTATGTGGGGACACCGGGAATCCGCATATGCGCCGGCGACTCCCCCCGAAGCGGGCCCAATCCGGTCGTACGTCATCTTGCGGACCTGCCGTCAACGGAATGGGGTGCCAGTGCGATGATGAGCCCGCCATGACTGCCCCCCACCAGCGCACGGCGCGCTCCGGACGCGACGTCCGGCTTCTGCGGGCCGCGGTGTTCGCCGCGGTCTGCGTCGCGCTGGCCGCGGCGGGCCATGGCATCGCCTCCTGCGCCACGGTGCCGTGGTGGAGCGTGGGCGCCGGTTTCCTCATCGTCTTCGCCGTCGCCGCCCCGCTCGCCGGGCGCGAGCGGGCGCTGCCGGGCATCGCCGCGGTGCTCGCGGTCGGCCAGAGCGCGCTGCACGTGCTCTTCGGTCTCGGCCAGGGCACGGCGATGACCACGACGTCCGGCGGTCCGCCCGCCACGGGCGGTTCCATGGCGTCCATGGCGTCGGGCATGTCGGACGCCTCCCTCGTGGCGCGTGCGGCGCGGGTGGTGTGCGGCGCGTCCGCGGCGGCGATCAGCCCCGCGCAGGCGCAGCGGATCCTCGGCGACGCCCGGATCGACCCGCACGCGGCGCACTCCGCCCCGGCGCAGTCCATGCACCACTCGGCGGACGCCGTGTCGGCCGCGGCCGGCTCGTCGATGTCCGTCCTGCCGTCCCTGCCCATGCTGCTCGTCCACGTGCTCGCGGCCGTCGCCGCCGGCTGGGTGCTGCGACGCGGGGACCTCGCGGTCCTGCGCCTCATGCGGCTGTCCGCGCACGGCGTGGCGGAGACGGCCCTGGTCCGTTCCCTGCGGGCGGCGCTCGCGCTGGTCCGTGCCCTGCGGGCCGGCCTGCCGGGCGTTCTCGGGACTCCACGGGTGGTGCGGACCGCGCCGCCCCCGCCGCCCGCGCCCCACACCACCGCGCTCCAGCACTCGGTGATCAGGCGCGGCCCGCCCCGGGCCACGGTGCTCTTCCTCGCCGCCTGACACGGCGCACCACTCGTCCCGGAGAACCACTCCGTCCCGAGGCGTGCCGCCGTGCGGCACGCGCGCGTGCCCGCCCACGGGCGGGACCGACCCGGGAGGACTGCCTCCGGGCCGGCCCAGGGAGCGGTTCTCCGGCTCCTTCCGCAACGGGTCCGGCCCCGGGCGCCTCTTCGTACGCGCGTCTTTCGACCTCATCGGACCATCACGCACAGTGGAGTGTTCTCTGCCATGAAGGCTTCCCGTATCGCCGCCTCCGGCGTTCTCGCCGCCTCGGCCGTCGTCGTCCTGTCCGCCCCCGCCTTCGCGCACGTCAGCGTGCAGCCGGAGGGCGTCGCCGCCAAGGGCGGTTACGCGACGATCGACTTCAAGGTCCCGAACGAGCGGGACGACGCCTCGACCACCAGGCTCGAGGTCAACTTCCCGACCGACCACCCGCTCGCCTCGGTGATGCCCCAGCCCCTCGACGGCTGGGACGTGAAGGTCACCCGGGCCAAGCTGGACAAGCCGATCGAGCTGCACGGCAAGAAGATCGACGAGGCCGTCTCGAAGGTCACCTGGACGGCCACCGGCAAGGGCATCCAGGCCGGCTTCTTCCAGAAGTTCCCGCTCTCCGTGGGCCAGCTGCCCGAGGACACCGACGAGCTCGTCTTCAAGGCGATCCAGACGTACGACAACAAGGAGGTCGTGCGCTGGATCGAGCCGCAGGAGGACGGCGCCGAGGAGCCGGAGAACCCGGCGCCGGTGCTCGCGCTGGCCGCGGCGTCCGAGGAGGGCCACCACGGCTCGGCGGGCGCCGAGAAGGCCTCCGAAGAGGAGAAGGCGGAGCACGGCGAGACCGAGGCCGCCTCCTCCTCCGACAGCAGCGACACCCTCGCGCGCGTGCTCGGCGCCCTGGGCATCCTCGTCGGCGTGGCGGGCGTGGCGTTCGGCGTGCTGGCCGGCCGCCGGCGTACCGAGGCCTGAGGTCCACCCCTCTCGGTGCGCACCGGGGAGCCGTACGACGTCGCCGTCCCGGGCGGCGTACGACCCCGGTGCGCACCGGCGCACTCACATCTGGGACATTTTTCTATGCGCAAGAAGACGTACACCGTGGCCGCCCTGTTCGCCGCGGCCGCTCTGACCCTGACCGCCTGCGGTACCGACGACGGTGACAAGCCGGTGGCCGAGGTGTCCGCCGAGGCCGGCTCGGACAAGGCCGCGACGGTCCTCGACAAGCCGTTCGAGAAGCCGGACCTCGTCCTCACCGACACCCACGGCGAGAAGTACGACCTGCGCGAGGAGACCAAGGGCAGGCCGACGCTGGTCTACTTCGGCTACACCCACTGCCCCGACGTCTGCCCGCTCACCATGAACAACCTCGCCGTCGCCAAGAAGCAGCTGCCGAAGGCCGAGCAGGACAAGCTGCGCATCGTGTTCGTCACCACGGACCCGGAGCGCGACACCCCGGCCGCGCTCGGCACCTGGCTCAAGGGGATCGACCCCGCCGCGGTCGGCCTCACCGGCGACTTCGACACGATCCAGGCCGGCGCCCGCACCCTCGGCATCTCCGTCGAGCCGTCGAAGAAGGACAAGGACGGCAAGGTCGTCTCGGTGCACGGCACGCAGGTCATCGCGTTCTCGCCGAAGACCGACGCCGGCTATGTCCTCTACGGCGAGGACGCCACCGTGGACGACTACACCAAGGACCTCCCGAAGCTCATCAAGGGGGAGACCCCGTGAGGCGCCCCGCCCGCCCCTTCGCCGCGGCCGTCGCGGCGATGACGGCGGCGCTGGCGCTCGCGGGCTGCGGCGGGTCCGACGACGCGTCCCCGGCCGGACCCGAACTGAAGGTGACCGGCGCCTACATGCCCGCTCCGTCCATGGCGGACATGGCGGCCGGCTTCTTCACCGTCACCAACTCCGGCGCCGCCGACACCCTGACCTCGGTCACCAGCGACCTCTCGGACGACGTCACGCTGCACGCCACCGAGGGCGGCGCGATGGAGGAGCGGAAGTCCTTCACGGTGCCCGCCCACGGTGAGCTCGACTTCGCCAGCGGAGGCAACCACGTGATGTTCGAGAAGCTCGCCCGCAAGCCCGCCGAGGGCGAGAAGGTGGCGGTCGAACTGCACTTCGCCAAGTCCGGCACGGTGAAGGTGTCCATGCCGGTGAAGTCCGCGACGTACACCCCGAAGACCGGGCACTGAGGGAGGGATCCACCGTGACACAGGCCATCGCTCCCCGTCCCGTCCGCGGCTCGGCCGTGCGGCCGTGGACGCTGCTGTCGCTGCTCCTGGCGGTCGTCGGCGCCCTGCTGGCGGGCGCCGGGCCGGTGTCCGCGCACGCCGCGCTGACCGGCAGCGACCCGAGGCAGGGAGCGGTGGTCGACCGGGCGCCCACGCAGATCACGCTCAGCTTCTCCGAGAAGGTCGCGCTGTCCGGCGACTCGGTGCGCGTCCTCGACCCCGAGGGCAAGCGCGTCGACACCGGCGACCCCGCCGACCTGGGCGGCGCCATGTACGCCGTGAGACTGCACGCGGGCCTGCCCGACGGCACGTTCACCGTCACCTACCAGGTGGTGTCGGCGGACAGCCACCCCGTCGCGGGCGCCTTCACCTTCTCCATCGGCGCGCCGTCGCAGACCTCCGTCTCCGTCTCCGACCGGACGGCGGGCGGCGGAGTCGTCGGCGGCCTCTACGGGTTCGCGCGCTACCTCTCGTACGCGGGCTTCGTCCTGCTGGTCGGCGGGGCGGCCTTCGTGCTGGCCTGCTGGCAGCGGGGCGCGGGCGTGCGGCCGGTGCAGCGGCTCGTGGTCGGCGGGTGGCTCACGCTCACCGGGGCCACCCTCGCGCTCCTGCTGCTGCGCGGCGCGTACACCGGCTCGGGCAAGTTCGCCGACGTGTTCGACCTGGGCCTGCTCGGCCAGGTGCTCCAGACCAAGACGGGCGCGGCGCTGGTCTCCCGGCTGCTGCTCCTCGCGGCCGGCGCGCTCTTCATCGCGGTCCTCTTCGGGGCGTACGTGAAGCAGGACGAGGCGGATTCCCCCGAGCCCGGGGACGAGGCGGACGCCGACGCCGAGGGGCCGGCGGACACCGACGCGGACGCGGAGGCCGACGCCGCCGCGCAGCGGCGTGACCTCACCTTCGGGCTCGGGATCGGCGGCGGTGTCGTCGCGGCGGGCCTGGCCGCGTCCTGGGCCATGTCGGAGCACGCGTCGACAGGCGTCCAGCCGGGCATCGCGATGCCCGTCGACGTCCTGCACCTGCTCGCCGTCGCCGTCTGGCTGGGCGGCCTGGCGACGCTGCTCGTCGCTCTCCACCGGGCGCCCTCCGACGCCCCGATCGAGGCAGGCGCCGTCCGCCGCTTCTCCCGCGTCGCCTTCGGCAGCGTCGTCGTACTGGCCGCGACCGGGATCTACCAGTCGTGGCGCCAGGTCGGCTCCTGGCGGGCGCTCACCGACACCGGGTACGGGCAGCTGCTGCTCGTCAAGATCGGCCTGGTCGCCGTCCTGGTCGGCATCGCGTGGATCTCCCGGCGCTGGACCGCGCGGCTGCCCGAGGCCGCCTCGGCACCCACCGGCGCCTCGGTGCGCGTCCCGGCGGCGAGCCGTCCGTCGGACCGCCCGGCGGAGAAGGAGCCCGCGCGGGTGCCCGCCGGCTCCGGCTCGGAGACGGAAGCCGAGTCCGGAGCCGGGGCCGAAGCCGGGGTCGTGTCCGGGTCCGGACCCGAGACCGGGGCCGGGGCCGACTCGCGGTCCGGGGCCGGGGTCGAGTCCGAGACCGGGGCGGGGGCCGAGGCCGAGTCGGGGGCCGGGGCCGCGGACTCCGTGCGGGCGGCTCAGCTCGCCCGGCAGCGTGCCGCGGTGGCCACCGCGCGCGAGAAGCGTGCCCGGGACGCCGACCCGCACCGCTCGGGACTGCGCCGCTCGGTACTGGCCGAGGCCGCCTTCGCCGTGGCGCTGCTCGCCGTCACCACCGTGCTGACGTCCACCGAACCCGGCCGCACGGAGGAGCAGGCCAGGGCGGCCACCGCGGCCGCCGTGCAGCGGACCGGGCCGCTGACCGTCACGGTCCCGTTCGACACCGGCGGCCAGGACGGCCGGGGCAGCGTGCGGCTGACCCTCGACCCGGCCCGCGTGGGTGGCAACGACCTGCACCTGTTCGTGGAGCGCCCGAACGGCAAGGCGTTCGACGTGCCCGAGGTCAAGCTCGCCTTCACCCTCGGCGCGAAGGACATCGGCCCGCTGCCGGTGGTCCCCGACCGCATCGCCACCGGACACTGGACGGCGACCGGGGTGCAGATCCCCATGGCGGGAGACTGGGAGATCGCGGTGACCGTACGGACCTCCGACATCGACCAGACGACCGTCAAGAAGAACGCGAAGATCGGCTGAACCACCATGCCTGACCAGTCCACTCCGGAGGCCCCCGTCACGGAGGCCACTCCCGGGGAGACGCCTGCCGTGAACGGCACCCCCGGGAGGCCGGAGAACTCCCCGCACGGCTCCCGCCCGGGCGCCTTCTCGCGGCGGCGGCTGCTCGGCACGGCCGGCGCCACCGGCCTCGCGCTGGGTGCCGCGGGCGGCGCCGCCGGGTACGCGGCGGCCTCCGGGAGCGAGCGGTCCACGCCGCTGACCTCGCTCGGCGCGGACACGGTGATGTTTCACGGGAAACATCAGCCCGGCATCACCACGCCCCTCCAGGCACGCGGTCACCTCGTCGCCTTCGACCTGGCCGCCGGCGCGGGCCGCAAGGAGGCCGCCGCTCTGCTGCGCCGCTGGTCGCGCACGGCCCGGCGGCTGATGGCCGGGGAGGCCGCTTCCCACGACGACACCGACGTCGCCCGTGACTCGGGTCCCGCCTCCCTGACGGTCACCTTCGGCTTCGGGCACGGCTTCTTCGCCCGGACGGGCCTGGAGAAGCAGCGCCCGGTCGCTCTCGACCCCCTGCCGGACTTCTCCTCCGACCGGCTCGACAAGGCACGCAGCAACGGCGACCTGTGGGTGCAGATCGGCGCGAACGACTCCCTGGTGGCCTTCCACGCCCTGCGGGCGCTCCAGAAGGACGCGGCCGGCGCGGCACGGGTCCGCTGGCAGATGAACGGCTTCAACCGCACCCCGGGCGCCACCGCCCAGCAGGGGCTCACCGCGCGCAACCTGATGGGCCAGGTCGACGGCACCCGCAACCCGAAGCCGTCCGAGCCCGACTTCGACCGGCGGATCTTCGTGCCCGCCTCGGGCGACCCGGCGTGGATGGCGAACGGCTCCTACGCCGTCGTCCGCCGGATCCGGATGCTGCTCGACGACTGGGAGCGGCTGTCGGGCAAGGCGCAGGAGGACGTCATCGGGCGCCGCAAGTCGGACGGGGCGCCGCTGACCGGCGGCACCGAGACGACCGAGCCGGAGCTGGAGCGCACCGGCGCGGACGGCAAGCTCGTCATCCCCCTGAACGCGCACGCCCGCATCACCCGGCCCGACCAGAACGGGGGCGCGGCGATGCTGCGCCGGCCCTTCTCCTTCCACGACGGTTTCGACGCGGACGGGGTGCCCGACGCGGGCCTGCTCTTCATCTGCTGGCAGGCCGACCCGCTGCGCGGCTTCGTCCCCGTGCAGCGCAAGCTCGACCGGGGCGACGCGCTGTCGGCGTTCATCCGGCACGAGTCGAGCGGACTGTTCGCCGTGCCCGGCGGGGCCGGCGAGGGGGAGTACGTGGGGCAGCGGCTGCTGGAGGGCTGAGGGTCCGCGGTACTGGTGCCGCGTCCGGCGCCGGGCGGGCTACGGCGGTGTCCTCGGGCTCTCCCCGCGGCCGTGGGCCGGGCCGGGCCAGGCCCATTAGGGTGAGGTCATGCCAGCCAGCTACGCGTATCTCGGCCCCGAGGGCACCTTCACCGAAGTGGCACTGCGCACGCTTCCGGAGGCGGCCACCCGGGAGCTCGTCCCGATGGTCTCGGTCCCGGCGGCGCTCGACGCCGTGCGCAACGGCGAGGCGGAGGCCGCGTTCGTGCCCATCGAGAACTCGGTGGAGGGCGGCATCACCACGACCCTGGACGAGCTGGTCGCGGGCACCCCGCTGATGATCTACCGCGAGGTGCTCCTCTCGATCACCTTCGCGCTGCTGGTCAGGCCGGGTACGACCCTGTCCGCGATCAAGACGGTGACGGCGCACCCCGCGGCGCAGCCGCAGGTGCGCAACTGGATGAAGGCCAACCTGCCGGACGTGCTCTGGGAGTCCGCCGCCTCGAACGCCGACGGTGCGCGCCTCGTCCAGGAGGGGCGGTACGACGCGGCGTTCGCGGGCGAGTTCGCGGCGGCCACGTACGGCCTGGAGGCGCTGGAGACCGGGATCCACGACGCGGAGAACGCGCAGACGCGGTTCGTCCTGGTGGGCAGGCCCGCCCGCCCCGCCGCGCCGACCGGCGCGGACAAGACGTCGGTGGTCATCTGGCAGCGCGACGACCACCCCGGTGCCCTGCTGGAGCTGCTCCAGGAGTTCTCGGTGCGCGGCGTCAACCTGATGCTCCTGCAGTCCCGGCCCACCGGTGAGGGCATCGGCAACTACTGCTTCGCCATCGACGCCGAGGGCCATGTCTCGGACAGCCGGGTCGGCGAGGCGCTCATGGGGCTCAAGCGGGTCTGCCCGCAGATCCGGTTCCTCGGCTCGTACCCGCGTGCGGAAGTCGACCCCGTGGACGTGCGCGCGCCCCGCCCCGGCACGTCCGACAGCGAGTTCACCGCCGCGTCCGACTGGCTGGCGCGCTGCCAGGACGGCCGTTTCTAGGCCCGACCGTCCGCATCGGAGGCCGCTCCGCGCTGGTCCTACCAGCAGATTTGCTCCGTCCACAAAAGTTATCCACAGGTTCCCTTCTCGACCTGGGGACAAGTCGACAACGAAGCGTGACGCAGTCGACAAATCGCCCTACAGGCCCCAAGAGCGTCCACAGCCCCGCAGGTCACCCTTCGTCCACCCGTTTCCATCGATCAATCCCTTAGGGCGAACCATTTCCACTCGAAAGTGGGTGTGGAGACGGTTTGACTTGGGAATTCTCCGCCCGGCATGCGGCTTTCGGAACGATCACTCCCGAAGTCCACAGATCTTTCGCACAGCCTGTGGATAACTTTTCGCGATCGGAAATCCTGTGGACAACCCAGCCCCCAAGTCCCTGTCAGCGCAAAGGAATCCGGTCAACCACCCGGCGGCCCCCTGCCCCCTTTCAGGGAGTACGACCACTTTTATTGACGGCCATCGAAGATCAATTCCGATCGCCCCGAAGGTCATTACGGGTCACTCCGGAGATCATTTCCCGGTCTCGCGCATTCGCCGAACGAATCGCCCAAACCGCCCATAACCGGCGTGCCGGAATATCGAGTCGTGACCCTTGAGCGCACACCGGTAGCCTTGAGGGGTGATTGACCTTCGCCTGCTCCGTGAGGACCCCGACCGTGTGCGTGCGTCGCAGCGCGCCCGTGGAGAGGACGTCGCACTCGTCGACGCCCTCCTCTCCGCCGACGAGCGGCGCAGGTCCTCCGGCCTCCGCTTCGACGAGCTGCGTTCCGAGCAGAAGGCGCTCGGCAAGCTGATCCCCAAGGCCTCGGGTGACGAGAAGGCCGAGCTGCTGAAGAAGGCCGGCCAGCTGGCCGCCGACGTCAAGAGCGCCGACGCCGAGCAGCACGAGGCGGACGAGGAGACGAAGGCCCTGCTGCTCCGGCTGGGCAACCTCGTCCACCCGGACGTGCCCGTCGGCGGCGAGGAGGACTTCGTCGTCCTGGAGACGCACGGCACCATCCGCGACTTCGGCGCCGAGGGCTTCGAGCCCAAGGACCACCTGGAGCTCGGCGAGGCGCTCGGCGCCATCGACGTCGAGCGGGGCGCCAAGGTGTCCGGCTCGCGCTTCTACTACCTGACGGGTGTCGGCGCGCTGCTGGAGCTCGCCCTCGTCAACGCGGCGATCGCCCAGGCCACCGAGGCCGGTTTCGTCCCGATGCTGACCCCGGCGCTGGTCCGCCCCCGCGCCATGGAGGGCACCGGCTTCCTCGGCCAGGCCGCGGAGAACGTGTACCACCTGGAGAAGGACGACTACTACCTGGTCGGCACCTCCGAGGTCCCGCTCGCCGCGTACCACATGGACGAGATCCTCGACGCCGACAAGCTGCCCCTGCGGTACGCCGGCTTCTCGCCGTGCTTCCGCCGCGAGGCCGGCACCTACGGCAAGGACACCCGCGGCATCTTCCGCGTGCACCAGTTCGACAAGGTCGAGATGTTCTCCTACGTCCACCCCGAGGACGCGGAGAGCGAGCACCGGCGGCTCCTGGAGTGGGAGAAGCAGTGGCTCACCGGCCTCGAACTGCCCTTCCAGGTGATCGACGTCGCCTCCGGGGACCTCGGCTCCTCGGCCTCGCGCAAGTTCGACTGCGAGGCGTGGATCCCGACCCAGGGCAAGTACCGCGAGCTGACCTCGGCGTCGAACTGCGACGGTTTCCAGGCCCGCCGCCTGTCCGTGCGCATGCGCGACGGCAAGAAGGTCCAGCCGCTGGCCACGCTGAACGGCACCCTGTGCGCCGTACCGCGCACGATCGTGGCGATCCTGGAGAACCACCAGCTGGCCGACGGCTCCGTGCGGGTGCCCGAGGTGCTGCGCCCGTACCTGGGCGGCCGTGAGGTCCTGGAGCCGATCTCCAAGTGAGCGACGCCAGCGGGCCGTTCCCCTACAAGCTCGTCGCCACCGACCTCGACGGGACGCTGCTGCGGCCCGACGACACGGTCTCGGCGCGCACGCGCGAGGCGCTCGCCGCGATCACCGCGGCGGGCGCGGCGCACATCGTCGTCACCGGCCGGGCGGTGCCCTGGACGCGGCACATCCTCGACGAGCTGGGCTACGACGGGCTGGCGGTGTGCGGGCAGGGCGCGCAGGTCTACCACGCCGGGGAGCACCGGCTGCTGACCTCGGTGACGCTGGACCGGCAGCTGGCCGGACTGGCCCTCGCCAAGATCGAGGCCGAGGTCGGCCCGCTGCTTCTCGCGGCGAGCCGTGACGGTCTGGACGGCGAGGTGCTGGTCGGCCCCGGTTACCGGGTGCACGAGGGCCCGCTGCCGTACGTGCCGATCAAGGACGCCGACGACCTCTGGTCGGCACCGCTGAACAAGGTGTACGTCCAGCACCCGACGCTCTCCGACGACGAGCTGGCCGAGGTGGCCTCCCGGGTCGCCGGCGGTCTGGTCGGGGTGACCATGGCGGGCGCGGGCATCGTGGAGCTGCTCCCGCTCGGCCTGTCCAAGGCCACGGGGCTGTCGCTGGCGGCCCGCCGGCTGCGCATGAAGGCGGCGGACACGATCGCCTTCGGCGACATGCCGAACGACGTCCCCATGTTCGCCTGGGCGTCGTACGGGGTGGCCATGGCCAACGCGCACGCCGAGCTCAAGGCCGTGGCCGACGAGGTGACGTCCTCGAACGAGGAGGACGGGATCGCCGTGGTGCTGGAGCGGTTGCTCGGCTAGGCCCTGTCGCGTCCTCGGCCCGGTGGCCGAGGACCGTGTGCGGGTGTGCGGCGTGCGGGTGGTGCGGCGTGCGTGTGCGGAGGATGCGCGGATCGAACGCGCGCGGGGGACGACCCCGACCACGGCTTAGCAAGCCGGTGCCTTGCCTCTCGGCCAATCCTCCGGGTGGGCGGCCCGCGCGGAGATCACGCGCTCGAAGCGGCCGCCCCGGGCAGCTCACGTGCGGAGCGGACTCGACGGAGGTGACTACTCCGGAGACCGCCGCGGGCTGCCCTGCGGGGAACTCGACGTACTGCCCCTGAATGGCATGGTCGCGCTCCTCTCCCAGGACCCGGCGCCGGCCCGAACCGGCTGCGTGGACACCGACCACTGTGCCCCGGCGCCGACTTGGGCGCCACCGATTAACGGGCGGGGCGGACACCCGCGCGCGGGCACCGCGTCGCGGGCCGGTCGGCGGCGGCCGGACACGCGTCTCAGCGGCGGCGCCACCTGCGCCGGCGGCCCTTGCTGAAGAACCAGCCCGCGGGCGGCTCGTCGGACCGCCAGGGCTGGGGGTCGGGCGCCCCGTCACGCCAGCGGGCGGCGAGCATCCGCGCCCGCGCGGACGGCTCCTCCGTCGGTGCCGAGCGTATGAAGTCCTCGTCGAGCACGAGGTCGTCGAAGACGTCCCCGGCCTCCTCGCGACCGCCGCCGTGCGTTTCCTCCGCCATCCCCGTCCTCCTGGCCGAGCGTGCTCCCGCCCAGTGTGCCCGGGCCCGTGTGAAGCCGGTGTCAAAGCGGAAAGGGGGCCCCACGCGCGTGCGTGGAGCCCCCTTTCTCACTCTTCCCCGGCCAGTTTCAGCGTCCGCAGCTTCTGGCCCGCGTACCAGGTGGCGAGCACCGTGACCGCGACCAGCAGCACCGTCGCGGTCGGCAGTCCCACGTCGGAGGTGACGAGGTCCCCGCCGGTGACCTTGTGCGCCACGGCGAGCGACCACTGCTGGACGCTCAGGGTGCGCGCCCCGGCGACGAGCGTCCCGAACAGCGCCTCCCAGACGAGCGCGTAGACCAGCCCGAAGACCACCGCGTGCCGGGTCACCGTCCCGAGGAGCAGGAAGAGCGCCGCGTACGCGATGGAGGCGACCAGCGCGGCCACCGTGTAGGCGACGGCGATCTGCTGGCCGTTGCCGTTCAGGATCAGGCCCGCGACGAAGGTCGGGACCGCGGAGAACGCCATGGTGACGGCGACGGCGACGATCAGCTTGGTGAAGATGATCGTGGGCCGCTTGACCGGCTTGGCGAGCAGATAGACCACGGAACCGTCGTCGATCTCGGGGCCGATCGCGCCCGTGCCGGCGATCACGCCGATGATCGGCACCATCGTGGCGAGGGCGAACCCGCCGAGGACGTCGGCCGCCACCTGGTCGTCGGCGCCGGTCAGCGCCCGCACCACGGTGGCGATCACGATCAGCAGGACGGGCAGGGCGGCCAGGATGAGCGCCCGGCGGCGGCCGAGCAGGGCCCGGTACGTGAGCCGGGCGACTGTGGGGTCGTACATCTTGGCCTCCTACGCCGCGACGAGATACGAGAAGACGGATTCGAGGGACTCGTCGGACGGCGAGACCGTGAGCAGCCGGATGCCGTGCGCGCGGGCGACCTTGGGCAGCAGCACGGTGAACCGGGCGAAGTCGACGGCCTGGACGCGCAGCGCGCCCTCCGCGAGGTCCACCTCGATGCCGGACGTCGACGGGTCGGCGATCAGCGCGGCGGCCAGGGCCCGGTCGTCGCTGGAGCGCACCAGGTAGCGGTGCGGGCGGTCGGTCATCAGCCGGCGGATGCGCCGGAAGTCGCCGCTCGCGGCGTGCCGTCCGGCGACGATCACCTCGATGTGGGCGGCGAGTTGCTCGACCTCTTCGAGGATGTGGGACGAGAACAGCACCGTGCGACCCTCGTCGCCCATGCGCCGCAGCAGGTCCATGAGCTGCATGCGCTGGCGCGGGTCCATGCCGTTGAAGGGCTCGTCGAGCAGCAGCAGGGACGGGTCGTGGACGAGCGCGGACGCCATCTTCACCCGCTGCCGCATGCCCTTGGAGTACGTGGAGATCTTCCGGTCCTGCGCGTACTCCATCTCGACCGTGGCGAGGGCCCGTTCGGCGGCCTTCTTGCCGAGGCCGTGCAACTCGGCGTTGGCGACGACGAATTCGCGGCCGGTGAGGAAGTCGTACATCGCCTCCCGCTCGGGGACGATGCCGATGTGCCGGTAGATGTCCTCGTTGCGCCAGACCGGCTGCCCGTCGAGGGTGACGCTTCCGGTGGAGGGGGCGAGGAAGCCGCCCATCATGTTGATGAGGGTGGACTTCCCGGCGCCGTTGGGGCCGAGGAGGCCGGTGACGCCGGGGCCGATCGTCATCGTGATGTCGTTGACCGCCACCACGTTGCCGAACCAGCGCGAGACGTGGTCGATGTTCAGCGTGGTCACAGTCCGACCTTTCGGTAGCGGCGCATCAGCAGGCCGTAGCAGCCGGCGATGAGGCCCAGGACGACGACGAGGAAGACGACGCCCTGCCCGGACGTGGGTCCCTCGCCGCCGGGGAAGGAGGAGCTCGCGCCGAGGAAGGCGGTCTGGACGCCGTCGATGAGGGTGACGGGCGAGAAGAG
Organism: Streptomyces sp. NPDC028308; assembly: GCF_055565855.1. Taxonomy (NCBI): domain Bacteria; kingdom Bacillati; phylum Actinomycetota; class Actinomycetes; order Kitasatosporales; family Streptomycetaceae; genus Streptomyces; species Streptomyces sp. NPDC028308. The sequence continues at coordinate 178,845 of NZ_JBVHTO010000015.1, forward strand.
GCCGATCCAGGGCACGGCCGAGGCGCTGGACTGCGAGTCCGCGATGGCCTGGAGGGTGGAGACGGCGCCGTAGGAGATGGTCAGTACGGCGATCACGGCCGCGATGCCGAACCCGCGACGGGGGGTGACGGCCGAGACGACCAGGCCGATGCCGGCGAACAGCAGGGAGAGCAGTGCCACGGATACCAGCCCCTGGGCGAATCCCGTCGTCTGGTCGGCGAAGTCGAGCTTGGCGAGCAGCGCTCCGACGTAGAGCACCAGCAGCGGCGCGGCGGTGAGCACGAACATCGCCGAGGCGAGGGCCGCGTACTTGGCGCGTACGTAGTCGGCGGTCTCGATGGGCCGCGAGAAGTACAGCGGAACGGTCTTGAAGCGCAGGTCCCGCGAGACGGACTGCGGTGCCTGGGAGGCGACGTAGAGGCCGATGACGGCCTGCATCACTATGGCGTAGCGCGTGTAGTCGAGGGGCAGGTCCTTCGCCTTGGTGGCGACGGCGACCGCGACCATGATGAGCGCGGGCACGCACATCACCACGAAGAGCAGCATCGGCAGGACCTTGGACTTGACCGAGCGGCCGAGGCCGTAGGCGCCGCGCAGGGACTGCGAGTACAGCGAGCGGCGGGCGTAGGCGCGGCCGAGGCGCGGGCCGTCGTAGTTGCGGTAGCCGATGTTGTGGATCCGGGTCTGCTCGCCCTGCTGGGCGAGGGGCTGCTCAACCGCCATGGCCGACCGCCGCCTTCCGCGCGTCCTGTGCGCCGTCGCGCGCCTGCGTCTGCTCGTCGTGGAAGACCTCGGCGATGTGGTGCCTGCGCTGTTCCATGCGGACCAGCCCGAGGCCGAGGTCGGCGACGACGTCCCGCACCAGGTCGTACGTCTCCTCGCCCTCGGCGGTGAGCAGCAGCACGTGGCCGGCGCCGGGCAGTCCGCTGCCTTCGTGGGTGTCCACCCCGCGCGCGTGGAGCGCGTCCCGCAGGGTGCGGGTGCCGTCCGGGTGCTCGTCGGTGTCGGTGACCTCGACGGCGAGGGTGGTGGTGATCTGGGTGAAGTCGGTGGTCGAGCTGGACCGCAGGAGCTTGCCGCCGTCGACCACGACCACGTGGTCGCAGGTGCGCTCCAGCTCGCCCAGCAGATGCGAGGTGACCAGCACGGAGATGCCGAAGTCGGTGTGGATGCGGCGGATCAGGCCGAGCATCTCGTCGCGGCCGACCGGGTCGAGTCCGTTGGTCGGCTCGTCCAGGAAGACCAGCTGCGGGTCGTGGACGAGGGCCTGCGCGAGCTTCACACGCTGCTTCATGCCGGTCGAGTAGCCGCCGATGGGGCGGTAGCGCTCTTCGTAGAGGCCGACGTGGCGCAGCGTGTCCGCGGTGCGCTCACGGGCGGCGGTGGGCGGCAGGCCGGACATGCGCGCCATGTGCACGACGAACTCGGTGGCCGAGACGTCGGGCGGCAGGCAGTCGTGCTCGGGCATGTACCCGACCCGCTCGCGGATCTCGGCGCCCTTGCTGACGACATCGAGTCCGAGCACCTCGGCTCGGCCCTCGGTGGCGGGGGACAGACCCAGCAGGATCTTGATCAGTGTGGACTTGCCGGCTCCATTGGCTCCGACGAGTCCGGTCACACCGGGCCCGACGTCCACGGAGAGCCGGTCAAGCGCGGTCACCCGGGGGAACCGCTTGCTCAGGCTTTCGGTCACGATCACAGTCACGTGTCCGACGGTAGTGGCGCACACCACACTGGTCGTCAGACCACGGAGCTGGATCGGCGTCAGTCTCCAGTCGTACGGGCCACTAGGGGTCCCCCTGAGGTCGAACACGTCCACCGTCCGGGGGTGGGCGTTGTCCACAACCGGCCGCTCGTCCACAGGCCGGTGCCCGCCTATTGACGCAGCCTCCAACAATTGTCACATTCATCAGTGTCAAGTTACGGGCAGGTAGCGCACAGCCGGACACGGGACGGACGGTGGCATGAGCTCTGCAGTGGCCTCATCGGGGGCGGCCGAACTCACCGCGGAACTGCGGGGGTTCAGAGAGGTGCAGCGTCTGGCGTACGCGTGCGCCGAGGCGGTCGCGGCGCAGCTGAAGCCCGGCGTGACGGAGCGCGAGGCGGCGCGCATGCAGCGCGAGTGGCTGCGCGAGCGCGGGGTGCGGGACTGGTTCCACCTCCCCTTCGCCTGGTTCGGCGACCGCACGGCCTTCGTGGACTTCAGGATCCCGCTCCAGTTCTTCCCCACCGGCCGCCGGCTGGAGGCGGGCATGCCGTTCATCCTCGACATGGCCCCGGTGTTCAAGGGCTACACGGCGGACATCGGCTACTCGGGCTCCCTCGGGCTGAACCCGGTGCAGGACAAGCTGCTCGCCGACCTGCGGGCGCACCGCGAGCTGATCCTGCGCGAGGTGCGCGAGCGGCGCCCGCTGCGCGAGATCTACGAGGACGTGGACCGGCTCATGGTCCGCCAGGGCTATGCCAACCGTCACCGCGCCTACCCCTTCGGCGTGATCGCGCACAAGGTGGACCGGGTGCGGGAGCGCCGCTGGTCACCGCATCTGTTCGGGTTCGGGACGCAGTCCCTGAAGGGGCTGGCGGGCGACGCGCTGCGCGGCCACCGCGACGGCTGGTCACCGCTGTGGTCGCCGTACCGCTTCTCCGACCACCCGCCGCGGCCCGGGCTGTGGGCGGTCGAGCCGCACCTCGGTTTCCGGGGCACGGGCGCGAAGTTCGAGGAGATCCTGGTCGTCACCGACTCCCGGGACCCCGAGGAGAGCGCGTTCTGGCTGGACGACGACCTGCCGCACGTGCGGCGCTGGGCGGAGGGCGTGTGATGAGCGCGCCGGACAGGGAGCTTTCGATGACGGGGCTGGACGGCGCGCGCGTGCGCCGGGTGCGGACGGGCGGGGTCGAGCTGTGCGTCGCCGAGCTGGGTGACGAGACCCGGCCGACGGTGGTGCTGGTGCACGGCTATCCCGACTCCAAGGAGGTGTGGTCCGAGGTCGCGGCCCGCCTCGCGGAGCGTTTCCACGTGGTGCTCTACGACGTGCGCGGGCACGGCGCGTCGACGGCGCCGCAACCCCTGCGCGGCGGCTTCACGCTGGAGAAGCTGACGGACGACTTCCTGGCCGTCGTGGACGCGGTGAGCCCGGACAGGCCGGTGCACCTGGTGGGGCACGACTGGGGTTCCGTGCAGTCCTGGGAGTTCGTCACGGTCGCCCGCACCGAGGGCAGGATCGCGTCGTTCACCTCGATGTCCGGGCCCTCGCTCGACCACTTCGGCCACTGGATCAAGCAGCGCACGAAGCGGCCGACCCCCCGCCGGGTCGGCCAGCTCCTCGGCCAGGGCGCCAAGTCCTGGTACGTGTACCTGCTGCACACGCCGGTCCTGCCCGAGCTGGCCTGGCGCGGCCCCCTGGGCAAGCGGTGGCCGAAGATCCTCCAGCGCGTGGAGAAGGTGCCCGCCGACGGCTATCCGACCCCGTCGCTGCCCTCGGACGCGGCTCACGGGGCCTGGCTGTACCGGGACAACGTCCGGGCACGGCTCGGCCGCCCGCGCGAGGACGCCTACGCACACGCGCCCGTGCAGCTCATCACGCCGCTGGGGGACGCGTTCCTCTCCGAGCGGCTCTACGACGGACTGGAGCAGTGGGCACCGCAGCTGGTGCGCCGCACGCTCCCGGCCAAGCACTGGGTCCCGCGCACCCGCCCGGACCAGCTGGCCTCCTGGATCACGGACTTCGTCCAGGCCAACGAGGACGGCGTCCCGGCGCACGACAAGCCGGCCACCGGCCGGTACGCGCACCGCTTCGGCGGACAGCTCGTGCTCGTCACGGGCGCGGGCAGCGGCATCGGCCGGGCCACCGCGTACGCCTTCGCCGAGGCCGGCGCCCGCCTGGTGGCCGTCGACCGGGACGCCGAGGCGGCGGCCCGCACGGCGGAGATGGCCCGGCTGATCGGCTCCCCCGCGTCCTGGGCCGAGACCGTCGACGTCTCGGACGAGCAGGCCATGGAGAAGCTCGCCGAGAAGGTCGCCACCGAGTACGGCGTGGTCGACGTCCTGGTGAACAACGCGGGCATCGGGCTCTCCGGCTCCTTCTTCGACACGACCGCCGAGGACTGGAGGAAGGTCCTCGACGTCAACCTGTGGGGTGTGATCCACGGCTGCCGGCTCTTCGGGAAGCAGATGGCCGAGCGCGGGCAGGGCGGCCACATCGTCAACACCGCGTCGGCGGCGGCGTACCAGCCCTCGAAGGCGCTGCCCGCCTACAGCACCTCCAAGGCGGCGGTGCTGATGCTCAGCGAGTGCCTGCGCGCCGAGCTCGCGGGCCAGGGCATCGGCGTCTCGGCGATCTGCCCGGGCTTCGTCAACACGAACATCACCTCGACGGCCCGCTTCGCCGGGGTCGACGCCACCGAGGAGAAGCGCCGCCAGAAGCGGACGGCACGGCTGTACGGGCTGCGCAACTACCCGCCGGAGAAGGTCGCCGACGCGATCCTGCGGGCGGTCGTGCGCAACGAGGCGGTCGTGCCGGTCACGCCCGAGGCGCGCGGCGCCCATCTCATGTCGCGCTTCGCTCCGCGGGCGCTGCGCGCGATCGCCCGGCTGGAGCCGCCGCTGTGAGCGCCTCCGGGACCCTGGCCGGCCGCCTGCGGTACTCGCTCGCCGCTCACGACAGGGCCGTACGCGAGGGGCTGCTCCCCACCTGGCGGCAGCTCGGCACCGCCGTACCCCGCTATCTGCGGCGGTCGTACCATCCCCCGCGGGAGTGCTCGCCGCGTGCGGAGGAGGAGCACCTGGCACGCTCACCCGCGGCGGCAAGGGCGATCGGGCGGGCGGCCCTCGCGTAGCGGCGGCACCGGGTGCACCAACGGCCGTGCACCAAGCGGTTGTTGCACGGAAAGGCAGGAAGCGTGAGCGTGAACGGTGAGCCGGCCGGCGGCGCCTACCGGATCGAGGACCTGGCGCACCGCAGTGGCGCCACGGTCCGCACGATCCGCGCCTACCAGGACCGGGGGCTGCTCCCCCGCCCCGAGCGGCGGGGCCGGGCGAACGTGTACTCGGACGCGCACCTGGCCCGGCTCCGGCAGATAGCCGACCTGCTGGACCGCGGCTACACGCTGGCCTCCATCAAGGAACTCCTGGAGGCCTGGGACGCGGGCCGGGGGCTCGGCGGGGTGCTCGGACTCGTCGCGGAGGTCGACGGACCGTGGACGGACGAGGAGGCGGTGCGTATCTCCCGGGCCGAGCTCGACGAGCGGTTCGGCGGGCACCCGGACGACGCGGCCGTCGCCGACGCGGTCGAGCTGGGCGTGCTGGAGCGCGTCCCGGGCGAGGACGAGACCTACCTCGTGCCGAGCCCCCAAGAGCTTTCCGTAGCAGTGGAGTTGTACGAGGCGGGCGTCCCGCTGTCCGCGATCGCCTCCCATCTGCGGGAGTTGAGGGGCCAGGTCGAGCACATCGCCTCCCGTTTCCTGGAGTTCACCACCGAGCACGTCTTCGCGCGCTATCTCGGCGAGCACCCGCCGACGGACACCGAAGCGACGGAAGCGGCATCGCTCGTACGCCGGCTGCGGCCGCTCGCCCAGCAGTCCATGGATGCCGAACTGGCCCGTGCCATGCGCCTGTTCGCCACCCGTCACCTGCACCGGCACCTCGGGACCGGATCACCCCAGGAACACCCTGCGGAGACGCGTGACGTCGCGATACCCGCCGACACAATGCGTGCCGTGGAGCGCCTGGTTGGCGCGGGCAACGCGGCCGCCTTCATCACCGCGGCGGCCGAACGAGAGGTGCACGGCAGGACCTTGGACGCCCTTGCAGCAAGCCCGCCTGGGTGCAACGGCGTTGCTGAACAGCCGTAAATAACACAGTAGTTGTCCACAGAATCGCCAATTCCCCTGTGGATAACCGCACTTGCTTGTGGATCAAACCTCCGGACCAAAATCGATCGCGTGACGCGCGTCTCTCCAGGCACCCTGGCGGGATGAACGAACCGATCGACGACAGACGCACCGTGAAGGTGTCGAAGTACCTCTCGAAACACCTGCGGCACCAGCCCGAGCGGATCGGGCTCACGCTCGCGGAGGGCGGCTGGGTCGAGATCGAGGAACTGATCGCCGCCGCCACCGAGCACGGCTTCCCTTTCAGCCGCGCCGAACTCGACCACGTGATCGCCACGAACGACAAGCGGCGTTTCGCCGTCGAGGGCACCCGGATCCGCGCCAGCCAGGGCCACTCGGTCGAGGTCGATCTCGGACTGCCCCCGGCGACCCCACCCGCGTACCTCTACCACGGGACCGTGGCACGCAGCCTGGACGCGATCCGCGCCGAGGGGCTGCGGCCCATGAACCGCCACGACGTGCACCTCTCGGCCGACCGCGAGACCGCCACCCGCGTCGGCGCCCGCCGGGGCCGTCCGGTCGTCCTCTCCGTCGACGCCGCCGCCATGCACCGCGACGGTCACGTCTTCCACGTCAGTGAGAACGGGGTCTGGCTCACGGCCGCCGTACCCCCGCGCTACCTGCGCTTTCCCGCACCGCACTGACCGGACCGGCGCGAGAGCGGAGGACGGAGGGCGGCCACCGGCACTGCCCGGCTCCGCTTAGGCTCGACGCATGAGTCTGCGTCTGAGCACCGTGATCCTGCCGTACCTCCGCTGGCACGAGGGCGGCCGCGCGACCTGGCAGCGCGCGGAGCAGCTCGGCTTCCACACCGCGTTCACGTACGACCACCTGTCCTGGCGGACCTTCCGGGACGGTCCGTGGTTCGGTGCCGTGCCGACCCTGACCGCCGCGGCCGCCGTCACCGACCGCCTCCGCCTCGGCACGCTGGTGACCTCGCCGAACTTCCGGCACCCGGTCACCCTGGCCAAGGAACTGATCTCCCTCGACGACATCTCGAACGGCCGGATCACCCTCGGCGTCGGCGCGGGCGGCACCGGCTTCGACGCCACCGCGCTGGGCCAGGAGCCCTGGACCCCGCGCGAGCGCGCCGACCGCTTCGGCGAGTTCGTGCCGCTGCTCGACCGGCTGCTCACGGAGGACGGCAAGGACGGGGTCACCTACGACGGCACCTTCTACTCGGCCCACGAGGCCCGGAACATCCCGGGCTGCGTCCAGCGCCCCCGGCTGCCCTTCGCGGTGGCCGCGACCGGTCCGCGCGGGCTGAGGCTCGCCGCCCGGTACGGACAGGCGTGGGTGACGACGGGCGACCCGAAGCTGTACGAGACGGGCACCTCCGAACAGTCGATTCAAGCCATTCGCGGACAGGTCGAGAAGCTGGGTGCCGCCTGCGCGGAGGCCGGCCGTGACGTGGCCGGGCTCGACAAGCTGCTGCTGACCGGGTTCACCCCGGACCGGGGGCGGCCGCTGGAGTCCCTCGACGCGTTCGTCGACTTCGCGGGCCGGCACATGGAGCTTGGATTCACCGACATCGCGATCCACTGGCCCATCCCCGACTCGGATTTCGCGGCCGACGAGAAGGTCTTCGAGCAGATCGCCGTCGAGGCCGTCGCGCAGCTGGGCTGACCCGCCGGGCGCCGGGACGAGGGCCCACCGGTGGTGGCGGCGCGGGTCCTCCCCGGCGGTGGTGGAGCGCGCAGGACCCGCGGCGCCCGTCCGGCGACAGCGGAAGGTGACGGCCCTGGTGGGGACGGTAATCACTCACATGTGCGGACCCCCGCACGAGCGTGCAGGCATATGCGGGAGAATGACGTGGTGACCTCAGCGACTCGACGGCCCGAGACCCCGGCCTCCACCGTTCCCACCCGGCTGATCGCCACGGACCTCGACGGCACCCTGCTGCGCGACGACAAGACGGTGTCCGAGCGCACGATCGCCGCCCTCGCCGCCGCCGAGGAGGCCGGCATCGAGGTCTTCTTCGTCACCGGGCGCCCCGCGCGCTGGATGGACGTCGTCAGCGACCACGTCCACGGCCACGGTCTCGCGATCTGCGGCAACGGCGCCGCCGTGGTCGACCTGCACGGCGGCCCCGGCGCCCACCGCTTCGTCAAGGTCCGCGAGCTCGAACCCCGCACCGCCCTCGACGTCGTCGAGCTGCTGCGCTCCGCGGCGCCGGGCACCGCGTGCGCCGTCGAGCGCACCTACGGACTCCACCTGGAACCGGCCTACCCCTCGCTGCACATGGAGCCCCCGGAGACCATCGCCCCGGCCGAGAAGCTCCTGGCGCCGGACGCCCCCGACGCCGACCAGCCGGTGCTCAAGGTCCTCGCCTACCACCCGGAGATCGCTCCGGACGACTTCCTCACCCTCGCCCGCCTGGCCATCGGCGACCGCGCCAACGTGACCCGCTCCAGCCCGAGCGCCCTGCTGGAGATCAGCGGGCCGGGTGTCTCCAAGGCGAGCACCCTCGCGCTGTGCTGTGCCGAGCGCGGCATCTCCCACGAGGAGGTCGTCGCCTTCGGTGACATGCCGAACGACGTCGAGATGCTGACCTGGGCGGGCCGGTCGTACGCGATGGGCAACGCCCACCCCGCCGCGATCGCCGCCGCCTCCGGACAGACGGTCGCCAACAACGAGGACGGCGTGGCGGTCGTGATCGAGCGGATCCTGGCGGACCGGCTCTAGGGTCCCCCGGGCTCCCGGCGCCGCCCTTGGTCTCCGGTGCCCGAACTGGGGCGAGGGCCCGGCGACCGTCGCGGGCCTACAGCTCCACCCCGTGCCCGGCCAGCCACGGCACGGGGTCGACGGCGGACCCCATGTCCGGCGTGATCCGCACCTCGAAGTGCAGATGCGGACCGGTCGAGTTGCCGGACGTGCCGGACTGCCCGACCCACTGCCCCGCCGCGACCCGCTCCCCCTGGTCGACGGTGACGGCGGCGAGGTGCGCGTACTGCGTGTAGTAGCCGCCCGGGTGCTCGACCACGACCTCGATGCCGAAGGGCCCGCCGCACGACACCCGCTCGACCCGCCCCGCGCCCACCGCCCGTACCGGCGTGCCGATGGGCACCGCGAAGTCCTGCCCGGTGTGCCGGGCCGCCCAGTGCTCGCCCCCGCTGCCGAAGGACGCGGACAGGTCGTAGGTCTCCACCGGGGTGAGCCACGGGGACTTCGGGCCGGTCTCCGGCTGGTCCAGCCGGACGGCACCTCGGCACGAACCCGCCGCGACCGACGCGTCCGCCTGGCCCTGCAGCGTCGAACGCGCCGCGTCCAGCTTCGCCTGGACGGTCCGCTTCACCTCGGCCAGCTGCCCGGTGAACTTCTCCAGCGCCTGCCACTCCGACGCCGCCTTCGCCTCGTCCGCGGCGAGTCTCGTCTCCGCCCGCCGGCTCTTGGACACCGCGTTGTTGACGGCGAGGTCCGCCTGCCAGACCGCCCGCTGGCCCCGCATCAGCTCCTCGGGGCTGTCCGCGAGCAGCAGCTGCGCCGTGTACGGGAGTCCGCCGCCCTGCCGGTACTGGGCTCGCGCGATCCTGCCGAGGTCCCCGTGCAGCGCCGCGATCCCCCGCCGCTCACGTACGAGGAGTTCGTCGGCCCGTCGCGCCCTGGCGCGCAGCGCATCGGCCTCGCGACGTCCCGTCTCGTAGCGCCGCGTCGCCACGGAGGCGTCCTCGTACAGGCGCGCCACCTGGGCGCTGACGTCCAGCTCCTCACCGGACTCGCCGTCGGACGCCGCGGGCCCTGCCGTGAGGACGGCGAGCGCGCACAGCAGGGCCGGCACGAGCAGCAGGGGGCGGCGAGGTGAGCGCATGCCAGCGATCGTGTCCCGCGCCGGGGCCCGCGGTCCTGTTCAAGTCGTACGCATGGGGGACCGGACGCCACGGACGGGCCATCCGGCTCGGCCGAACAGGGAACCGGCTTCGGCGTGTCGCGGCCGACGGCCCTCGGAGCTGCTACGGGCCCCTCCGCGGGCCCGCGGCCGCCGGTTCAGTGGGGCGCCTCCCACACCACCGTCGTGCCTCCACCGTTCCGCCCGATCCCGGGCCCGTACCAACTGTCGCCGCCCAGCGATTCGGCACGCCGCTTGAGGTTCAGCAGTCCACTGCGCCGGCCGCCCTCGGGGATGCCGACGCCGTCGTCGGCGACCGTGAGCCGTACACCCGGTTCACCGCCCGGTAGGACGGCCGCCGCGTCGACGGTGACGTCGATCCGGGAGGCCCCGGCGTGCCGGAAGGCGTTGGAGAGCGCCTCGCGCAGCGCGGCGATGAGGTTCTTGCCGGTGAGTTCGCCGACCACCGTGTCGACCGGGCCCACGAAGTGGTGGACGGGCTTGAAGCCGAGGGGGACGGCGGCCATGTTGATCTCGCGCAGGACCCGGGTCCGCAGCCCGGACGGTTCCTCGGCCGGTCCCCGTTGCAGCGCGAAGATGGCGGTGCGGATCTCCTGGATGGTGACGTCGAGTTCGTCGACCGCCTTGCCGACGCCCTGCCGCACCTCGGGCACGATGGAACGCCGTTGAGCGCTCTCCAGCATCATCCCGGTGGCGAACAGCCGTTGGATGACGAGGTCGTGCAGGTCACGGGCGATGCGGTCGCGGTCCTCGTACACGGCGAGCCGTTCCCGGTCGCGCTGTGCCTCGGCCATCATCAAGGCGAGCGCCGCCTGCGAGGCGAACTGCGCCGCCAGGGTGCGCTCGCTCTGCGTGAACGGCCGGGCGCCCCGTCCGCGCGGGGTGACCAGGGCGCCGAGGACGCGGCCGCCGCTCTGCAGGGGCAGCATCATGGCGGGCCCGTACTCGCGCGCCAGGTCGGTGAGCATCCGAGGGTCGGTGGCCGCGTCCTCGACGAACACGGGATCGCCCGCCAGGACTTCGGCGACGATCTCGCTCTGCGGCGGGACGACGACTCCGAGCGCCTCGGAGGGCCGGTCCGAGGCGACGGAGACGATCTCCAGGCCGCCCTCGTCCGCGGGCAGCAGCACGATCCCCGCCGCGGAGCCGGAGAGCCGCCGGGCCTGTTCGGCGACGACCTGGAGCGGGTCCTCGGTGTCGCCGCCCGAGAGCAGCGCGGTGGTGACGGCCACCGAGCCGTCGATCCAGCGCTCGCGCTGCTTGGCGGCCTCGTACAGCCGGGCGTTGCCGACGGCGATGCCCGCCTCCGTGGCCAGCACCCTCAGCATGTGGAGGTCGTCCTCACCGAACGGGCCGCCGCCATGCTTCTCGGACACGTACAGGTTGCCGAAGATCTCACCCTGCACCCGGATGGGGACGCCGAGGAAGCTGCGCATCGGGGGATGGTGCTCCGGGAAGCCGCTGCACCGCGGATCGTCGGTCAGGTCGGCGAGGCGTACGGCTTCCGGTTCGTGGATCAGCGCGCCGAGCAGCCCCCGGTGCCCGTCGGGCGGCCGGCCGATGCGTCGGGCGACCTCCTCGTCGACCCCGTGGTAGACGAAGTCCGCGAGTCCCTCGCCGTCCTTGGAGACGACCCCGATGGCCGCGTAGCGCGCGTCGGCCAGTTCGGCCGCGGTCTCGCAGATCCGGTCCAGCGTGGAGTGCAGTTCGAGGCCGGAGCCGACGGACCGCATCGCCCGCAGGAGCTGCGGCACGCGCGCCGTCAGCTCCGCGGAGAGACCTCGAAGACTCCGGGACGTCCGGGGCACCGCGCCCGGGCCGGCCTGCGGTTCGGGCGAGGTGCGGGCTGCTGACATGCCTTGAGAGTAGTTAGTCCGATTTGCAAGGGAAAGTCGAGATGTGCCGAGCGCTCCGGCCCCGGCCGCCGCACACGGCCCGGACCGCCCCTCAGTGCTGTGCCGCACCCACGAGCGCCTCGCTCTCGGACTCCCGCCGCCGCATCTCCCGCAGGGGCCCGTCCACCGCCGCCAGCTCGGCGTACGGTCCCCGCTGCACCACACGCCCTTCCGCCAGCACGATCACCTCGTCCACCGCGTCGAGCCCGGCCAACCGGTGCGTGATCACCACGGTCGTACGGCCCTCGGTCGCGGCGAGCAGATCTGCGGTGAGCGCGTCCGCCGTCGGGAGGTCGAGGTGCTCGGCGGGCTCGTCGAGGACGAGGACGGGGAAGTCGGCCAGCAGGGCCCGTGCCAGCGCGAGCCGCTGCCGCTGCCCGCCGGACAGCCGGGCCCCGTGCTCGCCGATCAGCGTGTCGAGCCCGTCGGGCAGCGCGCCCGCCCAGTCGAGGAGCCGGGCCCGCGCGAGTGCGTCCCGCAGTTCGCCCTCCGTGGCGTCCCTGCGGGCCAGCAGCAGGTTCTCGCGCACGGAACTGTCGAAGAGGTGCGCGTCCTGGGCGCACAGCCCGACGAGCCGCCGTACGTCGTCGCCGTCCATCGCGCGGGCGTCCACGCCACCGAGCGTGTACGTGCCCGCCGCCGGGTCCAGGAACCGCAGCAGCACCTGCGCCAGCGTCGTCTTTCCGGCGCCGGAGGTGCCGACCACGGCGACCCTGCGCCCCCGGTCGAGCGTGAGGTCGAGCCCGGCCAGCGCGTCCCGATGCTGTCCGGCGTGACGGGCGGTGAGCGACCGCACCCGCAGCGGGAACGGCGACGCGGGCGCGGGCTCCGGCAGCTCCGGCTCCTGTACGGGCTCGGGTGCGTCCAGGACCTCGTACACCCGCTCCGCGCTCCTGCGCACCCGCTGGCGGTACTGGACGGCGAGCGGCATCCCCAGCACGGCCTCGAAGGCGGCCAGCGGGGTGAGGACAACGACGGCCATCGTCACACCGCCGAGGCGCCCGTCGGCGACGGCCTGCGCGCCGACGAGTGCGGCGGCCGTCACCGTCAGGCCGGACACGAGGGCGGTGAGACCGTCCCCGAGCGCGGTCGCCGTGGCCGCGCGGGAGGCGATGCCGGTGAGCACGGTGTCGGCGTCGCGCGCCTGCGCGGTACGCGACGGGAGGGCACCGGCGACGGTCAGCTCGGCCGTCCCGGTGAGCAGGTCGGCCACCCGGGTCGCGAGCACTCCGCGGGCGGGCGCCAGCCTGCGCTCGGCGCGGCGGGCCACGGCGCCGGTCAGCAGGGGCACCCCGGCACCGGCGGTGAGCAGACCGAGGGCGAGGACGGCGCCGGCCTCGGGCAGCAGCCAGGCGGTGAAGCCGACGGAGGCGGCCGACACCACCAAGGCGGCACCGGCGGGCAGCAGCCACCGCAGCCAGTAGTCCTGGAGGGCGTCCACGTCGGCGACGAGCCGGGACAGCAGGTCGCCTCGCCGGGTGGAGCGCAGTCCGGCGGGCGCCAGCCTCTCCAGGCGCCGGAACACGGCGACCCGGGTGTCGGCCAGCATGCGCAGCACCGCTTCGTGGGACACGAGCCGCTCCGAGTACCGGAACACCGCACGCCCGATGCCGAACGTCCGCGTGGCCGTCACGGCCATCATCAGGTAGAGCACGGGCGGCTGCTGCGACGCCCTGGAGATGAGCCATCCCGAGGTCGCCATCAGCCCGACGGCGCTGCCGAGCGCGAGGCTGCCGAGCAGGAGAGCCAGGACGAGACGGCCGCGCCTGGCGTCCGCCATGGTCCGCACGCGCGCCAGCACTCCGCCGCGCTCGTGGCGGACGGGTGCCCCCGAGTGCTCCCGCCCCGTCGCCTCACCCGCGTCCACGAACACCGGACCGGTCGCGGCAGCGGCCGGCACGACAGCCACCAGACTGTCCCCCGCGACGGAGGACCCGACCTGGTCATTCGAAGAACGGGGTGCGGAGGCCGAGACCGACGTGCTCCGAGCGGAAGGCGCGACCGACGTACGGGGCGCGGAAGGCGCGACGCCGGGTGCCGGGACCGATGTCCGGGGCCCGGAGACGGTGGCGCCCGGTGCCGGGACCGTCGTCCGGAGCCCGGTGGCGGCGGGACCGGCGGCTTCCGGGAGGTGGAACTCCTGGGGCGTCGGCTCCAGCCGCACCACCCGGTCGGCCACACCCAGCAGCGCGGGCCGGTGGACGACGAGCAGCACCGTCCGCCCCACCGCGAGCCGCCGCACCGCCTCCACCACCTCTGCCTCCGTCGCCCCGTCCAGGGCGGCCGTCGGCTCGTCGAGGAGCAGCACCGGCCGGTCCGCCAGGAACGCCCGGGCTAGGGCGAGGCGCTGGCGCTGACCCGCGGAGAGCCCGGTGCCGTCCTCGCCGAGGACCGTGTCCACCCCGTCGGGCAGAGCCGCGACGAAGTCCAGCGCGCCCGCGTCGGCGAGCGCCCGCGTGAGTGCCGCGTCGTCGGCGTCGGGGCGTGCCAGCCGGACGTTCTCGGCGACGGACCCCGCGAACAGGTGAGGGCGCTGCGGCACCCACGCGATCCGCGAGCGCCATTCCGTCAGGTCGGCGGACGTGAGATCGACGTCCCCGGCCAGCACCCGTCCCGACGTCGGCCGTACGAAGCCGAGGAGCACGTTGAGGAGCGTCGACTTGCCCACGCCGCTCGGCCCGACGAGGGCCACCGTCTCGCCCCGCTCGACCGTGAACGACGCGTGGGACACCGCGTCGGCCGACCGCCCGGCGTACCGCACGGACACGTCCTCGAAAGTGATCCGTCCCTCCGGCGCTACGAGCGAACCGGACGCCGGCACGGGGGTCTCCAGCACCGCGAAGATCTCCTCGGCCGCGGCCAGCCCCTCGGCGGCGGCGTGGTACTGCGCGCCTACCTGCCGCAGCGGCAGGTAGGCCTCGGGCGCGAGGACGAGGATGACCAGCCCCACGTAGAGGTCCATGTCGCCGTGGACGAGCCGCATGCCGATGGTGACCGCGACGAGAGCGACCGAGATCGTGGCGAGCAGCTCCAGCACGAAGGACGACAGGAAGGCGATCCGCAGCGTCCGCATGGTCGCCTGCCGGTACTCACCGGTGATGCGCCGGATCGACTCGGCCTGCGCCTTCGCCCGGCCGAACACCTTCAGGGTCGGCAGTCCCGCGACCACGTCCAGGAAGTGGCCCGACAGCCGGGACAGCAGCTGCCACTGACGGTCCATCTGGGACCGGGTGACCCAGCCGATCAGCACCATGAACAGGGGGATCAACGGCAGGGTGCCGACGATGATCGCCGCCGAGACCCAGTCCTCCGTGACGATCCGCGCGAGCACGGCCACCGGCACGACCACCGCGAGCCCCAACTGGGGGAGGTAGCGGGAGAAGTAGTCGTCGAGGGCGTCGATTCCCCGTGTGGCGAGTGCGACGAGGGAACCGGTGCGCTGCCCGCCGAGCCATCCCGGTCCGAGCTGCGCGGCCCGCTCCAGCACCCGCCCACGCAACTCCGACTTCACCGCCGCACTCGCCCGGTGTGCCGCGAGTTCCGTCAGCCAGGAGACGAGGGCACGACCGATCGCGACGAGCGCCAGCAGGGCGAGCGGTGTGGCCAGTTCACCGGCCGAGCGGCCGTGCTGGAAGGCACCCACCACGATCTCGGCGATGAGCATGGCCTGAGCGATGACCAGTGCCGCCCCGGCCGTTCCCAGGCCGACGACCGCCACGAGGAAGAGGCGAGTGGCGCGGGCGTACCGGATCAGGCGCGGGTCGATCGGTTTCACGTGAAACACACTCTCGGTTCAGCGGGTGCGTTCCGAGCGGAAACGCACCCTTCGTTCCAGACGGCATGTTTCACGTGAAACATGCCCCTCGGCACGCGGGCTCAGTGAGCGACGTCCGCGATGTGCTGCGTACCGATCCGCTTGCGGAACACCCAGTAGGTCCACGACTGGTAGAGCAGGACCAGCGGCGTGGCGATCCCCGCGCACCAGGTCATGATCTTCAGCGTGTACGGACTCGACGAGGCGTTGGTGACCGTCAGGCTCCAGTCCGCGTCGAGCGAGGAAGGCATGACGTTCGGGAAGAGCGTCAGGAAGAGCATGGCGACGGCGGCCACGATGGTGAGCCCCGAGAGCGCGAACCCCCAGCCCTCACGCCCCGCCTTTACTGCGCCCAGGGCCGCGACCAGTGCGGCCACCGCCACCACCATGGCGACCAGGGACTTGCCGTCCCCGCTCTCCACCTGCGTCCAGAGCAGGAAGAGCAGCGCCAGCACGGCGGTCACCGCACCGACCTGGAGCGCCAGCTTCCGTGCCCGCTCACGGATGTCCCCCACGGTCTTGAGCCCGACGAACACCGTCCCGTGGAAGGTGAAGAGCGTCAACGTGACCAGGCCGCCCAGCAGGGCGTAGGGGTTGAGCAGGTCCCAGAGGGTGCCGACGTACTCCATGTCGGAGTCGATCTTCACCCCGCGCACGATGTTGCCGAAGGCCACGCCCCACAGGATCGCCGGGATCAGCGAGGTCCAGAAGATCGCGGTCTCCCAGTTGCGCTGCCAGCTCTCCTCGGCCCGCTTGACCCGGTACTCGAAGGCGACACCGCGCACGATCAGGCAGAGCAGGATCACCAGCAGCGGCAGGTAGAAGCCGGAGAAGAGGGTCGCGTACCACTCCGGGAAGGCGGCGAAGGTCGCACCGCCCGCGGTGAGCAGCCACACCTCGTTGCCGTCCCAGACGGGTCCGATCGTGTTGATGAGGACCCGCTTCTCGGCGCGGTCGCGGGCCAGCAGCCTGGTGAGCACCCCGACCCCGAAGTCGAAGCCCTCCAGGAAGAAGTAGCCGGTCCACAGGACGGCGATGAGGACGAACCAGACGTCGTGAAGTTCCATGACTCAGCAGCTCCCTGGGCCTAGTAGGAGAAGGCCATCGGCTTGTCGGCGTCACGGGAGTCGCCGCCGATCCTGGTGGGCGGGTTGAGGTCGTTCTCGGTGAGCTCGGGCGGCCCGGCCTTGACGTACTTGACGAGCAGCCTGACCTCGATGACGGCGAGGACCGCGTACAGCGCCGTGAAGGCGATCATCGAGGTGACGACCTCGCCCTGCGAGACACCGGGGGAGACGGCGTCGCGGGTCTGCATCACGCCGTAGACGACCCAGGGCTGGCGTCCCATCTCCGTGAAGATCCAGCCCCACGAGTTGGCGATCAGCGGGAAGGCCATGGTCCACAGCGCCGCGAGCCAGTACAGCCGGGTGAGCCTCGATCCGAGCGGCTTCTTCAGCAGCACCAGGTGCGGCACCTCGTCGTCGCCGGTCCGGTGGGCGGCGGGCAGCAGGAACCTCTTGCGCGTGAGCCACAGGCCCAGCAGGCCGAGCGAGAAGGACGCCATGCCGAAGCCGATCATCCACCGGAAGCCCCAGTAGGCGACGGGGACGATGGGCTTGTAGTCACCGGGGCCGAACTGCTCCCGCAGTTCCTTGTTGGTGTCGTTGATCCCGGGCACGTAGGACTCGAAGTCGCTGTGGGCGAGGAACGAGAGCAGTCCGGGTATCTCCAGGGCGACCTTGTTGTGCCCCTTGTCGACGTCCCCGTAGGCGAACACGGAGAACGGCGCCGGCTTCTCGCCATCCCACAGCGCCTCGGCGGCGGCCATCTTCATCGGCTGCTGCTCGTACATGACCTTGCCGAGGGTGTCGCCGCTGATCGCCGTGAGCAGTCCGCCGACCGCGAGCGTGACCAGGCCGAGCCGCAGCGAGGTGCGCATCACCGGGATGTGCTTCTTGCGCATGAGGTGGAAGGCGGCGATGCCCACCATGAAGGCACCACCGGTCAGGAAGGCCGCCGAGAAGCTGTGGAAGACCTGGTTGAGCGCGGTGTTCTGGGTCAGGACCCGCCAGAAGTCGGTGAGCTCGGCGCGGCCCTTCTCCTCGTTCATCCGGTAGCCGACGGGGTGCTGCATCCACGAGTTGGCCGCGAGGATGAAGTACGCCGACAGCAGCGTGCCGATGGAGACCATCCAGATGCAGGCGAGGTGGATCTTCTTCGGCAGCTTGTCCCAGCCGAAGATCCACAGGCCGATGAAGGTCGACTCGAAGAAGAAGGCGATCAGGGCCTCGAAGGCCAGCGGCGCACCGAAGACGTCACCGACGAAGCGCGAGTAGTCGGACCAGTTCATGCCGAACTGGAACTCCTGCACGATGCCGGTGACGACACCCATCGCGATGTTGATCAGGAAGAGCTTCCCCCAGAACTTGGTGGCCCTGAGGTACTTCTCGTTCTCCGTGCGCACCCAGGCGGTCTGCAGGCCGGCGGTGAGCGCGGCGAGCGAGATCGTCAGGGGGACGAAGAGGAAGTGGTAGACGGTGGTGATGCCGAACTGCCATCGCGCCAGTGTCTCCGGCGCCAGAGCCAATTCCACGTCGTCAGTCTCCTTACGTCACCGCCGTGGTTGCGGCGGCCGCTTGCCCTCTTTGTCACGCACATCACGGAGCAAACGGGACACGCTTGTGAACGCGTTCACATTCACAAGCAATTATGACGCATGCCCGTTCGAAGCGTGAGCGGCGGGGGGTCCCTAAGTGCGGGCCGGTCGGCCTCTGGCGCGAAGACGCCGGTCAGGACCCTTGGCAAGCACTTCAACATATTGTTGAATCCGCGCATGCAGATACGGATCTCCTGGCCGGCGGGACACCTCACCGCGGCCCTCGACGACACCCCGACCACCCAGGTCCTCGCCCGGGCGCTGCCGCTCGTCTCCACTGCCCGCACCTGGGGCGAGGAGGTCTACTTCGACACGGGCGTCGCGGTCGCCGTCGAGGGCGACGCCCGGCAGGTCGTCGCCCCGGGCACGGTGGCGTTCTGGACCGACGGCGACGCCCTGGCCCTCCCTTACGGGCCCACGCCGATCTCACAGGGGTACGGGCTGCCCGCGGACGAGTTCGAGGGCGAGTGCCGCCTCGCGAGTCCGTGCAACCTTCTCGGCCGCGTGGAGGGCGACCCGCGCGTCCTCGCGACCGTCCGGGACGGCGACCCCGTACGCGTCGAGCTCGTGGACGAGCGGTGGTCCCCGCCGGATGCGGCGAGGACCACCGAAGGAAACGTGTGACTTCCGGAAGGCCGGTCAGCAGGGAGTGAGCCCAGGACGCCCGGCGTCACCACGGGCTCGCCACCGGGCCGGGCGCAGAGGCGCGGGTCCGCCAGGAGGGACCGGGCCCACCGGGCCGAGCGCCAGAGGCCCGGCCCTCACCAGAAGGGACCGGGCCCGCTCGCCGGGGTGAGGGCAGAGGCACCCGGCGTCGCGGCGCTTCCGCGGCGCCTACAGCTCCCTGCGGAATCCTTCCGCCACCTTCAGGAAGATGTCGTTCGCCTCGGCCTCGCCGATCGTCGCCCGCATCCCCTCGCCGGCGAACGGCCGTACGACGACACCGGCCTGCTCGCAGGCCGCGGCGAAGTCGAGCGTGCGCTCCCCCAGCCGCAGCCACACGAAGTTGGCCTGCGTCTCGGGCACCGTCCAGCCCTGACCGCGCAGCGTCTCGACCACCCGCTGGCGCTCGCACACCAGGGCGCCGACCCGGCCGAGCAGCTCGTCCTCGGCGCGCAGCGAGGCGATGGCGGCCTCCTGGGCGAGCTGGCTCACGCCGAACGGCACCGCCGTCTTGCGCAGCGCGGCCGCCACGGGCTCGTGGGCGATCGCGAAACCGACCCGCAGACCCGCCAGGCCGTACGCCTTGGAGAAGGTGCGCAGCACGCACACGTTGGGCCGCTGCCGGTAGATCTCGACGCCGTCCGGCACCTCGGGATCGCGGATGAACTCGCGGTACGCCTCGTCGAGGACCACCAGGACGTCGCTCGGCACCCGGTCCAGGAACCGCTCCAGCTCGGCCCGGCGCACCACGGTGCCGGTCGGGTTGTTGGGGTTGCAGACGAAGATCAGCCGCGTCCGGTCGGTGATCGCGTCCGCCATGGCGTCCAGGTCGTGCACGTCACCCGAGGTCAGCGGGACCCGCACCGAGGTGGCGCCGCTGATCTGCGTGATGATCGGGTACGCCTCGAAGGACCGCCAGGCGTAGATGACCTCGTCGCCCGGCCCGCTGGTCGCCTGCAGCAGCTGCTGGGCGACCCCGACCGAGCCGGTGCCCGTGGCGAGGTGCGAGAGCGGCACCCCGAAGCGGTTCGACAGCTCGTCCATCAGGCCCGTGCAGGCCATGTCCGGGTAGCGGTTGAAGGACCCGGCCGCCGCGGTCACCCTCTCCATCACGCCGGGCAGCGGCGGGTAGGGGTTCTCGTTCGACGACAGCTTGTACGCCACCGGGCCGTCGGCCGCGGCGGCCTTGCCGGGCTTGTAGGTGGGGATACCCTCCAGCTCGGCACGCAGCTTGGGGCTCGTCTCGCTCACCGCAGTCCTCCTCGCGACCACCACCGGCTCATGACCCGCACCGGCATCCAATGCTTCTCACCTTATGAGGATTCGGCCCCACTGCGAATGGGGCTGTGGACAGCCGCCCGCATCCGCGAGGTCATCCCCACCCGAAGGTGTACGAGCCGCGCAAAACAGGGGGCGCACCGTCCGCTTCGACACGCGCCGGTGGCTCACTCCGTGGCGCGCGTCCCTCGTCGGGGTGAGTTGAGACCTCTTCGAAACATGGCCCACTTGGCAGGCTTGTGCGCGCCGACAAGTCACGTACTGCCATTGCATCGTTCAAACACCTCTGAATCAAAGGCAGTTGACGCTTTTCGATCATGCAGAAACGTGCCTGTCAACGAGTGAATATGCGTCCGCACTACCCCACCGCATGAGCCCTACTATCGGCTCGCCATGACAGCAGCAGGGAAGCACCAGGTGAGCCGGGCGGACACTCCCCGCCGAGGCGGTCGGCCGGGCCGGGCGGGCATCAGAGACGTGGCCGCAGCCGCCGGAGTCTCCATCACGACCGTCTCCGACGCCCTCAACGGGAAGGGCCGGCTGCCGGACGCCACCCGACGCCATGTCCGGGAGGTGGCCGACCGGTTGGGTTATCGCCCCTCCGCGGCGGCCCGAACCCTCCGTACCGGCAAGTCGGGCCTCATCGGCCTGACCGTGACGACGTACGGGGATGAACCTTTCACCTTCACCGAGTTCGCCTACTTCGCCGAGATGGCCAGAGCCGCCACCTCCGCCGCCCTCGCCCGGGGTTACGCCCTGGTCATCCTGCCCGCCACCTCCCGACACGACGTCTGGTCGAACGTCGCGCTCGACGGCACCGTGGTCATCGACCCCTCCGACCACGACCCGGTGGTCAGTGAGCTGGTCCGCCAGGGCTTACCGGTCGTCTCCGACGGCCGCCCGGCCGGCTCCCTCCCGGTGACCGCGTGGGTCGACAACGACCACGAGGCGGCGGTCCTCGGCATCCTCGACCACCTGGCCGACGCCGGCGCACGCCGGATCGGCCTCCTCACCGGCACCACCACGGACACCTACACCCACCTCTCCACGAGCGCGTACCTGCGCTGGTGCGAGCGCGTCGGCCAGGACCCGGTGTACGAGGCCTACCCCGCGCACGACCCGTGCGCGGGCGCCGTCGCCGCCGACCGGCTGCTCGCCCGGCCCGACCGCCCCGACGCCGTCTACGGTCTCTTCGACCCGAACGGCACCGACCTGCTGGCCGCGGCCCGCCGCTACGGCCTGCGCGTACCGGACGACCTCCTGCTCGTCTGCTGCAGCGAGTCCACCGTCTACGCCAGCACCGAACCGCCCATCACCACGCTCTCCCTGAAGCCCCGCCGGATCGGCACGGCCGTCGTCCAGCTCCTCATCGACGCCATCGAGGGCCTCGAATCGGACCAGCCGGTCGAACAGGTGATACCGACGGAGCTGATCGTGCGTACGTCCTCCGAGCGACGTCCGCCGCGCACGACGGTCAGCCCGCCGCGGTCCCCGGAGGAGGGCTGAGTCACAGGTGGCGGGACCGGCGCCGAGTGGGAAGCACCACCCAATTGGGGCGAAAGCCGCGGTGAAGCGAGGTCTTGCTCCGATTCACCACCCCTGGGTCATCACATGGCGCGATCCGCATTCCTATGATGGGCGGACGACACCGCGGGCCGCTGCGACCAGGCAGTCCGAAGCGGTGCAGATGCGGCGCGATGGTGGTGGAGGGGTCGATGACTCAGGGGGCCGGTCAGGGACCCGAGGTGCTGCGCACGGCGACGCTGCGCGACTTCCGGGTTCCCGCGTACGTCCACGAGACCGGTCCGTACGCGCAGAGCTCGCCCCCCGAGGAGGGCGCGCCGTCCGTCCCGGAGCCGGCGGAGTACACGCCGACCCAGCGCGATCTGCCCGTCATCAACCGGGGGGACACGCTCCAGGTCCACGTCGACCCCGCCGCCGCGCCCGCCCCGCAGCCCGCCGAGGGACCCGGCCCGCTGTACGTCGTCGGTGACGTGCACGGCTACCTCGACCAGCTCGTCGCGGCGCTCCAGGCGCAGGGCCTCATCGACGCCGCGGGCAACTGGTGCGCCGGCACGTCCCGGCTGTGGTTCCTCGGCGACTTCACCGACCGCGGCCCGGACGGCATCGGGGTCATCGACCTCGTGATGCGGCTGTCCGCCGAGGCGGCGGCGGTCGGCGGCTACTGCAAGGCGCTCATGGGCAACCACGAGCTGCTGCTGCTCGGCGCCAAGCGGTTCGGCGACACTCCCGTCAACTCCGGTGCGGGGACGGCCACCTTCCAGGCCGCCTGGCTCCTCAACGGCGGCCAGAAGACCGACATGGACCGCCTCCAGGACCACCATCTTCAGTGGATGGCCCGCCTGGACGCCATGGAGATCTCCGACGGGCATCTCCTCGTGCACTCCGACACCACCGCCTACCTCGACTACGGCGACTCCATCGAGGCGGTCAACGACACCGTCCGCGAGACCCTCACCCGCAACGACGCCGACGAGTGCTGGGACCTGTTCCGCAAGTTCACCAAGCGCTTCGCCTTCCGCGACGACGGTGGCGCCGAGGCGGTCCGCTCGCTCCTCGACACCTACGGCGGCGCACGCATCGTCCATGGCCACAGCCCCATTCCGTACCTGCTGGGCGAGGTCGGCTCGGAGGACGGCGAGGACAACGCGGGCCCGACGGTCGAGGGACCGCACATCTACGCCGACGGGCTGGCCATCGCGATGGACGGCGGAGTGACCATGGCCGGAAAGCTGCTGGTGCAGCAGCTCCCCCTGGGTAGCTGAGTGTTCGCCGGGCAGGTGTCCCCCGCGAAGGACCCTGCCGGGCAGAGGGCAATTTCCGGAAACCCTCTGTCATCGTGTGCCCTCGCAGCTCTACCATCGGCTTATCCGTAGCAGGCTCCCCTCCGTTTCTGCCCGACGGCTCGTCAGCGTGCGAGCCACCAGCCCTACGGAGCATCGGGGGATGCACATGAACAGCGTTCCGCAGCACCTGCTGAACGAGGACCGCCAGGATTACGAGCGGATCCTCGATGAGGCGCTGCGCTCCGCACCACACCGCCCGGAACTGGCCGCGGTCGGCAAGCGGCTCAACCCCGAACAACTGCGCACCATGGCCCTGAACGCCACGGCCCTCATCACGGCGGCCGCGGCGGCCGAGTACCAGCACTACGTGACGGTCCGCGACGAACTGCGCCGGCCCGCGTCGTCCGCCCCTTCCGTCCGCGAGGAGTCCGGTTCCACCGAGCCCGGTTCGGGCGCGGTCGGGCTGGCCACCACCATGGGGGAGGTCGCCGAGACGGCCGGAGCCGGTGCCATGGCCGTCGTCGCGGTGCTCGCCCCTGTGCTCGCCGGGACGGCCGCGGCGATATTCCTGCTGGTCGGCTACATCCTGAAGATGCTCGACCCCGAACCGGCGTTCGCGAGGACGATCCTGACCACCGGATGGGTCTTCGGAGCCGTCACTGCGGTCGCGATCCTGGCCGCCGCGGTCGGGCTCCTGCTCACGGCACTGCGCGACGGCGGCTCCTCCTTCCAGGCCGAGGACAGCGGCGAGCTGAACGAGGAGGTGACCCGGGCGGGGGACGCCTGGCGCGAGGCCCTGCTGGAACGCGGCATCCTGCCGTTCCTTCGGGAGGCGCTCGCCGACTCAGGCACGACGGCCGTCAGCCCCAAGTCCCCGGAGCCAACCGGCCGTATGCCGCATCTGGGGTACGGGCGACCGGGGTTCAGCAGCCCGGACGGGGGCCCGGCAGCGGGCCCGCGGCCGAGCTACAGCAGTCCGGACTTCTCCAGCCCGGACTTCGGAGGCCCGGAACACCAGCCGGAGTGACCCCGGCCCGACGTCCCACCAGGCCGGAAGCCCACCGGTAACCCACCGGCGCGCGACGCGACAGGCCGTCGACCATCGACCGCCCAGGCGCCAACCCGCCGGTCCCCGGACGGAGTTCGGCAGCCGGACCGAGCTCCACCTCACCTGTGCCGCCGGACCGGCACCTCGGCCCGGCGGACCGGTTCGAGGTGGCCGCACCCGGCGCGCCGTCGGGCCCGTGGTGCTCCGGGTGCCGCGCACCGCTAGTACGGGTCCCTGCCTGCGCCCCGCACAGGGAGCGCAGGCAGGCGGCACAGCGGGCGTCCGGACCGAGCGATCGTCTCGGTCGCGACCGCCGAGGCCCCGTCCAACCGCGTCAGTCCGCCAAGGGCAGATAGACCCGGTTGCCCGCCGCGGCGAACTCCTTGGACTTCTGTGCCATGCCCTCCTCGATCTCCGACGGCGAGTTCCCGTGTTCGCGCCGGATGTCGTGCGAGATCTTCATCGAGCAGAACTTCGGCCCGCACATCGAGCAGAAGTGCGCCGTCTTGGCGGGCTCCGCCGGCAGCGTCTCGTCGTGGAACTCCCGTGCCGTGTCCGGGTCGAGAGCCAGGTTGAACTGGTCCTCCCAGCGGAACTCGAACCGGGCGTCGGACAGCGCGTCGTCCCACTCCTGCGCGCCCGGGTGCCCCTTGGCGAGGTCGGCCGCGTGAGCGGCGATCTTGTAGGTGATCACGCCGGTCTTGACGTCGTCCCGGTTGGGCAGACCCAGGTGCTCCTTGGGCGTGACGTAGCAGAGCATCGCGGTGCCCCACCAGGCGATCATCGCGGCGCCGATACCGGAGGTGATGTGGTCGTACGCCGGGGCGACGTCCGTCGTCAGCGGGCCGAGCGTATAGAACGGAGCTTCATCGCAGATCTCCTGCTGGAGGTCGATGTTCTCCTTGATCTTGTGCATCGGGACATGCCCCGGGCCCTCGATCATGGTCTGTACGTTGAAACGCTTCGCGACCCTGTTGAGTTCCCCGAGTGTCCTCAACTCGGCGAACTGAGCGGCGTCGTTGGCGTCGGCGATCGACCCGGGCCGCAGCCCGTCGCCGAGCGAGTACGTGACGTCGTAGGAGGCGAGGATCTCGCACAGCTCCTCGAAGTTCTCGTAGAGGAAGCTCTCCTTGTGGTGCGCGAGGCACCAGGCCGCCATGATCGAGCCGCCGCGCGAGACGATGCCCGTCTTCCGGTTGGCGGTGAGCGGCACGTACGGGAGGCGGACGCCCGCGTGGACCGTCATGTAGTCCACGCCCTGCTCCGCCTGTTCGATGACGGTGTCCTTGTAGATCTCCCAGGTCAGCTCCTCGGCGCGGCCGTCGACCTTCTCCAGCGCCTGGTAGAGCGGCACGGTGCCGATGGGCACGGGGGAGTTGCGCAGGACCCACTCGCGCGTGGTGTGGATGTTGCGCCCGGTGGACAGGTCCATGACCGTGTCCGCACCCCACTGGGTGGCCCAGGTCATCTTGTCCACCTCCTCCTCGATGGAGGAAGTGACCGCGGAGTTACCGATGTTGGCGTTCACCTTCACCAGGAACCGCTTGCCGATGATCATCGGCTCGATCTCCGGGTGGTTGACGTTCGCGGGCAGCACCGCACGGCCGGCGGCGATCTCCTCGCGTACGACCTCGGGGTCGACGTTCTCGCGGACCGCCACGAACTCCATCTCGGGAGTGACCTCGCCGCGGCGGGCGTACGCGAGTTGCGTGACGGCCTCTCCGGGGCGGCCGCGGCGCGGCTGACGCGGCCGGCCGGGGAACACCGCGTCCAGATTGCGCAGTCCACCGCGCGGGGACGTGTGCTTGATGCCGTCGTCCTCGGGACGCACGGCCCGGCCCGCGTACTCCTCGGTGTCACCGCGGGCGATGATCCAGTTCTCGCGCAGCGGCGCCAGCCCCCTGCGTACGTCGGTGTCGACGGTCGGATCGGTGTACGGGCCCGAGGTGTCGTACAGCGTGACCGACTGCCCGTTGGTGAGGTGCACCTGACGGACCGGCACCCGCAGGTCGGGGCGCGAGCCCTCGACGTACGCCTTGTGCCAGCCGATGGACTTCCCGGCCTCGCCGTTCCGGAGCGAGGCGGATGCCTCGTCCGTCTGGCCGGAGGCAGGCGTGCTTACGTCCTTGTTGGTCATGAGACCTACTCCCTACGCCGGCATTACCCGGTAACAGGTTCAGCGGTCGACGCAGCGATGTCCGTCTGCCGATGTTTCATGTGAAACATCGCAGAGACGGAGGTCAGCGCCCTCTCAGCCCGGTGCTCCGAGCTCCCGCGTGTGCAAAGGTGCCTCCACGCTAGCGTCATATCTGGCGCGGTGAACAGAGGGCCCCCTCCGTTCTTGCGATGATCGGTCGGTGACCACGACGCAGCAGCCCCCGTATCCGCCCTCCGAGCCGCCGCACGGACACGGCGCCGGCCCCGGTTCCGGCCACGGGTCCGTACCCGGCCCCGGCCCCGGTGACGGCCCCCGCCGTGGACCGGGTGGCGGCGGCGGTCCCGGGCCGGGTGGTGGCAGCGGCCCCGGGTCAGGCGGCGGGCACGGTCCTGCGCCGGGCGACGGACACGGTCACTCGCACAGCCACGGCCCGGCAGCCCCCGTCTCCAAGCATCTCCGCAAGGTCATCGCCGCGATCCTGATCCCGTTCGCAGCCGCGGTCGTCGTGGGCCTGGTGGTGCTCTGGCCGGGCGGGGCACCCTCGCACGAGCGGACCGGCGTCGGCTTCGACCGGCAGACCCAGGGAGCCACGGTCACCCAGGTCGACGAGGTGGACTGCAAGTCCGTCAACGCCTCGGGGGACACTCCGACCGGTGACACCTCCACCGCCGAGGGGTCCTCCGCGCAGCAGCAGGCGACGGGCGACTGCAAGAAGGCGACCATCCGGATCGACACCGGCAAGGACAAGGGCCGCACCTTCACCGAGATCGTCCAGCCCGACCAGTCACGGCAGTTGCACGAGGGCGAGAAGGTCGTGGTCGCCTACGAACCCTCGGCGCCCGTGAACCTCCAGTACTCCGTCACCGACGTGAACCGGAAGCTCCCCATGGCGCTCCTCGCCGGGATCTTCGCGCTGGCCGTCGTCGTGGTGGGCCGGCTGCGCGGTGTCATGGCGCTGGTCGCGCTGGCCGTGAGCTTCCTCATCCTGACGTTCTTCATCCTGCCCGCGATCCTGCAGGGTTCGAATCCGCTGGTCGTGGCGGTGATCGGGGCCAGCGCGATCATGCTGATCGCCCTCTACATGTGCCACGGCCTCTCGGCCCGGACCTCGGTCGCGGTACTGGGCACGCTGCTGTCCCTGCTGCTGATCGGCGTGCTGGGCTCGGGATTCATCGACTGGGCCGCGCTGACCGGCAACGTGGACGACAACACCGGCCTCATCCACGGCCTCTATCCGTCCATCGACATGAGCGGCCTGCTGCTCGCCGGCGTCATCATCGGCTCGCTCGGCGTGCTCGACGACGTGACGGTCACCCAGACCTCAGCCGTCTGGGAACTGCACCAGGCCGACCCGACGATGGGCTGGCGCGGGCTGTACCGGGCGGGGATCAGGATCGGCCGCGACCACATCGCCTCCGTTGTCAACACCCTGGTGCTGGCGTACGCGGGCGCGGCCCTGCCTCTCCTGCTGCTGTTCTCGATCGCCCAGAGCAGTGTCGGAACGGTCGCCAACAGCGAGCTGGTCGCCGAGGAGATCGTGCGCACCCTGGTCGGCTCGATCGGCCTGGTCGCCTCCGTTCCGGTGACCACGGCGCTGGCCGCCCTGGTGGTCTCGGCGGACCGCAAGGACAGCTCGGGCGTTCCGGCACCCGCGGGCGCCACGGCTCCGCGACTCAGGGCCCCGGCACGCGGTGGGAAGGGCCGCCGGCGCAAGCACTGAGCGGAGAGGAAGCGTTACTCCACTGGGGCAGGCGGTCGGGCGGATCAGCCCGCGCTCTGCTCCTCCGCCAGGATGCGGTCCAGCGCCTCGTCGAGGTGGGTGTCGAAGTCCGCGAGGGAACGCTCCTGCCCGAGCGGCACCAGCTTGTCCGTACGGTCGAGGAAGGCCACCAGCGGGGCCGTACCGGACCGGAACAACGCGTGGTCGCACCCCACCTGAAGCCGGATGAGCACCTCACCGAACGCCTCGGGGTCCGCGGGGGTGATGTGCACATCCCCGTCACCGCACGGCCGGCCCACCCCGTCGATCAGCAGCTCCCGGCCGAACGCCCACGTCACCGGTGCGTCACCGGGCAGGTGGAAGGTCAATCGCACGGCGAAGGGATCACTGGTCTCATAACGGAGTTCCACCGGAATGCGGAAGGAGAGCTCCTCCGATACGAGAAAGCTCATCATCACTTCTGCCTGCACCGACTCGCGCATCGTCAACCCCGTCGTTTGCCGTCGACTGGCCAGGAATCATCCTCCTGACACTGCTGGCATCTTGCTCAACGTACACGGCAGATCACAAGGAGTGAGTTTTCAGATGCTGATAGAGATCGTCAGCGTTCCCAGCATCCGGCCGATTTCGGCCTGCAGCTGACGGGCCACGGGCAGCAGTCGGTCCACCTGATGGAAGGGCAGGGAAATGGCCACTGTGGCGGCCGTCGCCCCCGCCGTGATGGGCAGCGCGGCGCACACCGTCCCGAGGGCGTACTCCTGCCGTTCCACGATCGGTTCCATCCGCCTCGCCCTTTCCAGGCGGCGCAACAGGGTCCGTTCGTCACGCACCGTGTTCGGAGTGATGGACTGTACCGGGTAGCGGGCAAGGTGGTCCCGGCGGCCCTCCTCGTCGAGCTGGGACAGCAGGCACTGGCCGATCGCGTGGGCGTGGCCGGTCTCCCGGAAATCCGCCCACTCCTCCACCGCCGGGCTGCCCGGAGTGTCGGCGACGGACACCACCTCGATCTCACCGTCGCGGTAGATGGCGTAGTAGATGGGCACACCGAGCGCCTCGCTCCACTGGGAGAGCGCGTCATTGACCGTGCTGCGACGTTTCTGCTGTGCTCCGCTGCTGCCCAGCCGCTCGGCCGCCTCACCGAGGAAGAACAGCCCCTTCTCCCGGTGCAGATAGCCCTCGTGGACCAGCGTGCGCAGCAGGTGGTAGGCCGTCGGCAGGGCGAGGCCGGCCTCACGGGCCAGCTGTTTGGCGGGGGCTCCGCTCTCGCGTGCCGCCACGGCCTCCAGCAGGCGCATCGCCCGCTGGACGGAGCCGATGAGGGTCGTGTGCGGCTCCGGGGGCGCCGCCTCGGTGGGGGACGTGCGTGGCTGCACGGGCGGGACGCGCGTCCCCGCCGGTGTGTTCGATCGCTGGACGGGTGGAGCGGGTGATTCTGCGGGTGCGGTGTCAACCGTGGCCAAGGGTCACTCCCGGAGCGCGAGGAGGGCCGCCCGTGCGGGGGAACACGGGAGGAGGGTGCGCCGCCCGCGGGGGTCTGCCCCGCGTCGATTCCGGACTTTAACCGCCCGCCACCGCTCGCCGGCCGCCCGCGCGGGAAACTTCCCCCGGGCGAGGGAACCTCAGCTTCCTGTTTCCCGTTGCCCGTTACCCACCGGACGGACCCGCTTCGGCGTCACCAGTCGCTGCGCGAGGAGGAACTCGACATGAACTTCCGTACGACGTAGATCAGTCCGCCGACCAGCGCGACGAAGACCAGCACCTTGAACAGCAGCCAGATCACCACGCTGACGACGCTGACTATCACGCTGCCGAAGACGACCAGGGCGATGACCGGCACCGCGACCCACTTCACCCACCACGGCATACCGTTGAAGATCTCTCGCATCGCCCCGTCCTCACCTCTTCGCCCGTCGCCCCGGGTCCGGGACTGTGCTTTCCGGGAAATCGGACCTCCGGAACGCATGCCGTCCGGATCTTTGACGTCCTGCTTCGATGCTATGGCCGGGGAGGGGGCCGCCGGGGGCCCGGCGCCCCTTGTCTCCCCCTGACCGGTCCCCTAGGGAACCCTGAGGCGCGACTCAGCTCTCGGGCGGAGAGAAGACCACCAGGACCCGCAGGTCCTCGGTGATGTGGTGGAACTTGTGGGCGACGCCCGCGGGCACGTAGACGACGCTGCCCCGCCCGACCTGGGTCGTCTCCAGGCCGACGGTGATCGAGGCCCGGCCGCTGACGACGAAGTACACCTCGTCCTGCTGGTGGGGCTTCTGCGGGTCAAGTTCGCCCGCGTCCAGGGCGTACAGGCCCGCCGACATGTTCCGTTCACGCAGGAACTGCAGGTAGGCACCGTCGTTGGCGGCGCGTTCCGCCTCCAGTTCGTCCAGCCGGAATGCCTTCATCGACCTCGTCCGCTCCTGTGCGCCCACGACCGTGATCACAGCCGTATGGTGAATCGATCTCTTCTGCCACGATCAGACACATGAAGAATTTCGTAGTCAAGACGATCGCCAACGCGGGAGCCCTGGCCGTCGCCGTGTGGCTGCTCGACAAGATCACCCTGACCGGCGACAGCACCGGCAAGGAGATCGGCACGCTGATACTCGTCGCGCTGGTCTTCGGCCTGGTGAACTTCCTGGTCAAGCCGGTCGTGAAGGTGCTGACCTTCCCTCTGTTCATCCTCACCCTGGGTCTGATCACCCTCGTGGTCAACGCCCTGATGCTGCTGCTGACCTCATGGCTGGCCGGCGAACTCGACCTGAGCTTCCACGTGGAGGGCTTCTGGACGGCCGTGCTGGGCGGACTGATCATCTCGGTGGTGTCCTGGGCGCTGAACGTCGTCCTGCCCGACAACGACGACTGAGCACCGGCCGACGCGACCCCTGGAGGCCGGCCGCCGCGGTCCCGGTGGCGGCGCCGATCCGGACGCACCCGATCCGTATGACGGACGTCCGGACGGCTTCGCGGGGTGTCCTGAGAGGGTGGGGGCGGCGGGCGCTGGTCCGCTCGCCGCGATCCACCAGCACGTGAAGGGACGGGCAGCATGACTTCCGGGGAATTCGGTACGGAGACCGGTGACGGCACGCGCGCGGTACGGGCCGGACTGCCCGAACCCGTCAAGTACGAGCCGACGCTCCCGGGTCCCGTCTTCGCGGCCCACTTCCATCTGCCGGGCGATCCCACGGGCCCGTACACCTACGGCCGGGACGAGAACCCGACCTGGACGCTCCTGGAGCGGGCCATCGGCGAGCTCGAGTCACCCAAGGACGGCGGGGTCACCACACTCGCCTTCCCGTCGGGGATGGCCGCCATCTCGGCCGTCCTGTTCTCCCAGCTGCGCGCCGGTGACGCCGTGGTCCTGCCGGACGACGGCTACCAGGTCCTGCCGCTGGTGCGCGAGCAGCTGACCGCCTACGGCATCGAGGTGCGCACCGCTCCGACCGCCGGCGACGCGCAACTCGACGTGCTCGACGGCGCGAAGCTGCTGTGGATCGAGACCCCGTCCAACCCGGGCCTGGACGTGTGCGACGTGCGGCGGCTCGTCGCGGCCGCGCATGCGCAGGGCACCCTCGTCGCCGTCGACAACACACTGGCGACCCCGCTCGGCCAGCGTCCCCTCGAACTCGGCGCCGACTTCTCGGTGGCCAGCGGCACCAAGATGCTCACCGGGCACGGCGACGTCCTGCTCGGTTACGTGAGCGGGCGGACCGCCGAACTGATGGTCCCCGTCCGCCGCTGGCGCAAGATCGTGGGGGCGATTCCGGGCCCCATGGAGGCCTGGCTCGCGCACCGCTCGCTCGCCACTCTCCAGCTGCGGGCCGACCGGCAGAACGCCAACGCCCTCGTGATCGCCGAGGCGCTGCGCGGCCGTCCCGAGGTGAGCGGGCTGCGCTACCCCGGGCTGCCCGACGACCCCTCGCACAAGATCGCGTCTCAGCAGATGCGGCGCTTCGGGTGCGTGGTCTCGTTCACGCTGCCCACGCGCGCGCGTGCCGAACGTTTCCTCGGCGCGCTGCGGCTCGTGGACGACGCGACCAGCTTCGGCGGGGTCCGGTCCACGGCCGAACGGCGCGGCCGGTGGGGCGGGGACGCGGTGCCGGAGGGCTTCATCCGCTTCTCGGCCGGTGCCGAGGACCCGCAGGACCTGGTCGCGGACGTGCTGCGCGCGCTCGACGAGTCGGCGGAGTGACGGCCGCCTGACCATCGGGTGCGTCCACAGGCGTCGCCGGACGGGCGGCCGCGCGCACGAAGACGGTCCGAGCCTCCCCCCTCGTGGCTCGGACCGTCGCGGGTCTCCGCGCGAAGAACCGTGCCCACAAGGCTAGTTGACTCTGTGTCAGTGTCCAATCACGGTAGCGACAGAGACCTATCGACTTATTTATAGTTGGGGTTCGCTCGGGGGTGCTGGGAGGGGAGGGGCAGCATGGATCTGGCCCTGCTGCGCACCTTCGTGACCGTGCACCGGGCCGGTTCCTTCACTCGTGCCGCCGCTCTGCTGGGCCTCTCGCAACCCGCGGTGACCTCGCAGATCCGCACGCTGGAACGCCAGCTGGGCCGGCCTCTCTTCCTGCGTCAGGCCCGCGGGGTGACGCCCACGACCATCGGCGACGAGCTCGCCCACAAGGCGGCCCCGCATCTGGACGCCCTGGTGGAGATCACCGCGTCCGGCCTGGACGAGGACGCGTCCGCACGCACCCTGCATCTGGCGGGCCCTCCGGAGTTCACCGCGGAACGGGCGCTCCCCGCTCTCACGGAGCTCACCGGTGACGACGGCCAGGGCCTCGCGCTGCGCGCTTCCTTCGGGAACGCGGAGGAGACGTTGGAGGGACTCGCCGCCGGCCATCATGATCTGGCCATCACGACGGCCCGCCCCCGGGGCGCCCTGCTCACCTCGACTGCGCTCTGCGACGAGGAGCACGTCCTGGTGGCCGCCCCGAGCTGGGCCGCCCG
Source organism: Streptomyces sp. NPDC028308 (assembly GCF_055565855.1). Taxonomy (NCBI): domain Bacteria; kingdom Bacillati; phylum Actinomycetota; class Actinomycetes; order Kitasatosporales; family Streptomycetaceae; genus Streptomyces; species Streptomyces sp. NPDC028308. The sequence continues at coordinate 211,564 of NZ_JBVHTO010000015.1, forward strand.
GATCGGCGCCGGAGAGCTGCGCTGCAAGGGCTCCCACGCCCTCGAAGGCCTTCCCGTGGTCGAGGTGCACGAGTCGCTGCCGCTCGTCTCCCGGTACTGGGCCTCCGTCTTCGACTCCCGGCCCGCCGCCTCGGGCACCGTCATCGTGCCCGACCTGCGCGCCGTCCTCGCCTGCGCCGCCGCCGGAGCCGGCCTCGCGGTGCTGCCGCGCTACCTGTGCTCCCACGCGCTGGACGCCGGAGACGTCGTGCCCCTGCACGACCCGGCGGTGCCGCCGCTGCGCACGTACTTCCTCGTGGTGCGCACCGGGACACTGGCGATGCCCCACATCGCCCGGGCCTACGAGTGGCTGCTGCACGCAGCGGGGGAATGGAGCTGAGTCCCTGTCCTGGCCTCGCTCCTGTCCGACGGCGCGGTCGGCGCTGAGAGCTCTTCTGACGTCCTCCCGGCTGCGCGATGTTTCACGTGGAACCAGCCGGGCCACATTTCTCCCATGACCGTTCGACCCGTGGTCAAGCGCACCGCCCGCGCCATCCTGCTCGATGGCGACGACCTGATCCTCATCAAGCGGACCAAGCCCGGCGTCGATCCCTACTGGCTCACCCCGGGCGGTGGCGTCGAGCCCGAGGACACGACCGTCGTCGACGCCCTCCACCGAGAGCTCCACGAGGAACTCGGCGCCAAGATCACCGACGTGGTCCCCTGCTTCGTCGACACGGTCGAGCACATCGGCGAGGACGGCGGCGCGAGCGGCGTGAAGGTCCAGCACTTCTTCGTCTGCCACCTCGAAGCCATGGACCCCGCCCAGCGCCACGGACCCGAGGTGGACGAACCGTGCGGTGAGTACGAGATCGTGCGGATCCCCTTCACCCGGGTCGGCATCGCTTCCGTCCACCTGGTCCCGCTGTCCCTGCGGCACTATCTCGACGGCAACATCGAGGGCGTACGCGCGATGCACGCCCCCGATCTCGGCTGACACCGGTCCGGGCCTCCGCCGGATCAGCTGCCGGCCGCGACCAGTTCCTCCACGGAGTCGTGCCGGATGCGGTCCGAGGGGATGCCGATGTCCCGCAGCGCGTCCACTCCGCTGCGGATCATGCCGGGCGGTCCCGACAGATAGGCGTCGTACTCGTTCCACGGCCCGTACTCGCGTACGGCGTCGGGGAGCTGCAGATGCGCCTGCTGGTCGACGATCGGGCGCACCGACAGCCAGGGATGGCTCTGCTGGAGCCGCAGCATCGTGTCGATGTCGTACAGGTCCTGTCCGGTACGGGCGCCGTAGAAGACCTCCATCGGGCGCCGCTCCCCGTGCTCGGCGACGTCCTCGACCAGTGCCTTGATGGGGGCGATCCCGGTCCCGCCGCCCAGGCACAGCAGGCCGCTCCCGGTGGTGTGGTCCACGGTCATCGTGCCCGCGGGCGGTCCGAGCCGGATGGTGTCTCCGGGTCTGGCCCGGTGCACCAGCGCGTTGGACACCCAGCCTGCCGGCACGGCTTTCACGTGGAACGACAGCAGCCCGTCGCTGCGCGGCGCCGAGGCGAACGAGTAGTGCCGCCAGATCCGCGGCCACCAGGGCGTCTCGACACTGGTGTACTGCCCCGCGAGGAAGGGGTAGGGCTGGTCCGGACGGACGGTGAGCACCGCTATGTCGGAGGTCCGCAACTCGTGCGACACGATCTCCGCGTGCCACCAGGCGGGGGCCCGCAGTTCGTCGGCTGCCGCCGCGTCGATCATGACCTGGGAGATCGTCGTGTACGCCCGCACCCAGGCCGCCTCCGTCTCCTCGTCCCAGGCCGACGAGGCGTACCGGCTCAGGGCGCCGATGAGGCATTCGCCGACGGCCGGGTAGTGCTCGGGACGCGTGCCGTACTTGCGGTGGCCTCGACCGAGGTTCTTCAGATAGGCGACCAGGACGTCGGTGTTGTCGATGTGCTCGGCCGCCGTCAGCAGCGCCCTGAGCAGACGGTCCCGCTGGGTGTCCATCGCGGCGGGGAAGAGCTGCCGCAGGTCGGGGTGGCGTACGAAGAGCAGCGCGTAGAAGTACGAAGTGACCTTGTCGGCGACCGGAGCGACCTCGGCCATGGTCCGCTGGATCAGCACGGCGTCTGGAGAGGCCGTGGGGGCCGACCGGGGCAGCTGCGCGGGTGCTTGCGGCACCGGCGTCGCGGCGGGGTACGCGGGAGAGCTGTGCCGTCGGATCTCGGCGGGGCCGTTGGCGGCCCCTGTGCGTATGCCGTCGAAGGCGGGTCGGGGTGCGGGGCCCGGGGTGGGAACGGAGGCGGCCCGGCCTGGCTCCTGCGCCTCGGCGGCCGGAGTGGTGACCGGTACCCCCGTCGGCACGGCTGCGGACGGCTGAGCCGCCTGACCCATTCGTTCCTGTCCCGGCGCGTCCTCGCCCTTCGAGGACCTGCCGCGCGGCCGCATTCCCGCCAGGCGGTTGCCCTCCGGCGCGTCGGCCGTCTCCCCGACGGTGGCCTCAGGCTTGGTGCGCGGCGTGAACCAGCCGCCTCCGCCTTCGGCGCCGGATGTGCCGTTGTCGGCCGGCGTAGTGGTCGGAGCGTCCATGGTGTGCCTCGCCTCGAACATCTTTCGGTCGGTCTGCGCACTTCCTCGGTCGGAAGATGCCTGCTTTCCCCCGCAGACGGTTTTCCTTTGTGTCCCCGTTCAGTCCTGCCCGCCGCTACGGCCGCCTTGGCGCCGCGTTCCCGTCCCGTACGGACAAGTAAGCCGAGAGCGTGACATCGGCCCCACCATTCCCGAAGCGTCCCATCGCCGGGCTGCCGCCGGCCGCATAGCGGAAAATGACGTGTTCGATCTCTCCGTCCCGATACGCTGCATTGGCCTGCGTTCGTGAGCCGTGAAGCCGTCCAGCACCCCGGTCACGAACCGGAGTCGACCCTACCGGCCGACGACCCACACACAAGTCCTTCCTTGGTCCACCGCTAATGCTCTGGGCCGAACCACCAATTCCCTCAATTACCGGGCGTGCCGCACCAATTCATAGGCACCCCACAGATCCCGGCCCACGTGGGAGTGGGTGCCAGGCCCGCCGGGTGCCGATCGGCGTTGAGCGCGACGGATACCGGGACAATGGCGAACAGGCCCCGGTCGGACAGCGAGTCGCCACACGCGAAGCCGTCCGTACGGCTCACCTCGAATTCTTCACAGAGTCGGTCCGCGATCTGCACCTTGGCGCCGCGCCGAGAATTCCCACCACCGCCAACGGCTCACCGGCTCGTCGGGGCACGGACGACGAGGCCGGTTCCCTCATCGAGTACGCCTGGCCGGGGTCCGCCGTTCAAGTCGAGAGGACGTTCCGCGGTGTTTCACGTGAAACATCTGCCAGTACGGTGTGCGGTTCTGCGCGAGATGGCCGAAAAAGCGGCCGTCCGGACGCAAACCGGTGGACGTCACGGGTTCCTTTCGTACAGCCTGACCTGCGTGTCGACACCTTCCCTCACCGCTCTGCCCATCCGCCGACTGACGGTCCGCGATCTCGCCGCCTGCGCCGACCTGTCCGAGAACCGGGGATGGCCCCGCGAGGAACACAAGTGGGGCCTCCTGCTGGCAGCGGGCACCGGATACGGCATCGACGATCCCGAGGGAGGACTCGTCACCGCCTGTGTCGTCACCGAGTACGGCCCCCGGGACCGCCCCGGCCTTGGCGCCATCGGCATGGTGCTGGTCGCCGACCGGCATGCGCGCCTGGGCGTCGGCCGCCGCTTGATGAGCCATGTCGTCGCGGAGATGGGAACCACCCCGCTGACCCTCCACGCCACCCCGTCCGGGCGCCCGCTCTACGAGCAGCTGGGCTTCAAGACCATCGGCCGCGCGGAGATGATCCGCGGTCGCTTCCTGCCGGACGGCACGGAACCTCGGATCGTCACCCGGTCCGCCACCGCCGAGGACCTGACGACGATCGTGCGGCTCGACGAGGAGGTCTTCGGCCCCGACCGTACGCACGTGATCACGCGGCTGCCTGCCTTCGCCGACCAGCTGCGCGTCGCGGAGGAGAACGGCCGGATCATCGGTTACGCAGCCGCCTGGCCGAACATGGAGACGCACGTCGTGGGTCCACTGATCGCCCGGGACACGGAGACGGCCAAGGCGCTTGTCGCCTCGCTCGCGGCGCACACGGACCGCCCGCTGCGCACCGACATCGACGTCCGGCACGACGAGCTGCTGACCTGGCTGAAGGAGCACGGCCTGGCACCCGTCGCCTTCAACGACGTCATGACCTACGGCATCTCGGAACTGCCCGGCGACTGGACGCGGCGTTTCGCTCCGCTGACCGTCGCAGCGGGCTGAGCATTCTCCCTACGGACGGAAGCCGGCCCCCGGTGATGCGGGAGCCGGCTTCGGTCAGTGAGCGGTGATGTCTCAGGCGAGCGCCTGTACGGCCGCGGTCGCGAAACCGTGGTCCTGCTCGGGCGCTCCGCCGCCGACCCCGACGGCGCCGATCAGTCGGCCGTCACGGTGGACCGGTACACCGCCGGCGATGAACAGCAGCGGACGGTCCAGCGCGGTGGGCAGCGTGTGGAAGAGGCCGCCGGGCTGGACCGCGTCGACGAGATCGGCGGTGGCGGAGTCCAGCTGGAGCGCCGTGTAGGCCTTGCGGGTGCTGGTCTCGCCGGAGATCAGCACGGCGCGGTCGTCCCGCCGGAAGGCGAGCAGGTGGCCGCCCGCGTCGAGGACGGTGACGCTGACCGTGACCCCGGCGGCCTCGGCGGCACGGCGGGCCTCGGTGACGAGGAGTTCGGCGTCCTGGATGGTCAGCGGGGCGACAGCGGCGGTGGTGATGGTCATGAGGAGTTCTCCTTGCGGGGTGGTACCGGGCGTCCGTCGTGACGGGCGCTCGCTCGGAACATGCGGAGTGACGGTTCTCGGCCCGGGGCGGGGACGGCCCTGTCCCCCTCCGTCGGAACCGGGGGTCAGTGGTGGAGGGGGGCGGGCTGTTCGGTCGGGGTGGCACCCGCGACCACCGTGCTCCTGGCTCCGGCCCGACGCTCCAGACCGGCGGACAGCACGGCCAGGACGAGGGCGGCGGCGGCGAGGACGGCGCCCACCCAGTTCGGGGCGGTGTAGCCGAGGCCCGCCGCGATGACGATGCCGCCGAGCCAGGCGGACAGGGCGTTGCCGAGGTTGAAGGCGCCGATGTTCACCGCCGAAGCCAGCGTGGGGGCGCCGTGCGCCTGGTCGAGGACGCGCTTCTGCAGGGGCGGCACGGTCGCGAAGCCCAGGGCGCCGATGAGGGCGATGGTGATAGCCGCGAGGACCTTGTTGTGCGCGGTGAAGGTGAAGAGCGCGAGCACCACGGCGAGGCCGCCCAGGGACACATACAGCATCGGCATCAGGGCGCGGTCGGCGAACTTCCCGCCGATGAGGTTGCCGCCGACCATGCCGAGCCCGAAGAGGACCAGGAGCCAGGTGACGGAGCCGTCGGCGAAGCCCGCGACGTGCGTCATCATCGGCGCGATGTAGGTGATGGCCGCGAAGACGCCGCCGAATCCGAGGACGGTCATCGCCATGGCGAGCAGCACCTGCACGTTCTTGAAGGCGGCCAGCTCGTGACGGAGGTGTACGCCCTCGGGCTTCGGCAGATCGGGCACCAGCTTGGCGATGCCGAGGAATCCGATCACGCCGAGCACGGCCACACCGGCGAAGGTGACCCGCCAGCCGGCGGACTGCCCGATCAGTGTGCCCAGCGGGACACCGACCACATTGGCGATGGTGAGTCCGCTGAACATCATGGCGATGGCGCCGGCCTTCTTCTCCGGGGCGACCAGCTCCGCGGCTACGACCGAGCCGATGCCGAAGAACGCTCCGTGCGCCAGCGAGGCGACCACACGGCCCACCAGCATCAGTCCGAAGACGGGGGCGACGGCGGAGAGCAGGTTGCCGAGGACGAACAGCCCCATCAGCAGCATCAGCATCCGCTTGCGGGACACCTTCGTACCGAGCGCGGTCATGATCGGAGCGCCGATCACCACGCCGAGGGCGTAGCCGGTCACCAGCAGTCCGGCGGTGGGGATGGAGACCCCGAAGTCACCGGCGACCTGGGGCAGCACGCCCATGATCACGAATTCGGTGGTGCCGATTCCGAAGGCCCCGATCGCGAGGGCCAGTAGCGCGAGAGGCATGCGTGGATGCACCTTCCCAGAAGATTGCAGGAGCTCTTAGCGTGCGTTCACAATAGTTGCAGACGCGGGCTATATGCAAACGCGGTCTATTGCGTTCGTGCTCTATCCTGGTTCCAGCCGCTCCGGGACGGAGGAGAACGCCATGACAGCGACGGACCCCGCGCTCACTGCCCTTGCCCAGGGCTGGTGCGCCCTCTCTCTTCTGCACGGGAGGATCGAGGCGCACATCGAGCGCGCCCTGCAGGCCAAGCACGACCTGAGCGCACGGGAGTACTCGCTGCTCGACGTGCTCAGCCGGCAGCACGACGGCGAGGGAGGCCATCTGCAGATGAAGCAGGTCGCCGACGCGGTCGTCCTCAGCCAGAGCGCCACCACCCGGCTGGTCACCCGGCTCGAGGACCGCGGACTCCTCTCCCGCTACCTCTGCCCCACCGACCGCCGCGGCATCTACACGAACGTCAGCGAGGCGGGCCTCAAGCTGCTCGAAGAGGCGCGTCCGACCAACGACGCCGCTCTCCGCGAGGCGCTGGACGTGGCGGCGAAGGTTCCCGAACTGGCCCCGCTGGTCCGAGTCGTGGAGTCAGTGAGCGTGCCCGCGTAACCCGGGGCGCGAGTCCTCCCGTACCTGCGGGAAGTGACCAGGGCCGCTTAGGCTGCGGCCATGGGAGATCTTGAGATACGACCGGCCGCCGCCGACGATGTGCCCGCCGTGGTCGCCATGCTCGCGGACGACCCGCTGGGGGCCCAGCGCGAGTCCCCGGACGATCTGACGCCCTATCTCGCGGCGCTGGAACGCCTCAGGGCCGACCCGAACCAGCACCTCGTGGTCGCCGCGCGCGAGGGCCGCGTCGTCGGCACGCTCCAGCTCACGATCGTTCCCGGCCTCTCCCGCAAAGGTGCGACCCGGTCGATCGTCGAGGGCGTACGGGTCCACGCGGACGAACGTGGCAGTGGCCTCGGAACGCAGCTCATCGAGTGGGCGATCGAGGAATCCAGGCGCCAGGACTGCCAGTTGGTCCAGCTCACCTCCGACGTCACCCGCACCGACGCGCACCGCTTCTACGAGCGGCTCGGCTTCACCGCCTCGCACGTCGGCTTCAAGCTCCCACTCTGACGGGCTTCCAGCGGCTGGGCCGCGTCCTGTTTCACGTGAAACAGGACGCGGCCCCCGCGACGTCGCCTACCTGATCCCGCGCCAGCCCTCGGGGTCGACGCCACCCGGCACCTGAGCCGACTCGTCGTACGGCTGGCGGGTGAACACGAACGACCCGAGGTCCAGGTGGCTCACCGACCCGTCAGGCCGTCGTACGGCTCGTAGCGGCTCTCCGGCGTAGTAGCCGTCCAGCCCCGTCCACGTACCGTCACCGTTCGGCCGGAAACGCGACCGGCGGCCTCCGCCGGCCAGCGGCCCCAGCGAGAGGCCCTCGTCGGCCGACAGGCGCAGCGCGAACGCCAGAGTGCCCCAGTACCACTGGCCGGCCAACTCCAGTACGTCACGGTCGACTTCCGGCAGCGGCCTCCACGGTGCCGGAATACGCGGCTCGGCCTCCGCCACCACACGTACGAGTTCGGCCGCCAGGTTCGACACCAGCGGGCCGGAGGTGCAGTTGGCCAGCACGACCGCCGCCAGATCGTCCTCCACGCTGACCGTCAGGTTGGCGAGGAAGCCCGGCAGTGACCCGGAATGACCGACGAGGATCCGCCCGTCCCGATGCTGGATCTGCATGCCCAGTCCGTACGCGGAACCGGCTGACACGTCCGCGACCTCCGCGGGAGCGGCGGGCGTACGCATCTCCCGTACGGAATCCGCGCTGAGCACCCGGTCGTCGCCCCGGGTGAGGAAGACCGCGAAGCGGGCCAGATCGTCGGTGGTGGACCAGAGCTGCCCCGCCGGCGCCATCCGTCCGAGGTCCTCGGTGGGCTCCGGCAGCATCACGTCCGCCCACGGATGCACCGCCCAACCGCCCGCGTGCGGTGCCCGCGGACTCCCACTCGTGCGGTGCAGGCCGAGCGGCTCGAGCACCTCGCGCCGCAGCACGTCCTCCCAGGGCGCGCCGCGCAACTCCTCGATCAGAGCGCCGAGCAATGTGTACCCGGGGTTCGAGTAGTGGTGTCGCCGACCGACCGGATGCCGCAGCGGCTGCTCGCCCAGCACATCGGCGAGTTCCGGGCGCAGCGAGCCGGGCGTGCGCTCCCACCATGGAGCGGGTGACTCGGCCGCCAGTCCGCCGGTGTGCGCGAGCAGTTCGGCGATGGTCGCCTCCCCCGCGCCGGTGCCCGGCAGGTGCTTCTCCAGCGGGTCGCCGAGATCCAGCACGCCCTCGTCCCGCAGACGCAGGACGAGAACGGCGGTGAAGGTCTTGGTGATCGAACCGATCCGGTACTGCACGTTCCCGTCCGGGCCGTGCCCCTCCACCGACGTGCGCGAGCCCGTCCACACCGGCTGCCCGTCCCGGACGACCGTCGCGACCAGGGACGGAGCACGCCCCTCGGCCTGCGCGGTGGCGATGCGGTGGAGCAGGGTTCGGCGCGTGGCGGGAAGCAACTCTTCCTGAGGCGATGTCATGCGCCCAGTCCACCCCGCCCGACACCCCACGTCGAGCGCATTTCATCCGAGCCTCTCCGCAAAGCGAAACGGCCCGCGCCGCAGACGTCAGGCAGGATGCCGGCCAACCTCCAACGGCCGTCTGTCCGGCGTCGCCTCTGAGGCTGGGGCAGCGAACGTAAGACGTGCAGCCGCACCTGTCAGGTCTGTGCCATGTCCACGAAGCGGGAGTAGTGGCCCTGGAAGGCGACGGTGATGGTCGCCGTCGGGCCGTTACGGTGCTTGGCCACGATCAGGTCGGCCTCGCCGGCACGCGGGGACTCCTTCTCGTACGCGTCCTCGCGGTGCAACAGGATGACCATGTCGGCGTCCTGCTCGATGGAGCCTGACTCACGGAGGTCCGAGACCATCGGCTTCTTGTCGGTGCGCTGCTCAGGACCACGGTTGAGCTGCGACAACGCGATGACCGGGATCTCCAGCTCCTTGGCCAGTAGCTTGAGGTTTCGGGACATGTCCGACACCTCCTGCTGGCGGCTCTCGGCGCGCTTGGAACCACCGGCCTGCATCAGCTGGAGGTAGTCGATGACGACCAGCCGGATGTCGTTGCGCTGCTTGAGGCGGCGGCACTTGGCCCGGATCTCCATCATCGACAGGTTGGGCGAGTCGTCGATGAAGAGCGGGGCGGCCGAGACGTCCGGCATCCGGCGGGCCAGGCGGGTCCAGTCCTCGTCGGTCATCGTGCCGGAACGCATGTGGTGCAGGGCGACGCGGGCCTCGGCGGACAGCAGACGCATCGCGATCTCGTTGCGGCCCATTTCGAGGGAGAAGATGACGCTGGGCAGGTTGTTCTTGATCGACGCGGCCCGGGCGAAGTCCAGCGCGAGCGTGGACTTACCCATGGCGGGACGGGCGGCGATGACGATCATCTGTCCCGGGTGCAGACCGTTCGTGAGCGAGTCGAAGTCCGTGAAGCCGGTCGGCACGCCGGTCATCTCGCCGCTGCGCGAACCGATCGCCTCGATCTCGTCGAGCGCGCCCTCCATGATGTCGCCGAGCGGGAGATAGTCCTCGCTGGTGCGCTGCTCGGTGACCGCGTAGATCTCGGCCTGCGCGCTGTTGACGATCTCGTCCACGTCGCCGTCGGCGGCGTATCCCATCTGCGTGATGCGCGTGCCCGCCTCCACCAGGCGGCGCAGGACGGCGCGCTCGTGGACGATCTCCGCGTAGTACTCGGCGTTGGCCGCGGTGGGAACGGTCTGGACGAGGGTGTGCAGATACGACGCGCCGCCGACCTTGGTGATCTCGCCACGCTTGGTGAGCTCCGCCGCGACCGTGATCGGGTCGGCCGGCTCGCCCTTCGCGTACAGATCGAGGATCGCCGTGTAGATGGTCTCGTGAGCGGGCCGGTAGAAGTCGTGGCCCTTGATGACCTCCACGACGTCCGCGATGGCGTCCTTGGACAGGAGCATGCCACCGAGAACCGACTGCTCCGCGTCCAGGTCCTGCGGCGGGACCCTCTCGAAGGCTGAACCTCCGCCGTCCCACTCACCGCCCTCGCGGCCTCGTTCGTGCTGCTCCTCGCGGCCCCGTCCACCGTCACGGCGCTGGCGGGAGGCGGGCAGACGATCACTGGGACCGCTGTCGGCCCACGGGTCGTCCAAGGGCTCGGAAATACTCACCGAGCCACCTCCTCCCGTCCGCCGAGCGGACCTAGCCGTGCCCCTCTTTTCTACGGCACGGCACTGACAAATGAGCGGCCCAACTCCGGTTCTGACGCGTCGGTTTTGCCAGGTTTCCGAGGACGGAGGAGAGAGCGGGCGCCGCCCTACGGTAGGCCCGCGGGCACCGTCAGCCAATCTGGTTATCCACAGGCCATGTGGACGACGGCCCGGATGCTGTGGAGAACCCGGCAAAACCTGTGCACGAGCCGGTGGACAGCCCTGTGAACAAGCCCTCAGTCCCCTCACCAAAGCGGCGCTGACCTGCCGTTTTCCGTTCCACCGGCTGTGCAGAAGAAAAACTTTCCCGGTCAGCCCAAGATCTCCTCGAACACTGCACGACGACACCTGTCACTCGCCCACCAGTAAGGGTCTATGAAGGTTTGCATCTCTTACCTGTGGAAGATTAGATTGGTGCTCATGACACAGGCTCCCGCGGCACCCAGGTCCGCCCTGCGCCGGCACGACAGAGAGATCGTCGCGCTCGCCGTTCCGGCCTTCGGCGCCCTCGTCGCCGAGCCCCTCTTCGTGATGGCCGACAGTGCGATCGTGGGCCACCTCGGCACCGCTCAACTGGCTGGCCTCGGCGTCGCCTCGGCCCTCCTCATGACTGCCGTGGGCGTCTTCGTCTTCCTGGCCTACGCCACCACGGCCGCCGTCGCCCGGCGGGTGGGAGCGGGCGACCTGCGAGCGGCGATACGTCAGGGCATGGACGGCATCTGGCTCGCGTTCCTCATCGGCGCGACCGTCATCGCCATCACCCTGCCGGCGGCACCCGCCCTCGTGGAACTCTTCGGAGCATCGGAGACAGCCGCTCCCTACGCGGTCACCTATCTGCGGATCTCGGCCCTCGGCATCCCGGCCATGCTCGTGGTGCTCGCTGCCACAGGCGTTCTGCGCGGACTGCAGAACACGAAGACACCGCTCTATGTCGCCGTCGCCGGCTTCGTGGCGAACGCGGCTCTCAACGTGGGCCTGGTCTACGGCGCCGGCCTGGGTATCGCCGGCTCCGCCTGGGGCACCGTCATCGCCCAGTTCGGCATGGCGGCGAGCTATCTGTACGTCGTCGTCCGGGGCGCCCGTAAGCACGGTGCCTCGCTGCGGCCCGATCTCGGCGGCATCCGGGCCTGCGCCCAGGCCGGCGCCCCGCTCCTGGTACGCACCCTGTCCTTGCGGGCGATCCTCCTGATCTCGACCGCGGTCGCTGCCGGGCTCGGGGACGCGGACATGGCCGCGCACCAGATCATCGTCTCGCTGTGGAATCTGCTCGCCTTCGCACTCGACGCGATCGCCATCGCCGGCCAGGCCATCATCGGCCGCTATCTCGGTGCCGAGGACGCCGAGGGTGCTCGCGACGCCTGTCGGCGGATGGTGCAGTGGGGTATCGCCGTCGGGATCGTCCTCGGCCTGTTGGTCGTACTAACCCGGCCGCTGTTCCTTCCGCTCTTCACCAGCGATTCCGTCGTCCAGAACACCGCGTTGCCCGCACTCCTCGTGGTGGCGATCGCTCAGCCGGTCTCCGGCATCGTCTTCGTGCTGGACGGCGTCCTCATGGGTGCCGGAGACGGGCCGTATCTAGCAGGGGCCATGGTTCTGACACTCGCGGTCTTCGCACCCGTCGCACTGCTCGTGCCCGTCCTCGGCGGTGGGCTGACCGCTCTCTGGCTCGCGATGACCTTCATGATGACGATGCGCCTGCTGACCCTGTGGCTCCGGTCCCGGTCGGGACGCTGGATCGTCACCGGCGCCACCCGCTGACGGCTGGCAGCTGGTGTGTTTCACGTGAAACGGCTTGTTTCACGTGAAACAAGCCGAGGCGCCGACCCCATGGGAACGGCCAAGACGTGAAGAAGGGCCGCACCCAGGGGGTGCGGCCCTTCTCTCAGCTATGCCGAGCGCTGCACTCAGGCAGCGACAACCTCGATGTTGACCTTGGCGGCAACCTCGGGGTGGAGACGCACGGACGTCTCGTGGGCGCCCAGGGTCTTGATGGGCGAGCCCAGCTCGATGCGGCGCTTGTCGACCTCGGGGCCACCGGAAGCCTTGATCGCCGAGGCGATGTCGGCCGGGGTGACGGAACCGAAGAGACGACCGGCGTCGCCGGAGCGGACGGCAAGGCGAACCTTGACGCCCTCGAGGCGGCCCTTGATCTCGTTGGCCTGCTCGATGGTCGCGATCTCGTGGATCTTGCGAGCGCGACGAATCTGCTCGACGTCCTTCTCGCCGCCCTTGGTCCAGCGGATCGCAAAGTTCCGCGGGATCAGGTAGTTGCGAGCGTAACCGTCCTTGACGTCGACGACGTCGCCCGCGGCACCGAGGCCGGAGACCTCGTGGGTGAGGATGATCTTCATGTGTCTGTCACCCTTCCCTTATCGCGCGGTGGAGGTGTAGGGCAGCAGCGCCATCTCACGGCTGTTCTTCACAGCCGTGGCGACGTCACGCTGGTGCTGCGTGCAGTTGCCGGTCACGCGGCGGGCACGGATCTTGCCGCGGTCGGAAATGAACTTCCGCAGCATGTTCGTGTCCTTGTAGTCCACGTACGTGACCTTGTCCTTGCAGAAAGCGCAGACCTTCTTCTTCGGCTTGCGCACAGGCGGCTTCGCCATGGTGTATCTCCTGTGTGATCAAGAAGTGGGGGTACGAACCCGCCCTTAGAAGGGGGGCTCGTCCGAGTAGCCGCCGCCGGAGCCGCCGGAGCTTCCGCCCCAGCCGCCGCCACCGCCGCCGCCGCCCTGGTTGCCGCCGCCGGCAGGAGCGCTGGTCGCCCAGGGGTCGTCGGCGGGAGCGCCGCCGCCCTGCTGACCGCCGCCGGAGCTTCCGCCCCAGCTGCCGCCCTGCTGGCCGCCGCCACCGCCGCCGCCGTAACCGCCCTGGCCGCCTCGACCGGTGGTCTTGGTGACCTTGGCCGTGGCGTTCTTCAGGCTGGCGCCGACTTCCTCGACGTCCAGCTCGTAGACCGTGCGCTTGACGCCCTCACGGTCCTCGTAGGACCGCTGCTTCAACCGGCCCTGCACGATCACGCGCATGCCTCGCTGGAGCGACTCTGCGACGTTCTCCGCCGCCTGACGCCAGACCGAGCAGGTCAGGAACAGGCTCTCGCCGTCCTTCCACTCGTTGGTCTGACGGTCGAAGGTGCGGGGGGTGGACGCGACACGGAACTTCGCGACCGCCGCACCGGAAGGGGTGAAGCGCAGCTCGGGGTCGTCGACAAGATTGCCGACGACCGTGATGACGGTCTCGCCTGCCATGGGGGAACCTCTCGGCGGGTTTGCTGCTGGCTGCTTGGTGCTGCTACTCGGATCCCGAGATCAGCTGAGCTGGAGAGCTCAGTGGGTCTCGGGGCGGAGGACCTTGGTCCGGAGGACCGACTCGTTCAGGTTCATCTGGCGGTCGAGCTCCTTCACGACCGCAGGCTCGGCCTGCAGGTCGATGACCGAGTAGATGCCCTCGGGCTTCTTCTTGATCTCGTACGCGAGACGACGACGGCCCCAGGTGTCGACCTTCTCGACCTTTCCGTTGGCCTCACGGACCACGGAGAGGAAGTTCTCGATCAGCGGGGAGACAGCACGCTCCTCGAGATCGGGGTCGAGGATGACCATCACTTCGTAGTGACGCATGTGGAACCCACCTCCTTTGGACTCAGCGGCCACGGTCGTTCCGTGGCAGGAGGGTTGTTATGCGTGAGCAACGGTATCCGCCGCCACTGACAATGGGTTTCTCGCTCGGGGATCCGAGCGGGAGTCCCTGTCGTGACATGGCCACGGCCTGGGCAGACACCGGTGCAGAGAGTACAGAGTACCCGCACCGTGGCTTCCGGTTGAAATCCGGCCGGGGAGACCGTCAGTCTGTACACATCGGGTGTGAATGGCGCTACGATGCGCCACCTTCCGCAGGAGGTGCCCTATGGCACAGACAATGCGACCCAACATCGGCGGTTCCCTGCTCGCGAGCGACGGCAAGCCCCACCCCCTCCAGGACACCCTGGTCTGGGTGACCGCCGTCCTCGGCGTCGTCGCCTTCGTGACCGCGATGTTCCACAACCTCCATCTGATCAGCTCCTGGACGGGCCTGATCGGCATCTTCACCGGCGCCTACGGACAGTTCGTCTCCGAGACCACCCGGGAACGCTTCGGGCTGATCCTGGGGCTCGGCGCCTCGGCCTTCGGTTTCTTCCTCGGCATGGCCCACGGCGGCCTCTTCGGAGGCGTGATCAGCTGACCGGGCCGCCCGCTCGGCACGGGTCCGGCGGCCGGCCGGCGCACAGTCGGCCGCGCGGCCCGACAGCACCCCTCGCCTCCCCGGCGGCCCGTCGGCCGGGGGCGAGGTCGCATACGGCCAATCGGGGCGCTCGCGGGGCGCAGTAGGCTTCGGCGCGAGAGCCGGAGCCCCTGTACCCATGGGGACAGACCAGCCGAGGAGCGCCCCGAATGAGCCTGACCCTGAGGACCATCAGCCGAGAGCAGCATCTGGCATACATCCAGAGCCTGCCCTCGGCCAGCCACATGCAGGTCCCCGCCTGGGCAGATGTGAAGGCGGAGTGGCGCTCCGAGAACCTCGGATGGTTCGACGACAGGACCGGTGAGATGGTCGGCGCCGGGCTCGTCCTGTACCGCCAGCTCCCGAAGATCAAGCGCTATCTCGCGTACCTGCCCGAAGGCCCGGTCATCAACTGGTTCGCCCCGAACCTCGACGACTGGCTCCAGCCGATGCTGGCGCACCTCAAGCAGCAGGGCGCCTTCTCCGTGAAGATGGGCCCGCCGGTGATCATCCGGCGCTGGGAGGCCACGTCCATCAAGGGCGGCATCCAGGACCCCGACGTGAAGCGCCTGCGCGACATCGAGGCGGACTTCATCGAGCCCCGCGCCTTCGAGGTCGCGGACAAGCTGCGCCGCATGGGCTGGCAGCAGGGTGAGGACGGCGGCGCCGGCTTCGGCGACGTGCAGCCCCGCTACGTCTTCCAGGTGCCGCTGGCGAACCGGTCCCTCGAAGAGGTCCACAAGAACTTCAACCAGCTGTGGCGCCGCAACATCAAGAAGGCCGAGAAGGCGGGCGTCGAAGTCGTCCAGGGCGGCTACCAGGACCTGGAGGAGTGGCAGCGGCTCTACGAGATCACCGCGCTGCGCGATCACTTCCGGCCCCGGCCGCTCTCGTACTTCCAGCGCATGTGGACGGCCCTCAACACCGAGGACCCCAACCGCATGCGGCTCTACTTCGCCCGGCACAACGGGGTGAACCTGTCCGCGGCCACGATGCTCGTCGTCGGCGGCCACGTCTGGTACTCCTACGGCGCCTCGGACAACATCGGCCGCGAGCACCGGCCCTCCAACGCGATGCAGTGGCGGATGCTGCGCGACTCGTACGCCCTCGGCGCGACGGTGTACGACCTGCGCGGCATCTCCGACTCGCTGGACGAGACGGACCACCTCTTCGGTCTGATCCAGTTCAAGGTGGGCACGGGCGGCCAGGCGGCCGAGTACCTCGGCGAGTGGGACTTCCCGCTCAACAAGCTGCTCCACAAGGCTCTCGACATCTACATGTCGCGTCGCTGACCCGGACCGGTCCGCCCGCCGCGCGCACTCTCCGGCGCGGTGTCACCGCAAAGTCCCGGCGGATCCGCCACACTTTCGTTTCATCACTCTGATTCACCGCAGCCACGAGAAAGGTTCCGGGACCGGCCATGGCGCTCACGCTCTACGTCGACACCGCGCGCTGGCGGGCACACCACAAGCACGTGCAGGAGCAGTTCCCGGGGCTCGTCCCCGTCTGCAAGGGCAACGGCTACGGCTTCGGCCACGAGCGGCTCGCCGACGAGGCCACGCGCCTCGGCTCGGACGTCCTCGCCGTCGGCACCACGTACGAGGCCGCCCGGATCAAGGACTGGTTCGGCGGCGATCTGCTGGTCCTGACGCCGTTCAGGAGGGGCGAGGAGCCCGTACCGCTGCCCGACCGGGTCATCCGCTCCGTGTCGTCGATAGACGGCGTGTACGGCCTCGTGGGTGCCCGCGTCGTCATCGAGGTCATGTCCTCGATGAAGCGGCACGGTGTCAGCGAGCAGGACCTGCCGCATCTGCACTCCGCCATAGAGAACGTGCGCCTGGAGGGCTTCGCCATCCACCTGCCGCTGGACCGCACCGACGGCTCGGACGCCGTCGAGGAGGTCATCGGCTGGATGGACCGTCTGCGGGCGGCACGCCTCCCGCTGCACACCATGTTCGTCAGCCACCTCAAGGCCGAGGAACTCGCCCGCCTCCAGCAGCAGTTCCCGCAGACCCACTTCCGCGCCCGGATCGGGACGCGGCTGTGGCTGGGGGACCACGAGGCGACCGAGTACCGCGGAGCCGTCCTGGACGTCACGCGCGTGTCCAAGGGCGACCGCTTCGGCTACCGGCAGCAGAAGGCGGCCTCCGACGGCTACCTGGTGGTCGTGGCGGGCGGTACGTCGCACGGGGTGGGCCTGGAGGCCCCCAAGGCGCTGCACGGCGTCATGCCGCGCGCCAAGGGCGTCGCCCGCGCGGGCCTCGCGACGGTCAACCGCAACCTCTCGCCGTTCGTCTGGAGCGGCAAGCAGCGCTGGTTCGCGGAGCCGCCGCACATGCAGGTCTCGATCCTCTTCGTGCCCTCGGACGCCCCCGAGCCGCAGGTCGGCGAGGAACTGGTGGCCCATCTGCGGCACACCACCACGCAGTTCGACCGGATCGTCGAGCGCTGACCCGCTGAGGCAGGCCGGAGTTCCGCGCCGCCGAAGACGAAAGGCCGTACACGGACCCCGTGTACGGCCTTTCGCATGGCCTGCTTCCTGCCGTGTTCGCTCAGAGCGAACTGTCCTTGGCGGTTCCGTTCGGTGCGCCCCATTCGACCTGGGGGCCGTCGAAGTGAGCCGCGTGCCGGGGCGGATGGGCGGCCGCTCCCAGGACGAACACGTCCTCGGCGCCGTCCAGCACGCCGCCCGAGGGATCGTCGTCGCCGGAACGGCGAACCGGGTCCCGCTCCGGCATGAGGATGTCGCGCACCACCACGGCGCAGATGTACAGCGTCCCGAGGAGGTGGACGGCGATGGCGGTCTGATAGCCCTCCGTCGGCAGGCCCTTGTGGGCGTCTCCGCTGGTCGTGTACGCGAGGTACATCCAGATCCCCAGGAAGTACGCGACCTCGCAGGCCTGCCAGATGAGGAAGTCACGCCACCGCGGCCGGGCCAGCACCGCGAGGGGGACCAGCCAGAGCACGTACTGGGGCGAGTACACCTTGTTGGTCAGGATGAACGCCGCGACGATCAGGAACGCAAGCTGCGCGAAGCGAGGGCGGCGGGGGGCGGTCACCGTGAGCGCGGCCACGCCCAGGCACGCCAGCAGCATCAGGACGGTGGCGAACGTGTTGATGTTGTCCGTGGTGAGCAGTGAGCTCTGCCAGCGCTGGGAGAGGATCAGCCAGAAGGAGCCGAAGTCGACCCCGCGCTCCTGGCTGAACGTGTAGAACTTCGACCAGCCCTCGAAGGCGAAGACCATCACCGGCAGGTTCACGGCCAGCCAGGCGACCACGGCGCCGCCGACGGCGATCCGGAACTCCCGCCACTTGCCGGCCCGCCAGCACAGCATCAGGAGCGGCCCCAGCAGCAGGACGGGGTAGAGCTTGGCGGCCGTGGCGAGGCCCAGCAGGACACCGAAGGCGAGGGAGCGGCCCCGGGACCACATCAGCATGGCGGCGGCCGTCAGAGCGACCGCCAGCAGGTCCCAGTTGATGGTGGCGGTCAGGGCGTAGGCGGGCGCCAGGGCGACCAGCAGGCCGTCCCAGGGGCGCCGTGCATGGGTCCGGGAGACGCACACGGCGATGACCGCCGCGCAGATCATCAGCATCCCGGCGTTGACCATCCAGTAGAACTGCTCCTGGTCCTGGATGCTGCCGCTGCCGGGGGTGAGCCAGGAGGCGACCTCCATGAAGACACCGGTGAGCACCGGGTACTCGAGGTAGTCCATGTCGCCGCTGAGCTTGTCGAAGTACGGCACGAGCCCGTCGGCGAAGCCGCGCCCCTGGTAGAGGTGCGGGATGTCCGAGTAGCACGCGTGCGTGTACTGGGAACTGGCCCCGAAGAACCAGGCACCGTCGTAGCAGGGCAGCTTCTGCACCATGCCGAGGGCGAACATGCCGATGGCGATGAGCGCGACGACCCGCACCGGGGTCCACCAGGATGTCCCGGTCAGCGCTCGCCGTCCGAGCGGGCCACCGATCAGCTCGCTACCGTTCGCGGCGACCTCGTCCTCCCGGGTCGGGTGGACCGTCTCCGGCTCGTGCACGCTCGCTGGCGTCGTTTCTGCGCTGGGCATGCCGCACATCCTGCCGTACGTGTCTGGGAATACGCCGAGGGCCGCCGCACCTGATCGGTGCGGCGGCCCATGTTTCACGTGAAACACCACTCAGCGGACGAACGGGCCGCTATCCGCCCGGACCGCCGAAGAGGCCCCCATTGCCGTTGCCTCTTGTGTTCCCGGTATCGCTGCTCTCCGTGGGCGAGGATGTCACGCCGCCGTCCGTACCACCGACGTCGGTCCCTCCGTTGTCGGTCCCGCCGTTGTTGTTGCAGTTCCAGTCCCACTTGCCGCAGCTCTCGCTCTCCGAGGGCGTGGGCGAGGGCGACGACTTGCTGGGAGTCGCACTGGGCGTCGGGCTCTCCGGCCGGCTCTCGGTGGGCGAAGGGGTCGCGCTCGGTGTCGGTACGTCGTTGACGACCTTCCCGATGTCCTCCGGCGTCGGGAAGTTCTTCACCGGCTTGCCCTTGAGCGCCTCTGCCATGTAGTCGTGCCAGATCTCGGCCGGGAACGAGGCACCGTGGATCTTCTCCTGGCCACCCGTTCCGTACATCTCCAGGAACTCGCGCTTCTTGCTGCTCTCGTTGTCGTCCATCCGGTACATCGTGATCGCGGTGGAGAGCTGCGGGGTGTAGCCGACGAACCAGGCGGACTTGTTGCCGTCGGTGGTACCGGTCTTGCCGGCCACCGGACGGCCGGGGAGCTGGGCGGCCGTACCGGTGCCCTTGTCGACCACGGTCTTCAGCACATCGGTGACGTTGTCCGCGACGGCCGGGCGGAAGGCCTGCTTGGACTTGTTCTCGTGCTGGTAGACCGTGCCGTCCTCGCTGGTGACCTTGTCCACCGAGTACGGGTCGTGCTGCTTGCCGCTGTCGGCGAAGGTGCCGTACGCCCCGGCCATGCGGATCGCGCTGGGGTCGGAGGTACCGATCGAGAACGACGGGAAGTTGGCGCTCGCCAGACTGGTCTTGAGGAGGCCCGCCTCCATGGCGGCCTCCCGGACCTTGTCCAGACCGACGTCCATGCCGAGCTGCACGTAGGCGGAGTTCGCGGAGACCCTCATCGCCTCACGGAGATCGATGTTGTAGCTCGGCGGGTTGTACGACTCGTTGCCGTCGTTCCTCTGCAGCCACTCCTTGCCGTCCTTGTCCGTCCAGACGCTGCCGTCGTACTCCTTGATCTTGAGCTTGTTCTGGCCGCTGTAGAGGCTCTTCGGGGAGGCGATGGTGCGCTCGTCCTGTGCCTGCTCCGGGTCGCCGTCAGGATTCCTGACCCCCCACGACATGGCGGCCGCGAGCACGAACGGCTTGAAGGTCGAGCCCACCTGGGCACCGGTCTGGTCGGCGTTGTTGGTGAAGTGCTTGGTCGCGTCCTCACCGCCGTAGATGGCCTTGATCGCGCCCGTGTCCGGATCGACGGAGGCGCCGCCGAACTGGACGTACTTGTCCTTGTCCGGCCGCAGCTTGGGCTTGATGTTCTTCTTGCGAACGTCCTTCACGGCATTCTCGAGATCCTTGACCATGTTCTTGTCGAAGGTCGTGTGGATCTCGTAGCCGCCCCGCTGGAGCTTGTTGGCCGTGATTCCCGTCTTGTCGGAGTTGTTGATCAGGTACGCCTTCGCCAGGTCGACGAGGTAACCGACCTGGCCGCTGAGCTGCGCGTTCGACCGGGGATTCTGGATTTTGGGGAAGGTCTTGTACTTCTGGAGGACCGAGGCCGGCAGCCGTCCGTCGTTGACCTCCTCCTGGAGGATCCACCTCCACCGCGCCTTGGCACGCTTCCGGTTGGCCTCGGGAGTGGCACCGACGGGATCGATCGACTCGGCACCCGCAGGGTCGTAGTACGTGGCGCCCTTCAGCACGGCGGCGAGGAAGGCACACTCGCTCTCGTTGAGCTCTTCGGCGTCCTTGTCGAAGTACGCGTGCGCGGCCGCCTGGATCCCGTAGGCGTTGCGCCCGTAGTACGCCGAGTTCAGGTAGCCGGCCATGATCTTCTCCTTGGGCTCCTGGGCGCCCACCTTTATGGAGACGAACAGCTCTTTGAACTTGCGGGAGATCGTCTGTGACTGGTCGTCCAGCATCGCGTTCTTCACGTACTGCTGGGTGATGGTGGAGCCGCCCTGCGTCTGGCCGCCCTTGGCCATGTTGACGAAGGCCCGGGCGATGCCCATGGGGTCGACGCCGCTGTCGTTCTCGAACGTCTTGTTCTCGGCGGACATGACGGCGAAGCGCATCTCCTTGGGGATCTTCTCGTAGGGGATGATCTGGCGGTTCGTCTCACCGCCTGTCGCGACCATCTGAGTGCCGTCGGACCAGTAGTAGACGTTGTTCTGCGCCTCGGCGGTCTTGGCCACGTCCGGCACACCCACCAGGGCGTACGCCACGCCCGCGACCGCCACCAGGCTGCCGAAGAAGCCGATGAAGAGCCCGGTCACGAGTCTCCAGGACGGCACCCAGCGCGCGGCTCCGTACCTGCCCGCGCGCGGGTAGTCGATGAAGCGTTTCTTGGCCGGTCCCTGGCGGCCGCGGCCGCGTCCCGGTCCGTTGGGTCCTCCGGGTCCGCCGCGCCGGCCTCCGCCGGCCCCGCCGTGTCCGCCCGCGCCCGCGCCGTCGGCCGCTCGGCGTCGGCCGCCCCCACTGCTCTTCTGTGCCGCCCGGCGTGCTTCGGCACGGCTCCCGTACGGGCGCTCCTCACCTCCCGGGCCGTAGGCGTCGGAAGGTGACCCGGTGGCGCCTCGCGGTGCGGCACGGCGGCCGGCGGACGGGCCGGGCTGGCCGCGTCGGGCCGCGGCACGTCCGCCGCCCTGCGGCTGCGGTTTGCGACGGTGCTCGCTCATCGAACGATTACTCCTCGGGCAGGCGCACCTTTGCGCGCCTGGAAACGGCGGCTGGTTTCCGGTCCCCCCGAAGTACGGATACGGCAGTCGCCGCATTCACCCGTACTGCACCGAGGACAGGGACGTCCCCAGGCGTCACTCGGTTCCCGGTGGTCTGCATGGCGCACAGACTACGCACCGTCAAAACCCACCTAGGGCCGAAGTTCACCCCAAATCAGGCAAGTCACTTCCTACGAATCAGTGATGTGACGCCGTTCACCGTGCCCCCTCTTGTCGCAACCGCAGGGGCGTTCTATCGTGCTGATGTATCGAGTCGATACATCAGCCCGGCATAAAGGCCGTGCCGACGTGACCGCGACAGGGAGGAGGCGTTCATGAGCCGGCGTTCCGGCATCCTCGAGTTCGCCGTTCTCGGCCTGCTCCGCGAGTCTCCGATGCACGGCTACGAGCTGCGCAAACGTCTCAATACGTCACTGGGTGTGTTCCGTGCCTTCAGCTACGGGACGCTCTACCCCTGCCTCAAGACGCTGGTCGCCAACGGCTGGTTGATCGAGGAGCCGGGGTCCACACCCGAAGACGCCCTCGCCACCTCGCTCGCAGGGCGTCGCGCCAAGATCGTCTACCGGTTGACGGCGGAAGGTAAGGAGCACTTCGAGGAGCTGCTCTCGCAGACGGGTCCGGACGCGTACGAGGACGAGCACTTCGCCGCTCGTTTCGCGTTCTTCGGACAGACGTCCCGCGACGTGCGCATGCGCGTACTGGAGGGCCGCCGCAGCCGGCTCGAGGAGCGCCTGGAGAAGATGCGCGCCTCTCTGGCTCGCACCCGGGAGCGCCTCGACGACTACACCCTTGAGCTCCAGCGGCACGGAATGGAGTCCGTGGAGCGCGAAGTGCGCTGGCTGAACGAGCTCATCGAAAGTGAGCGGGCCGGACGGGACCAGAGGCTCTCCGGTCCCGATGGCACCGCTCAGCAGGACAGCACATCTGGAGAGACGGGCGGCCTGCCCCGGCACCGGGACAGCTCCCGGCCGGATCCGTCCGACGACACCACCACGTGAAGCCCATTCGGGGTTTCACCGAGCACACACAGGGAGCAACCGGAATGGGTTCGGTTCGCGTAGCCATCGTCGGCGTGGGCAACTGCGCCGCGTCGCTGGTCCAGGGCGTCGAGTACTACAAGGACGCCGACCCGGCGTCCAAGGTGCCGGGCCTGATGCACGTTCAGTTCGGCGAGTACCACGTGGGTGACGTCGAGTTCGTCGCCGCCTTCGACGTCGACGCGAAGAAGGTCGGCCTCGACCTCTCGGACGCCATCGGTGCCAGCGAGAACAACACCATCAAGATCTGCGACGTCCCGAACAAGGGCGTCACGGTCCAGCGCGGCCACACCCTCGACGGTCTCGGTAAGTACTACCGGGAGACCATCGAGGAGTCCGCGGAGACCCCGGTCGACGTGGTCCAGGTCCTCAAGGACAAGCAGGTCGACGTTCTGATCTGCTACCTGCCCGTCGGTTCCGAGGACGCGGCGAAGTTCTACGCCCAGTGCGCCATCGACGCCAAGGTCGCCTTCGTCAACGCCCTTCCGGTCTTCATCGCCGGCACCAAGGAGTGGGCCGACAAGTTCACCGAGGCGGGCGTCCCGATCGTCGGCGACGACATCAAGTCGCAGGTCGGCGCCACCATCACGCACCGTGTGATGGCGAAGCTGTTCGAGGACCGCGGTGTCCGTCTCGAGCGCACCATGCAGCTCAACGTCGGCGGCAACATGGACTTCAAGAACATGCTGGAGCGCGACCGCCTCGAGTCCAAGAAGATCTCGAAGACGCAGGCCGTCACCTCGCAGATCCCCGACCGCGACATGGGCGCGAAGAACGTCCACATCGGTCCGTCGGACTACGTGGCCTGGCTGGACGACCGCAAGTGGGCGTACGTGCGCCTCGAGGGCCGTGCCTTCGGCGACGTCCCGCTGAACCTGGAGTACAAGCTCGAGGTCTGGGACTCCCCGAACTCGGCCGGTGTCATCATCGACGCCCTGCGCGCCGCGAAGATCGCCAAGGACCGCGGTATCGGCGGCCCGATCCTCTCCGCGTCGAGCTACTTCATGAAGTCCCCGCCGGTCCAGTACTTCGACGACGAGGCCTACGCCAACGTCGAGAAGTTCATCAAGGGCGAGGTCGAGCGCTAAAGCGCCGACAACGCGAGGCAGTTGAGGGTCCCCGGGTCGTCCGCCCGGGGACCCTCCTCGTATGTGAGGCTGGAGCCCATGTCCGTCGTGCGTGACCTGCGCGTACTTCTGCGTTTTAAGGGCTTCAGACGCCTGCTCGGCATCCGTCTGCTGTCCCAGGGCGCGGACGGCGTGTACCAGGTCGCGCTCGCCACGTACGTCGTCTTCTCACCCGAGAAGCAGACCTCCGCCGCCGGTATCGCCTCGGCCATGGCGGTCCTGCTCCTGCCGTACTCCCTCGTGGGTCCCTTCGCCGGCGTGCTCCTGGACCGCTGGCGTCGCCGCCAGGTCTTCCTCCACGGCAACCTGCTGCGGGCATTCCTGGCCTGCGTGACGGCCCTTCTGATGCTCAGCCACGTCCCCGACTGGCTGTTCTACGCCTCCGCGTTGTGCGTCACCGCGGTCAACCGCTTCGTCCTCGCGGGTCTGTCGGCATCCCTGCCCCGGGTGGTGGACCCCGAGCGGCTGGTGATCGCGAACTCGTTGTCCCCGACCGCGGGCACACTCGGCGCCACCGCGGGCGGGGCCGTGGCCCTCGGCGTACGGCTGCTGACCGTGGACTCCAACGCCGTCGTGGTGCTCTTGGCGGCAGGCGTCTACCTGTGTGCGGCGCTCGCCGCCCTGCGCATACCTCTGGACAGCCTGGGCCCGGACCGCCACCCGGTGCGTCCACGGCTGTGGGCGACACTCGCGGACACCGCGCGCGGGCTTGCGGCGGGCATGCGCCATCTGTCCGAGCCGCCGCGCAGGGAGGCCGCCTGGGCGCTCGCCTCCATGACGCTGATGCGCTTCTGCTACGGCGCGCTGACGGTCATGGTGCTGATGCTCTGCCGGTACGCCTGGTCGTCCGACTCCGAGGACGGTCTGGCCCTCCTGGGACTCGCCGTCGGTGTCTCGGGAGCCGGGTTCTTCGCTGCGGCACTGGTCACCCCGTCGGTCGCCGGGAGGCTGGGGCCGGCCCGCTGGATCGCCGTCTGCGCCGTCGGCGCCGCCGTCCTGGAACCCGCGCTCGCCCTGCCGTTCGCCGTGACCCCGATGCTGGCCGCGGCCTTCGTGCTGGGCCTGACCACGCAGGGCGCGAAGATCGCCACGGACACGATCGTGCAGTTCGCGGTGGATGAAGGCTTTCGTGGCCGGATCTTCTCCGTTTACGACGTGCTCTTCAACGTCGCGTTCGTCGGCGCCGCGGCGGTGGCCGCGCTCCTGCTGCCCGCTGACGGGCGATCGGTGCCCCTGGTGGTCACGGTCGCCGTTATCTACGCGGCAGTTGCTGCGGCTATGGCCCGCTTTGCGCAGCAGTAAGTGTCACATCAGTGCCACAGAGCCTGTATCGGCTACAGAGTTGCCCGCGAGTCCCGGTAGCTTACGTGCGTCTTATTTCACGCCACGTGCTCACATCACGTTCGAGGGGACCCCCAAAGTGACCGTTCCGCCGCCGCAGGGCCAGAATCCGTTCGCCCAGCAGCCCACCGTTGCCGGGGACCAGCAGCCCGGCCAGCCCGGGGTCCCCCCGCAGCAGCCCTACGCGCCGTTCCCCCAGCAGGCCGGCGCCCCCGTTCCGCCCCCGGCTCCGACCGCGGGCAAGCGCTTCGGCAAGAAGGCCATGCGCATCGTCGGCCTGATCCTGGTCGCCATAGCCCTGTACGGGGTCAAGTGGTACCTCGGGCAGAGCGACGCGGAGACCACGTCCGTGGGCGCCTGCATGCACAACGACGGCACGCAGACCAGCCCCGACCTCCAGACGGTCGACTGCTCCTCGGGCGACTCGCAGTACAAGGTCCTCGAGAAGTTCGACGACACCAGCGACGAGAACAAGTGCAAGAGCGTCTCGGCGACGACGATCACCTACATCCAGACCGGCGGCGGTCACAACGTGGTGCTCTGCCTCAAGGAGACCAAGTAACAGCTCGGCCGGCATACGCCGAGGGGCGGTGTTTCACGTGAAACACCGCCCCTCGGCGTATCCGCGTCATGTTTCACGTGAAACATGACCTCGTCCTCAGGTCGGTCAGGACCTCGGTCCTGCGCGGCCCAAGTCGGTCAGGACCTCAGTCCTGCGCGGCCCACCACTCCTTGAGTGCCGCCACCGCCGCGTCGTGCTCCATCGGACCGTTCTCCAGCCGTAGTTCCAACAGGAACTTGTACGCCTGGCCGATCGCGGGTCCCGGTCCGATGTCGAGGATCTCCATGATCTGGTTTCCGTCGAGGTCCGGCCGGATGGAGTCCAGCTCCTCCTGCTCCTGTAGCTGCGTGATGCGCTCCTCCAGGCCGTCGTACGCACGCGATAGCGCC
Source organism: Streptomyces sp. NPDC028308 (assembly GCF_055565855.1). Taxonomy (NCBI): domain Bacteria; kingdom Bacillati; phylum Actinomycetota; class Actinomycetes; order Kitasatosporales; family Streptomycetaceae; genus Streptomyces; species Streptomyces sp. NPDC028308. Next base: position 237,619 of record NZ_JBVHTO010000015.1, read on the forward strand.
ATGGCCTTGCGCTTGTTGCGCGTGGTGCAGTCGGACCTCGTCAGCTTGTGCAGACGGCTGAGGAGCGGACCGGCGTCGCGCACATAGCGCCGGACCGCGGAGTCCGTCCATTCCCCGGTGCCGTATCCGTGGAAGCGGAGATGGAGCTCGACCAGGCGCGAGACGTCCTTCACCAGCTCGTTGGAGTACTTGAGCGCCGTCATCCGCTTCTTGGTCATCTTGGCGCCCACCACCTCGTGGTGGTGGAAGGAGACCCGCCCGTCCTTCTCGAAGCGACGCGTCCTGGGCTTACCGATGTCGTGCAGCAGGGCCGCGAGCCGAAGGACGAGGTCGGGGCCGTCCTCCTCCAGCGCCATCGCCTGCTCCAGGACGATCAGGGTGTGCTCGTAGACGTCCTTGTGCCGGTGGTGCTCGTCGCGCTCCAGACGCAGCGCCGGAAGCTCGGGCAGCACATGGTCGGCGAGCCCGGACTCGACGAGCAGCGTCAGCCCCTTGCGCGGCTCGGCAGCCAGGATCAGCTTGTTCAGCTCGTCCCGCACGCGCTCCGCCGACACGATCTCGATGCGCCCGGCCATGTCCTTCATCGCGGCGACGACGTCCGGGGCGACCTCGAAGTCGAGCTGCGCCGCGAAGCGGGCGGCACGCATCATCCGGAGCGGATCGTCGGAGAAGGACTCCTCCGCGGTGCCCGGCGTGCGCAGGACACGCGCCGCGAGGTCGTCCAGGCCACCGTGCGGGTCGATGAACTCCTTCTCCGGCAGGGCGACGGCCATCGCGTTCACGGTGAAGTCGCGACGGACCAGGTCCTGCTCGATCGAGTCGCCGTAGGAGACCTCGGGCTTGCGCGAGGTCCGGTCGTACGCCTCCGAGCGGTACGTCGTGACCTCGATCTGGAAGGACTGCTCCACGTCACCGACGCGCGCGTCCTTCTGCGCCCCCACGGTGCCGAACGCGATCCCGACCTCCCAGACGGCGTCCGCCCAGGGCCGCACGATCTTCAGAACGTCCTCGGGGCGGGCGTCGGTCGTGAAGTCCAGGTCGTTGCCGAGCCGGCCGAGGAGCGCGTCCCGGACCGAGCCGCCGACCAGGGCGAGCGAGAAACCCGCCTCCTGGAAACGGCGGGCGAGGTCGTCGGCGACAGGGGACACCCGCAGCAGTTCACTCACCGCGCGGCGCTGCACCTGACTCAGGGCACTGGGGTTCTCTTCGTTGGCGTTCGGCACAACGCAAAAGGGTACGTGGCCCGCACCACCGCGGGCGCCTCCATTAAACGTGCACACACCCCTGGACCGGAGCGCCCTGGGACTCCGCCTCCGATACACACACATAGAGGACAGGTCCACGGCCTCCCCCTGATCTTGTGGAGCAGACCGCGGCACTTCCCCTCCGCGCACATCGTTACCATGCGTGGACGCACATTCCGACGACCACTGACGACGACGAGGGACGGGCGAGCGCGTGGCCGAGGCGGCAGACTTCCAGGGGACGAGTCCCTCACCTGCCCGCCGCTGGATGCGGCGCACCGGGACGCTGCTCGCGGGTGTGCCCCTGATGGCCGGCCTGCTCCAGCTGCCCGCCTCCACGGCCGCTCACGCCTCCCAGCAGGCCGCCCCGGCCGACGCTGCGTCGTCCGGCGGCGTCGACGTCTCCCTGGACTCCCTGAGCCCCAGCGCCCCCACCGACGGCGACACCCTCACCGTCTCGGGCACGGTCACCAACAAGAGCAAGCAGACGGTTACCGACGCTCGAGTGGACCTGCGGCTGGGCCCCACGCTCAACAGCCGCACGGCGATCGACACTGTGACCAAGCGCACCCGGTACCAGCCCGGCTTCGACGGAGCCCCGGTCGACGAGAAGTACGCCGAGGAGTTCCCGAAGCTCGCTTCCGGCATCTCGCAGCACTTCAGCATCTCGGTGCCGGTCAAGAACCTGGATCTCGGTGACGACGGCGTCTACCAGCTCGGCGTCTCGCTGTCCGGCCGGTCCGCGAGCCAGCCGTACGAGCAGGTGCTCGGCATCCAGCGCACGTTCCTGCCCTGGCAGCCGGAGACCCCGGACACCAAGACGAAGACGACGTATCTCTGGCCCCTGATCTCCGACGTCCACCTCACGGCCGAGACGGGCTCGAACGAGGCGCAGACGCCGGTCTTCCAGAACGACGACCTGGCCAAGGAGATCGCCCCCGGCGGCCGGCTGGACCAGATGCTGTCCCTCGGCAGCAAGCTCGACGTCACCTGGGTCGTCGACCCGGACCTGCTGGCGTCCGTGGACGCGATGAGGGACAGCTACCGGGTCCAGGGCGAAGGCGACACCACCACCGCGGGCAAGAACCAGTCGGTCGCCAACGCCTGGCTCGACAAGCTGGAGAAGACGGTCGAGGACAAGGAGATCGTCGCCCTCCCCTTCGCAGACCCCGACCTGGCGTCGCTCGCGCACAACGGCAGGACCGTCACCGGATCTTTGAGCCGTCTCAAGGACGCCACCGACGTGGCCTCGGACACCGTCAAGACGATCCTGCACGTGACGCCGAACACCGACTTCGCCTGGCCCGTCGAGGGCGCGATCGATCCGTCGATCGTCAAGGTGGCCACCTCCGCCGGCGCCGACAAGGTGCTCACCCGCAGCGACAGCCTGCGGGAGACCAGCGGCCTCTCCTACACCCCGAACGCAGCCAGGCCCATCGGCGGTGGCACCACGGCGGTGGTCGCGGACGCGCGTATGTCCACGGCGTTCCAGGGCGACATGAGCAAGGCGGACGACTCGACGCGTGCCGTCCAGGCGTTCCTCGCCCAGAGCTTGATGACCAACCTGCAGCAGCCCGACAAGCAGCGCAGCATCGTGGTCGCGCCGCAGCGGATGCCCTCGGGCAGCCAGGCCCAGACGATGGCCCAGGCACTGACGGCGCTCCAGGACGGGAACTGGTCGCAGTCCCAGGACCTGACCGCGGCCGCCAAGGCAAAGCCGGACCCCAACGCCACGAGCCGGGTCCCGTCCGCCTCCTCCTACCCCTCGTCGCTGCGCAACGCGCGGCAGGAGCTGCCGCGGTCGGCCTTCGAGGACATCGAGGAGATCCAGCGCAAGCTCGACAGCTTCCAGGTGATCCTCATCGACCCCTCCCGGGTGGTCACTCCCTTCGGGCGGGCCATAGACCGGGGCACCTCCACCTCCTGGCGGGGCCACACCGCGCAGGCGGCGGCGTTCCGCACCGGGGTGAAGTCGTACCTAGAGGTGCTCACCGACCAGGTCAGACTGATCGACAAGTCGGAGACGAAGCTCTCGGGCCGCAGCGCCACGATCCCGGTGACGGTGCAGAACAACCTGGTGCAGGGCGTCGACAACCTCACGCTCCGCCTCACGTCGGAGCAGCCGACCCGTCTGAAGATCGATGACGCCCCCTTCGGTGAGCGGGCCATCGGTGTCTCGGGCGGCCACAGCCAGTCGGTGAAGTTCATCACCAACGCCAACGCCAACGGCCCGGTCAAGGTGGTCGCCCAGCTCTACACGGAGGACGGGCAGGCGTACGGGGACGCCGTCACCTTCGACGTGGACGTCAACGAGATCACGCCCACGGTGATGCTGGTCATCGCCGGCGGTGTGCTGCTCCTCGTCCTCGCCGGGTTCCGGATGTACACGCAGCGCAAGCGCGCGGTGGCCCGGCAGGCGGAGGAGGACCAGGAACAGGACGAAGCCGGGGACGAGGGTCTGAACACGGACACCGACGGCACCGTGGAGACTGAGGACACCGGCGCCCCGGACTCCCAGGACGGCCCCGCGGGGGAGTCCGGCACGGAGTCAGGGGCAGGCGGCCCGGAGCACCCGAGTGACCCGACACCGGACACCGCACCGGAAAGCACCGACCCGTCCGGCACGGGTGAGAGAGTGGACCGTTGAGCGATGTCGTGGCCGGTGGGCCCGGGGACGATGAGGTGGGGTAACCATGAACGCGCCGTACGACGGTGACCGCGGTCAGGGCGCGGGCGACTCGGGCTACCCCGAGGGTCCGCCGCCCGAGCCCGGCCAGACGCCACCGGGGCCCCCCGCGGACATGTACTTCCAGGACGCCTACGACCAGGATCCGTACCGCGGGCAGGACCTCTCCGCCCAGGATCCGGTCACCGAGGCGCTCTACGACCGCGCCGCGCACCCGCCGCCTCCCCCGGGCATGTACCAGCCTCAGCAGCCGCTCTACGCCCAGCCCCAGCCGCAGCAGTACGCACCCGATCCGCGCGTGTGGGCCCAGACGCCCCCGCCGGAGCCCGCCGGCCCGACGCGGCACCTGCCGTACGGCGAGGACCCGCGTACGACGCAGTTCGTCGGCGTGGACGACCTCGTCACGCAGGCCGGTGAAGAGCGCCACGAGCCGGACGCCTTCGCCCACCTGTTCCGGGACCAGCAGCAGGACGGCGCCCGCGCTCCGTTCGAGTCCGCGGCCGTGCCGGGCCCGTCGCCCGCGCCCTCCCCGCAGCAGGGGGCGAACGAACCCACGCCGGCCCCTGCTCCCCCCGCTGCCGCCGCGCCCAAAAAGACCGGCCGGGCCTCAGGACTCCTGAAGTCGAGCGCCGTGATGGCCGCAGGCACCATGGTGTCCAGGCTCACCGGCTTCATCCGCTCGGCGCTCATCGTCTCCGCGCTCGGGCTCGGACTTCTCGGCGACTCCTTCCAGGTCGCCTACCAGCTGCCGACGATGATCTACATCCTCACCGTCGGCGGCGGCTTGAACTCCGTCTTCGTCCCGCAGCTCGTACGCGCCATGAAGGACGACGAGGACGGCGGTGAGGCCTACGCCAACCGCCTGCTCACTCTCGTGATGGTGGCGCTCGGCGTGCTCACCGCGCTCGCCATGTTCGCCGCTCCGCTCCTGGTCCGGCTGCTGTCGGTGTCGGTCGCGGCCGACCCGGCCGCCAACGACGTGGCCGTCACCTTCACGCGCTACTTCCTGCCCTCGATCTTCTTCATGGGCATCCATGTGGTGATGGGGCAGATCCTCAACGCCCGTGGGCGCTTCGGCGCGATGATGTGGACCCCGGTCCTCAACAACATCGTCATCATCGTGACGCTCGGCGCGTTCATCTGGGTCTACGGCAGCGCCGCGAACTCGAACATGTCGGCCGGGACCATCCCTCCGGAGGGACAGCGCCTTCTGGGCATCGGCATCCTGCTCGGCCTCGTCGTCCAGGCACTCGCGATGATCCCGTACCTGCGGGAGACCGGTTTCCGGCTGCGGCTGCGGTTCGACTGGAAGGGCCACGGCCTGGGCAAGGCCGCGATGCTCGCGAAGTGGACGGTGCTCTTCGTCCTCGCCAACCAGGCGGGCGCGATGGTCGTCACCCAGCTCTCCACCGCCGCGAGCAAGGACGCCGACCACATCAAGGGCGTCGGTTTCGCCGCCTATGCCAACGCCCAGCTGATCTGGGGCCTGCCGCAGGCGATCATCACCGTCTCGCTGATGGCGGCGCTCCTGCCGCGGATCTCACGCTCGGCCCACGAGGGGGACCGCGGCGCCGTCCGTGACGACATCTCCCAAGGGCTGCGGACCACTGCCGTCGCGATCGTGCCGATCGCCTTCGGATTCGTCGCGCTCGGCATCCCCATGTGCACGCTGATCTTCGGCTCCTCCGGTACGACGGCGGCCACCAACATGGGCTACATGCTGATGGCCTTCGGTCTGGGCCTGATCCCGTACTCCGTGCAGTACGTCGTGCTCCGTGCCTTCTACGCCTACGAGGACACCCGGACGCCCTTCTACAACACGGTGATCGTGGCGGCGGTCAACGCCGGCGCGTCCGCGCTCTGCTTCTTCCTCCTGCCCTCCCGCTGGGCCGTGGTGGGCATGGCCGCCTCGTACGGGCTCGCCTACGCGATCGGCGTCGGCATCGCCTGGAACCGGCTGCGCAAGCGCCTGGGCGGCGACCTGGACGGTGCCCGCGTGATGCGCACCTACGCGCGGCTGGCCATCGCGGCGATTCCGGCGGCCCTGCTCAGCGGCGCCGCCTGCTACGGCATCAGCAAATCGCTGGGGCAGGGCGTCGGCGGTTCCTTCCTCGCCCTGATCGGCGGCGGCGCCATCCTGCTCGGGGTCTTCTACGTCGCCGCGCGCAAGATGCGCATCGAAGAGCTCAACTCAATGGTCGGCATGGTCCGCGGGCGCCTGGGGCGATGACCCGGGGGTAAGCGCACAACCATCGTTCGCTGCTGTGTGTCGTGCATAGCGCCGGACTGTGGGCACAATTGGTTTCTGCGTCGGACAGCGCGCAACGGATGGGGAGGCAGGAACGACGGTGGCGGAACGGAGCACGGCTGCCGTCGACGTGGCAGACAACAGCGGCGACGAGCCGCTGACCGCGAAGGCGGACCAGTCCACGGCCGACGGGGTGGCCCAGAACCTGGAGCGGGACACGGAGAGCGACGAGGCACAGGGGAGCGGCGGGACCGAGAGTCCCGGGAAGGTCTCACCGCCCGAACTGCACAGCGGTCACAAGCTCGCCAGACGCTACCGTCTCGAGGAGTGCGTCACTCGTCTGGACGGTTTCAGCAGCTGGCGTGCGGTGGACGAGAAGCTCCGCCGCGCCGTCGGCGTGCACCTCCTGCCCGCCGACCACACCCGGGCCCGCTCGGTCCTGGCCGCGGCTCGGTCGTCCGCGCTGCTCGGTGATCCCCGTTTCGTCCAGGTCCTGGACGCGGTCGAGGAGAACGACCTCGTCTACGTCGTGCACGAGTGGCTTCCCGACGCCACGGAGCTGACGACGCTCCTCGCCTCGGGCCCGCTGGAGGTGCACGACGCCTACCAGATGGTCACCCAGGTGTCCCAGGCGATGGCCGCCGCCCACCGTGAGGGCCTCGCGCACCTCCGGCTGACCCCGGGAGCCGTCCTGCGCTCCTCGTCGGGCCAGTGGCGCATCCGCGGCCTCGCGGTCAACGCCGCCCTGCGGGGCATCAGTTCCGAGACCCCGCAGCGCACGGACACCGAGGCGATCGGCGCACTGCTGTACGCGGCGCTCACCCAGCGCTGGCCGTACGAGGACGACGCGTACGGTCTGTCCGGGCTGCCCAAGGGCGTCGGCCTGATCGCCCCCGACCAGGTCCGGGCGGGCGTCCACCGGGGCCTGTCGGAGCTCGCGATGCGTGCCCTCGTCAACGACGGTGCGACCGCCTCGCGCCAGGACCCGCCGTGCACGACGCCGGAGGAACTGGTCAGGGCGATCGGCGAGATGCCCCGCATCCGCCCGCCGGAGCCCGCGTTCACCGCCCCGCCCGAGTACCAGCGCACCACGTACCAGCAGGGCACGTACGGCAGGCAGACGCCGCATCCGGGCAGCACGCAGCCCGTCGCGCCTCCTCCGCCCCCGCTGCAGAGCCGTACGGGCAAAGCCCTCAAGTGGGCCGTCTCCGCCCTGCTCATCGCGGCGCTGGGTCTCGGCAGCTGGCAGCTGGCCGACGCTCTGATGGACCGTGGCGAGAGCGACGAGACCAACAAGACGCAGACCACGGACGGCAACGACAAGAACAGCGACCAGCACAAGCCGGTCAGGCCGATCTCGATCAAGGGCGCCCAGGAGTACTTCCCGGACGGCAAGTCGCAGCACCCCTCCGACGTCGGCCTGACCTACGACGGAAACAGCTCGACGTACTGGCGGACGTACTCCTACAACGGCGGTCCGGTGCTCGCGCCCTTCAAGCAGGGTGTGGGCATCGTCTACGACCTCGGGTCCCGGCGCAGCCTCTCCTCGGCCTCGATAGGGCTGAACTACGGCGGCGACCACACCACGATCACCTTGTACTCGGCGGACTCGCTGTCCTCGTCCGCCTCGCTCGGCTCCATGAAGAAGATCGCCTCGGCGACGACCTCCGGCCGGCAGCTCAAGATCTCCGCCGACAAGGCGGTGAAGACGCGCTACGTCCTGGTGTGGATCACCGCGGCGCCCTACGCCGGCAAGGACGAGTTCAGCGGCGCCGGCTACAAGCAGGCCATAACGGATGTGAAGTTCACCGGCTGACAGCCCGTCGACGAAGGGGAGGGGTCCGGTGGCCGACGACGGCTCATACGACGACGCGAGCGACCAGGACCTCCTGGGCCGCCATGTCGCGGGTGATCCCGAGGCCTTCGGCGAGCTCGTACGACGACACCGGGACCGCCTATGGGCCGTGGCGCTGCGGACGCTGGGAGACCGCGAGGAGGCCGCTGACGCGGTCCAGGACGCACTGGTCTCCGCCTATCGGGCAGCCCACACCTTCCGCGGCCAGTCGGCCGTCACCACCTGGCTGCACCGCATCACGGTCAACGCCTGTCTGGACCGCGCCCGGAAGACCGCGTCCAGGAAAACCTCGCCGATGGACGACACCGAGCGGCTCGAACAGCTCCTGGAACCGCACGAGTCGGCGTCCGCCCCCGCCGAGCGCAACGACCTCCACCGCGAACTCGTCGAGGCGCTGGGCACCCTCCCGCCCGACCAGCGGGCCGCCCTCGTCCTCGTGGACATGCAGGGCTATCCCGTGGCCGAGGCCGCCCGCGTCCTGGACGTACCCACGGGCACGGTGAAGAGCCGCTGTTCCCGTGGAAGAGCCAGACTGCTGCCGTTGCTCACGCATCTCCGTACGGAGAGCGGAAGCGACACGGACGAAGAGAAGTCGGGCGACGGACGGAACCGGACGCAGGGGACGTCCGTCCCACCGGCAGCAGGACCACAGGGAGCGGGACCAAGCGATTCGGCCGCGATGAAGGGCGGAGGTGGGCGAGGGTGACATCCACGACCGGCACGGCCGGGCATCCGGACGTGACAGAGCTCTCCGACCTCACCGAGGGCCTCCTCTCCCCTGCTCGCAGCGCGGACGTCCGGCAGCACCTGCACGACTGCCCGCTGTGTGCGGACGTCCACGCCTCCCTGGAAGAGATCCGAGGGCTCCTGGGCACGCTGCCCGGCCCGTCTCGTATGCCCGTCGACGTGGCGGAGCGCATCGACGCCGCGCTGGCCGCAGAAGCCCTCCTGAGCGCCACGACACCCGAGCCGGAATCCGCGACGCCTGACGACGAGCCGGCCGCACCGACCCGGTCGGACATCGACAGCGCACCTGTTTCACGTGAAACATCGCCCGCTTCAGCCGGGCACCGCCCCGCAGGACATCCCCGGGCCACCACCGGACCGGGCCGTGCCCCTCGGCTGCGTCGTGGCCGCCGCGGGGCTATCGCCCTCGGTGCCGTCTTCACGGCTGCCGCGTTGGGGCTCGGCACTCTCCTCGTCCAGTCGCTGACCGACGGCAACCCCGGCGACACGCCAGCCACCTCGGCACAGCGGCACACCGACGAAGCGCACACCTTCGCCGACGGCAAGCTGGAGGACCAGGTCGCGGGACTGCTCGCCGAGGAGAAGAGCCCCGGCACCCGCAGCAAGAAGCCGTGGGGTGCCGAGTCCGACGGCTCAGGGCCCGGAAGCAGCGAACCGAAGACCCTTCAGGAGACCGGGGTACCGATCCCGGAGTGCGTCCAGCAGGCCGTCAACCGCCGGGACGCCGTTCTCGCCGCTTCCGAGGGCGTCTACAAGGGAACGAGTGCGTACCTCGTCGTCCTGCCGCACGCCACGGACCCCTCGCGCGTCACGGCCTACGTCATCGACGCCACCTGTGTGGATCAGGCGGCGGTCAAGGGCAAGGTGCTGGTGACCCGCTCGTACGCCCGGCCCTGAGCACCCGGTGCCCGGCGAACGCTGCGCCGGCACGTGTCCGAGCCGCGGTCTCAATGCCGGTCGGCCCCGACATGCGTCATCCCCCGCACCCCCGTACCCTGTGCCGACTCCGTGTGCCCGGACACACTGGGAATGCAAGGCCCTTAGGATCCGTTGGGTCGGGTGAGAGTTCAGAGCGAGGCTCCCACCGGCAGTACGCAGCAGTCTCCAGAGACGAGGAATCAAGCCGTGAGCGACGTCCGTAACGTGATCATCATCGGCTCCGGGCCCGCCGGCTACACGGCGGCGCTCTACACCGCGCGCGCGTCGCTGAAGCCGCTGGTGTTCGAGGGCGCCGTCACAGCCGGCGGTGCGCTGATGAACACCACCGAGGTGGAGAACTTCCCCGGCTTCCAGGACGGGATCATGGGCCCCGAGCTCATGGACAACATGCGTGCCCAGGCCGAGCGCTTCGGCGCGGAGCTCGTTCCGGACGATGTCGTCGCCGTCGACCTGACCGGCGAGATCAAGACCGTCACCGACACCGCCGGCACAGTGCACCGCGCGAAGGCCGTCATCATCACCACGGGCTCGCAGCACCGCAAGCTCGGCCTGCCCAACGAGGACGCCCTCTCGGGACGCGGCGTCTCCTGGTGCGCGACCTGTGACGGCTTCTTCTTCAAGGACCAGGACATCGCCGTGATCGGCGGCGGTGACACCGCGATGGAGGAGGCCACCTTCCTCTCCCGCTTCGCCAAGTCGGTGACGATCGTCCACCGCCGGGACACCCTGCGGGCCTCCAAGGCCATGCAGGACCGCGCGTTCGCCGACCCCAAGATCAAGTTCATCTGGGACAGCGAAGTCGCCGAGATCGAGGGTGACCCCAAGCTCTCGGGTCTGAAGCTGCGCAACCTCCAGACGGGCGAGATCTCCGACCTGGCGGTGACCGGCCTGTTCATCGCGATCGGGCACGACCCGCGCACCGAGCTCTTCAAGGGTCAGCTGGAGCTGGACGACGAGGGGTACCTGAAGGTCGCCGCTCCCTCGACCCGGACGAACCTGACCGGTGTCTTCGGCGCCGGTGACGTCGTCGACCACACGTACCGCCAGGCGATCACCGCGGCCGGCACCGGCTGCTCCGCCGCCCTCGACGCGGAGCGCTTCCTCGCCGCCCTTGCCGACGGCGAGGCGACCGCCGAGCCCGAGAAGACCACTGTCTGACCCCCCGTCCGCCCCACCGCACCACCGAGTTAAGGAGCCCGCCGTGGCCGGCACCCTGAAGAACGTGACCGACGACTCCTTCGAGCAGGACGTCCTCAAGAGCGACAAGCCCGTCCTGGTGGACTTCTGGGCCGCCTGGTGCGGTCCCTGCCGCCAGATCGCGCCGTCGCTCGAGGCCATCGCCGCCGAGTACGGGGACAAGATCGAGATCGTCAAGCTGAACATCGACGAGAACCCGGGCACGGCCGCCAAGTACGGCGTCATGTCCATCCCGACCCTGAACGTCTACCAGGGTGGCGAGGTCGCCAAGACCATCGTCGGTGCGAAGCCGAAGGCCGCGATCGTGCGGGACCTCGAGGACTTCATCGCCGAGTAGTCGGTGACGCCGCCACACCCGGCGGTGATGTTTCACGTGAAACACGAATGGGCCAACCTCCCGAGGTTGGCCCATTCGCATGTGCGGGCGCGGAGGGCTGCGCCGCTCACAGCGGTCGCAGCGCGGGTTCCTTCTGTACGGCCCCCAACAGACGGTCGAGCGCCAGCTCCACGTCTTCCTTCCAGGAGAGCGTCGTACGCAGCTCTAGTCGCATCCTCGGGTACCGGGGATGCGGCCGCACAGTCTTGAAGCCGACGGCCAGGAGGTGATCGGCGGGGAGCACGCAGGCCGGCTCTTCCCAGCGCGCGTCCCCGAAAGCCTCGATCGCCTTGAAGTTGCGACGCAGCAGATCCTTGGCGACCGTCTGGACCATCACCCGGCCGAGGCCCTGCCCCTGATACGCCGGGAGGATGAAGGCGGTCATCAGCTGGACCGCGTCCGGCGAGACGGGGCTGGTCGGGAAGGCTGTGGAACGAGGGACATACGCAGGCGGCGCGTACATCACGAAGCCGACCGGTTGATCGTCCACGTAGACGACCCGGCCGCACGATCCCCAGTCCAGCAGGACGGACGAGATCCAGGCTTCCTTCTCCAGTGCCGGGGTGCCCGCCTTTATCGCGGCTTCGCCGCTGACGGGGTCCAGTTCCCAGAAGACGCACGAGCGACAGCGCTGGGGGAGGTCCGGAAGGTTGTCCAGCGTGAGCGGTACGAGCCGACGCCCCATGAAGGCAGTTCCTCGCTTCCTTCGCCCGCTGCTTCGCGGGCGGCTGTCAGAGCGCTTCGCTCCCTGAGCAGGCTGCCGACGAATCCGCCGACCGCTCCCAGGCCCAGGCCGGCAGTCACCAGACCGGAACGGCTCACGGTTTGCATGGCCCCCGCCTCCCCGATGAGGTGCTGCCAGGTGGATGCGCCATACCCGTTTCGCATCGTATCCACGATGCGATTCCATAGATACCGCCAGAAAGCAAAGAGCGGGCCGTCTTCCGGTACACACCGGACACGGCCCGCTCAGGTGGTGGAGTGACGTTCCACCGCCCGCCGACTAGCTTTCGGTCTCCTCGGCGTCGTCGTCCAGGAGGCTCTTCTGCAGGACGGGGCCGACCCCGGGGGCGAGGCTGCCGAGGATTCGCTCCAGGTCCTCGACCGAGGCGAACTCGACGGTGATCTTGCCCTTCTTCTGTCCCAGGTCGACCTTCACCCGTGTCTCGAAGCGGTCCGAGAGCCGCGTCGCGAGGTCGCTCAGTGCTGGGGAGAGCACGGCCCCGGCCCGCGGCCCCTTGGAGCGCGGTGCGGTCTGCGGCCGCGACCCCATGAGGGTGACGATCTCCTCGACGGCTCGCACCGACAGCCCCTCGGCAACGATCCGGTGGGCGAGGCGGTCCTGCTCCTCCGAGTCGTCGACGGAGAGCAGAGCGCGGGCGTGTCCTGCGGACAGCACGCCGGCCGCCACCCGCTTCTGGACCGAGGGGGAGAGTCTCAGCAGACGCAGGGTGTTGGAGACCTGCGGGCGCGACCGGCCGATGCGGTCCGCGAGCTGGTCGTGGGTGCAGTTGAAGTCCTTGAGGAGCTGGTCGTAGGCAGCCGCCTCCTCCAGCGGGTTCAGCTGAGCCCGGTGCAGGTTCTCCAGCAGCGCGTCCAGGAGAAGCTTCTCGTCGTCCGTGGCCCGCACGATCGTCGGGATCGCCTCGAGCCCGGCCTCCCGGCAGGCCCTCCAGCGCCGCTCACCCATGATGAGCTCGTAGCGCGCCGGTCCCACCTGGCGCACGACGACCGGCTGGAGCAGACCGACCTCCTTGATGGAGGTGACCAGCTCGGCGAGAGCGTCCTCGTCGAAGACCTCACGGGGCTGCCGCGGGTTCGGAGTGATCGAGTCGAGCGGCAGTTCGGCGAAGTGGGCACCGACCGGCTCGGCCGGCGCCTCCACGGTCGTGTATGTGGGCAGCTCCTCTGTTTCACGTGAAACAGGAGGAAGCGTGGCCACCTTGGCCGCCGCGATTCCGCGCTCGGCGGTGAGTACCGGTACGGACGTCGGCGAAGTGGACGCGCCACTCGCAGCCGGGGCCGTCATCTTTTCCCCTGTGGGGGCAGCAGGGATCAGTGCGCCGAGACCTCGGCCCAACCCCCTCCGTCGCTCGCTCACTGGATCCCCTCCACCATGTTCTGACCGTTCTGTGCGCCCACGTGGGCATGCTGCGCGTCGTAAGCAAGTCCGACGCCGCGCAACGCGATTTCCCGCGCCGCCTCCAGATAGGAGAGGGCACCGCTCGATCCTGGATCGTAGGTCAGCACCGTCTGCCCGTAGCTGGGGGCCTCCGAGATACGGACCGAGCGCGGGATGCTCGTCCGCAGCACCTCGTCGCCGAAGTGGCTGCGTACCTCGTCCGCGACCTGGGACGCCAGCCGGGTCCGGCCGTCGTACATGGTGAGCAGGATGGTCGACACGTGCAGGTTCGGGTTGAGGTGGCCCCGCACCAGATCGACGTTGCGCAGGAGCTGTCCGAGGCCTTCCAGCGCGTAGTACTCGCACTGGATCGGGATCAGGACTTCCGCTCCGGCCACCAGAGCGTTGACCGTCAGCAGACCGAGGGACGGCGGGCAGTCGATGAGGATGTAGTCCAGCGGCTGCTCGTAGGCCTGGATCGCCCGCTCCAGCCTGCTCTCCCGTGCCACCAGGGACACCAGCTCGATCTCCGCACCGGCGAGATCGATGGTGGCGGGCGCACAGAAGAGTCCCTCGACATCCGGGACCGGCTGGACGACCTCGGAAAGCGGCCTGCTGTCGATCAGCACGTCGTAGATCGACGGCACTTCGGCGTGATGGTCGATGCCGAGCGCGGTGGAGGCGTTGCCCTGAGGGTCGAGGTCGATCACCAGGACGCGGCTGCCGTGCAGGGCGAGCGACGCGGCCAGGTTGACCGTGGTCGTGGTCTTACCCACCCCGCCCTTCTGGTTGGCGACCACCATGACGCGTGTCTGCTCCGGCCGTGGCAGGCCTTCGCCGGCACGGCCAAGAGCCTCCACTGCCAGTTGGGCAGCACGACCGATGGGAGTGTCGTCCATCGGGGGCGGTGTTTCACGTGAAACATCGTCCCCCATCGACTCGGTACGGGGACCGGGGACCGGATCGGTCATCGGTCCCGCGATGTTGGCGTCGGACCGCAAGGATTCACTCTCCTCGACTTCAGGCTCGCAATGAACAGAGCCTCCCATGTCTTCGGGGTCGTGAACCAGCGAGGCCCGTGGTTCTGTGGAGAAATCCACCTCTGTGGACAACTCCGCAGTCTCTTCGAGTGAACCGAGGGGTTTCCGATCGCGGGGTTCGGCCGCGGCGCGGCCGCGACTGATGATGCCGTGCAGCAGTGAGCGACGTTTCACGTGAAACAAGATGCCTAGCGACCGCCGCCATATCGGCGCGACACTCCGGTATGGGTAGGTTTGGCAGCTTGTGTGGAGTACGGCTCGTCGTCAGGACGGATCAACAGGGAGAAAGCCCTGACGTGACAAAAAAAACTCTCGGCTCCGCCGGGGCGGAGCCGAGAGTCGAGGCATTTCGAGCGACGGGCAGACGTCAGCGGCGACGTCGCGTGCGGGTGGTCCTGGCCGCCTTGGCGCGCTTCGCCGCGAAGCGCACCCCGCCCGGGCTCTCCCCTACCTCCACCCGCACTACGGTGGAGAGGGGGTCCACGACGCCGTCGCCCACATGGAGGATGGACGTCCCGACGGCACCCAGCTTGCTCAGTGCCGTCGCGGCGCTCTTGAGCTCCTCCTCGGCCGTGTCCCCCTTGAGGGCCAGCATCTCGCCGTACGGCCGCAGCAGAGGGATGCCCCACGTCGCCAGCCGGTCCAGCGGCGCCACGGCGCGAGCGGTCACCACATGGACCGGGGGCAGCTTCCCCATGACTTCCTCGGCCCGACCCCGCACGACCGTCACGTGATCGAGGCCGAGCAGCTCGACCACCTCGGTGAGGAAGGTGGTCCGACGCAGAAGCGGTTCGAGCAGCGTGATCTTGAGGTCCTCACGGACGAGTGCCAGGGGGATACCGGGCAGACCAGCACCGGAGCCGACGTCGCAGACGGTCACGCCCTCAGGGACGACCTCCGAGAGCACCGCGCAGTTCAGCAGGTGGCGCTCCCACAGGCGGGGCACCTCGCGAGGGCCGATCAGCCCGCGCTGCACTCCCGCCTCGGCCAGCAGCTCCGCGTACCGGACCGCGTCCGCGAAGCGATCGCCGAATACGGCGCGCGCCTCCTCGGGCGTAGGGGGGAGCTCCGCTGCCTCCGTCACGGGGACCGTCCTTCCGTACCGCATAAGCGCACTGAGCGCTGACTTCCAGGACTATCAGGGACTACAGCTGCCGGGACCGCAGCTGTCGGGGACTACCAGGCTGACAAAGCTCGGCCCCGTCTGCGCAACAGACGGGGCCGGAGAAACGTACGTACCGATCAGGCGGGAAGCACGACGACGAAGCGCTCCGGCTCCTCGCCCTCGGACTCGCTGCGCAGGCCCGCGGTCTTGACCGCGTCGTGGACCACCTTGCGCTCGAAAGGCGTCATCGGGTCCAGCTTCACGGGCTGGCCGGAGTTCCGGGCGTCAGCCGCGGCCTTGGCGCCGATCTCGGAGAGCTCCTCACGCTTCTTCGCGCGGTAACCCCCGATGTCCAGCATCAGGCGGCTGCGGTCACCGGTCTCCCGGTGCACGGCCAGGCGCGTGAGCTCCTGGAGGGCCTCCAGCACCTCGCCGTCCCGGCCGACCAGCTTCTGCAGGTCACGGCCGCCGGCGTCGCTGATGATCGAGACAGCGGCGCGGTCGGCCTCGACGTCCATGTCGATGTCACCGTCGAGATCGGCGATGTCGAGCAGACCTTCGAGGTAGTCCGCCGCGATCTCGCCCTCCTGCTCCAGACGGCTCAGGGTGTCGCCCTCGGCGGCGGCGGAGGTGGTGCCTTCCGTCACGGGATGGACTCCTTCTTACTTCTTGGACGGGGACTTGGGCCGCTGCGGACCCTTGCGCCCGGACTGGGCTTTGCTGCGGGTACCGGTGCCGGGCTGGGTCGCGCCACCTGCCGGCTTGGCGGTGCCGGGCGCGGCGTCCTGCGGCTGGTCGGACTTGGTCAGCGAGGTCTTCGGCTCGGCCTCGGCCGCTGCCTTGGCCGCGGCCGAGGCACGCTGGGACTTCGACTGCCGCTTCGGCTGCTGGCGCTTTGGCGTGGCGGCGACGGTCGTCGTGGTGCCGTCCTCGGTCTCCACGACGGTCGCGGTGTCGCTCTTCGCCACCGTGCCGTCGGCCTGGGCCGCGAGGCCCGCCTTCGTCAGGCTGTTGATGAACTTCCGCTCGAACTCGTTGCGGTCACGGCCCTTGGCGACGATGGCCTTGACGATGGCCTTCTCGCCGCGCCGGCGGATCTTGCCGTGGCTGACCACGTGCTTCTGCAGGCGCTCGAGGTAGGCGGCCTGGGCCTTGCTGCCCGGGGTCGGGTTGTTGCGGATGACGAACATCTGCTGGCCCATGGTCCACACGTTGGTGGTCAGCCAGTAGACGAGGACACCGACCGGGAAGTTGATGCCGAAGACGGCGAACATGACCGGGAAGACGTACATCAGCATCTTCTGCTGCTGCATGAACGGCGTCTTCACCGTGGTGTCGACGTTCTTCGTCATCAGCTGGCGCTGCGTGTAGAACTGCGACGCGGACATCATGACGATCATGACCGCGGTCACGACCCGGACGTCGGTCAGGGTGGCGCCGAGGGAGGAGACCTTCTCCGCGCCGTCCGTGAACTTCGCCGCGAGCGGGGCACCGAAGATGTGCGCCTTACGGGCGCTCTCCAGCAGCTGATCGTCGATGACGCCGATCGTCTTGCCGGTCGCGATGCCGTTGAGCACGTGGTACAGGGCGAAGAAGAACGGCGACTGCGCCAGGATGGGAAGGCACGAGGAGAGCGGGTTGGTACCCGACTCCTTGTACAGCTTCATCATCTCTTCGGACTGGCGCTGCTTGTCGTTCTTGTAGCGCTCCTGGATCTTCTTCATCTCGGGCTGCAGCGTCTGCATCGCCCGGGTCGCCTTGATCTGCTTCACGAAGAGCGGGATCAGGCAGATACGGATCAGGATCACCAGGGACACGATGGACAGGCCCCAGGCCCAGCCCGTGTCGGCCCCGAAGAGCTTTCCGTACACGGAGTGGAACTGGACGATGACCCAGGAAACGGGTGTCGTGATGAAGCTGAAGAGACTGGCAATCGTGTCCACTAATCAGGCTCCTTGAGCATGGGACGGGGTCTCGGCGGCCGGGCTCGAGGGATGGTCGGACATGCCATGCCCTTCGATGGCCGGTTCGGCGGCGGAGGTCCCGCCCTTGCGTGCACGCCAGGCGTTGCGGATCATCTCGTGCCACCGCGGACGCTTGCGCTGCGGAACATGGTCCACACCGCCCAGCGACCACGGATTGCACCGGAGGATGCGCCAGGCGGTGAGTGCCGTTCCCTTGACCGCACCGTGCCGGTCGATGGCCTGGTAGCCGTAGTGGGAGCACGACGGGTAGTACTTGCACACCGGCCCGAGCAGCGGGCTGATGGTCCACTGGTACAGCTTGATCAGCGCCAGCAGCGGGTACTTCATCGCGCGCCCCCTCCCAGCAGCCGCTCCAGGGCGGCATCCAGGTCTCGGGCCAGCTGTGCATGGTCGGCGTCGCCCGCACCGGGCAGCGCTCGTACTACTACCAGGCTACCGGGGGGCAACAGGGCCACTCGGTCCCGCATCAGATGGCGAAGCCTGCGCTTCACCTTGTTGCGTACGACCGCCCCGCCCACGGCCTTGCTGACAACGAAACCCGCACGCACCGGGGGAGCGCTCTCCCCAGGCGCGTGCGGGTCCGTTGCACCGCTACGTAGATGGACGACGAGAAGCGGGCGTCCGGCCCGGCGTCCTCGGCGTACCGCGGTCGCGAAGTCCTCGCGCCGCCTCAGCCGATGCTCGGTAGGCAGCACGTCATGACCTGTTAAGTGATCAGGCGGACAGGCTCGCGCGACCCTTGCCACGACGGTTCGCGAGAATCGCGCGGCCGGCACGGGTGCGCATCCGCAGGCGGAAGCCGTGGGTCTTGGCGCGACGACGGTTGTTCGGCTGGAAGGTGCGCTTGCTCACTCGGGGGCTCCAGAAAGAATCGGTGGTGGCGGGGTGCCGTCCTGGCTGTCACCGTGCGCCCACGAGTAGCTCGTATTACGCCCGAGTGCACCGCTTCCCGATCACTGAACGTGACCTGTGCCCATCGGAGGCAGGCGGCAGCAGCCATCGACAACTCGACCTGGTTACGGTACGCGCGGCTACGCCATCCGGTCAAACCAGCCTCTCGCAGGGGACACTGTCCACAGGCTGGGGACAACAACTTGAACCGCATGGGTCGCCCTGACTACCGTGGCCGAACTCCGATTCGTTCCCTTCTCCCTGCGCCATCTGATTCGTTCCCCCCTGCCCCACCCGAGTTACATCCCGACCTGTTCCCAGAACCACACGTTCGTGGGACCCGTGAGAGAGCGTGCCCTGTGGCTGACGTACCTGCCGATCTTGCCGCAGTGTGGCCACGAGTACTGGAACAACTTCTCGGTGAGGGCCGCGGGCAGGGTGTGGAGGCGAAGGACGAGCACTGGATCAAGCGCTGTCAGCCCCTGGCCCTCGTCGCGGACACGGCGCTGCTCGCGGTTCCGAACGAGTTCGCGAAGGGCGTACTCGAAGGCCGGCTCGCCCCTGTCGTCAGTGAGACGCTGAGCCGCGAGTGCGGCCGGCCGATCCGCATCGCGATCACGGTCGACGACTCCGCGGGCGAGCCCTCCGGCCCGCCCGCGCCCCCCCGCTACGAGGAGTCCGAGCTCCCCGCCGGTCCCGACCAGGGACGTGATCCGTACGACGGCCAGGGCCGCGACGGGCGCGAGGGGTACGACGGCCCGGCACGTGACACACGGGACGGCCGTGACGCACGTGACAGCCGTGATCCTCGTGACGGACACAGCCAGGGCGGCCGGCACTCGCGCGACAGCCGGGACGGCTACGACCAGGGCCGCGACGAGCGGAATCCTTACGACAACCGGGACAACCGCGACAACCGCGACGGCTACGAGCGCTACGGGCGGCACCGCGCCGACGACCACCGGTCCGGCCGCCCCGAGCAGCTGCCGCAGGGTCCCGGCGACCACCTGCCGACCGCCCGCCCCGCCTACCCGGACTACCAGCGCCCGGAGCCGGGCGCCTGGCCGCGTCCGTCGCAGGACGACTACGGGTGGCAGCAGCAGCGGCTCGGCTTCCCCGACCGCGACCCGTACGCGTCGCCCTCGCAGGACTACCGCCCCCAGGCGATGGACCGCCCGCCCTACGAGCAGCAGCGCCAGGACTACGACCAGGCACGCTCCGACTACGAGCAGCAGCGTCAGGACTACGAGCCGCGCGACGGCCGTCGCGACCTCGACCGGCGCGACCTCCAGGAGCCGCAGTCGCCCTCCGGCCATGTGCACCGCGGTGGCCCGGTCGGCTCCTCGCTGCCCGCGGCGAGCGGCGCACCCGGTCCGCTGGCCGCGCAGCCGGCGCCGGCGGCGGGTCCCGGCGAGCCCACCGCGCGCCTCAACCCGAAGTACCTCTTCGACACCTTCGTCATCGGCGCCTCGAACCGCTTCGCGCACGCCGCCGCGGTCGCCGTCGCCGAGGCGCCCGCGAAGGCGTACAACCCGCTCTTCATCTATGGGGAGTCGGGCCTCGGCAAGACGCACCTGCTGCACGCGATCGGGCACTACGCCCGCAGCCTGTACCCCGGCACGCGCGTGCGGTACGTGAGCTCGGAGGAGTTCACCAACGAGTTCATCAACTCGATCCGCGACGGCAAGGGCGACAGCTTCCGCAAGCGGTACCGCGAGATGGACATCCTGCTGGTCGACGACATCCAGTTCCTCGCGGACAAGGAGTCGACGCAGGAGGAGTTCTTCCACACCTTCAACACGCTCCACAACGCGAACAAGCAGATCGTGCTGTCCTCGGACCGGCCCCCCAAGCAGCTGGTGACCCTGGAGGACCGACTGCGCAACCGCTTCGAGTGGGGTCTGATCACGGACGTCCAGCCGCCCGAGCTGGAGACGCGTATCGCGATCCTCCGCAAGAAGGCGGTGCAGGAGCAGCTCAACGCCCCGCCGGAGGTGCTGGAGTTCATCGCGTCCCGGATCTCGCGGAACATCCGCGAACTGGAGGGCGCGCTGATCCGGGTGACGGCGTTCGCGTCGCTCAACCGGCAGCCCGTGGACCTCGGACTCACCGAGATCGTCCTCAAGGACCTCATCCCGGGCGGCGAGGACTCCGCTCCCGAGATCACGGCGACGGCCATCATGGCGGCCACCGCCGACTACTTCGGGCTGACGGTGGACGACCTGTGCGGGTCCTCCCGCAGCCGCGTCCTGGTGACGGCCCGCCAGATCGCCATGTACCTCTGCCGGGAGCTCACCGATCTGTCGCTGCCGAAGATCGGCGCGCAGTTCGGCGGCCGTGACCACACGACCGTCATGCACGCGGACCGCAAGATCCGCGCGCTGATGGCGGAGCGGCGCTCCATCTACAACCAGGTCACCGAGCTCACGAACCGCATCAAGAACGGCTGACGCCAAAGCGATACGGCCGCACGGGCGCTCTCGGGTCTTCTCCCCGGGGGCGCCTTTCGCCGTCCCGGGACAGCCCCCGGGCGCTGTTCCCGGACAGTCCCCGGGCGTCCCCAGCGCCAAGGAGGGGGCTCGGCCGGCTCCCCCAGGCGCTCATCCAGATCCGGGGCCGCACCTCCATAGGCGGACCTTCCCAGTCCTCCCAGCCGATCCCCGGAACGCCCCGGAAGCGTTCTCCCGCGCCTTTGGAGTTCCCCCAGGGGGCATCTCCCGGGCTCCCGAACCGCCTCCAAAACCGTTCCGCGGACCTCCCGCGGCCCCTCCGAGGGCGTTTTCACCCCCGGAATCGGCCCGTGCACCGACGCACAACCGTCATCCACTGTTCGAATAGGGCCGGGGTTACGGCCGTCCTCCACAGATGTGGGGACTTTCTCGCGTCCACATCCTGGGGACCGCGAAGTTGTCCAGACGGTGTCCACAGGGGACCCTGTCCAAAGTCCGTCGGGCCAGGTCAGGGGGCTGTGGATCCGTGGACGAAGGATCTCCACAGGCTGTGGACGAAGAAATGATCCACAGGCTGTGCAGGAAGTTGTCCACCGGCGGCCCACAGGACCGGGCCGCTTGTCCCCAGCCTCTCCCAGCTTCTCCACATGCCTGTCCACTGTTCGGCAACGCGGCGCGCCTTCTCACCGTCTCGAGTGAAAGGCGTCACACCAAGGTGTCTGGTTGGCCTGTGGGGAACGTGGGTAAAACTGGGGACGGCGTTGGGGAGAAGTGCCCCCTGCCTGTGTATCGGGTGTGCAGAACTTTTCCCCGTCCACAGAGAACCCCGGTTGTCCACCGCCGTCGCCCACAGGGCCGGTGGACAAAAATTGCCGTCTGAGCTGCGAAAACGGGGTTATCCACGGTTTCCACAGCCCCTACTACTACTCCCAACTAGAGAGAGCTGGGAATCCGTTTCGAAGTGGGGGCTGTGCACAACTCGGGGTCGGGAGCTCCGCTGCCGCTCGGCACGACTTGACCGAGGGGGGCACCGACTGTCAGTGCGGTGCGTCAGACTGGTCCCCGGTGTCCTTCCCGTCACAGGGACCGACGACACCGAGTCAGACAGCGAAGGCCAGCAGGGCGAGAGCGCCGGCAACAGACGGAGGCGGCAACGGTGAAGATCCGGGTGGAACGCGACGTACTCGCGGAGGCAGTGGCCTGGGCTGCACGCAGCCTCCCTGCCCGTCCGCCGGCGCCTGTCCTCGCCGGCCTCCTGCTGAAGGCCGAGGACGGCTCCCTGAGCCTGTCGAGCTTCGACTACGAGGTCTCGGCCCGCGTCTCCGTGGACGCCGAGATCGACGAGGAGGGCACGGTCCTCGTCTCCGGCCGCCTCCTCGCCGACATCTGCCGCGCGCTCCCCAACCGGCCGGTGGAGATCTCCACAGACGGTGTACGGGCGACCGTGGTCTGCGGCTCCTCGCGCTTCACCCTCCACACCCTGCCTGTGGAGGAGTACCCGGCGCTGCCCCAGATGCCGTCGGCGACCGGCACGGTCCCCGGCGAGGTCTTCGCCTCGGCGGCCGCCCAGGTGGCCATCGCCGCCGGCCGTGACGACACGCTGCCGGTGCTCACCGGTGTGCGGATCGAGATCGAGGGCGACACCGTCACGCTGGCCTCCACCGACCGCTACCGCTTCGCGGTCCGCGAGTTCCTGTGGAAGCCGGAGAACCCGGACGCCTCCGCGGTCGCCCTGGTGCCCGCCAAGACGCTCCTGGACACCGCCAAGGCCCTCACGAGCGGCGACAACGTGATCCTGGCCCTGTCCGGCTCCGGCGCGGGCGAGGGGCTCATCGGCTTCGAGGGCGCCGGCCGTCGTACGACCACCCGTCTGCTCGAAGGCGACCTGCCGAAGTACCGCACGCTGTTCCCGACGGAGTTCAACTCCATCGCCGTCATCGAGACCGCCCCCTTCGTGGAGGCCGTCAAGCGTGTGGCCCTGGTCGCCGAGCGGAACACCCCGGTGCGCCTCAGCTTCGAGCAGGGCGTGCTCATCCTGGAGGCCGGCTCCAGCGACGACGCACAGGCTGTGGAAAGGGTCGACGCCCAACTGGAGGGCGACGACATCTCGATCGCCTTCAACCCGACGTTCCTGCTCGACGGCCTGAGCGCCATCGACTCGCCCGTCGCCCAGCTCTCCTTCACGACCTCGACCAAGCCCGCCCTGCTCAGCGGCAGGCCCGCGGTGGACGCCGAGGCGGACGAGGCCTACAAGTATCTGATCATGCCGGTGCGCCTCAGCGGCTGACCCGCGGACAGACGAAGACCGCAGGTGGGGGCGTACGCCTGAGCGGCTGTGCCCACAGGTGTGCGTGAGCGTCCGGGTTTAGGCTCGGACGAGGCACGAAAGTGCTCTCACGCCACGTCGAAAACCTAAGGAACAACTGATGGAGCTCGGTCTCGTCGGCCTCGGCAAGATGGGCGGCAACATGCGCGAGCGGATTCGCCGCGCAGGCCACACCGTCATCGGATACGACCGCAACCCGGACGTCGCCGATGTCCACAGCCTCGAAGAGCTCGTGGGCCGGCTCAAGGGCCCGCGCGTGGTGTGGGTGATGGTCCCGGCCGGTGCCGCGACCCAGTCCACCATCGACGAGCTGGCCGCCCTCCTGGAGCCGGGCGACGTCGTCGTGGACGGCGGCAACTCCCGCTGGACCGACGACGAGAAGCACGCCGTCGAGCTGGGCATCAAGGGCATCGGCTTCGTCGACTGCGGAGTCTCCGGCGGTGTCTGGGGCCTGGAGAACGGTTACGCGCTGATGTACGGCGGTGCCGCGGAGGACGTCGCGAAGGTGCAGCCGGTCTTCGACGCGCTCAAGCCCGAGGGCGACTTCGGGTCGGTGCACGCGGGCAAGGTCGGCGCCGGCCACTTCGCGAAGATGGTCCACAACGGCATCGAGTACGCCATGATGCAGGCCTACGCCGAGGGCTGGGAGCTGCTGGAGAAGGTCGACTCCGTCACCGACGTGCGCGAGGTCTTCCGGTCCTGGCAGGAGGGCACGGTCATCCGCTCCTGGCTGCTCGACCTCGCCGTCAACGCCCTGGACGACGACGAGCACCTGGACAAGCTCAAGGGCTACGCCCAGGACTCCGGTGAGGGCCGCTGGACCGTCGAGGCGGCCATCGACAATGCGGTCCCGCTGCCGGCGATCACCGCGTCGCTGTTCGCCCGCTTCGCCTCCCGTCAGGAGGACTCGCCGCAGATGAAGATGATCGCCGCCCTGCGCAACCAGTTCGGCGGCCACGCCGTGGAGAAGAACTGATCCACACCCTGGGGGCGACGCCCCCGGGGAACGACCCGGTTGTCCACAACCGGGGGACGACCGTGAGGCCGGGACTGACCCGGCCCACGGGGGAAACACCCGAAGTACCACGTTGGGGGAGGTCGGCGAACGACCATGCACGTCACGCATCTGTCGCTGGCCGACTTCCGCTCGTATCCCCAGGTGGAGGTCCCGCTCGACGCCGGTGTCACCGCGTTCGTGGGCCCCAACGGCCAGGGCAAGACGAACCTCGTCGAGGCGGTCGGCTACCTCGCCACCCTCGGCAGCCACCGGGTCTCCTCGGACGCGCCGTTGGTGCGCATGGGCGCCGACCGCGCGATCATCCGGGCCAACGTCCGGCAGGGCGAGCGCCAGCAGCTCATCGAGCTGGAGCTGAACCCAGGCAAGGCGAACCGCGCCCGCATCAACAGGTCCTCGCAGGTCAGACCCCGTGACGTGCTGGGGATCGTCCGGACGGTGCTGTTCGCGCCCGAGGACCTCGCGCTGGTCAAGGGCGACCCCGGGGAGCGGCGCCGCTTCCTCGACGAGCTGATCACCGCCCGCTCCCCGCGGATGGCGGGCGTGCGCTCGGACTACGACCGGGTCCTGCGGCAGCGCAACACCCTCCTCAAGTCGGCCGCCCTCGCCCGCAGGCACGGCGGCCGGACCATGGACCTGTCGACGCTCGACGTGTGGGACCAGCACCTCGCGCGCGTGGGTGCCGAACTGCTCGCCCAGCGCCTCGACCTGGTCGCCGCGATCCAGCCCCTGGCCGACAAGGCGTACGAGCAGCTGGCCCCCGGCGGCGGCCCGATCGCCCTGGAGTACAAGCCGTCCTCCCCCGACATCACCGGCCACGCGCGCGAGGAGCTGTACGAGCAGCTCATGGCCGCCCTCGCGGAGGCCCGCAAGCAGGAGATCGAGCGAGGCGTGACCCTGGTGGGCCCCCACCGCGACGAGCTGCTCCTCAAGCTCGGCCAGCTGCCCGCGAAGGGGTACGCCTCCCACGGCGAGTCCTGGTCGTACGCGCTGGCGCTGCGCCTGGCCTCGTACGACCTGCTCCGGGCCGA
Source organism: Streptomyces sp. NPDC028308 (assembly GCF_055565855.1). NCBI lineage: Bacteria > Bacillati > Actinomycetota > Actinomycetes > Kitasatosporales > Streptomycetaceae > Streptomyces > Streptomyces sp. NPDC028308. Next base: position 262,876 of record NZ_JBVHTO010000015.1, read on the forward strand.
GGGCAACGAGCCCGTGCTCGTCCTGGACGACGTCTTCGCCGAGCTGGACACCCGTCGGCGCGAGCGGCTCGCCGAACTGGTCGCGCCGGGCGAGCAGGTGCTCGTGACGGCCGCGGTGGACGACGACGTCCCGGGCGTCCTCGCCGGGACGCGGTTCGCCGTGTCGGAGGGCACGGTGGAGCGCGTATGACGGAAAACACACCGGGAGCCGCCGGGGACGTTCCCGGGGATGCGTCCGGGGGCGGGGCCAAGAAGATTCCCGAGCCTTCGGGCGTCGACCTCGCGCGCGTGGCCCTGCGCGCCGCGAAGGAACAGGCACGCGCGCGTGGGGACGCGGCCCAGCAGAAGAAGCATGTACGGCGCGGTGGCGGACTGCGCTCCGGCGCGCGCGCCGACGGGCGGGACCCGATGGCGCTCGGCGCCGCGATCAACCGGCTGCTCACCGAGCGGGGCTGGGAGGCCCCGGCCGCGGTCGGCGGGGTGATGGGTCGCTGGCCGCAGATCGTCGGCGACGACCTGGCCAAGCACTGCGTGCCCCAGAAGTACGACGAGGACGAGCGCGTGCTGACCGTGCAGTGCGATTCGACGGCCTGGGCCACGCAGCTGCGGCTGCTGGCCCCGCAGCTGGTCGCACGGCTCAACGAGGACCTCGGGCACGGCACCGTGAGGGTGATCAAGGTGCTCGGTCCCGGTGGCCCCGCACGCCGTTTCGGCCCCTTGCGCGCCCCTGGGAGCACCGGTCCCGGTGACACCTACGGGTGACCTGACCCGTCAGTAGCTAGGGGTTGACACCCGGAAGCGCTGAGTGCCTCCGTGAGCCTCTTGGAGCCCCGCTCCGCATATGGGGAGTCGCGAGAGACCGGTTGAGGGCGGCACATGCGGACTCAGGTACCCGCAAACCCCCATCACTGTCGGCGCTACCGGTAGACTGGAAGCCAATCCCGCCCCGCTCGCGGGGAGCTTCGGGAAAAGGTGTGCAAGGCAGGCTTACCAACGCAACACGCCGCAGCCGCTCCGGCCACCGCCGGAAGCTTGGTTCGTGCTGTGCCAGAAAGGGCGCTTCGTGGCCGATTCCGGCAACCCCAACGAGAACATCGCCGCTACCGAAACGGATGAGGAGGGTAAGGCGCCCCGCTCACAGGCACACGCCGGCACAGCTGAGGCCCAGAGCGTCGCGTACGACGCCAGCGCCATCACCGTCCTCGAAGGGCTGGACGCGGTCCGCAAGCGGCCCGGCATGTACATCGGCTCGACCGGTGAGCGCGGCCTCCACCACCTCGTGTACGAGGTCGTCGACAACTCCGTCGACGAGGCCCTCGCCGGTCACGCGGACACGATCGAGGTCACGATCCTCGCCGACGGCGGCGTACGCGTCGTGGACAACGGCCGCGGCATCCCGGTGGGCATCGTCCCGTCCGAGGGCAAGCCGGCCGTCGAGGTCGTGCTGACGGTGCTGCACGCGGGCGGCAAGTTCGGCGGCGGCGGTTACGCGGTCTCCGGTGGTCTGCACGGCGTGGGTGTCTCCGTCGTGAACGCGCTGTCCACGAAGGTCGCCGTCGAGGTCAGGACCGACGGCCACCGCTGGACGCAGGACTACAAGCTGGGCGTCCCGACGGCCCCGCTGGCCAAGCACGAGGCGACCGACGTCACGGGCACCTCGGTCACCTTCTGGGCCGACGGCGACATCTTCGAGACCACGGACTACTCCTTCGAGACGCTGTCGCGGCGCTTCCAGGAGATGGCGTTCCTCAACAAGGGCCTGACGATCAAGCTCACGGACGAACGCGACTCCGCGAAGGCCGTGACCGGTGCGGACGAGGCGGGTGCGGACGAGAACGACGAGGTCAAGACCGTCACGTACCACTACGAGGGCGGCATCGTCGACTTCGTGAAGTACCTCAACTCCCGCAAGGGCGACGTCATCCACCCCACGGTGATCGACATCGAGGCCGAGGACAAGGAGCGCCTGCTCTCCCTCGAGGTCGCGATGCAGTGGAACAGCGGCTACAGCGAGGGCGTGTACTCCTTCGCCAACACCATCCACACGCACGAGGGCGGCACGCACGAAGAGGGCTTCCGGGCCGCTCTGACGGGTCTGATCAACCGGTACGCGCGCGACAAGAAGCTGCTGCGCGAGAAGGACGACAACCTCACGGGCGACGACATCCGCGAGGGTCTGACGGCGATCATCTCGATCAAGCTGGGCGAGCCCCAGTTCGAGGGCCAGACCAAGACCAAGCTGGGCAACACCGAGGCGAAGACCTTCGTCCAGAAGGTCGTCCACGAGCACATCAGCGACTGGCTGGACCGCAACCCGAACGAGGCCGCGGACATCATCCGCAAGTCGATCCAGGCGGCCACCGCGCGCGTGGCGGCCCGCAAGGCCCGCGACCTCACCCGCCGCAAGGGCCTGCTGGAGTCGGCTTCCCTGCCGGGCAAGCTCTCCGACTGCCAGTCGAACGACCCCACCAAGTGCGAGATCTTCATCGTCGAGGGTGACTCCGCCGGCGGTTCGGCCAAGTCCGGCCGCAACCCGCAGTACCAGGCGATCCTCCCGATCCGCGGAAAGATCCTCAACGTCGAGAAGGCGCGGATCGACAAGATCCTGCAGAACCAGGAGATCCAGGCGCTGATCTCCGCCTTCGGCACCGGAGTCCACGAGGACTTCGACATCGAGAAACTCCGCTATCACAAGATCATCCTGATGGCGGACGCCGACGTCGACGGCCAGCACATCAACACCCTGCTGCTGACCTTCCTGTTCCGCTTCATGCGGCCGCTGGTCGAGGCCGGGCACGTGTTCCTGTCCCGCCCGCCGCTCTACAAGATCAAGTGGGGCCGTGACGACTTCGAGTACGCCTACTCGGACCGCGAGCGCGACGCCCTGATCGAGCTCGGCCGCCAGGCGGGCAAGCGGGTCCGCGAGGACTCGATCCAGCGCTTCAAGGGTCTCGGCGAGATGAACGCCGAGGAACTGCGCATCACGACGATGGACCAGGAGCACCGCGTCCTCGGCCAGGTCACGCTGGACGACGCCGCCCAGGCCGACGACCTGTTCTCGGTCCTCATGGGCGAGGACGTCGAAGCACGCCGCGCGTTCATCCAGCGCAACGCCAAGGACGTCCGCTTCCTCGACATCTGAGTCGGTCTCAGCTGACCGCCGCAGAAAGGATCTTCACCAGCAATGGCCGACGAGAACATTCCGAGCATCCCTGACGAAGAGGGCGAGATCGCCCTGCGCGTCGAGCCCGTCGGGCTCGAGACCGAGATGCAGCGCTCCTACCTCGACTACGCGATGTCCGTCATCGTGTCGCGCGCGCTGCCCGACGTACGGGACGGCCTCAAGCCCGTCCACCGCCGCGTCCTGTACGCCATGTACGACGGCGGCTACCGGCCCGAGAAGGGCTTCTACAAGTGCGCCCGCGTCGTCGGCGACGTCATGGGCAACTACCACCCGCACGGCGACTCGTCGATCTACGACGCGCTGGTCCGCCTCGCGCAGCCGTGGTCGATGCGGATGCCGCTGGTGGACTCCAACGGCAACTTCGGATCTCCCGGCAACGACCCGGCGGCCGCCATGCGGTACACCGAGTGCAAGATGATGCCGCTGTCCATGGAGATGGTCCGCGACATCGACGAGGACACCGTCGACTTCACGGACAACTACGACGGCCGCTCCCAGGAGCCGACCGTCCTGCCGGCCCGCTTCCCGAACCTGCTGATCAACGGCTCCGCCGGTATCGCGGTCGGCATGGCCACCAACATCCCGCCGCACAACCTGCGCGAGGTCGCGGCCGGCGCCCAGTGGTACCTGGAGAACCCGGAGGCCTCGCACGAGGAGCTCCTGGACGCGCTGATCGAGCGCATCAAGGGCCCCGACTTCCCGAGCGGCGCCCTCGTGGTGGGCCGCAAGGGCATCGAGGAGGCGTACCGCACCGGTCGCGGCTCCATCACGATGCGCGCGGTCGTCGAGGTCGAGGAGATCCAGAACCGCCAGTGCCTGGTGGTCACGGAACTCCCCTACCAGGTGAACCCGGACAACCTCGCGCAGAAGATCGCCGACCTCGTGAAGGACGGCAAGATCGGCGGCATCGCCGACGTCCGCGACGAGACCTCGTCCCGTACCGGCCAGCGCCTGGTCATCGTCCTGAAGCGCGACGCGGTCGCCAAGGTCGTGCTGAACAACCTGTACAAGCACACCGACCTCCAGACGAACTTCGGCGCCAACATGCTGGCGCTCGTCGACGGAGTGCCGCGCACCCTCTCGCTGGACGCGTTCATCCGGCACTGGGTGGCGCACCAGATCGAGGTCATCGTCCGCCGTACGAAGTTCCGGCTGCGCAAGGCCGAGGAGCGCGCGCACATCCTGCGCGGCCTTCTGAAGGCCCTGGACGCCATCGACGAGGTCATCGCGCTGATCAGGCGCAGCGACACCGTCGACATCGCGCGCGAGGGCCTGATGGGCCTCCTGGAGATCGACGAGATCCAGGCCAACGCCATCCTCGAGATGCAGCTGCGCCGACTGGCCGCCCTGGAGCGCCAGAAGATCATCCAGGAGCACGACGAGCTCCAGGCCAAGATCCGCGAGTACAACGAGATCCTCGCCTCGCCCGTGCGCCAGCGCGGCATCATCAGCGAGGAACTCAACGCGATCGTCGAGAAGTTCGGCGACGACCGGCGCTCCAAGCTGGTCCCCTTCGACGGCGACATGTCCATGGAGGACCTGATCGCCGAAGAGGACATCGTCGTCACCATCACGCGCGGCGGCTACATCAAGCGGACCAAGACCGAGGACTACCGCTCGCAGAAGCGCGGCGGCAAGGGCGTCCGCGGCACGAAGCTGAAGCAGGACGACATCGTCGACCACTTCTTCGTGTCCACCACGCACCACTGGCTGCTGTTCTTCACGAACAAGGGCCGGGTCTACCGCGCGAAGGCGTACGAGCTGCCGGACGCCGGCCGTGAGGCGCGCGGACAGCACGTCGCGAACCTGCTCGCCTTCCAGCCGGACGAGGCGATCGCCGAGATCCTGGCGATCCGCGACTACGAGGCCGCGCCCTACCTGGTCCTCGCCACCAAGGGCGGACTGGTCAAGAAGACGTCTCTGAAGGATTACGACTCCCCGCGTTCGGGTGGCGTCATCGCGATCAATCTCCGTGAGACGGAGAGCGGTTCTGATGACGAACTGATCGGTGCGGAACTGGTTTCGGCAGAGGATGATCTGCTTCTGATCAGCAAGAAGGCGCAGTCGATCCGGTTCACCGCCACGGACGACGCCTTGCGCCCGATGGGCCGTGCCACCTCGGGTGTCAAGGGCATGAGTTTCCGCGCGGGCGACGAGCTGCTCTCGATGAATGTTGTTCGACCCGGTACGTTCGTGTTCACTGCTACGGACGGCGGGTACGCGAAGCGGACCGCTGTCGACGAGTACCGCGTCCAGGGTCGCGGTGGCCTGGGCATCAAGGCCGCCAAGATCGTCGAGGACCGCGGCTCCCTCGTCGGTGCGCTGGTGGTCGAGGAGACCGACGAGATCCTCGCCATCACGCTGTCCGGCGGTGTGATTCGTACGCGAGTCAACGAGGTCAGGGAGACGGGCCGTGACACCATGGGCGTCCAACTGATCAACCTGGGCAAGCGCGATGCCGTGGTCGGTATCGCTCGGAACGCCGAGGCCGGTCGCGAGGCGGAGGAAGTCGACGGCGTGGACGCCGAGGACGACACCGCCGAAGCAGTCGCGGCCGCGGGAACGGACGAGGGCGAGCAGACCCCGGCCGAGTAGCGCGAGGAGTGAGTCATCGTGAGCGGAGCCACGGGCGCCGGAACGACCGGCAAGGAAACGGACGGCGGCCGTGGCTCCGCCACTGATGCGACCGACTCCCATGACTCTCATGGATCCCAGGGGGGAACTGTGACGGACACCCGAGGTCCGCAGGCTCAGCAGTACGCGGCCGGAGCGGGCCCGGACACACCGGCCGCCACGGCTCCCTCCACGGCGGCGGCGCCCGCCGGCTCCGCGCTCCCGGGGGAACGCCAGCCGCAGCAGGCCGCCGCCGGCCCCTACCACCCGCCGCAGGCCTACCAGCCGGCCCCGGCGGGCGCGGTACGCCGTCCCCGGACCGGCGCACGCACCACGCCGCGCACCCGCAAGGCGCGGCTCCGGGTGGCCAAGGCCGACCCGTGGTCGGTGATGAAGGTCAGCTTCCTGCTCTCCATCGCGCTCGGCATCTGCACGATCGTCGCGGCCGCGGTGCTGTGGATGGTCATGGACGCGATGGGCGTCTTCTCGACCGTCGGCGGCACGATCTCCGAGGCCACCGGCTCCAACGAGTCGAACGGCTTCGACCTCCAGTCGTTCCTGTCGCTGCCGCACGTCCTGATGTTCACGACGATCATCGCGGTCATCGACGTCGTCCTGGCCACGGCGCTGGCGACGCTCGGCGCGTTCATCTACAACCTCTCCGCGGGCTTCGTCGGAGGCGTCGAGCTGACCCTCGCCGAGGACGAGTAGCAGCGGCTCTCCGGGGCCTTCCACAGGCCCCGGGATACCGATTTTGGGACTGGCCGCGTCGTGCGCTAATCTTCAGAGGTCAGCGCGCGGGACATACACCGCAGAGCGCGGCGGGGCTATAGCTCAGTTGGTTAGAGCGCATCCCTGATAAGGATGAGGCCACAGGTTCAAATCCTGTTAGCCCCACAGTACGAAGACCCCCGGTCCGGATGGATCGGGGGTCTTCGGCGTCCACGGGGCTCGTGAAGTCGAGGGACTGGCGACTCCCCGCCGCCGGTCCTGGCCGGGACCGTCTATCCAGGCGTCGGCTACCGGCGGGCCCTGCGGTAGGCGATCAGCAGGCCCAGGAGGATGCCGACGAGGAGCGTCACGGACAGGACGATCCACAGGGGGAGGGTGACCTCGGAGACCCAGAGCCGGATGGTCACCGACTTGGTGTTGGCGGCGATGAACCAGATGGCGAGGGCTGCGAGCACGAAGAAGCCGACGGAACGCAGCCGGAAGTCCCGTCCCTTGACCGTCAAGGTGGACGGCCCATGAGGTTTCTCGGTTTTCTGGGCCATAAAGCCAGTATCAGACGGTTCGCCGGGGCTGGCGACTCAGTGGTCCCGGGCCGCCTTCCGTGTTCGGGATGCAGCCGGGGGCAACCTCAGAAGTTGCTCAGGGCTTTGCCGTGGGAGTGCCGCCGGTTTGATCGTCGTGCCATGGTCGTCCCACGTCACAGCGGGACCGCGGCCTGCGGTCGATTCATGGGGGTTGCAGATGTTCGGAGTCATGGGCGTGGGCACCGGGGTTGCCATTCTCGTCACGATCGCCGCGATCACCGCGCTGGCCGTCGTCGCGGTCCGGTGGGCCGGGGGACAGAGGCGCTGACTCGATCGGTCCGTACACGTCGGAGGCCCGGCGACTCGCAGGAGTCGCCGGGCCTCTGCCCTGTGTGGCTTTGTACGCAAGTTCGCCGCTACGTCAGGGGCGTGCCTTGTGGTGGTGCCGTGGGCTCAGCGCTGGAGGGGTGTGAGGGGCTCCGTACCGGCCTCGGCAGGGGAGTCGGCGTCGCAGGGGGCGTCCGTGTCCGCGGCCGCCTCGTCGTCGGTCGCGCGGTGGCGGCAGCTCGGTGAGGAGCCGTGGGCCTCGGCGCGGATGCGCTGCTTCATCGTGGGGGGCAGGGACCGGCTGTAGGACCAGGCCCAGGGGGATGCCGTCGGCACGGTCACGGCGGTGCCGGTGTTGCGCGGTGCCTCGGCCTGCGGTACCGCGGCGGCCGCGACGGTCGTGATCAGTCCGAGCGTCGTGCACACCGCGAGGAAGGCGGTGACGATGGCGATCCACAGCTTCATGACCTTGTTCTGGGCCATGGCCCCTCACTTTCGGGTTGGGCGATTTGCGTACTTTCCTCATGATGTGTATGAGCGCCGCGAAGTGGTGGACCGACGCCCGTGGCGCGTCGATGTTCAGATGAACACCACCCGGATGGACGCAGGGCGCCCGAAAACCCGGGATCTGCGGTGGGAAATCACAGTGTGTGATGAGTTGTCACCCTATGAACGCGCCCGGCCTCACGGTCCTACTGGGCTGCGCAGGGCGGGAGTTGAGGGCTGACGCAGGTCACCGATCGGTATCGGTCGGTGTGTATAGTCGGGCGCCAGAGGTCCCCTACGTCAAGGAAAGACGAGGTAGCGCGGTGAAGAAGCTTCTCCTGGTCGCACTGGCCGCCATCGGCGGGCTCCTCGTGTACCGCCAGATCCAGGCGGATCGCGCCGAGCAGGATCTGTGGACGGAGGCGACTGACTCCGTGCCCACGGGTTCGTGAGTAGCGACACCAGTCTCAGAACAGACCCCGGCCGTTCGTACGGTCGGGGTTTTGTGTTGTCACGGGCCGGGCGGGGCCGCCGAGGAGGCTGAATCGGGCGTGTGGGGACGGGGGAAGGCACCGTTCCCGGGTCCCGGCCGTGATCCGGAGAGTTTCGTTTCGGCCGCTCCTGATCGGAGTGCGGGCGCCGCGGGGGCGTGCGCGGCAGGATGGGCCACGGTCCGGGGGATACGACGAGGGGTGGCGCGGGATGGGGCGGCGCACGGTGGGGCGGCGCGGCCGGACACCGGTGGCGATGGTGGCGGTGCTGTGCACGGCGGGGGCCCTGGGCGTGACGGCGGTGGTGCCGGGACAGGCGGCGGCGAGTCCGTCGTCGTGGCCGGCCGGTGCCGCTCAGGGCGCCGGTGACCGTGCGGGAGCCGTTTCCGCGTCCCCTGTGCACGCCGGCCGGCTGCTCCCCTCCGACGGTGACCCGGACCCGTACGCCTTCGACGAGGACGCGAGGACGGTCGAGGGCGCGGACGGCATCACCGGGGCCGCACGCCTGGAGCCCGGTGGGACGTACCGCAGTTCCATAGCCGAGGACGGCAAGGTCTACTACCGCCTCGAACTCGACGCGGCCTCCAACGCGTACGTCTCCGCCACGGCCGTGCCCGCCCCCGGAAGCGAGGTCTCGGCGGCGGACGGCATCAAGGTGACCGTGCAGGAGGCCGACGGTTCCACCTGCTCCACCAAGTCCGCCCACATCGGTGCCACCCAGAGCCCGCACCCGATCGCCGCCGCGGCGTCCCGTGAGATCGGGCGCACGAAGTACGTGTGCCAGGAGCCGGGGACGTACTACGCGGTCGTCGAGCGCAGCGGGCCGCCCGGCTCCTCCCCGGAGGACTGGGACCTGGAGATCGGCTACGTGACGGAGCCGAGGCTGGGCAAGGCCGACGCGACGGCCGCCCCGGAGAACTGGGACTCGGCCCCGCCCGAGGGTCTCCTGGGAGAGGCCGGACGCCGCGCGGGCGGTACCGGCTTCAGCACCGCCGCTCCGCTCGGCCAGGGCGTCTGGCAGACCGGGATCGAGGCCGGGCAGACCCTCTTCTACAAGGTGCCCGTCGACTGGGGCCAGCAGGTCTACGCGGACGCCGAACTCGGCGGCGTGGACAGCGGCGGCCGCTATGTCGGCACAGCTCTGGCCATGGCGCTCTACAACCCGGTGCGGGGCTTCGTCGAGGACGTCGGCTCCGGGTACGGCGGCAGCCGGCGGTCGGCCGCGCTGCCCGTGCTGCCGCCGGTCGCGTACGACAACCGCCATGCGATCAGCGCCCGGGTGAGCGCGGTGCGCTTCGCCGGTTCTTACTACCTCGTCGTGCACCTCGGTGCCGGGGTCGCCGAGAAATTCGGGGACGGTCCGGTCCAGCTGACGCTGCGTGTGCGGGTGCGCGGCGACGCGGGGGACGGCCCGGCCTACCTCGGCAGCGCCCGGCCGGAGGGCGCGTTCGAGGTCACCGCGGAGGACCGCGCCGAGGCGTCCGGAGCGGCGGGAAGCGGCCCTGCGGGCGGTACCGGGAGCGGCGACGGCGACGGCAACGGGGACGGCGGCACCGGCGGAGTCGGTGGGAAAGCCGCGATGAAGGTGGTCGCCGCCACGGGAATCGGCTCGGGCTGTGCGCTGGTGCTCACGCTGGTCGTATGGACGGCGCTGGCACGCCGGCGCGCGAGCCCGGCGCGTGCGGGCTCCGGGCGTAGGCGGGGCCGCTGAACCCCGGTTCCTGGAGGTGGGGGCGTCGGCGAGTTCGGCACGGCGCTCAGGGCCGGTCTCCCGGCGACGGCCCGGCTGGACGTCGCGCGGGAACCTCCGATTCCGCCCCGCTCCTCTGTCTGGACGCCACGTGCGCTCTCAGCAGGCTCCCGGGGCCTGTCGGCCGGTCAGATCCTCGCCAGCGCCCAGAAGCCCACGGCGAAGCAGGCGAGTGCCAGGAGCAGCATCGGCAGGGCCACCTTGGCGGGCGGTCCCGGGCGCCTGGTGCGGTGCCGTGCGGTCGACGGTGACGGACGCGGGGTCTGCGGTGCGGGTGCCGGGGCGGCGTACGGGGCCGTGGAGACGAGCGCGTGCTGCGGCAGCGCGGTCATCGGCGCAGCGGGTTGGTGGGCGGTGGAGACGTGCGTGGACGCGTAGGGGAGGGCGTGCACGGGAGTCGGCGTCGGCAGCTCGGCGGGGGCGGGCGGCGTGTACGGCTGCACGGGGACGGCCGGTTGCGGGCGGGGGGTCTCAGCCAGGGCGCGGGGAGGCGGCAGATGGAAGCTCCCGGTGTCCGACATGGTGGACGGCTGGGGCGCGGTGTCGTCGCCGACGGCCGACGGCATCGGGTTGCCCGGAGAAACGGGGTGTGCCGTCGCGCCCGGGTGCCGGGCCTGTTCCTCCTGACCGGGAGAGTCCTGGGGAAGTACGGGTTCGGCTGCCGGGCGGGGAGGTATCGCACCGGCAGGCGGGCGGGGCGGTATGCCGGTTGCGGGGTGGGGCGGCACTCCGGCACCGGTGCCGAAGCCAGTCCCCGTGCCGAAATCGGTGCCCGTGCCGAAACCGGTACCCGTGCCGGGGCCGGTACCGGGATACGGGGGGACGGCGCCGTTGAGCGCATGCGGAGGTGTCCCGGTGCCGGGCGGCCGGGGCGTCGCACCGTGGCTCGGGCGCGGCGGGACCGTGCCGTCGGCCGGTACCTGGGGCGGCGTTCCGCCGTCGGGCCGCGGGGGGATGGGGGTGCCGTCGGGCAGCGAGGGGGCAGTGCCGGTGTCCGGCCACGGTGGCGTCGTTTCGGAGCCGTCGGGGGAGGCGGCGCCCGGGGGCGGGGGTGTCCGCGTCACTCCCGGTGCCCGGCGGAGCGGTCCCTCGGGGCCGAACCCCGCGGGCAGCGGGCCCACCTGGTCGAAGACCTCGACCAGCTCGTCGTCGGGCCCCGGCTCGGGCAGGAGTTCGATGGCGGAGGCGAGGGCCTTGCGCGCTCCCGTCGCCGTACGGAACCGTGCGTCGGGGTCGGGCTGGAGCAGCGTCGCGACGACCTGCCACAGGGGCTCGGGGATGCTCTGGGGCGCCCTGGGCGTGCCGTGGGCCGCGAAGTGCTCGATCAGCGCCTTGGCGTCGGGCTTGGCGCCTTCGAGGAGGTAGACGGCGACCAGTCCGACGGCGAACAGGTCGGCGGGGAAGTCGGGGTCGGCGCCCGTCATCTGCTCGGGCGCGAAGTAACCGGGCGTGCCGACCACGTAGTTGGTTTCCGTCAGCCGGGGCTCGCCCAGACGCATGGCGATGCCGAAGTCGGAGAGCCTGAGTCGCGGCCGGGCCGTGCCGGTCGCCTCCAGGAGCACGTTGGCGGGCTTGATGTCGCGGTGCACGACACCTTCCGCGTGCACGGCGGCGAGCCCGGCGAGGAGCTGGTCGAGCAGGGTGCAGACGAAGTGCGGGGGCAGGGGGCCGTAGTCGCCGACGAGATGGACCAGTGAGCCTCCGGCCACCAGGTCCATGGTGAAGAGGACCTTGTCGTCGTCCGCGGCCCAGCTGGCCGGGGCGAGGACATGGGGATGGTCGATCCGCAGCGCCTGCTCCCGCACGAACCGCAGCAGCGAATGCGCGTCGCTCTGCTGCAGGACCTTGGCGGCCACGTACCGGCGTCGCCGGTGGTCCCAGGCGCGCCAGACGGCACCGACTCCCCCGCGTCCGATCGGGTCGACCAGTTCGTACCGGCCGGCGAAGACCTCACCCATGGTCGTGCCTCGCTCCCCCTTCGGAGTCGGCCCGGCTGCCGCGTGCGCGGTGCCCGGTCGGCTGGAGCTCGTCGAAGTGCCCACGCCCCCGGGGCACTCCGGGGCGCCCCGCTGTCGGGCCGCCCGGCGGTGTCGGTTGCCGGGTGCCGTGCCCGGTCCGTCGTGCGGTCTCCCGCTGCGCATACCCCGTGAGGTGCCCGGCTGCCCGCCTCCCCGTGGCCGAAGGCCCAAGAGCCCTTCACCGCGGGGGTGTTGCCGCCGGGCGGTCTGCTCAGCTCTGGTGGGACTGGTAGTGCGCCACCGCGTCGGAGGTACGGCCCGCGCCGTACACCCGGAGGAACTCTGCCAGTTCCGGGTGGGTCGGGGCGAGGGTGTCCGCCGCTTCGATGATGTCCCCCGCCGCGGCCACGGAACGCAGCAGCGACTGGATCTCGCGGACCACCCGCTTCACCGTCGGCGCCCCTGAACTGCTGGTCGTCTGCGTGGTGTTGCTGAGCACCGAGCCCCCCTGGGACTTCTTGATCTCGTCCATCCGGGCGGTGGCCTCGGCCGCGCTGACACTGCCGTCCGCGACCTGCCCCGCCAGGTCCTGGAGCAGCTGGACCCGCTGGACCACCGCGGGGTTGCCGATCTTGGCGCGCTGGCCGCTCATCAGCTGCGACAGCATGGGGGCGGACAGCCCCAGTACCCCGGCGAGACGCGCCTGGTTGAGACCCAGATCGTCGATGAGCCTACGGAAGAGCGCCCCCAACGGCTCCCCGTACCAGTTCCGCTGCAGCTCCCGGGCTCTTGCGGTCGCTTCCTGCTGTGCGGCGTCCATTGCGTCTCCCCATCGCTTCCCCAAGTACGGCGGTTCGCTGCCGCGAACCACGCCGAGCATCTTACGGAGAGTGGTCGTCCACGGGGACCCCCTATCTTTTTGCGAGATCCCGGGGGTGACCCGGTACTCTGGTCTGCGGCGCCCGCCGGTGCGAGTCTCCTCCGGTCGGACGTTCCTCTTCCGGGGCCTTAGCTCAGTTGGTAGAGCGCTGTCTTTGCATGGCAGATGTCAGGGGTTCGACTCCCCTAGGCTCCACACCTCGGACCGGCCGGACGCCCTCAGCGGGCGGCTGGCCGGTTTTCGTATGCCCTTGTTTCTCCCGGTCTCCGACTCCTCCGAGGTCCCGGTGCAGCCGGTCGGTCGACGCGTGGGTGACCTGTGTCACACGTCGGGGCTTTGCTTCGTTGCATTTATTTGCGCAAATGGGCGTCGAAAACGGGGCCCGTCAGGTCTTCTCGTCGGCGCGCTGCGGCTCCGCGGTGTGGCGGTCGCCGATGGGCGGGCCTTACGGGGGCGGGGGCGGTCGCCGTCCCGTAACCGGTGCAATGCGCTCCGTTAAGGTTTTTGTGTGGATGTCATGTGTGCGGGTCATTGCAAACGTCATCGGGGACGAGTGCTGTAAACGCCGGTGCCCGCACCCGGAACCGGGGTTCCGGTTGATGTTCCACGTGAAACAACGCCGTGGGGCAGAAGACCCTCAAGTCTTCTGCCCCACGGCGTTGTTGAGGCCGGCGCGGTGGCCGGGATCAGCGGTTCTCGTCGCGGTCCGCCGACTCCTCCTCTGCTTCCTTGGCCTGAACCTCAGGGTCCAGGGCGGCCTGGCTGCCGTCCACGGCCGACAGGTGGCCGTTGTCCGGCACCTCGGTCGCGGCGGGGGGCTCGACCAGCCAGTCGGGGTTGGCCTGCTTGTCCCACCACCTCCAGGCGGCGAAGGCACCGCCGGCCACGACGCCCAGGATGGCCAGGCCCTTGGCGATCCGTCCGGCCCTGGCCCGCCGCTCGTGCTTGCGGACCAGCTTCTGGATCTCCTTGGGCGAGACCTGACCGCGCAGGGCGGCGAGTGCGGCGACTCCGCGGGCCGCGGCCTCCTTGCTCACGGGCTGGGCCACCGCGACCGCCTGGTCGATCCTCGGCTTCGAGTAGTCGGCGGCCTGGCGGGCGGCCTTGCGGGTGCGGACCGCCGCGTCGTGGGCGGCCTGGTCGACTTTCGGCGGTACGTGCGAGCGGGCCTGTTCCAGCCGGGGCGCGAGATGAGCGTCGTACTGGACGCGGGCCTGGTCGGCGGCCAGCGACACCTTCGGCGCAAGCCGTACGCGTGCCTCGTTTGCGTAGTGTGCGGCCCTGTCCTTGGCCGTGTCGGCATAGGGCGCCACCACTTCCGCGGCGTGCAGCACGCTGTCCTTTGCCGAGCCGGTCGCGGCGCGCACGCTCTCGATGCGGGTCACGGGTTTCCTCCTCCTCGGTGGCGTACGGTATTTCACCTTTCCGCCCTTATCGGGATCATGCCCGTCGGTGACCACCTGGGCATGTGAGGACGGGCATCCGGGTCACGAATGCCCCCCTCCCGGGCGAGCCTTGAGCAGTCGCCGATCACGGGATGATCGGTGACCGTCAGGCGACGATCAGGTCCAATAGCGGATTAATACAGGGCAACAGGAGCTTGTCGACGACAATGCCACGGATCGTCGTGACGCGCCCCCATCCGGGAGGACTCGACCGGTTTTCTGCAGACACCACCCCCGGACGGCTGTCCGGGGACATGATCCGGGTGCCCGGTAGAAGGAGTACCAATCGCCGGGACGAGTGGTGGCGGGCTTCGGAAAGGCCGGTCCGTGCGAGGATCGGGGAGTCAGAGAAGGCAACGGAAGGCACATCGTGGCTGAGCAGCTCTACGCCACCCTGAAGACCAACCAAGGCGACATCGAGATCCGGCTTCTGCCGAACCACGCGCCCAAGACGGTCCGCAACTTCGTCGAGCTCGCCAAGGGCGAGCGGGAATGGGTCAACCCGGAATCGGGCCAGAAGACCACGGACAAGCTGTACGACGGCACGGTCTTCCACCGGGTGATCAGCGGATTCATGATCCAGGGCGGCGACCCGCTGGGCAACGGCACCGGCGGCCCCGGCTACAAGTTCGAGGACGAGTTCCACCCCGACCTTGCCTTCGACAAGCCGTACCTGCTGGCCATGGCGAACGCCGGCCCGGGTACCAACGGCTCGCAGTTCTTCATCACCGTCTCCCCGACGGCCTGGCTGACCCGCAAGCACACCATCTTCGGCGAGGTCACCGACGCGGCCAGCCAGAAGGTCGTGGACGCCATCGCGAGCGCCCAGACCAACCCGCGCACCGACCGTCCGGTCAACGACGTCGTGATCGAGTCCGTCGTCGTGGAGACCCGGCAGGGCTGAGCCCCCGGGGTTCCGCCGGGAACCAAACGCCCCGTTCGTCCGTAGGGATGGACGGGGCGGTGCGTTCACGCACGAGCCCGGGCGGACCGCTGTGCGCCGGCCGCGCAGCCCGTCGTACGCAGAGGTGAGGGGACCCGTCATGGACAAGGTGCCAGGCAGCCCGCAGGGACCGGGCGACCACGGACCGCAGGACGCCCAGAGCCTGCCCGCCTGCTATCGGCACCCCGACCGCGAGACGGGCGTCCGGTGCACCCGCTGCGAGCGCCCCATCTGCCCCGACTGCATGGTCAGCGCCTCCGTCGGCTTCCAGTGCCCCGAGTGCGTGCGCGACGGATCCGGCACCGGACACGCCCCTGACGCCGCCCGGCCCCGCACCCTCGCGGGAGGCACGGTCGCCGCCGACCCCCGGCTCGTCACGAAGATCCTGATCGGCCTCAACCTCGCCG
The DNA here is from genome assembly GCF_055565855.1 of Streptomyces sp. NPDC028308. Taxonomy (NCBI): domain Bacteria; kingdom Bacillati; phylum Actinomycetota; class Actinomycetes; order Kitasatosporales; family Streptomycetaceae; genus Streptomyces; species Streptomyces sp. NPDC028308. The sequence goes on from NZ_JBVHTO010000015.1 coordinate 278,616, forward strand.
CGTTCCTGCTCCAGCAGACGGTCGGAGACCGGTTCACGAGCCGCTTCCAGCTCGTCGGCCGGGGCTACGACTCGGTGCTCAACTCGGTCCAGGGCGTCGCGGAAGGCCAGCCGTACCGGCTGCTGACGTCGATGTTCCTGCACAACGGCCTCACGCACATCGCCTTCAACATGCTTCTGCTGTGGTGGATGGGCGGGCCGCTGGAGGAAGCCCTCGGCCGGGCCCGCTACCTCGTCCTCTACGTGGTGTCCGGCCTCGCGGGCGGGGCGCTCACGTATCTGATCGCCGCGCAGAACCAGCCCTCGGTCGGGGCGTCCGGAGCGATCTACGGCCTGTTCGGTGCGACCGTCGTCCTGCTGCGCCACCGGGACTACGACCTGCGCCCGGTCCTGATCCTGCTCGCGGTGAACCTGGTCGTCACCTTCACCGTGCCCGACATCGCCTGGCAGGCCCACGTCGGCGGGCTGGTCGCGGGGCTCGTCGTCGGGTACGCCATGGTCCACGCCCCGCGGGAGCGGCGGAGCCTCGTGCAGTACGGGACCTGTGCCCTGGTCCTGGCCGTGGTGGTCGTCATGACGCTGGTCAGGACCGGTCAGCTGACCTGAGTGACCGATGTTGTCCACAGACTGTGGCGGATCTTGTGCACGCTGTGCGGGAACAACTGTGCCCCCTGTCGCTGACCCGAGTTTTCCCAGGTAGGACAGGGGGCGAACAGACTTCCGCATCCCGGTAGGCCAGTCACACCGGCGTCAACACCCGGTGGGTTATCCACAGATCGTCGTTCTTTTTCCCCACTGTGGAAAACTTCTGTGGATAACTCAGTGGATAGCTGGGGGCAGAGCTCCGTCCACCCGGCAGTGGGCCACCGTTATCCCACCGGGAACGACGTCACTTCCACTGCGTGGAGACGCCGAATCCCGCCGCGATGAAGCCGAAACCGACCACGATGTTCCAGTTGTCGAGCGCGTCGATCGGCAGTGAACCGTCGGTCACGTAGAAGACGACGATCCAGGCCAGGCCGATGAGGAACATGGCCAGCATGACCGGGGCGACCCAGCTGCGGCTGTTCAGTTTGATGGCCGTCGTCTGCTTGGACGGCGGCGGCGTGTAGTCGGCCTTCTTGCGGATACGTGACTTCGGCACGAGGGTCTCTCCTGTCGATGCGCTGCGTGGCCGCGCAGGGAACTGGGGCGGGCTCCGGGGCAGCGTACAAGGGGACACTGAGTGCTCCCCCGGGCGTCCGTTAGCGTAGTGCTTCCGCGGCGCCTAAGGAGATAAGGGTACGTTGAGCAATTCTGCCGACTCCCCCGGGACGGGTCCCACCCCTGGCCGCACGCGCCGTTTCCGGCCCGTGCGGGTGCTCACCGTAGCGGTGTTCGCCCTGGCGGGCCTCATCTTCTTCACCAGCTTCAACACGGCCAAGGGCACCAATATCCGTACGGATGCGTCCATGCTGAAGCTCTCCGACCTCATCCAGGAGCGGAGTCACAAGAACGGGCGGCTCGACGAGTCCAACGGGGCCCTGCGCGACGACGTGGAGTCCCTCGCCGAGCGGGACGACGGCCGCACGGCGGCCGAGGACGCGAAGCTGGCCGCGCTGGAGAAGAACGCCGGCACCCGGAAGCTGCGGGGCAAGGCCATCACGGTCACGCTGAACGACGCCCCGCCGAACGCGACCGCCAAGCTGCCGGGCTATCCCGAGCCCCAGCCGGACTACCTGGTGATCCACCAGCAGGACCTCCAGGCCGTGGTGAACGCGCTCTGGCAGGGCGGCGCCGAAGGCATCAAGGTCATGGACCAGCGGCTGATCTCCACCAGCGCGGTCCGCTGCGTCGGCAACACCCTGATCCTCCAGGGGCGGGTCTACTCGCCGCCCTACAAGATCCAGGCGGTCGGTGATCCCGCCAAGCTCCAGAAGGCGCTGGCGGCCTCCGCGGCGATCCAGAACTACATGGTCTACGTCAATGTCTACGGGCTCGGCTGGAAAGTCGAGGAGGACGGGAAGGTGACTCTTCCCGGCTACTCGGGCACAGTGGATCTCCACTACGCGAAGCCCGTGGAGTAGCGAGCGGTCCGCGGGCGGGCGCGGTGGCCGGAGTAGCGGAGCAGCTGCCACTGGGGGGCCTGTGTCGGTGCGTGTGGTCGTCCGGACGCTCAGCGAACTGTGCATCACCGTCGGCGCTCTGATCGTGCTCTTCGTCGTCTACGTGCTCTTCTGGACCGGCGTGAAGGCCGACGGCGTCATGGACCGTCAGATCGACGAACTCCAGGACCGCTGGTCGCAGGGGAGCGTCCGGCCGGTGCCCTCGGGAAGCGGCACACCAGGCGGAAGCGGAAGCTCCGCGGAGCCCGCCGCCACCGCACCGGCGAGACCCGGGCCGTACAAGAACGACGAGCCGTTCGCGATCATGTACGTGCCGCGTCTTGGTTTCACGTGGAACAAGCCCGTGCTGGAGGGGACCGGCACCGGCACCCTGAAGAAGGGGCTCGGGCACTACGCGCGCACCGCCCGGCTCGGGCAGCGGGGCAACTTCGCGGTCGCCGGGCACCGCCGGACCTACGGCGACCCCTTCAAGGACTTCCCCCGGCTGCGCCCCGGGGACGCGGTGGTGCTGACGGACGGCACGACCTGGTTCACGTACCGGATCGACACGAAGCCCTACCGGACACTGCCCGGTGATGTCGCGGTCGTCGACCCCGTACCGAGGAAATCGGGGTACACGCGTGTGGGCCGGTACCTCACACTGACGACCTGCGAGCCGGAGTGGGGGCACAGTCACCGGTTGATCGTCTGGGCGCATCTGGATTCCACCCAGCCTGTGGAGGCCGGGAAACCGGAGGCGCTGCGCCGTTAGTCTGGTGACGTACGGCGTGAGTCCGGTGGGGTAGGGCGTGACTCTGGTGCCGTGGTGCTACGGAAGGGACGGCATGTACGGCTGGATCTGGCGGCATCTGCCGGGGAACGCATGGGTGAGGGCGTTGATCTCCCTCGTCCTGGCCCTCGCGGTGGTCTACGTGCTCTTCCAGTACGTCTTCCCGTGGGCCGAACCGCTGCTGCCCTTCAACGATGTGACGGTGGACGACCAGTGAGCACGCGGATTCTCGTCGTCGACAACTACGACAGCTTCGTCTTCAACCTGGTCCAGTACCTGTACCAGCTGGGCGCCGAGTGCGAGGTGGTGCGCAACGACGAGGTGTCCACGGCGCACGCCCAGGACGGCTTCGACGGCGTGCTGCTGTCGCCGGGACCGGGCGCCCCGGAACAGGCGGGCGTCTGCATCGAGATGGTCCGGCACTGCGCCCGGACCGACGTCCCCGTCTTCGGCGTCTGCCTCGGCATGCAGTCGATGCAGGTGGCGTACGGCGGGGTGGTGGACCGCGCGCCGGAGCTGCTGCACGGCAAGACCTCCCTCGTCGAGCACGGGGGCACGGGCGTCTTCGCCGGACTGCCGTCCCCCTTCACGGCCACGCGCTACCACTCGCTGGCCGCCGAGCCGCTGACCGTCCCGGCCGAGCTGGAGGTCACGGCACGCACGCACGACGGGATCGTGATGGGCCTGCGCCACCGTGAACTGCGGGTCGAGGGCGTGCAGTTCCATCCCGAGTCGGTGCTGACCGAGCACGGTCACCGGATGCTCGCCAACTGGCTGGCGGAGTGCGGGGACCATGACGCGGTGGCGAGGTCGGCGGGGCTCGCCCCGGTGGTGGGCAGGGCCACGGCGTGACCGCGCTGCGCCCCGAGCGCGACAGCTCCCCCCACGGCGGCGAGGCCGCGTACGGGGGCGCTGGCGCGTTCGAGGGCGCCGAGGCGTTCGGGGCGCCGGCGGGACGGCCCGCCGATCCCCTGACGGACCCGCTCACCGCGCAGCCCGGGCCGGGGGTCCAGGAGGAGTGGTACGACCCCGCCGGGTACGCGCGGGACTGGTACGGGTCGGCCGAGGGGACGTACGCGGCGCCGGCGCAGCCGTACCAGGAGACCCCGCAGCCCTACGCGCAGTACGGCGGGTACGGGCAGCAGGAGGGCCCGCGCGGGCACGAGGAGCCGTACGCGTCTCCCCGGACGGCGCCGGGTGTCCCCGCGTACGAGGCTCCGCACGCGGCTCCCACCCTCGTCCAGCCGGTCGTGGCGCCGCAGTTGCCGGACGACGAGACGGTGGCGCTGCGGATCGCGGACGTGCCGGGCGGGGCCGGGGGCTCCCGGGGCGGGGCCGGGAGCGAGTCCATACGCCCGCCAGGCGGCCGAGCGGCCCGCCGGAAGGCCGCCGGACGCCGAGGACGGCACGGAGGCGCGCAGACGGCCGTGGAGACGCCCGCGGACGGGCCGTCGGGGGTGCCCCGGTCCCGGCTGGAGGCGCGGCGCGCGGCGCGGGCCCGGCGGCCCGGTGCGGCCGTCGTGGTGAGCCGGATGATCGGCGAGGTCTTCATCACCACGGGCGTCCTGATGCTGCTGTTCGTGACCTACCAGTTGTGGTGGTCGAACATCCGGGCACACCAGCAGGCCGGCAGCGCGACGCACAACCTCCAGGAGGACTGGGCGAACGGCAAGCGGAAGCCGGGGGCGTTCGAACCGGGACAGGGGTTCGCCATCCTGCACATCCCCGATCTGGACGTCGTGGCGCCGATCGCGGAGGGCATCAGCAAGTCGAAGGTCCTCGACCGCGGGATGGTCGGGCACTACGACAAGGACAGCGTGAAGACGGCGATGCCCGAGGACAAGACGGGCAACTTCGGGATCGCGGGGCACCGGAACACCCACGGCGAACCGTTCCGGTACATCAACCGTCTCAAGCCGGGCGACCCCATCGTGGTCGAGACCCAGGACGAGTATTTCGTCTACGAGATGGCGTCGATCCTCCCGGTGACGCCGCCCTCGAACACCGCCGTGCTGGACCCCGTCCCCAAGGGGTCGGGTTTCACCAGCGCCGGGCGCTACATCACACTGACCACGTGCACGCCGGAATTCACCAGCAAGTACCGGATGATCGTCTGGGGCAAGCTGGTCGAGGAACGGCCGCGCAGCAAGGGCAAGCCGGACGCGCTCGTCCAGTAGGAGCGCGGGGAGCGGCTTCCCCGGGCCTTCCGGACGACCCGGGTGCCCCGGGACGCATTGTCGAGACGGATCAGACGGGGCGGATGCACAGTGGCAGCGAGGACGGACCACGACGAGCGCGCCGACACCGGTGCCGACGCCGGCGAGGTGCCCGCGCCTCGCCGCCGCGGCGGCCGGATCGCGATGGCCGTCAGTGTCTTCGGTGAACTCCTCATCACGGCCGGGCTGGTGCTCGGCCTCTTCGTCGTCTATTCGCTGTGGTGGACCAACGTGATCGCCGACCGGACGGCGCACAAGGAGGCCGACCAGGTCCGCGACGACTGGCTGGAGGGCCGCGGCGGCGGCCCCGGCGCCCTGGACACGAAGAACGGCATCGGCTTCCTGCACGTGCCGACCATGCGGAACGGCGAGGTGCTGGTCAAGAAGGGCACGTCGTCCGAGGTCCTGAACAACGGCGTGGCCGGCTATTACATGGACCCCGTCAAGTCGGCCCTCCCGCAGGACAAGAAGGGCAACTTCGCGCTGGCCGCCCACCGCGACGGTCACGGCGCCAAGTTCCACAACATCGACAAGCTCGAAAAGGGCGACCCGATCGTCTTCGAGACCAAGGACGACTGGTACGTCTACAAGGTCTTCTCGGTCCTCCCGGAGACCTCGAAGTACAACGTGCGGGTCCTGGGCGCCGTCCCGAAGGAGTCGGGCGTGAAGAAGGCGGGCCGCTACATCACCCTGACGACCTGCACGCCGGTCTACACGTCCCGCTACCGCTACGTGGTCTGGGGCGAGCTGGAGCGGGTCGAGAAGGTCGACGCCGACCGTACGCCGCCGAAGGAAATGCGCTGACGGAAAGCGGTACGACGGAGCCCCGGCACCCTTCGTGGGTGCCGGGGCTCCGTCGTGCAAGGACCCGGTGCGGGCGGAGCGGCTAGTCCTCCGTGCGGAACACGGTGCCGGTGACGCCTCCGAAGAAGCCGCCGTTGCCGCCGTTGCCCCCGTTGTCGCCCTGTTGCTGGCCGGTGGTGGTCAGGTTGACCGCGGTGCCCTGGTCGACCTGGCTGCCGGCCGGGGGATCGGTGATCAGGACGATGGCGTTGTCGTCATTGCCGCCCGTGATGTTCCCGACCTGAAGGCCCGCCTCCTGGATCGCCTTCTTGGCGTCCTTGAGGCGCTGGCCCGTCACACCCGGGACGGCCACCTTCTGCTTCTCGGCGGCCTTGCCGATCTGGATGGTGACCTTCGACTGCGGATCGACCGTGGAGTTGGCCGAGGGGGCGGTCTGGAGCACCTTGCCGACCTTCGCGGCGTCGGCGGTCTCGACGTCCTGGCACTCGCCGACCAGGTCGTTGGCCTGCATCTGCTGCTTGGCCTCGTCACAGGACTTGCCGGTGACGTCCGGGACGGTGGCCTGCTTCTTCTCCTTGGCGATGGTGAGGGTGATCGTCGATCCCTTCTCCACCTCCTTGCCCGGGTCCGGGTCCTGGGCGAGCACGGTGCCCGGATCCTGGCTGGACTCCTTTGACCTGGTCTCCACGTCGAACTGGTACTTGTCCGCCTCGAGCTTCTTCTTGGCCACGGCCAGGGGGTCGTCGATGACGTTCGGCACGGCGACCTTCGGGGCCCCGGTCGAGACTACGAGGTTGATCGTGTCGCCCTTGTTGACCTCGGTCTTGGCCACGGGGTCCTGGGAGCAGATGCTGCCGGTCTTCTGGTTCTCGCAGGGCTTCTTCGTGAACGTGAGCTGCAGCTCCCGGTTCTCCGCCATCTGGACGGCGTCGGCCTTGGTCTGGCCCACGAAGTCCGGTGCCGGGAACGGTTCGTCGCCCGAACCGCCGCCCCCGAAAGCCCACTTGCCGATGAGGATCGCACCCACGAGGACCAGGATTCCCGCGACGACCAGCAGGATCGTCGAGGTGTTGTTCTTCTTCTGGCGCCGGCGGTCGGGCCGGTCGTCGTAGCCGTACCCGGCGTCGTCCGGGTTCATCGGGGGCAGCATCGACGTGGCCTGCCCGTCCGTGGACCGCAGGGCCGTGGTCGCCTGGTCGTCGGGGTAGCCGCCGTAGCCGACGGAACCCATGGCGGCCGTGGCGCCCACGGGCTGGCCGTCGAGGCAGGCCTCGATGTCCGCGCGCATCTCGTCCGCGGACTGGTAGCGGTAGTCGGGGTCCTTGGTCAGCGCCTTGAGGACGATCGCGTCCATCTCGGGCGTGATCTCGGGGTCGAAGACGCTCGGCGGCTGCGGCTCCTCGCGGACGTGCTGGTAGGCCACCGCCACCGGGGAGTCCCCGACGAACGGCGGACGCACGGTCAGCAGCTCGTACAGCAGGCAGCCGGTGGAGTAGAGGTCGGAGCGGGCGTCGACCTGCTCGCCCTTGGCCTGCTCCGGGGAGAGGTACTGCGCGGTGCCGATGACCGCCGCGGTCTGCGTCATCGTCATGCCGACGTCGCCCATCGCGCGGGCGATGCCGAAGTCCATGACCTTGACCTGGCCGTTGCGCGTGAGCATGACGTTGGCCGGCTTGATGTCACGGTGGACGATGCCGGCGCGGTGGGAGTACTCCAGCGCCTGGAGGATGCCGATGGTCATCTCCAGCGTGCGCTCGGGCAGCAGCTTGCGCCCGGAGTGCAGCAGCTCGCGCAGCGTGGAACCGTCGACGTACTCCATCACGATGTACGGGATGGAGATGCCCTCGATGTAGTCCTCGCCGGTGTCGTAGACGGCGACGATCGCGGGATGGTTGAGCGAGGCGGCCGACTGGGCCTCCCGGCGGAAGCGGGCCTGGAACGACGGGTCGCGCGCGAGGTCCGCGCGCAGCGTCTTCACCGCCACGGTGCGGCCGAGCCGGGTGTCGTGGGCGAGGTGAACCTCGGCCATGCCACCACGGCCGAGCACCTGGCCCAGCTCGTACCGGCCGCCGAGGCGACGCGGCTCTTCCATAGCTACCTACCAGCCCTCTCCGTCAGTCCCGACCGCACCTTTGTGTGGTCCGGCGGTGTGCTGTCCGGGCATACCGTACCCGGATCGCTTTGTGTGACCTGGCCAAGACCGTCACCCGATACAGGACCGGTATCGCAACGTGCACCGATGCGCAGGGGACGTGACGGGGGTCACTTCTTGCTGTCGAGAACCGCCTTCATCACGTCCCTCGCGATGGGCGCCGCGAGGCCGCCACCGGAGATGTCGTCGCGGTTGGCGCTCTCGTCCTCGACGACGACGGCCACGGCGACCGGGGAGCTGCCGTCGCTCTGCTTGGCGTAGGAGATGAACCAGGCGTACGGGTTCTCGCTGTTGTCGACACCGTGCTGCGCGGTACCGGTCTTGCCGCCGACCGTGATGCCGTTCTCGTTGATCTGCGCCTTCTGGCCGGTGCCGTCCTTGACGACCGTCTCCATCATCGACTGGAGGATCTGGGCGTTCTCCTCGGAGAGCGGCTCGCTCATCTTCTGCGGCTCGGTCTGCTCGATCACGTCCAGGTTCGGCGCCTGGAGCTTGTCGACCATGTACGGCTTCATGAGCGTGCCGTTGTTGGCGACGGCCGAGGCGACCATGGCCATCTGGAGCGGGGTCGCGGCGGTCTCGAACTGGCCGATGGAGCTGAGCGCGGTCTGCGGCCGGTCCATCTTCGTCGGGAAGGTCGAGGCGCTGGCACGCACCGGCGTGAACTGCTCCTCGTTGAAGCCGAACTTCTCGGCCTGCTCGACCATCTTGTCGCGGCCGAGGTCGGCGCCGATCTTGCCGAAGACCGTGTTGCAGGAGACCCGGAGCGCCACGCGCATGGTGGCGTTCTCGCAGGGGATGTTCCCCTCGTTCTTCAGCTCCGTCGTCGTGTCCGGCAGGGTGTACGGCAGCGGCGTCTTGGTCTTCTGGTCCGCGCTCGTGTACTTCCCGTTCTCCAGAGCCGCGGCCGCGGTGACGACCTTGAACGTGGAGCCCGGCGGGTAGGTCTCGCGCAGCGCCCGGTTGAGCATCGGCTCGTCCGGGTCGTTCTTCTTCTGGATCTTCGTCCAGGCCTTGCTGTCCGTCGTCGTGGAGTTCCCGGCGAACGTCGACGGGTCGTACGACGGGGTGGAGGCCAGGGCGAGGATCGCGCCGGTCTGCGGGTCGATCGCGGCGACGGCGCCCTTGCCCTGCCTCAGCAGGCCCTGGTACGCGGCCTTCTGCGCGGCCGAGTTGAGGGTGGTGACGACGTTGCCGCCCTGCTTCTTCTTGCCGGTCAGCATGTCGAGGGTGTTGCGGAAGAACAGCCGGTCGTCGTTGCCGGTGAGGATGCCGTCGTCGATGGACTCCAGCTGCGTGGCCCCGAAGGCCTGGGAGGCGTACCCGGTGACCGGCGCCCACATGGCGCCGTCCTTGTAGGTCCGCTTGTACGCGAAGTCGCTGTTGTCGGTCTTCTTCGAGCCGGTGATCGACTTGCCGTCGACGATGATGTCGCCGCGCGGGGTGGCGTAGCGCTCGATGGCGACACGGCGGTTCTTGGGGTCGTCCTTGAGGGAGTCGGCCTTGACGTACTGAAGCCAGTTGTCCCGGATCAGCAGGGCGAGGACGAGCAGCCCGCAGAAGATCGCGATCCGGCGCAGGGGCTTGTTCACGGGCGGACCACCTGGGTCATCTCGGCGTCGGGGTTGGGGGCGGGGGCGGGCGCGGGCCGCCTGGCGGTGTCGCTGATGCGGATCAGGATGGCGATCAGCGCCCAGTTGGCGATGACCGAGGAACCGCCGGACGCCAGGAACGGCATGGTCATACCGGTCAGCGGGATCAGGCCCATGACGCCGCCGGCGACCACGAAGACCTGGAGCCCGAAGGCGCCGGACAGACCGACGGCCAGCAGCTTGCCGAACGGGTCGCGGGCGGCGAGGGCGGTACGGATGCCACGCTCGACGATCAGGCCGTAGATCAGCAGGATCGCCATGACGCCGGCCAGGCCCAGCTCCTCGCCGAAGGTGGCGAGGATGAAGTCGGAGTTGGCGGCGAACCGGATCAGCTCGGAGTGGCCCTGGCCCAGACCGGTGCCGAGGGTGCCGCCGGAGCCGAACGCCCAGAGCGCCTGCATGGCCTGCTCGGAGTGGACGACGCCGTCGTTGGTCCCGGCCTGGCTGAGCGCGTACTCGCGCATCGGGTCGAGCCAGGCCTGGACACGGGTCTGGATGTGCGGTTCGAAGGTGGCCACGCCGACCGCGCCGGCGGCGGACATCAGCAGACCGAAGACGATCCAGCTGGTCCGCTCGGTGGCGACGTACAGCATGATCACGAACATGCCGAAGAACAGCAGCGACGTACCGAGGTCGGTCTCGAAGACCAGGATCAGGATGGAGATGAACCAGACCACCAGGATCGGGCCGAGGTCACGTCCGCGCGGCAGGTAGAGGCCCATCACCCGGCGGCTGGCGAGGGCCAGCGCGTCCCGCTTGACCATCAGGTAGCCGGCGAAGAACACCGCGAGGACGATCTTCGCGAACTCACCGGGCTGGATGGAGAATCCGGCGATCGAGATCCAGATCTTGGCGCCGTAGATGTTGGCGCCGAGCCCCGGCACCAGCGGCAGAAGCAGCAGCACCAGGGCCGCGACCATCGAGATGTACGTGTAGCGCTGCAGCACCCGGTGGTCCTTCAGGAACACCAGCACCACCACGAACAGCGCGATGCCGAGCGCGGTGTACAGCAGCTGGCGCGGCGCGGCGCCGCCGGCCTGGTTGATCGACTGCAGCAGCTTCGACTGGTCGAGCCGCCAGATCACCACCAGCCCGAGCCCGTTCAGCAGCGTCGCCAGCGGCAGCAGCAGCGGGTCGGCGTACGGCGCGAACTTGCGGACCACGAGGTGGCCGACGCCGGCGAGCAGGCCGAGGCCGAGGCCGTAGCTCAGCAGGCCGGGCGGCACCGAGTCGTTGATGGCGAGGCCCACGTTGGCGTAGGCGAACACCGGGATGACGACGGCGAACACCAGCAGCGCCAGCTCGGTGTTGCGTCGGCTCGGCGTACCGATCGAGCCGATCGTGGACGTCTGGTGCGTCGACGGGTTCGTAGTACTGCTCATGGTGTGACAGGGCCCCTCACGGCTGCTTACTGCTTACCGCACAGCGAGACCAGCTTCTGCTCTTCCTCGGAGAGGCTGGGGCCGGGTGTGGGAGTGGGTGCGGTCTTGGACTTGGAGGACGAGGGCTGCGACGCCGACGGGTTGGGCGTCGGCGACGACGTGGCCTTGGACGTCAGTGCGGACTTCGTGGTTCCCGTGACGCCACCGGCCTCGCCCTCGCCGGTCTTGGCGTTCTTCTCGTTCTCGGCGGAGCGGCGCTCGGCGTTCTTCTTGCACGCGGACGCCTGCACGGCCAGCTCGTCGATCTTGGACTGCGCGTCGTCGAGCCCGCCCTCGGCGATGGTCGCCTTGACCTGCTTCTGCTGGTAGGGCGGCAGGTACTTGAGTTCGATCTCGGGGTGGTCCTTCTCCACCTTCGAGAGCGAGACCCAGGCCAGGTCCTGGCTGATGCCCCGGTACAGCGCGACGTGCTCGTCCTTGGTGCCGACGTAGTACTGCGTCTGCGTCCAGCGGTAGCCGCCGTACAGGCCGCCGCCGATGACCGCGAGCGCGAGCACCGTGTAGAAGGACCTCTTCAGCCATTTGCGCCCCGAGCGCGGCTTCACGAAGTCGTCGTCCGAGTACCCGTCGAAGCTGCCGGTCGGGACGTAGCCGGTGGTGTCGCCGCTGCCGGGCGGGCCGAACTCGCCGCCGCCGCCCTGTCCGGGCACCTGGCGGCCGAGGTTCGAGGCGCGTCCGGCGGGGGTCTGCATGGCGCCGTTGTCGTGCGACTGGAGCTGGTTCTCGGCGACCGCGCCCACGACGACCGGGGTGTCGGAGAGCTGGGCGGCGAGGGTGTCGCCGCTGTCGATGTCGAGGACGTCCGCGACGATGACGGTGATGTTGTCCGGGCCACCGCCGCGCAGCGCGAGCTGGATCAGCTCCTGGACGGTCTCCTGGGGGCCCTGGTAGCTGGCGAGGGTGTCCTCCATCGTCTGATGGCTGACGACTCCCGACAGGCCGTCGGAGCAGATCAGGTACCGGTCGCCGGGGCGGACCTCGCGGATCGAGAGGTCGGGCTCGACGTGGTCGCCGCTGCCGAGCGCCCGCATGAGCAGGGACCGCTGCGGGTGCGTCGTGGCCTCTTCCTCGGTGATGCGGCCCTCGTCGACGAGGCGCTGCACCCAGGTGTGGTCCTGCGTGATCTGCGTGAGGACGCCGTCGCGCAGCAGGTACGCCCGGGAGTCGCCGACGTGGACGAGGCCGAGACGCTGACCGGTCCACAGCAGGGCGGTGAGCGTCGTGCCCATGCCCTCCAGCTGGGGGTCCTCCTCGACCATCATGCGGAGCTGGTCGTTGGCGCGCTGCACGGCGGTGCCGAGCGAGGTGAGGATGTCGGAGCCGGGCACGTCGTCGTCGAGCGCGACGATGGTGGAGATCACCTCGGAGGAGGCGACCTCGCCGGCCGCCTGGCCGCCCATCCCGTCGGCGATCGCGAGCAGACGTGGACCGGCGTAACCGGAGTCCTCGTTGCCCTCTCGGATCATGCCTTTGTGCGATCCGGCGGCGAAGCGCAGTGACAGACTCATGCGCACCTCGCCCGTCGGCTCCGGGTACATCCGCACGGTGCCCACCCTCCGGTCGGGAGCGCGCGGGGGTCCGTCGTGTGGACCGCTGCTGCGTGCTCGCTCCGCTCGCGCCTATTCATGACGTAGTACTACTTCCGCAGCTCGATGACGGTCTTGCCGATGCGGATCGGCGCGCCCAGCGGGACCGGTGTGGGAGTCGTCAGCCGGGCCCGGTCGAGATAGGTGCCGTTGGTGGAGCCGAGGTCCTCGACGATCCACTGGCCGTCCCGGTCCGGGTAGATCCGGGCGTGCCGGCTGGACGCGTAGTCGTCGTCGAGCACGATCGTCGAGTCGTGCGCCCGGCCCAGGGTGATGGTCTGCCCCTGGAGCGCGACGGTCGTGCCCGTGAGGGTGCCCTCCGAGACGACCAGTTTGGTGGGGGCGCCGCGGCGCTGGCGCCCGCCGCCGCTCGGCGCCGCCTGCTGGCGCTGCTGCGGGGGCGCGGCCTGGCGCGCGGCCTGCTGCGGCCGCGCGGCTTCCCTGCGCGAGCCGCGCTGTGTGACGCGCGTTCCGAACAGGTCGCTGCGGATGACCTGCACGGCCACGATCACGAACAGCCACAGTACGGCCAGGAAACCCAGCCGCATGACCGTGAGGGTCAGCTCTGACATTGCCCCCGCTTCACCCTTCGGCTTGCCGGTAAATGATGGTGGTGCTGCCCACGACGATCCGCGAGCCGTCGCGGAGCGTAGCGCGGGTGGTGTGCTGCCCGTCCACCACGATGCCGTTGGTGGACCCGAGATCCTGGATCGTCGAGGGCGTTCCGGTCCGGATCTCACAGTGCCGGCGCGAGACGCCGGGGTCGTCGATCCGCACGTCGGCTTCGGTGCTGCGGCCCAGCACCAGCGTCGGGCGGGAGATCTGATGGCGGGTGCCGTTGACCTCGATCCAGTGCCGTGTTCTGGTGCCCGGTCCGGGGGCCGCCGCGGCGCGCTGTCCCAGGGGGGCGACGCCGGGGCGTCCGCCGGGCGGCGGCGCGGACGGCATGGGAGGAGCTGCCGAGGGCTGGGCGGACGGCGGGTAGCCGTATCCGCCGGGTCGCCCCGCTGCCGGACCCGCGGGGCCCGCCGGGGCGGACGCGGGGGACTGCTGGTTGGTGGAGGAGGCGAGCGTACGGCTGCGCACCCGGTACAGACCGGTGTCCAGGTCGTCGGCCTTCTCCAGGTGGACCTTGATGGGGCCCATGAACGTGTAGCGCTGCTGCTTGGCGTAGTCGCGCACCATGCCCGCGAGTTCGTCGCCGAGCTGGCCCGAGTAGGGGCTGAGGCGCTCGAAGTCCGGCGTGCTCAGCTCCACGATGAAGTCGTTGGGTACGACGGTCCGCTCGCGATTCCAGATCGTGGCGTTGTTGTCGCACTCCCGCTGGAGCGCTCCCGCGATCTCCACGGGCTGGACCTCGGACTTGAACACCTTGGCGAAGGTGCCGTTGACCAGACCTTCGAGACGCTGCTCGAACTTCTTCAGGACTCCCATGGGGCACCTCCTCCTTAGACGTCGTCCTGCGTGCCGCTTGCGTCCGTACCGCTCGCCGCGCTGCCGCGTGCGGTGCTTCCTGTGCTGCTCACCGCGGTGTCACCCACGTGTCTACTGCCCAGCGCGGTGCCACTTACGGCGTACTGCTGATCGTCTTCGTCCTGATACTGCTTACTGATCGTATCCACGCGCCGGGAAAACGGGTGGTTCCCCCTGTCGGCCCGGTCGACGAGTGTCGAGACCTCGCGAAGCACCGAGCCGGGGTTCCCTCCCGGAGTTCCCTCCGGAGCGCCTCTTCGAACTCCTCACGACAAGGATCGTAGAGGCGGCCCGGGACCAGTGTCCCGCACCTGGCTGTGCACCTTGTCCGGCTCCTGTACAGATGGCCAGGACCGGTACGAGGTTGATACGTGAACCGGTTCCGCTCGGTACGGGGGAACGGAGCGGGACGGGACGAGAGGGGCGAGGGGGACGAGGGGGGCCAGAGCGACCAGGGGCGGGCGGGACGGGGCCGGCGGGGACGAGGAAGGGCGAGAGGGGACGGCCGGGAGCGCGGAGCGCCCCGCGCGACCTCCCGTGTCCACGCGTCCCCTCCGGCGCGGGCACCACCCCGGGCCTGGCCCGAGGCCCCGGTGGGGCCTCCCGGACGCCGGGCGCGTGCTTCGCCGGCCGAGGTCCGCCGGGGGTGCGGGGGCCGGGGAAAGGGATGTGATTCCACCCCGGACAGCGTGCTAATCTTCTGCATGTCGACAGGCGCTCGCACCACTTGGTGGGAGACGGGCGACACACCCAATGCGCGGGTGGCGGAATAGGCAGACGCGCTGGATTCAGGTTCCAGTGCCCGAAAGGGCGTGGGGGTTCAACTCCCCCCTCGCGCACAGCGAACGGACCTTCACTCCGACGAAAGTCGGGGTGGGGGTCCGTTTCTCGTTGCCCGAAAAGGCCGGATCCCAGCCGGCCCGTCGCGGGCGGCCCGGTCCGGCGGTGAGCTATCTCACTGCACGACCCCGAGGCTTCCGTCCCACGCCCACGACGCCGGTAGCCCCGGAGGTGCCGGCTCGTTGAGACGGGGCGTGGGTACATCCCCTTCGTACGGGCAAGTGCGCGCCGTGTCACCGAGTCGTGAGGTCGGTCACACGGCGCGGGCCGTACTGGGTGGTGGTGGCCGCGAGGCCACGGGTGCCCGGTGGGGGTCAGGCGGCCAAGTGGGCCGTGACCTCCTTGGCCTTGGCGGTGGCGGCGTCGAGGGCCTGCGCGCGCGAGGCCTCGAAGAGCGGGACGAGCTCGGACATGGCCGGGTTCTGCGGCGCCATCGTGAGCTCCGGGACGATGAAGTGGACGTCCATGGCCAGGCTGTCCGCGAAGACCGCCTGGAGGTAGTTCTGCACGTACTCGTAGGGCTCGCGCGGGGTGCCCGGCGCGTAGGAGCCGCCGCGGCTGGCGACCACGGTGATCGGCGTGCCCTTGATCTTCGAGTCCTCGGCCATGGCCGTACGGCCGATGAGGATCACGTTGTCCAGCCACGCCTTGAGGGTCGAAGGGATCGAGAAGTTGTACATCGGGGCGCCGATCAGGACGGCGTCCGCCCTCTCCAGCTCCTCGATGAGCTTCACGCGCTCGGCGAAGGCGGCGGCCTGCTCCGGGGTGTGCGCGTCCGGGGCGGCGAAGCCGGCGGTGTGGGCGTCGGCGGTGATGTGCGGCACGGGGTTCGCGGCGAGGTCGCGGTAGATCACCGTGCCGTCGGGGTGCTGCTCCTCCCAGGTCTTGCGGAAGGCGTCCGTCACGGCGCGGGAGGCCGACGCGGCGGTCGGGAACACGGACGAGTCGATGTGCAGGAGCGTGGCCATCGGAATCTCCAATGAAGGGCGAAGCGGCCCGGGCTGCGGGCTTCTTTTCCGTACCTAACTAGAGATAACACAGTCACTTACTTTTTTTCATCCCCTTGCGTGAGCGCAGTACTCTGGAGGCATGGCGGAGTCGGTGCCCCACCACGCAGGACCGTGTCAAAAGGTCGATGACGGGATGACGCGGGTCTTCCAGCTGCTCGGAAAGCGCTGGACCGGCCTGGTCGTGTCCGTGCTGATCCAGCGGCCCGTGCACTTCGCCGAACTGCGCCGGGCCATCCCCGGCATCAGCGAACGGATGCTCTCGGACCGCCTCACGGAGTTGGGCGTGGCGGGACTGGTCGTTCGCGAGGTGAACGACGGACCGCCGCTGCGGGTCGCCTACCGCCTGACCGAGGCGGGCGCCGCACTGGAACCCGCGCTCAAGGAACTGGGCGTCTGGGCCGAGCGGTACCTGCCGGAGGGCGGGCCCTGCCGCGGCGGGAAATAGCTGGTCCGCGGAGTTGTCCACAGGGTCTGACGCGTCTCGGCCCCCGGCGGTACGGTCATCACGAGTTGATGTTGTGCACGGGGGAGGCGGTCACGATGACCGAGCAGGACGCAGAGGCTGCTGAGCGGGACGCAAAGGCCCCCGAGCAGGACGCGGGTGCTTCGGAGCGGCGCGCGCCGAGGATCTTCCGCGTGCGGGGGTTCGCGGAGCGGCCCTTCCAGGAGACGCCCGGCAGCGGGGAAGCCGGAGGACACCGGGGTCCCAAGGCCGAGGGCAAGGCCCTGCGGCAAGCCGTGCCGCGCGCCGCGCACGCCGAGCTGACGCCCGACACCGGCCGGCCGGACGCGGTGACCGCGGTCGAGCAGTCCAACGCCGGCCGCATCCCCGAGCTCACGCCGATCCGCGTCGGCAGAATGGCCGCCTCACCCTTCGCGTTCCTGCGCGGATCGGCCGGCCTCATGGCGTACGACCTCGCGCGCACCCCCATGACCGGCATCGCGGCGCAGCTTTGCGGTGACGCCCACGCGGCGAACTTCGGCCTGTACGGCGACGCCCGCGGCGGCCTGGTCATCGACCTGAACGACTTCGACGAGACGGTGCACGGCCCCTGGGAGTGGGACCTCAAGCGGCTCGTCACCTCTCTCGTGCTCGCCGGACGGGAGGCCGGGGCGGACGAGCACACCTGCCGCAAGGCGGCATACGACACGGCGGGTGCCTACCGCCGCACCATGCGGCTGCTGGCGAAGCTGCCGGTCCTCGACGCGTGGAACGCCATCGCGGACGAGCAGCTCGTCTCCCATGCCGACGCCCACGACCTGCTCGGCACTCTCGAGCGGGTCTCAGAGAAGGCGCGGGCCAACACCAGCGGACGGTTCGCGGAGAAGTCGACCGAGACCGTGGAGGGCGGCGGCCGGCGGTTCGTCGACGCACCGCCGGTGCTGCGCCGCGTACCGGACGGGGAGGCCGCGGCGGTGGCGGCGTCCCTCGAGGACTACCTGACGACCCTGTCCGAGGACCGCCTCCCGCTCCTCGCCCGGTACGCGGTGCACGACGTCGCCTTCCGCGTCGTCGGCACCGGAAGCGTCGGCACCCGCTCGTACGTGGTCCTGCTCCTGGACCACCGCGGGGAACCCCTCGTCCTCCAGGTGAAGGAGGCCCGGCCCTCGGCGCTGGTCCCCCATCTCCGGACGGCCGGCTACACCGTGCCCGACGTGGAGCACGAGGGCCGGCGCGTGGTCCTCGGCCAGAAATGCATACAGGTCGTCAGCGACTTCCTCGCTTCGACTACACGACATAGGTTGTCTGACCAGCGAAAACCCCGACCGGCAGAGTGTTTGCGGACAGACAGCCGATCGGGGCAAGCCCAGGG